>JAIELW010000026.1 GCA_019752575.1 Xanthobacteraceae bacterium | reverse complement strand
CGCCTCACTCTTGCCACAGACTATGATTATATTCCTATGTATCCCGCTCCTCTCCGGGGGGCGTTTCTAGGGCGCTAGCTTGCGCGGGGCGGGAAAGCGGTTGGCCGCAAATTCGCGCGACGCACGCGCGGAGTTGCGGCGGCTGAAGTCGCCTGGTCCCGGCGAGCCTGCCGCTCGCCACTTCGGCCTGCCTTGGCGGCATCGTGCGAGCGTCTGCCAAGACGCAAACGGCGAAGCCGAGCAGGTCTCCAGCGGAGGATACCAAGGTACGTCCTCCGGGGGGCAGACGAAGGAACGCCGAACACCATCCGCGCGCGGGATGCCGGTTTCGCCGGTTCGCTCGCGGTCAAGACTCCTCTGCACTTCTCCATTTCGTGCAGAGGGCCGTGCAGCGTTACTCGCGCTCGCGGCATCCCGCGCGCCCTCGGAATTCCGGGGGCGGTTTTGCAAACCCCGGAGCCAAGGCTCGCGGGAAGGATTAGGCTGCCTGCTTCCGGGCAGGTGACATACTCCCGCCCAACGAATCTCGCCCAAACGTTCATGAATCTGCTCGCCCCAAACTTGCCGGACCCGCAGCGCGCTTTTCTTGGCGTCGAGCGCTCCGTCTGCGGCCGCATCTGGCGTGATCGCCTCGACTTACGCGGCACGCAGACGGCCGCCGCCATCGGCCAGCGCTACGGCCTGCCGGAACTGCTCTCGCGCATTCTTGCGGGGCGCGAGGTTACGCTCGACGAGGTCGAGAATTTTCTCGATCCGACCATCCGCAAGTTGATGCCCAATCCGAACGTGCTGACCGAAATGGATCGCGCGGCGGCGCGGATCGCCGACGCCGTGCAGCACTCGGAAGAGATCGCGATCATCGGCGACTATGACGTAGATGGCGCCACCTCGACCGCGCTGATGGTGCGCGTGCTGCGCGCGGCGGGCAGCGATCCGTTCTTTCATATCCCCGACCGCATGTTCGAAGGCTACGGCCCGAACGTCGAAGCGATCCGCAATATCGAGGCGAAGGGCGCGGGGTTGCTCATCACGCTCGACTGCGGCACCACGAGCGCGGAGGCGCTCGGCGAAGCAGCCAAGCTCGGCCTCGATGTTGTCGTGGTCGATCACCACCAGGCGGGGGAGACGCTTCCGGTTGCGAGCGCGCTCGTGAACCCGAACCGTGAAGACGACCTCTCCGGCCTGGGTCATCTCTGCGCGGCGGGACTGACCTTCATGACCTGCGTGGCGCTTGTGCGCGAATTGCGCTCGCGCGGGCACTGGAATGGCGGGCGCATCGAGCCTGATCTCTTGCAGCTTCTCGATCTCGTGGCGCTCGGCACGGTCGCGGATGTCGTGCCGCTGAAGGGCCTGAACCGTGCTTTCGTCACGAAGGGTTTGATCTCGCTCCGCAACCGCGAGAACCACGGGCTGCGCGCGCTGATGGATGCCGCGCGCCTCGAAGGCCCGCCCGAAGCATGGCATCTCGGATTTCTTCTGGGCCCGCGCATCAATGCAGGCGGACGTATCGGCGACGCGACGCTCGGAACGAAATTACTGATTACGAACGATCCCGCCGAAGCCAATGCAATCGCGCAGCGGCTGAATCAATTGAATATCGAGCGGCAAGACGTCGAGAAACGCACGCTCGAACAGGCGGAAGCCGAAGCTTACGCTTCGCTCGGACACGACGAGCAGGGCGCGGTGGTGATCGCGAGCGGCGAGGGCTGGCATCCCGGCGTGGTCGGTCTTGTCGCAGCTAGGCTGAAGGAGCGCTTCTCGCGTCCGGCATTCGCGATTGCGATGCTGGGCGAGCAGGGTACGGGCTCCGGCCGCTCCATTCCCGGCGTCGATCTCGGCCGCGCGGTGCGCGGTGCGGTGGAAGAAGGTTTGCTCGTCAAAGGCGGCGGGCACGCGATGGCGGCGGGGCTCACGGTCACGCGCGACAAGCTCGGCGAGTTGCGCGCTTATCTCGAAGCGAAATTGCGCGAGGCGGTGGAGACGGCTAGGCACGAAGACTGTCTCGAAATCGACGCGGCGATCACGGCGCGCGGCGCAAATGGCGAACTCTTCTCCATGATCGAGCGCGCAGGCCCGTTCGGCTCCGGCAATCCCGAGCCCGTTTTTGCGCTGCCCTCGCATGTCGTTGCCTATGCCGATCCGGTCGGCCAAAATCATGTGCGCGTGCGGCTGCGTTCGAACGACGGCGCGATGATTTCGGCGGTTGCGTTTCGTGCGATGGACCGTCCGCTCGGACAGGCGCTACTCGGCGCGCGCGGTCAGACGATGCATGTCGCGGGCACGCTTTCGGTAAATCGCTGGCAGGGACGCGAGACGATAGAAATGAAAATATCCGACGCCGCGCCCGCGGATCCTTTAGCGGCACGATAGATGGAACGTCCGTTTCTTGTTGCCGGCGGCGGCATCGGCGGGCTCGCCTGCGCGCTCGCGCTCGCGCGCAAAGGTTTCGCGGTCCGGCTGTTCGAGCAGCAGAGCGAATTTCGCGAGGCGGGTGCCGGCATCCAGCTCGGCCCCAATATGTTCAAGGCGCTCGCGCGTCTCGATCTGAAAGACGCGGTGCTCGCCGATGCCTGGCAGCCCGGCGCGCAGGAAATGCGCTGTGCGCTTTCGGGTAAACTGGTCACCCGCATTCCGCTCGAAGACGAATTCCGCGCGAGGTTCAAGGAGCCGTATGGCGTCACGCATCGTCACGATCTGCTCGCGTCGTTTTTGAACGCATGCCAAGCGCAGAAGCTGATTTCGCTCGAAACCGGAAGGCGCGTCGAGGGCTTCCGCGACGAAGGCAATCGCGTCGTCGCTACATTGAACGGCGGCGAAGAAGCCGAAGGCGAAGCTTTGATCGGTTGCGACGGCGTCTGGTCGCGCGTGCGCGAAAAGATCATAGGCGACGGCGCGCCGATCGTTTCGGGACACATTGCCTATCGCGCGGTGCTGAAGAAAAGCGAGGTGCCGGAAGACTTGTGGCAGCCGGATGTCGTGCTCTGGGCCGGTCCGCGCACGCACCTCGTTCATTACCCGCTGCGGCGGGGCGAGCTCTATAATCTCGTCGCGGTGTTTCACTCGAAGAAATATGTCGAAGGCTGGGATGCGGCGGGCGACACGGCTCTGCTCTGGAAGCACTTCGAAGGCCAGCGCCCGGAAGTGTTGCGCATGCTCGAGCGCATCGAGACCTGGCGCATGTGGGTGCTCTGCGACCGCGAGCCGGTGAAGAACTGGTCCAAGGGCAGGGTTACGCTCTTAGGCGATGCCGCGCATCCGATGCTACAATATCTCGCGCAGGGCGCGAACATGGCGACGGAAGACGCGGTCGTCCTCTCCGAGAAACTTTCGGAAAGCAAAAGTGATGTAGCGGCGGCCTTCGCCGCCTATCAGGAAGCGCGCTACAAGCGCACCGCATGGGTGCAGATCATGGCGCGGGTCTACGGCGAACTTTACCACGCGGAAGGCGTGAAGGCGGAGCTGAGGAACGACTCCCTCGGCGCACGCACGCCTGCCGATGCCTATAAAGGGGTCGAGTGGCTCTATGGCGGAATCTGACGCGAGCCGCAGCCCGCGTCGAATTGCCAATTGCCCGCCCGGCCGAACAAGTGTTGGTTGCGGCGAAATCCCGATCACGAGGACAGGAATGCCATGAGCGCGAATGCTTCGGCCATGAAATCAGGTTTGCTCGATCTTTCCCCCGCGCAGCGCGTCGCGGGCATCCTGATCGGAAACCTGCTGCTTATTCTTTCTGCGAAAATCCAGATATCGTTCTGGCCCGTGCCGATGACGATGCAGACCTTCGTCGTCTTGATGATCGGCGCGGTGCTCGGCGCGCGCGCAGGCGCGGCGACAGTGGCGCTATATCTGTTCGAAGGCGGGCTGAACTTCGCAGTCTTCGCGGGCACGCCGGAGCGCGGTATCGGTCTCACTTATATGTATGGGCCGACCGGCGGCTATCTGTTGGGCTTTCTCGTCGCAGCACTCGTGATCGGCTTTGCATCAGACAAGGGCTGGATGAGGACGTTTGCCTCCAACACCGCCTGGATGCTCGCGGGCCACGCGATCATCCTTGCGCTCGGTGTCGCCTGGCTCTCCAGGATCGTGGGCTTCGAGGCGGCGATGACGAACGGCCTGCACCCGTTCTGGCTTGCGACCGCGCTGAAAACCGCGATGGCGGTGGCGGTTTATGAGGCGCTGCGCCGCCGTTTCGCGGCCTAAGCTCCGTCAACCAATTGTAATGAAACGGGGCTTAGCCTTATGAC
>JAIELW010000025.1 GCA_019752575.1 Xanthobacteraceae bacterium | reverse complement strand
TAACGCGAGTTGCCTTCGCCATCCGCACCTCTATTCTGCGAATTGAAGGCAAGCGCCGTAAAGTCGGCATGACAAATAAAATCAAAAAATGAATGGGAGTGAGGCGAATGGCAACTTCGCGCAAAATCGCATTGGTGACGGGCGCAAGCTCCGGGATCGGACGGGCGTCGGCAGTAGCGCTTGCAAAAGCGGGCTTTAATGTCGTGATCGCCGCGCGCAGAAAACCGGAGCTCGATGAAGTCGCCAAAGAAATCACCGCCACGGGCGCGGAGTGTCTCGCCGTTCCGACCGATGTTGGCGATGTCGCGCAAATCAAAAATCTCTTCGCCAGGACCAAAGAGAAATTCGGCCGCCTCGACGTGATCTTCAACAACGCGGGCAAAGGCACGCCGCCGGTGCCGCTCGAAAACATTACGCTGGAAGACTGGAATTCGACGGTTGCCGCGAACCTCACCGGCCCCTTCGTCTGCACGCAGGAAGCGTTCAAGATCATGAAGGATCAGAAGCCGCGCGGCGGGCGCATCATCAATAACGGCTCGATCTCGGCTTACGCGCCGCGCCCCTTCTCGTCGCCTTATACTTCAACGAAGCACGGGGTTTCGGGCTTGACCCGCGCAACCGCGCTCGACGGCCGCGCTTACGACATCGCCTGCAGCCAGCTCGACATCGGCAACGCGGTGACGCCAATGACCGAGCGCATGGCGAACGGCGTCTTGCAGCCGGACGGCACGACCAAGGTCGAGCCGCGTGTCGCGGTCGAGCATGTCGCGAACGCGATCGTCTACATCGCTTCGCTGCCGCTCGACGCCAACGTCCTCTTCATGAACGTGATGGCAACGAAGATGCCGTTCGTCGGCCGCGGATAATCTCCTGTCATTCCGGGGCCGGCCGAAGGCCGGAACCCGGAATCCAGAGCAAAACTGTAAAGCCGAATTTGTCGCCCTGGATTCCGGATCGCGCATACCAAGTCGGGTTTACCCGACTTGGTCATCTAATATTCCGATCTCGGGTAGACCCGAGATCGGTGCGCGTCCGGAATGACAATAATTACTTGTGAATTTATACTTTTGACGGCGATTGTCTGTTGAGATTTTCGGGTGTATGAAGCTCGAAACCTGAAAAATAGACGGAGCGCCCCATGAGCTGCTGCGACGAAAACCAAGCCAGCGTTCCCAAAGGCATTCAATCCAGCAAGGAAATCGCCGCGCCCGACGTTTCGCGCCGCTCGGTGCTGAAGGGTGTCGCGGTTGTCGCGGGCGCGCTATCGAGCGCGGGTGCCGCGACCGCGCAGCCGAAGCTCAAACCGGTCAAGCTCGCTTATTGCAGCCAGATTCTCTGCGGCGTGCCCTATGAAGTCGCCCGCTCGGCGGGCTACTGGAAAAATCAGGGGCTCGACGTCGAACTCATTTATACCCGCGGCGGCAGTGCCGCGATGCAGGCCCTCGTCGGCGGTGCCGTCGATTACGCCGCGACCGCGCTCGATGTCGCGATCCAGGCTTACTCGAAGGGCGCCGACATCAAGCGCTTCGCGGTCACCGGCCGCCTGCCCTTGTTCGCGCTCGTCACGACGCCGAAAGGCGCCGACAAGATCAAGACCGTCAAAGACCTCGAAGGCAAAACCGTCGGCGTCTCGGCACTCGGCAACGCCGATCATGCGCTGATGCTGTTTCTCCTGAAACAGGCGAACGCCGATGTGAACAGCGTCCAGTTCGCGACGCTGGGCGTGAACCTCCTCGAAGCGGTGCGCCGCGGCGATGTCGACGCCGGCCTCGTGCAGGAGCCCGCGCTCAGCATTCTGCAGCAAGCCGGTTCGCGCGTGATCGTGAATGCGATGGACACGAAAGATGCCGACAAGTTTCTCGGCGGCGCTTACGAGTTCATGGGTGTCGCGGTGCGCGGCAAGGAGTTCGACGAGCGCCGCGCCGACATGCAGGGGCTCGTTAAAGGACTTGCCGAAGCGCTCAAAGGTCTGCGCACGCTATCCGCCGATCAGCTCGTGAGCAGCTTCCCGAAGGAAATGACCACCGGACTGGATACCAAGCAGCTCGGCGAAATTCTGGTGCGCTACCGTAACTCGCTCTATCCCGAGACCGTCTCGATCAACGCCGAAGCCGCCAAGCGCGTCGCAAACAGTCTCGCGGTCGGCGGTCTGATCAAGGCAGACACGAATATTTCGGGGCTGCACGACACCTCCATCGCCGGAGGATAATTTTTCTTGCGCGTCAGTAATGTGTCCCTTTCCTATGGCGGCGAGCCCGTCCTCGAAGGGGCGAGCCTGCGGGTCGGCAGCGGACAATTCGTGAGCCTCGTCGGGCCTTCGGGCTCCGGCAAATCTTCGCTGCTCCGCGTCGCCATGGGCCTGCAGAAACCGTTCGCGGGCTCGGTGGATCTGGAGCGCGGAAAATCCGATGTCGGCATCCTGTTTCAGGACGACGCGCTCTTGCCCTGGCGCACAGCTAGACAGAATGTTTCGCTCGGGCTTCGTTTTCGCGGCATGCCGAAACAGGAAGCGCTCAGGAAAGCCGACGAATGGCTCGCACGCCTCGGACTCGAAGGGCTGGAAGACCGCTATCCGCGCCGTCTTTCCGGCGGCCAGCGCAAGCGCGTGGCGCTTGCGCAGGTGCTCGCGCTGGAGCCGAAACTTATCTTAATGGACGAGCCGTTCGCTTCGCTCGACGCCATCGTGCGGACGAAAATCATTCAGGACGTCGTTCATCTGGTCGAACAGCAGAAGATCACGGTGCTGTTAGTCACCCACGACCTCGAGGAAGCGATTTCGCTTTCCGACGTGGTCTATCTGCTCTCGCAGGGTCCGCGCGCGAAAATTACACAAGAATATCCGATCCCGATTCCGCGCCCGCGCGATCTGGTTCGCGCCCGGCTGCATCCCGCTTATGCGCCGCTGCTCGATAAGCTCTGGAGCGACCTCTCGCACGAAGTCGAAGGCAACGTAAACGGCCATAGCGCGAAGGCGGCGGCATGAGCGCGCTCTTGCATCCGCGCTACGCCCTTCTCCGCCAGTTGGCGACGCTCGCGGCCGTGCTCGCGTTCTGGGAATACGCCGGTACGCAGGGCTGGCTGAATCCGCTTTATATGCCGCGCCCGTCCGCGATCTGGCTGGCGTTGCGCGATCTCTTTCTCGACGGCCGCATCTGGCCGCATATGCAGGCGACATTTACGGCGGCACTCGGCGGACTGGTCCTCGGCGTGCTGGCCGGCGTCGTACTCGGTATCGTCGCAGCGCTCGTGCGCCTGCTCTCGGAATTGATCGAGCCGGTCATGCTGGTCTTGAACGCAATTCCGCGCGTGATCCTGGCGCCGCTCTTTATTATCTGGTTCGGCATCGGCCTCGGCTCGAAGATCGCGCTTTCCTTCGTGCTGGTCGCCGTTGTGATTTTCTTCAACGTCTTCGGCGCGGTGAAGAATGTCGATCGTAGGCTCGTCGAGCGCATCGTGACCCTCGGCGGCGGGCGCTGGGCGCTGTTGCGGCAGGTCTACCTTCCGTCGATCACGGCCTCGGTGCTGCACAATCTGAAAGTCGCGGTCGGCTTCGCGTTCACCGGCGCGGTGGTCGGCGAATTCGTCGGCGCGAGCCGCGGGCTCGGCTATCTGATTTCGTTTGCGCAGAGCACTTATAACGCCGCACTCATGATCGCGCTGGTGCTGCTCATTCTCGCGGTCGTGCTCGTGATCTTCTCGCTCGCCAACCAGGCCGAAAAGCGCCTGATGCGCTGGCACTGACGTGAGCGCCGAAGAATGCACGCAAGGCTGTTGCGGCGTTGCGCGCCGGCGCAACGTCAGCGATTGCTTCGACCGCGGCCTGCGCCGCAACCGCGCCGAGCCGTTCCAAATCGCCGGAGAGAGGCTTACAGACCGGAATGGGCTTGAAGCGCAGTTCAGTTTGAAGATCGAGAACGGCCTGATCGAAAGCGTTCGTTTCAGGGTCACTTCCTGCGTGGCGCTGGTCGCTTATTCCGAAGTGCTGGCCGAAGAGGCCGAAAGACTTTCGCTTACTTCCGCGATCGCGATCGCGCCGCAAACGCTGATCGAAACGCTCGAAGGCGTACCTCTCTTCCGCCGCGACCGCGCGGCACTCGCCGTCGCAGCGCTGCGTTCGGCAATCCGATCCGCATTACTTCTCGAAACAGGGACTGTGAATGAAAGTCGCCTACATCTTCGCCACGCAACGGCATAACATCTCTTACGTTCTTGCCAAGATGATCCTGCCGCAGCTCGAAGAGAACCGGCATGGCGTCGATGTCGCGGGCATGTTTTTCTTCGAAGACAACAATTACGTACTCGTCAAAGGCAATCCGATCGGCGAGCGGCTGAACAAGGTCGCCAAAGCCAAGGGCATACTGCTCATGGGCTGCGACCAGTGCTGCTACGAGCGCGAAATCGCGGACAGGTTGATGGACGGCGTGCCGATCGGCTGCTTTCCGGATCTCTACAAGGCGCTCTCCGGCAACATGCCGGATCAGGTGATCACGCTTTGAAATAAACCCTCTCCCCTTGTGGGAGAGGGGCGATGCGAGCATGAGCGAGGTGAGCGGGTGGGGGTCGCCTCGCGAAGCGATGCCAAGAAAAATCACAGCGCTGTCACCCCACCCGGCTCGCACACGCAAGTCGGCTATAGCCGACTTGCGCATATTTCAATCTCGATCTCGGGCAAG
>JAIELW010000020.1 GCA_019752575.1 Xanthobacteraceae bacterium | reverse complement strand
TCGCCGCACAAGCCCATCGTGGTCGAGATCGACGCGAAGAAGCGCGAGCATGCGCTCGCAAACGGCGCGGCGGCTGCGTTCGATCCGACCGACAAAGCCACGCGCAAGGAAATCATGATGGCATCAGGCGGCGGTGTCCTGGGCGCGATCGACTTCGTCGGTTCCGATAAATCCGCGGCGCTCGGCTTCGGCGCGCTTGCGAAGGGCGGCTCGCTCGTCGTCGCCGGACTGATTGGCGGCGAGATGCCGTTATCCGTGCCGGTGCTTGGGTTAAAAGGCGTGTCAATCATCGGCAATTATGTCGGCTCGCTATCGGAAGCGAAGGAAATGCTGGCGCTCGTGCGCGCGGGCAAGGTCGCGCCGATCCCGGTGAAGACGCGGCCGCTTAGCGAAGCCAATGCCGCGCTCGACGATCTGCGCAACGGCAGGACGATCGGCCGGACGGTGCTGGTGGCGTAGCACATCCTTCGAGACGGCGGGCTTCGCCCGCCTCCTCAGGATGAGGCCTCATGGTGAGGAGCGATGCGAAGCATCGCGTCTCGAACCATGAGCAATCAAAGCTTCGATTGTAGTTTCTTCGCGAAAGCCTCGACGCCGGTGCGCCGCACGCGCTTCATGCGCTCGGCTGACAGGATCGCGTGAATATCGGCGAAGGCCGCATCGAGATCGTCGTTGATCACGACGTAATCGTATTCGCCCCAGCGTTTCAGTTCGTGCTTCGCGGTATCTAATCGCTTCTTGATCGTCTGTTCGTCTTCCGCGGCGCGGCGGCGGATGCGCTTTTTCATCTCCGCAATCGACGGCGGCAGGATGAAAATGCTGACGACATCGGACGCGGCCTTTTTGTAGAGCTGCCGCGTGCCCTGAAAATCGATGTCGAACAGAATATCCTTGCCCTTCGCGATCGCCTTCTCGACCGGTTTCGCGGGCGTGCCGTAATAATTTCCGTGCACTTCCGCCCATTCGAGCAGCTCGCCGGCGCCGCGCATTTTTTCGAACGCCGCGCGCGTGAGAAAATGATAATGCACGCCGTCAACCTCGCTCGGCCGGCGCGCGCGAGTGGTCACGGAAATCGACAGTTCGATGTTTTTTTCTTTCTGAACGAGCAACCGCGTGAGCGTCGTCTTGCCCGCGCCCGACGGCGACGAGAGCACAAACATCAAGCCGCGGCGCGCGATTTTCTCGCGCTTCCTGCCGCTCTTTTTCGCCGGTCTCTTTTTCTTACTCAATGTTCTGCACCTGCTCGCGGAATTGATCGACGGCGGTTTTCAACTCAAGTCCGATCGCGGTCATCGAGACGTCGTTCGATTTCGAGCAGAGCGTATTCGCCTCGCGGTTGAATTCCTGTGCCAGAAAATCGAGCTTGCGGCCGACCGAACCGCCGTTCTTTAAAAGCGCACGCGCCGCGCCGACATGCGCAGTCAGGCGGTCGAGCTCCTCGCGCACATCGGCTTTTGCCGCCAGCAACGCCGCTTCCTGATGCAGCCGCTCGGGATCGAGCGCAGAGCTTGCCGCAAGCAACTCCTTCACCTGTTCCGCAAGCCGCGCGCGGATCGCCTCGACCGAGCGCGCCGGTGCGGTTTCGGCGGACTTTGTAAGCTTCTCGATCTCCGAAATGCGTTCGGCCAGAACGCCGCCGATGACATCCCCTTCCTTGCCGCGCGCCGCGACGAGAGCTTTCAGCGCCGTTTCGAAACTCTTGAGTAGTGCTGCGTTCGCCGCTTCGCGTGCGGCTTCGCCCTCCTCGGTCTCGATAATTTCCATGACGCCTTTGATGCCAAGGATGCCGTCCAGCGTCGGCGGCTGCGCCTCTATCTTCTTCGCAAGCTCGCGCGACGTCGCGATTACCGCGGCGAGCACTTCTTCGTTCACGCGAACCTGAGGTGCCGCGCCCTCGCGTTGCACGGTGAGATTGACGGTGACGTTGCCGCGCGAGATCGCTTTCGCAATTGAAGCGCGGATCGCGGGCTCCAGCACGTCGCGGCCGGGCGGCAAGCGGAAGCGCAGATCAAGACCTTTGGAATTGACGGATTTGAGCTCCCATGCCCAGCGCAGGTCGCCGTGCACGCCGGAAGCGCGGGCGAAGCCGGTCATGCTGGCAAGCGTCATTTATTGAAGCGTCCGCGATTCTCAGAAATTGAAACCGCGCGACCTTAACGAGCCGGGATAGCCCTCACAAGCGGAGCAAAGATTTGCCCTCATCCTTCGAGACGCGCTCGCTTTTGCTCGCGCTCCTCAGGATGAGGAAGCAGACCTCATGGTGAGGAGCGGGCACTGATCTCGGGTTTACCCGAGATCAGCATTATCTATGTCCAAGTCGGCCAAGGCCGACTTGGATGCCCGCGTCTCGAACCATGAGGTTAATTCTATTGCTTCGGCTCGTCCTTCTTCTCGTCTTTCTTCTCGCCCTTGGCCTCGGCCTTTTTCTTCTCAACCTCGGCTTTTTTCTCAGCCTTTTTCTTTTTCGCGTCCGCTGCTTTTTCTTGTTTTCTTTTTTGCTCAGCCGCCTTCTCTTCCTTCTTCCTTTGCTCGGCTGCTCTTTCTTCTTTGGTCTTCGTATCGGGGCCGAAGGTTGGCGTCGTAAGCGTTTGGGTCTGCGGCTGAACTTGCTGCACCGGAGCCGGCGGCGGTACCGCGTCCAGCGGCGCCTTATCCTTCTGCTCCTTCTGAAAATCGCGCCAGCGCGCGACATTCTTCAGGTGCTGCTCGTAGGTTTCCGCAAACACATGGCCGCCGGTGCCGTCGGCCACGAAATAGAGTTCTTTGGTGCGCGACGGGTTTGCCACCGCCTCTAACGAGGCACGCCCCGGATTTGCGATCGGCCCCGGCGGCAAGCCGTTGATGGTGTAAGTATTATAAGGTGTCGATTGATCGACGTCGGCGCGCGTCAGCGAGCGTCCGAGCGAACCTTTGCCGCCGACGAGACCATAAATGATCGTCGGATCGGATTGCAGGCGCATCTTCTTGTTCAGGCGGTTCACGAATACGCCGGCCACGCGCGTGCGCTCGCTCGCGATCGCAGTTTCTTTCTCCACAATCGAGGCGAGCGTAATGAACTCGTTGATGTCCTTGACCGGAAGGTCCGGCGAACGGCGCGCCCAGATTTCGTTGACAAGACGGCGATTTGACTCGGTCATACGCTGAATAAGTTGGTCGCGCGAAGTGCCGCGCGTCACGCGGTAGGTCTCCGGAAGCAGCGAGCCTTCCGGCGGTACTTTCATGACCGGGCCGCTCAACACATCGGCTTCGTTCAGACGCTGGATGATCTGCTGCGTCGTGAGGCCTTCCGCGATCGTGACCGAATGTTGGATCGACTTGCCGGATATGATCGTCTCCAGCACGTCGTCCATGCTGGCGCCCTTCTCGAACACGTATTCGCCGGCTTTCAGCTTGTCGGTCGCGCCGAGGATGACGGCACCTAGCACGAAGAATGTCGGATTTTCGATCACGCCTTCGCGCTTGAGCAAATCGGCCATGTCGCGCAGGCCGGTGCGCGGCGGAATGTTGACCGTGCGCTCGCGATCGAGCGGGCCCGGCGCTCCGAATTTCTGGCTGCCGTAGATGATGCCGCCGCCGACCGCGACCGAAAGGAGCAGCAGGATGGTGAAGATCGCATTGCCGACAATGATGATCGGATGCCGCGCGCGCTTCGACGGCGGCGGCGGCACGCGCTCGGGCGCAATCGCCTGGCGCGGGCTGCGCGGATTCACGATCGGGCGGTCGTCGTAATGGTCGTCGTCGCGGCCAGCCATTATCATTCCATCTCTTTATTGATGGCTCGCCCCGAACCATACTGAACGCACGCAAGCTAAGGCCAAATGTGGCCAAAGCGCGAAGCCCAAAAATTCTTGCCTACAAGAATTAGTGAACTTTGCGGAAGATCAGCGACGCGTTGGTACCGCCGAAACCGAAAGAATTCGAAAGCACCGTGTTAATTTCGCGCTTCTTCGGCGTGTGCGGCACGAGATCGATCGGCGTTTCCCGCTCGGGATTGTCGAGATTGAGCGTTGCCGGCGCCACCTGATCGCGCATCGCCAAGAGCGAGAAGATCGCTTCCACCGAGCCCGCGGCGCCCAAGAGATGCCCGATCGACGACTTGGTGGAAGACATCGAAATCTTCGAAGCGGCGTTGCCGACGAGACGCTCGACCGCGCCGAGCTCGATGGTGTCGGCCATGGTCGAAGTGCCGTGCGCGTTGATGTAATCGATGTCGGACGGCGAGAGTCCCGCGCGTTTCAGCGCCATGGTCATGCAGCGGAACGCACCTTCGCCGTCTTCGGAGGGCGCGGTGATGTGATAGGCGTCGCCGGAAAGTCCGTAGCCGATCAGCTCGCCGTAAATCTTCGCGCCGCGCGCTTTCGCGTGCTCGTATTCCTCGAGCACGACGACGCCCGCGCCCTCGCCCATGACGAAACCGTCGCGGTCCTTGTCGTAAGGGCGCGAGGCTTGCGCCGGACGGTCGTTATAGGAGGCGCAGAGCGCATGCATCGCGGAGAAGCCCGCGAGCGCCATGCGGCCGACCGGAGATTCCGTACCGCCCGCGACCATCACGTCGGCGTCGCCGAGCGAGATCAGCCGCGCGGCGTCCCCGATCGCATGCGCGCCGGTCGAGCAAGCGGTGACCACCGAATGGTTCGGGCCCTTGAGGCCGTGCTGAATGGAGACATAGCCGGATGCGAGATTGATCAGACGGCCCGGAATGAAGAACGGCGAAACGCGGCGCGGGCCTTTTTCTTTCAGCGTGATCGCGGTTTCGGCGATACCTTCGATGCCGCCGATGCCCGAGCCGATCAGCACGCCGGTGCGCTCCTGATCTTCGGCCTTGGCCGGTTTCCAGCCGGCATCGTCGAGCGCCTGGGTCGCGGCGGTGACGCCATACAGAATAAAGTCGTCGACCTTGCGGCTTTCCTTCGGCTCCATCCACTGATCGCGGTTGAAGGTGCCGTCCGAGCCGTCGCCGAGCGGAATCACATGCGCGATCTGGCAACGCAGGTCGGAAACTTCGAAGGCGTCGATTTTCTTCGCGCCGCTCTTGCCGTCGAGCAGACGCTTCCACGTCACCTCCACGCCGCAACCGAGCGGCGATACCATCCCCAGCCCGGTGACAACGACGCGACGCATATTTCTTTGAATCCTGTTTGACGCGCGGGCTTTAGAACCAACGCCGCCCGCGCCGGAAAGTCCCGTTTAGGACTTCGAGTTCTTTTCGAGGAACTTAACGGCGTCGCCTACGGTCAGGATGGTTTCCGCCGCGTCGTCCGGAATTTCGCAGCCGAATTCTTCTTCGAACGCCATGACCAGTTCGACCGTGTCGAGACTGTCCGCGCCCAGATCGTCGATGAAGCTCGCCTTGTCGTTCACCTTCTCGGGTTCGACACCGAGATGTTCGACAACAATTTTTTTAACCCGTTCGGCAATGTCGGCCATTGATACACCCTTGGTCGCCCGCAAGCTTTGTTCGAATTGTTGCCGCGAGAATTGTCCCCCCGCAGCGGGTCCGGCCTTCTTTGTCCGATTGTAGAGCGCCGCGCCAGCGAAAAATGCGGGGTTCTCCCGGCACCTTACGGTTGCGGCCCTTACCGCCGAAGCAAGGCCGGGTGCGGTCGTAACACACCCATTTGCCCTGTCAAAGCGGGCTTTCCCGCCGCAAACGCTTGGAAATATTCGCGTTTCCGGCGCGGATTATTGCGCCGCCGGGATTTAGAGCATCGCCATGCCGCCGTTGACGTGAATCGTCGTGCCCGTGACATAGGCCGCCTCGTCGGAAGCCAGATAGACCGCAGCCGCCGCAATGTCCTCGGAAGTGCCGAGACGCTTCGCAGGTACGGACTCAAGAATCGCCTTCTTCTGCGCTTCGTTCAGCGCATCCGTCATCGGGGTCGCGATGAAGCCCGGTGCAATGCAATTCGCGGTCACGTTGCGGCTCGCGAGCTCGGCGGCCAGCGACTTGGTCATGCCGACCATGCCGGCTTTTGCCGCCGCATAATTTCCCTGCCCTGCGTTGCCGGTGAAGCCCACAACCGACGTAATGCCGATGATGCGGCCGAAGCGCTTGCGCATCATGTCCTTGGAGGCCGCGCGGGCGAGACGGAACGCGGCGGTGAGATTCACCGCGATCACCTGATCCCAGTCTTCGTCTTTCAGGCGGATGAAAATGTTGTCTTTCGTAATCCCCGCGTTGTTCACGAGAATATCGACACGCTCCATTTTCTCGTTCGCGCTTGGCACGAGCGCCTCGACCGCGGCGGGATCGGACAGATTGCACGGCAGCACATGCACGCGATCCTTCAATTCGCCTGCGATCGCATCGAGCGCATCCTTGCGGGTGCCGGAAATCGCGATCGTTGCGCCTCGGCTGTGCAGCGCTTTGGCGATCGCGGTGCCGATGCCGCTGGAAGCGCCGGTGACGAGCGCGGTTTTGCCGGAAAGATCGAACATTGTTTTTATCCTTATGATTTCGCAGCTTTGTAGGCAGCCACATCATCCGGCGTGCCGACCGGCTGACCGGAAACTTCCTTGGCGATGCGCTTGAGCAATCCGGTAAGCACTTTGCCGGAGCCCGCTTCGACGATCTTGGTCACGCCGTTGCTCGCGAGATATTGCACGCACTCTCTCCAACGAACCGTGCCGGTCACTTGGCGAACCAGAAGATCGACGATCTCTGAAGGCTCGCTCACCGCGTTGGCCGTCACGTTCGCGACCACCGGCACTTTCGGTTTCATCACTTGAACCTTGGAAAGCGCGTCGCGCATCGCATCGGCCGCCGGCTGCATCAGCGCGCAATGGAACGGCGCGGATACCGGCAGCATCATCGCGCGAATGCTTTTGCCCTTTGCGATTTCCGCTGCGCGCTCGACCGCGGCTTTACTGCCGGAAACGACCACCTGCCCGCCGCCGTTGTCGTTCGCGACATCGCAGACTTCGCCCTGCGCGGCTTCGGCGGCGAGAGCTTTGGCCGCGTCCAGTTCGACACCGAGCAGAGCCGCCATCGCGCCGGTGCCGACCGGCACCGCCTTCTGCATCGCCTGCCCGCGGATTTTCAGGAGCTTCGCGGTATCCGAGATCGT
>JAIELW010000023.1 GCA_019752575.1 Xanthobacteraceae bacterium | reverse complement strand
GCGCCGGTGCCGACCGGCACCGCCTTCTGCATCGCCTGCCCGCGGATTTTCAGGAGCTTCGCGGTATCCGAGATCGTAAAAGCACCCGCCGCGGCGAGCGCCGAATATTCACCCAGAGAGTGACCGGCGACGAACTTCACGTCGCGCGCCAAATCGAGACCGGCCTCTAGCTCCAGCACCTTCACCACCGCGACCGAAACCGCCATCAGCGCGGGCTGCGCGTTTTCGGTGAGTGTCAGCGTCTCCTGCGGGCCTTCCCACATGATCTGCGAGAGCTTCTGCGAAAGCGCTGCGTCCACCTCGTCGAACACGGCCTTTGCCGCCGGAAACGTATCTGCGAGCGCCTTGCCCATCCCGGCCGCCTGGCTGCCCTGACCCGGAAAGGCGAATGCTAGTGCCATTTCATCCCCGAATTGTCGTGATTTTCCCGGCCCTTGGACACGGGCGAGAGAGACGAGTCAAGCAGCGTGGAACTTTGCCGCGCTAGCAGCCGAGTTTTGCAATCTCCGCTTTCACTTCACCGATCGAAAGCCGGAGCGCTTCGATTTCTTCGGGCGCGGGCCGCGCTTTCTCGTAATGGGCCGCTGCCTCGATGAAGTAGGCGCAGGCGACATCGCTGCCGGCGAGATCTTCGAGCAACGCGGCGGCGCCAAAGCATTGGCTCACCATCCCCTTCCATGCTTCGTTGCCGGGATGCTTGCGGGTGGCTTCGTCTTCCGCGACCTCGCAAAGGCTGAACATCGGCTCGCGGTCTTCCGGCGCCGCTTGCGCATAAATCCGCATGAGGTCGCTCAGAAACAGCCGAAACGTCACGCGCTGTTCCGCCGCCGCAGGAAGGTGAGCCTGCAAGGCCGCGAAGATCATGAAAGCGATTGCAAAATATCTCACAGCTATTGTCCGCCGTATGAGCGTTAGCAGCCGAGCATAACAATACGCGATCAGCATTCCAGTTTGGCGATCAGCTCTTCGGCTTCGGCCAACGCGCCCTGCACTCCGGCTGCTTCATGGGCTTTGGGCCGGGCTTTCGCGAGGTACCGTCTCGCGCCGATCGCATACTCGCAAGCAGCAAGACGGCTGCCTTCGTCGTCGGCGAGTTCGGCATGGGCGAAACACTGCGCGATCATGCCGAGCCATGCCTCATTGGGTGCGTAACTCTTGGATAGTGCGGCGGCGTCCTCACAATAAAAGGCCACCGATTGATATTCGGTCGGCTTAGCTACGTAGGCGCGGAAAAGCGAGTTCGCGAAGCGCCGGTATACTTCGGGGCCGGGAAGTTCGGCATCGGCCGCAGCCGGCTGAACCGGCGCGACAAAGGTATCGACCAGAGCGTTGAAAAAGCGAGGAGGGATCCCGGCGCTTTGGCGGGGCCATCCCAAATCCAAGGCAATAACGCCGGAAACCGCCGCGATAGCCGCGGCTACGCCAAGAACGCGACGCATGAACCTCTCCCGGAAGCCGAGATTAGGGACCAAGCCTTTGCAAATTCTTAAGCGATATTAACCATTTAGGCCCGCCTTGCCTTTGCCCGGAAAACCCCTATAAACCGCGCCTTCTGCCGGTCCAGGCCGGAAGCTGAACGGAGGGTGGCGAAGCCACAGGGTCAATCGATCCGTCCTCCCGTGTTTCCGCCTCTGAGAATTTTTCGGGCCTTTTAAAAAGGCTCGGAGGGCTCGGCGCCAGACCGGCGCAACGAACTGAAAGGCCTATCCATGCCGCTTTACGAGCATGTCTTTCTCGCGCGTCAGGACGTGACCGCGCAGCAAGTCGAAGAAATGATTACCCAGTACAAGAGCGTGATCGAAGCCGGAAAAGGCTCGGTCCCCAAGCAGGAATACTGGGGCGTGAAGTCCCTCACCTATCGCATCCGCAAGAACCGCAAGGCGCACATGGCGCTGCTCAACATCGACGCGCCGGCCGCCGCCGTGCACGAGATGGAGCGGCAGATGCGGATTTCCGAAGACATCATCCGTTTCATGACCGTGAAGGTCGAAGCGCTCGAGGAAGGTCCGTCTGCCATGATGCAGAAGCGCGACCGCGACGAGCGCCGTGGCGATCGTCCGCGCCGCGACCGTGACGGCGAAGAAGGCAGCTTCGGCGATGACGCGCCTGTCGTTGCCGACGCGACCGAGGAGGCAAACTGATGGCCATGGGTGCACAGGGCGGCCAGCGCCGTCCGTTCTTCCGCCGCCGCAAGACCTGCCCGTTCTCGGGCGATAATGCGCCGAAGATCGACTACAAGGATACGAAGCTCCTGCAGCGCTACATCTCCGAGCGCGGCAAGATCGTTCCCGCCCGCATCAGCGCGGTCTCCACGCTGAAGCAGCGCGAACTCGCCGCCGCGATCAAGCGCGCGCGCTTCCTCGGTCTCCTGCCTTACGTTCTGAAGTAAGGCTTCTTATTCGGCGCATGATCTTGTCCGAAAACCGGACACCACTTTTCGGGATCATGCGCTAACAACGCAGCCGTGCGGGGTAACGCCCGCGCGGCGATGGTTGGGGCGGAATTCCTCCGCCTCTAACCGCCGGAAAGGGCGGGACAGCTGACGATGGCACAGGTTTTCCTCATCGGCTTAGGCGCAGGCGCGGCTTCCGCGCTCCTGTTTGCGTCCATCGTCTCGGGCAGTCCGCTCGCGATCCTGCTTTTCTACTTGTCCGCTCTGCCGGTGATGCTCGCCGCGATCGCCTGGTCGCACATGGCCGGCTTCTTCGCGGTCGCCATCGGCGCGCTCTCGCTTGCAACCGCCCTCAACTACTGGATCGCCTTCGTCTATCTCGCGTCCGTCGCAACGCCCGCTTACGTGCTGGCTTACCTGTCGATGCTCGGCCGCGAGGTTGCGCCCGCGAGCGGCACAGTGCCCGCGGAAATGGAATGGTATCCGGTGGGCCGGCTCATTCTCTGGGCCGCGCTGATCGCTTTTGTGCTCGTCACCATCGTCATTCTCCAGTTCGGATCGAGCTTCGAGGTCTACCAGAAGGAAATCCGCTCCACCTTCGAGCGCGTTCTGAAAATGCAGGCGCGGATTCCCGCCGACCAGCCGCTGAAGCTGCCGGGGATCCAGAACCCCGAGCAGTTCCTGAATATGCTGGTCGCGGTGATGCCCGCGGCGGCGGCCGTGCTTTCGATGCTGACCAGCATCATCAATCTCTGGTTAGCTGCCCGCGTTGCCCGCGTCTCGGGCCGCTTGCGCCGGCCGTGGCCGGACTTGAACGAAATCTCGCTGCCGTTGTCTGCGGCACTCCTGCTCGCGGCGGCACTCGCCGTCTCGTTCATGACCGGAATGCCGGGCTTCGTCGCCGCGATCATGGTGGCGGTGCTCTCCGTCGCCTATGCCATTGTCGGCTTCTCGGTGCTGCACGCGATCTCGCGCACTGCCGGCGCGCGCACGTGGCTGCTCGCAGGTGCGTGGGTCAGCGTGATCCTGCTCGGCTGGCCGCTTCTGTTCGTGGCGTTGCTCGGTATCGCCGATTCGATTTTCGACCTGCGCGGCAAGGTTGCCGCGAAGAAACCGCCCTTCCCGCCCATTCAACGAAATTGAGATCAGAGGAGTAACTGAAAATGGAAGTAATCCTACTCGAGCGCGTCGCCAAGCTCGGCCAGATCGGCGACACCGTGAAGGTGAAAGACGGCTTCGCCCGCAATTTCCTTCTTCCCAACGGCAAGGCATTGCGCGCGACCGAAGCGAACAAGAAAAAGTTCGAGGGCATGAAGGCGCAGATCCAGGCGCAGAACTTGGAGCGCAAGAACGAAGCCGAAGCCGTGGCAAAGAAGGTCGATGGCAAGAGCGTCATTCTGGTCCGCCAGGCCGGCGAAACCGGTCAGCTTTACGGCTCGGTCTCGACCCGCGATATCGCCGACGCACTCACCAAGGACGGCGTCAGCGTCGAGCGCCGCCAGATCGTGCTCAACGCGCCGATCAAGACCATCGGCCTGCACACGCTGCCGGTCGCGCTGCATCCGGAAGTCGAGGTCAAGATCACGGTGAACGTCGCCCGTACCCCGGACGAAGCCGAGCGTCAGGCCCGCGGCGAAGACCTCACCGTCGCCAAGACCGACCAGGAAGAAGCGCAGGCGCAGGCCAAGGTCGATGCCGGCAAGTTCTTCGAGCAGACGCCGGACGAGCTCAAGCCCGAAGAAGCGCCCGCGGAAGACGCACCGAAGGCGTAACCTTCGTCTAAAATCCTCGAAAACCCCGGAACCGCCCAGCCGCTTCCGGGGTTTTTCTTTGGGCTGGCGCTGCATTTGCATGGAGCCGCATCAGGCTGCACCATGAACTGCCGGTCGAAATGACGAGGCATGCCATGTTCGAGCGTATTGCGCGGGGCATCTTCTCTTCGGTCGTAAAAACGGGATCGCTGGAGATCGCGATCGCCGAGGGAGCGCCTTTTGCCGTCGGCGACGGCAGCGGCGAAACGATCCGCATCCGCTTCAAAAACCGCTGGGCCGTTTTTCGCTCGCTCCTCAATCCCGAACTGCGCTTCGGCGAGGCGTTCATGAACGAGGGCTTCGTGATCGAGCGCGGCGACATCGCAAAGCTCCTGGGCCTTCTATTAAGTCAACCAAGCGCGACCGCGCCGACGCCGACGGCCTGGCTGTTCGACAAAGGCCGCTACCTTCTCCGCCGCTTCGAGCAGTTCAATCCGCGCGGGCGGGCGCGGAAAAACGCGCATCACCATTACGACCTCGACGGGCGGCTTTATTCGCTCTTTCTCGATGCCGACAAACAATATTCCTGCGCCTACTTCGAAACGCCGGACCAGACGCTCGACGACGCGCAGCTCGCGAAGAAGCGCCACCTCGCGGCGAAGCTCCTCTACGACAAGCCGGGCATGACCACGCTCGATATCGGTTCCGGCTGGGGCGGGCTCGGGCTCTATCTCGCGCAGATGACCGGCGCAAAGGTCACGGGCGTTACCCTTTCCGACGAGCAATACGCCGTCTCGCGCCAGCGGACGGCTGACAAAGGGCTCGAAGGCCAGGTCGAATTCCGCCTGCAGGATTACCGCGACGTGCCGGAGGCGTTCGACCGTATCGTTTCGGTCGGCATGTTCGAGCATGTCGGGGTGGATCACTACGGACAGTTCTTCCGGAAAATGGCGTCGCTCCTGAAACCGGACGGCGTCGCCGTCCTGCATTCGATCGGCCGCTCGGACCGGCCGACCAATACGAGTTCCTGGATCGCGAAATACATCTTTCCCGGCGGCTACATCCCTTCGCTATCGGAAGTGATCCCGGCGGTCGAGCGCGCGCACCTGATCGTAACCGACATCGAGATATTGCGGCTGCACTACGCCGAGACACTAAAGGCGTGGCGCGAGCGATTCCTGGCGCGGCGCGAGGAAGCGATCGCGATGTTTGACGAGCGCTTCGCGAAAATGTGGGAATTCTACCTCGCCGCTTCGGAAATGGCGTTCCGCCACCGGCATCTGATGGTGTTCCATATCCAGATGGCGCACCGGCAGGAGGCCGTGCCGCTAACTCGCGGATATATCGAGGACGCGGAAGCCCGCCTGCGCGTCGTCGAGGGCCGCGTCAAGCGCCCGCTCCGGCTCGCGGGCGAATAATTTTTTGTCTTGCTTGTCATTCCGGGGCGCGACGAAGTCGCGAACCCGGAATCCAGTAACCCTATGACTCCCTTTGAACTCAGGTGGTTACTGGATTCCGGCTCTCGCTTCGCTCGGCCGGAATGACGAATCCAAGTTTCGCCCCGAATCGCCGGAATAGTTGTCCCCAATCGCCACAGGGGCAGAAATCTTTTTCTGCTTGTTGACGTTTTGCTTAGTTGTCGTCAGCCGCAAATGATGGCTTATAAATTTTCTTGAGCGTCACCGTTGCGTTGACTTGGCTCAATACAAAAGAAAACGCGAGACGATGGCACTCGACAACGCACTCAGAAAAGCCTTCCCGGAACCGGAGAGCCCGGAATTCCGCCAGTCGCCGCACAACATCGAGGTCGAGCAGGCGCTCCTCGGCGCGATCCTCGTCAACAACGAGGCGTTCTACCGCGTTTCCGACTTTCTGGAGCCGAAACACTTCTTCGAGCCGATCCACCAGCAGATCTTCGAGGTCGCGGGCAGCCTGATCCGCGCGGGTAAGATCGCTTCGCCGGTGACGCTCAAGACCTTCATCCCGGCCGAGACCGACATCGCGGGGCTGAACCCTTCGCAATATCTTGCGCGGCTTGCCGCCGAAGCCACCACGATCATCAATTCGGAAGACTACGGGCGTTCGATTTACGATCTGGCGACGCGGCGCGACCTGATCCAGATCGGCGAGGATATGGTCAACGTCGCTTACGACGCGCCGGTCGAGCTTTCGCCGCAGGATCAGATCAACGACGCCGAGCGCCGCCTCTACGAACTCGCGGAAATCGGCCGCTATGACGGCGGCTTCATGCGCTTCTCGGAAGCGCTCAAGGATGCCGTCGATCTGGCGAGCAAGGCTTACCAGCGCGAGGGCGGGCTTTCGGGCGTCGCGACCGGATTTTCCGACCTCGATCACCTGATGGGCGGCCTCCAGCGCTCGGACCTCATCATCGTCGCGGGCCGTCCGGCGATGGGAAAAACCGCGATCGCGACCAACATCGCCTACGAGATCGCACAGAATTACGAAGGCGAGCCCAAACCCGACGGCTCGATCGAAACCGTTTCCGGCGGCATCGTCGGATTCTTCTCGCTCGAAATGTCGGCGGAGCAGTTAGCCACCCGCATCATCTCGGAGCAGACGGAAATTCCTTCGTCGCGCATCCGCCGCGGCGAAATTTCGGAACAGGATTTCTCGAAGCTCGCGGGCGCCGCGCAGCACATGCAAACCGTGCCGCTTTATATCGACGACACCGGTGGCATCTCGATTGCGCAGTTGACTGCGCGTGCACGGCGCCTGAAGCGCCAGCGCGGACTCGACGTCATGGTCGTGGATTATTTGCAGTTGCTTTCCGGCGCGAAGCGCGCGGGCGACAACCGCGTGCAGGAAGTCACCGAGATCACCACCGGCCTCAAAGCGCTTGCGAAAGAACTGGATGTGCCGATCATCGCGCTCTCCCAGCTTTCGCGTCAGGTGGAAGCGCGCGACGACAAGCGCCCGCAACTCTCCGACCTTCGCGAATCCGGCTCGATCGAGCAGGACGCCGACGTCGTGCTGTTCGTCTATCGCGAGGAGTATTACCTGAAGAACCGCGAGCCGAAGCCCGGCACCGAAGAATGGTTCAAGTGGGAGACCGATATGAAGGCCGCGGAAGGCCGCGCCGAAATCATCATCGGCAAGCAACGCCACGGCCCCACCGGTACCGCGAAGCTCTCGTTCGAGGCGGCCTATACGCGCTTCGGCAATCTCGCGCGCGAGGACCGTTTGCCGGAGCGGCGGGGGTAAAAATTACTTCCTCATCGCCGGGCTTGACCCGGCGATCCAGAGCGTCGATGCGATGACTCTGGATGCCCGGATCAAGTCCGGGCATGAGGGATGTGGGTGTTGCGCCCGCGAGGATATATAAAGCGCCGCCATGTCCGACTCTCTCCCCACTGACGCGACAGGATTGCTGACCGTCGATCTTTCGGCGCTCACCGCCAACTGGAAGACGCTCGCCAAACGCGCCGGCAAGGCGCAGTGTGCTGCGGTCGTGAAAGCCGACGCCTACGGCACCGGGCTCGAACAGGCGGCGCAGGCGCTCGCCAAAGCGGGCTGCGATACCTTCTTCGTCGCGACCTTCGACGAAGCGCTTCGCCTGCGCACGATCCTGCCCTCCGTCACGATCTATTTGCTGAACGGGCTGAACCCCGGCAGCGCCGAACTCGTCTGCGGGATCGATGTGCGGCCGGTGCTCGGCTCGCTCGCCGAGATCGAGGAATGGGAGGCGCATGCGGACGCCACCGGCGAGGAAGCGCCCGCCGCCATTCACATCGACACCGGCATGAACCGCCACGGCATTTCGCTCGCCGAAGCGGAAACGCTCGCGCCCAAACTCGTCACCGACGAGTACTCTTTTAAGCCCACGCTCGTCATGAGCCACTTCGCCTGCGCGGACGAGCCTCCGCATGCGCTGAACAAGCAGCAGATCGAGGCGTTCTCCAAGATCGTCCAGAAATTTCCCGGAATCCCCGCTTCGCTCTGCAATTCGGCGGGATTGCTCGCCTTCCCGGACGCGCACTTCGATCTGGTGCGGCCCGGCGTTTCGCTTTACGGCGGACGCGCGCTGAACGCGGGCGAGAACCCGATGCGGCCTGTCGTAAAACTGCAGGCGCGGATCGTTACCGTCCGCGAGGCCAAGGCAGGCACGACAGTCGGCTATGGCGCACGGCTGAAACTTGCGCGAGATTCGAAACTCGCCATTGTTTCCGCCGGTTATGCCGACGGCATTTTCCGCGCGGCGGGATCGAGCGACAACAAGAAGGGCGCCGAAGCGATTGTCGCGGGCACGCGTTGCAACATCGCCGGACGGATTTCGATGGATTTGCTCGCAATCGACGTGACCGATGTCGCACATGTGAAGCGCGGCGATCTCGTGACATTGCTGGGCGACGGCATCACCGTGGACGATCTCGCGGGGCACGCACGCACCATCGGCTATGAAGTGCTGACAAGTTTAGGCAGACGGTGGAAGCGTCGATATATCTAACTCCCTCTTCCCGGTGGGGAGAGGTTAATTTGATCTGAGAAGGGGGAAACCATGAAAGCCGACGAAGCCGGAGAAATGATGGACGCGGAGAAATCCGCCGACAAATTCAAGACGCGCACTGCGATCATGATCGCCGTGCTTGCCATGCTGCTTGCGATCACCGGCCTGGGCGGCCAGAACGCGGCGAAGGAAGCGACGAACAACAATATTTTCGCTTCGAACCTCTACGCCTTCTATCAGGCCAAAAACATCCGGCAGACGAGCTTCGCACTCGCCGCCGACGCGCTGGAGCTGGAGCTCGCCAATCCCGCGCTCTCGCCGGAATCCAAGGCGGCGATGCAGAAAAAGATCGACGCCTATCGCAAGAATGTCGCGCGCTACGAATCCGAACCGGAAACGCAGGAAGGCAAAAAGGAGCTGCTCGTGCGCGCGAAGGCGGCTGAGGTAATCCGCGACCACGCGCTGAAGCAGGACCCTTACTTCGACTACGCGGAAGTGCTGCTGCAGATTGCGATCGTGCTCGCCTCGGTCGCGATCGTCTCGGGAATTTCCTGGCTCGTCATCGGCAGCGCCGCCCTCGGTATTCTCGGCACGTTGCTCATGATCAACGGGTTCCTGCTGATCGTCTCGATACCGGGGTTGGGGTGAGCTGATATGAAAAAAAAGCCTGTGGCGAGCGAGGTCATAGATAGGAAAGTCGCTCTACGCAGGCTCATTCATTCTGCAATTAGGTTGATAATTTGGAACGAAGATCCCTTAGTAGTCCACCTCGTCGCACACTCGGTCGACAAAGCCGCCTTCGACTTACTCAAACATCGTAAAATCGAAGATCCAATCTCGTTCGAGAAGCGAATTGTTCCTGATCGTGACCTGCCACTGAACTTTCATCCAGCGGCGGTTAGAGTCTCGACCAACGTGCAGTGAGGCCGAACTTTGGATCGCCGGCGGTTAGATTTTTCCGGCTCCATCACGATGGCGGGCTGGCTGCGCCAA
>JAIELW010000017.1 GCA_019752575.1 Xanthobacteraceae bacterium | reverse complement strand
CCTCGCCGCCTGAAACGATATCTTCATGTTACCGGAGATCGCGCCGCGCCAATTCCAACCACATTCCGGACGGCACCGCGCGTAGCCGAAAACACCACAGATGCCGATGCACGGCTACCTAAGCGCTTGACCGAGAGCGTCTGACTCCAAGGTGGCGCGCGGTGTCAAAACTCACTTTCAATCAAGGTCGCTACAAGTGGCTTCAATATGTTGCGACAGACGAGAAGCTCGCAGCTGGAACCTTGGCGGTGGCAATCGTTTTGTTTCGCAACTTCAACTCCGATCGCGGATATGCTTGGCCTTCCGTCGCGACGATTATGGCGGAAACAAACCGAGGCCGTGCGACGGTGTTTCGCGCAATTAAGCAACTGGAGGAACGCGGTTGGATAAGTCGCGATAGTGGCAGGCGCGGTCGCCGGACAAACCACTATCGACCAGCTTTCGGCAACATGGACTAGGGGTCTCAATCCTGAGACTGAATAATCTCAATAATAAGACTTCAACGGTCTCAATAGTGGTACTCAATTCAGTAGTGACACAGATACTGACTCTCGATTTAGCTATCAGAGAGATCAGTTCTTAGGACTATTTGTAACCAAGCAAGGCTGACGTCCGCGCGATCGAGAGAACGGCCTTACTTTCCCGAACGCTACCCGCACGCGCGAGAGCGACAAAATTCCGAAGATCGACGAATGCTTACGCGCGCGTTTCGAGTTGGGTCCCTTCTACATGAAGGGTGGGGGCCGGAAATCGACGCAGCCGTTTTGTTTGGAAGGGATCGCCTCAGGCAGTTTATTCTCTGAACTGGCGACACGGTGGCGACACGTGCGTTTTGTTCTCTGGCACCGTCGAAATTTCAAAATCTGATTTCTATTAAAAATCAGACGTTTGCTTTGGTTGCGGGGGTAGGATTTGAACCTACGACCTTCAGGTTATGAGCCTGACGAGCTACCGGGCTGCTCCACCCCGCGCCAGAGGCGAAAATGCCGGCAAGTTCCCGCCGGCGGCGGTTATGTAGCAATCCGATGACGCAAATGAAAGGCCGGGAGCGGCTTAAATTGGCCGAAAAACGGGGCAAAATCGCGCGGGTAAGGTTCGCCTTGCATCCCTGCCCACGCGCAAATGCGCCTACCGGGAACGCATGGATGCAGGACTTGCCTTAGTCCGGGAACGTGCCAAGGTCCGCCCCCGGGGCTTCAAGGACCCACACAGGTAGAGGACAACATGCAGTTTCGTAAGTCAGCTTTTCGCGGCTTTGCCGGGGTTGCCGCCGCAACCGCGCTTCTGTTCGGAGCCGGACTTTATTCGTTGAACGTCTCCGCCCAGCCCAAGCTCGACATTCATTTCGTTCCGACACCGCATGAAGTCGTGAAACGCATGCTGGAACTCGCGAAAGTCACCTCTACCGACGTCCACTACGACCTCGGCTCCGGCGACGGCCGCATCGTGATCGCTGCGGTCAAGGACTTCAAAGCCAAGAAAGGCGTCGGCATCGATCTCGATCCGCAGCGCATCAAGGAAGCGAACGAGAACAAGACCAAAGCCGGTCTCGGCGACAACGTCACCTTCCAGAACCAGAACATCTTCGAAACCGAGCTGAAGGAAGCCAGCGTCGTTTCGATGTATCTGCTCACCTCCATCAACATCCGCATGCGGCCGAAGCTCTTGGCTGAACTCAAGCCCGGCACCCGTATCGTCACGCACGCCTTCAACATGGGCGAGTGGAAGGAAGAGCATAACGAGAGCGTCAACGGCTATCAGGTGTATCTCTTCATCGTTCCCGCGAACGTCACCGGCAAATGGGAACTCTCCGAAGGCGAGCGCAAAATCGCGCTCGATCTCAAGAGCGAATTCACCGACCTCTCGGGCACTGCGACGATCAACGGCAAGTCGTCCGACGTGAAGGGCGGCCGCATCACCGGCACCAAGATCGAATTCACGATCGACGTCGACGGCAAGCCGGTGAAATTCGAAGGCAACTGGGATGCCGGCACCATCACCGGTACCGGCGCTGCGAAATGGACCGCGAAGAAGGCGTAAGCGCTTTTACCGGATAAAACGCATGTTTACGGCCTCTTGGCGAACGCCAAGGGGCCGTATGCATGAAGCAGGCAATACAGAATTTCGAGGAAGAGAATGAACTTCGCTTTTCTCCGCCGCTCTTTGCTCGTCGCCGCGGCGATCACGCTCGCGGGCGGCGCCTTCGCGCAAGCCTGGAACGACCAGGATACCGGCGCGCTCGATGTGATCTATGTGCCGACGCCACATGGCGTGGTGAAGCGCATGCTGGAGCTTGCGAAAGTAGGCCCCGACGACATTCACTACGACCTCGGCTCCGGCGACGGCCGCATCGTGATCGCGGCGGTCAAGGACTTCAAGGCGAAGAAAGGCGTCGGCATCGACCTCGATCCGCAACGCATCCGGGAAGCGAACGACAATCTCGCCAAGGCCGGGGTCGGCGACCGCGTGACTTTCCTGCGGCAGAATATCTTCGAGACCGATTTCAGCGAGGCGAACGTCATTTCGCTCTATCTGCTTTCGACCCTGAACCTGCGGCTGCGCCCGACCATCCTGAAAATGCGGCCGGGAACGCGGATCGTGACCCAGAGCTTCTCGATGGCTGACTGGGATCCTGAGCATAAGGAAAGCGTCGAATTTAATGAAAACGGCTATCCGGGTACGCGCACGGTTTATCTCTACATCGTGCCGGCGCAGGTCGAAGGGAAGTGGACGATGGCCGACGGCGCCCAGACGATCGCCCTCGACCTCAAGCAGCAATTCCAGCGCGTGAGCGGCATATTCGTGATCGGCGGCAAGCCCGTCACGATCAAGGACGGCAAGCTGACCGGCGTAAATTTCGAATTTACGGTCGAAGTTGACGGCAAGCCCGTCAAGTACGAAGGCAAAGTGGAAGGCAACATTATTACGGGTACGCACTGGACGGCCAAGAAGGCGTCCTGAACAAAACTGCGGGGGCAGACATGGCGAAGAAGCAAACCAATATGACCGGTGCGCGCGGCGGCGCTTCGGCGAAAGCCAGCGGCAATCTTTCCGTCTTCGATGCGACGGTCCTGATCGTCGGCATGATTATCGGCGTCGGCATTTTCGCGCTGCCGCCGCTGGTGGCATCCATGTCCGCGAGCCCGGCAATCTTTCTGGGCTTCTGGCTCTTGGGCGGCATCATCACGCTGATCGGCGTGCTTTGCTATGCCGAACTCGGCACCGCCTTCCCCGGTCCCGGCGGCGAGTATCGCTATCTCGGCCGCGCCTACGGCCAGAAGCTCGCGGTGCTGTTCGCCTGGGCGCGCGGCACGGTGATCCAGACCGGCGCGATTGCCGCCGTCGCCTTCGTCTATGGCGAATATATGTCGGTGCTGATCCCGCTCGGAAAGTATTCGTCCGCGATCCATGCCGCGATCGCACTCGTCGCGATCACCGCGATCAATATCGCAGGCCTCGATCCCACTAAGCGCACGCAGGCCGTACTCACGACGCTCGAAGTGACCTCGCTCGTCGCCGTGACGCTTGCTGGCTTGCTCGCGACGCCCGCGCCGAGCGCCGCGGCTTCGGTTGCAAGCAACACACAAGCAATGGGTGCCGCCGGCCTCGCTCTCGTGTTCGTGCTTTTTACCTACGGCGGCTGGAACGAGATTTCCTATCTCACCAACGACATGAAGGATGTGCGCAGGAATCTCGCGAGAACGCTCGCAATTTCGACAGCGGTCGTCACCCTGCTCTATCTCCTGATCAACTATGCTTATCTCTCGGCGCTCGGCCTGCAGGGTCTGCGCGACAGTAAGGCGGTAGGCGTAGACGTGCTTCGCCTTGTCATGGGCGATCGCGGCGCGAGCATTCTCGCCGCGATGGTCGTGATCTGCGCGCTCTCGACGCTCAATGCGACAGTGCTCACCGGCGCGCGCACTTACCACGCGCTCGGCCGCGATCTTCAGTCGTTGAACGTACTCGCGAAATGGGACGAGAAGGCGCACAAGCCCGGCAATGCGCTCTTGCTGCAGGTCGCGATCGCACTTGCCCTCATCCTGCTTGGCGGGTTCGCTCGCGACGGCCTGAAAGCGATGATCGAATACACCGCGCCGGTGTTCTGGTTCTTCCTGCTTCTGGTCGGCATCTCGGTCTTCATCCTGCGCGGCCAGAAGCCGGATGCACCGAATCCCTATCGCGTACCGCTCTATCCGGTCACGCCGATCCTGTTCTGTCTCGCCTGCGCGTGGCTGCTGTATTCGACCGCGGCCTATGCCGGCATCGGCTCGCTGTTCGGAATCGGTGTTCTCGCACTCGGTACGCCGCTGCTCTTCCTCTCCGCGAAGAAGAACTCGGCGGCCAAGCCGGAACGGGTGCCTGCGAAGAAATCCGCCGGACGCAAAGGCAAGAAGTAGTTCAGAACAACCGCCGGACTCGCCGGGTTGAGGAACACTTCGCCTGGCTTTCCCGGCGGATATTTTTTTGCGGGATTGCGTGCAGCCAGCCCGCAGCCGGCAGCGCGTGCCGTCATGCGTACAGGCCCGCCGGAACCTTTTATAAAACTGTCATAGTCCGCAGCCAAAAGCTTGTTTCGTATGACGAAGCGTCCCGCTTTGCGCCCCGATATTCCGCTGGACCAGGCCTTGTCCGGGGTAGCGCGTGACATTTTGACGAAAGCGCGCGATGCGATCACCGATCCCGGACGAAAGACTGACGAGGCCATCCATGATTTTCGCAAATCCATCAAGCGATGGCGCTCGTTCCTCCGGCTGATCCAGCCGCATTTCGGCGATGGTGCGGATAATCTTCGGGCGGCCGCCCGCGACACTGCGCGGAAACTTGGCGGTGCGCGCGATCTTCGTTCGATGCTCGATGCGGTCGAGGACATTCGCGAGAGCGCTTACGAACTGAACGAACGCGCGCTGGATACGATCGGCACCCGCATCGAGGAAATGCAAGCGGCGGCGGAACGGCACGGCATCGGCTCGTCCGAACGCGCCGAGATTGCGAATGAGGTCACGCGCTGGCTCACCACAATCTCGCTGTGGCCGTTCTCCGGCGTCGAATTCTCCGAGATTTCGAAGTCACTCGCGCAGGGCTATCGCCGTGCGCGCAAGACCATGCCGGAGAACTGGGAGGAAACGGGCAGCGAGGAACTGCACGAATTCCGCAGGCGCACGATCGACCACCGCTACCAGATGGAATTGATCGAGCCGTTATGGCCGCGCATGGCCAAGATCTGGGTAGATGAGGCGCAGCGCCTGCGCGATGCGCTCGGCAAGCATCGCGACCTCGCACTGCTGCAGGACATGGCGGGGCCGCATCAGCCGCTCGCGCGCTTCCGCTCGAAACTCACGCCCGCGATCGCACGCCGTCAGCAGGAGCATCTTGCACAGGCCGCGAAGATCGCTTCGCGGGTGTTCGCGGAAAAGCCGCGCGCCTTCCAGGCGCGCATCGATAGGCTCTGGCGCGCAGGTAACGGGGAAGACTGAGGCCCGCCGCCAAAAAAGAAACCGCCGCGATTCTTGCGAAGCGCGGCGGCTCAAACTTAGCGATCTAAAGGAAGATCAGGATTTCTTGTCCTTGCGCACCGCGAGCAAGAGGTTCGAGTCGATGCCACGGTGGCGGTAGCCGATGCCGAAGTCGAGCTTCGGCGGCTTGTTCTTCGGGTGCCACAGCTGCACCGCCGCACCTTCCGGACCCATGCCGAAGATCGGGATCGGCCCGATATAAACGCCGTGCGGGTTCAGCGCCCAGTCGTCCTGCTTGAACAAGCGGACCGGAACGCCGGTGTCGTCCTGCACGATGACGTCTGCGTGCTTGAGTACGAAGTCGCGCACCGTCGAGAAGCCGCCGCCGTGCGGGAGATAGGAAGCGCTCTTGAACAGCGCATTACCCTGACCGAACTTCTCGGCCCACTTCAGGAAGCCGCTCGCGGCGACCCCGCCGTTCGAAAGGTCGGTCGAGAAATAGTAGAGCGTGCGCTCGGTGCCGTCTTTGGTGAAGACGATCTTGGTGCCGGAGGCGAGCTGACGGCCCTTGAAGCCCTCGGCCGGATGTTCCTTGCCGTCGCCGTCGAGCTGGATCAGCGTAGTTTCTTTCACCGTCGCGCCGTTACGCGCGAGGTAAACGTAAAGCGCGGGCAACACACCACGCACGGACTGACCGCGCATACGCGCGTTCATGTCGGCGGTGATGAAGTAGCTCAGGTGCAGCGAGTGCTCGAGCGCCGCGCGAACCGCCGGCAGCGAGTGCACGGTTCGCGCATCGACGTTCGGCACCGGACCGACCGGCTCAAGACCCGCGAGGATGTAAGTCTTCGCGTCAGGATAGAAGTGGTTGGCGTAAAGGAAATCCGGGCCGCTGAAGAAGTAATAGAGCGTGTCCTTCGCGCCCTTTACGTTCGTCGAGGTCCAGGCGCGCACTTTGACGAGCTGCTGCTTTTCGACCTTGTCCCAGGTCGCGTCGAAAGCCTTGGCATAGTTCTGCCAGGCCGGGTCTTTCGTGAACTTTCCGACAGCCGAGTCGGCCGGCACCGGCATACCGGCATAGAAGCGAGCGACCTCGCCAAGATCCTGGTTCTGTGCGGTCGCGACCGAAGCCGACGCCGCTAAGATTCCGGCGGCCAGCGCCACACTCTTCACAAAAAATCGCATATTTCACCTCGCGCCATTCTCATGGCGCTCCCAAGCTGAATGAGGCCTGAATTCCCGCCGCGCCTGGAGCCCCCTCTCGGTCGCGCGGGCGGCTTATAGCGCAAGCCGCTTCCTGGGAATACTGGTACCGTTCGCACGCCCTCGTGACCACGATGCGGTCGCGATTAAGTTTTATCGGCTACAACCTTTCTTGATTCGCCCCTGGCCCGGCGGCGCTTTTCGGGGGCCCCGGCCAGAAGGCAAAAACCTAGTCTGGAAGCGGCTTTTCTAGTGATCCGTCGAAGTAGAATGCACCTGCGAATTTGGCCGGCAGCGGTTGCTTGCGCGGCCCTGCTTGCGGCCGGTTCCGCCGACGCCCAGCTGCGGGCCGGAAAAACCAGCATCTCGGAGTTCGTGACGAGCCCCTTCCCGCTCGACGGTTCCTCCTCCGCAGCCACCGAGTATTTCAACGAGGTCGACGGCACCAAGCGTGGCCGCAAAACCGCGACGGGCAGGATCTACTGGGAAAACGAGACCTACAACGACCAGCGCGTGCTCCTGCACATTCCGGCGAAGTTCGATCTCCGCAAACCGGGCGTCATCGTCGTTTATTTCCATGGGCACGGCGCGATCCTCGAGCGCGACATCCGCGATCGTCAGCAGTTGCCGGAACAGATTTCCGCGTCCGCTGCGAACGCTGTGCTGGTCGCGCCGCAGTTTGCGGTAAATGCCGCCGATTCCAATCCGGGCCGATTCGCGGAACCCGGCGGCTTCACCCGTTTTCTCAACGAAGCGGCCGTGCATCTTTCCATTATGCAGGGGGACCAGCGCACCGTGCGCGACTTCCTGAAGATGCCGGTCATCGTCGTTTCCTATAGCGGCGGCTATCGCGCGACGGCGCTTGCGATCACGCGCGGCGATAGCGAGCAGCGTGTGAAGGGCGTGGTGCTATTGGACTCGCTTTATGGCGAAATGGACAAATTCGAAAGCTGGATTACGACCGACCGCAAGCGCTTTTTCATAAGCACTTATCTAGGGTCGACCAAAGCCAGAAATCTGGAACTGCAGCGCATGCTGAAAGAGAAAGGCGTGCCGGTGAAAGGCTCGCTCGAAGGCATGCGCCGCCTGCAACCGGGCACCGTCGTCGTGATGTCGGGCGGAAATGAAGAAAATCACCGCGACTATGTCCAGGACGGCTGGATCGCGAACCCGATCACCGATCTCCTGAACCGGCTGCGCGATTTCCGCGCCGCGCGATGATTTAATAGAGTTCTGACGCGCGGATCACGCTCGGGCCTTGCAGGCGCACCGTCTGCGTGACTTGCGGCTTGCGGTCGTTCTTCTCGGTGCGGACGTTATTATTCGCGGACAACACGACGACCCTGGTGCCGACGCTCACGCGCGAATAAAGATCCGCCACATCGTCGTTGGTCATGCGAATGCAACCCGACGACACGCGCTGGCCGATAGTGCGCGGCTGGTTGGTGCCGTGGATGCGGTACTGCGTGTTGCCGAGATAGAGCGCACGCGCGCCGAGCGGATTATGCGTGCCGCCGGCGACGAAGCGCGGCAGATACGGCTGGCGCACGATCATGTCCTGTGGCGGACGCCAGTCCGGCCATTCGGCTTTGTTAGCGATCTTCTGCGTGCCGGCCCAAGTGAAACCTTCGCGGCCAACGCCGATGCCATAGCGCATCGCGCGGCCGTCGCCGAGCACGAGATAGAGATAGGTATTCGCGGTATCGATGATGACGGTGCCAGGCAGCTCCTTGGTCTGATAATTCACGATCTGACGCTTCAGGTGCGCGGGCATTTCATAAGGCTGCTCTTCCGCGATTACTTCTTCTTCCGGCGCGTAAGCGAGCACGCGCTCCTCTTCCTGCTGGAAAAGATTGGGAAGCAGCGAGAAAGTCTGTGCGTTCGCCGGCGCGCTCGCGGAAAAAGTCGCGATCAGCGCAAGCAGAGGCAAATGCCGAACAGTGTTCGTCATGGCGAAGCCCTCGGAGGGTTCGGAATGCTGTAAAGAAAACCGGAAGCCCCCGAGCTGCGTTCCGGGAAATTAATTCGCTATAAGAATCAACGACTTGTAAGGGGTGGAAGGTTCCATTCAGCCCTTCTTCGAGGCGTAACGAAATGCCTCGTCGTCATCGAATAGCGTCGGCGCGTGATCGCCATGACGCCGCTCGATCGACAAGAGCTTCATCTTCGTATCGATACCGCCAGGCGCGGAGAAACCGCCGGTCTTGCCGCTCGCCGCGACCACGCGATGGCAGGGCATGATGATCGGCGTCGGATTTCTTCCCATCGCCTGACCGACTTCGCGCGAGAGCGAAACGTCGCCGAGTTTCTTGGCGATGTCGCCATAGGTCAGCGTATGGCCGATCGGAATCGTGCGGACGATCTCATAGACGCGTTTCGAGAATTCCGGCAGCGGCGCGTGGTCGAGTGCGACATCCGAGAAGTCGATTTTCTCCCCTGCGATCAGCGCGACGACGCCATCGACGATCTTTTGAATGTCCGGCGCGGGTCCGGCTTCTTGCGCTTCGGGAAAGCGCTTCTTCAACCGCGCGCGCGTTTTCTCCTCGCTGCCCGCGGGCAGATCCACGCCCGCAATGCCGCGGCTCGTCCATGTGATGCCGCAGTGGCCGAGGGCGGTATCGAAGATCGCAAAGTTCCACGCGCTCATGGGTTCAGCTTAGCAAAAGCAGGGAACTGCGCGACCCGATTTCACGGGAAAGTTAGGGGCAGCGCTTGGCGGCTCGCCTGCAAAGGTCTTAGATCGCAGCACCTTCAGGAGACATTGTCATGTCCGGCAGCAAGCCTTGGTTTCTCGTGATGACGCCCGCCGACGCCAACCAGCCCGGTTCGGAATGGAAGCGCGAAGGCACGGCTTCGCAGGGGAAAATTTCCGTGCGCCCGATTGCGAACGAAGGCTGGGCCGCGCTCGCGATTTTCGTTTCGATCTGGACGATGGTGCCGCTTTTGATCTGGGGCGTGGGATTCGGTCTCGATAATCTCGCGCTCGCACCGGCAATCATCGCGACGATCGTGTTCGAAGTCGTCGCAATCGGCAGTTTCGTTCTGCTGGTTTGGGCGAAGTCGACGCGACTGAACGCCTGATCGAAAGCGCACGTCGAAGTCCGATATGTCGGCGCCTCCACCAAAAGAAAAAGCCGCCCGGATATTTCCGTGGCGGCTTTTCCGCGTCGAGGCATTCGACATAATTCGGCGTCGAAAAGTATTCGACATCGTGAAGACCCAAGTCGGGTATACCCGACTTGGGCTGAAGAGAGACAAAACTGTTCTCGGCAGGTCTGGCAGCGAC
>JAIELW010000005.1 GCA_019752575.1 Xanthobacteraceae bacterium | reverse complement strand
CCGACAATGGCTTTTTGGGTATAGCCATTCCGTCTGCCCGGCAAGGGCCGTCGCTTGGCCAGATAGCGAACGAGGACACGCTCGGTGATTTTTTCTGCCGCAGCCGCGATGGTATCGACCGGCGCTTCCACGCCCTTGTCTGCAAGCGCCGCTGTGAGCGTCTTTAGATAGTCGACGATACGCGGCGTAAGATAGGCGTTCAACACGCAGGTCGAGAAACGGCCGAATTCGCCCTTCTCCGGTAAGAGGATCGCCGATTCCGTCACCGGGACGCCCGGCAGAAGTCGACGCAGAGCCTCGCCTGCTTTGGCTTCGTTGCAGTCATTCTTGTAAGAATTGACGAAGCAGATCGCAACTGACGTCACGTCCGCCCTCTTGAAGCCCTCTGCGACAGCTGCGTAATCAAAGCCGTTAATGTCGCGAAGAACAGTACCGTCGGCGGCAACTCGTTCCGGCGCTTCAAGGCGCAACGAGCGGTCGATAAGTGGCACTTGACGCACAAACTTAATATCAAACAATCCACCAACAAGACGGCGCGTCAAACCAATTTCGATGACGTCCCGAAAGCCCTCGGTCGTTAGAAGCCCCGTCTTCGCACCCTTGCGCTCGAGAACAGTGTTGGTTGCGATCGTCGTGCCATGCACAAAGGCAAAGATCGAGCTGAGGTCTATACCGAGCGCATGCAATGCTTCGAGTACACCGCGCCACTGACTGCCGGGTACGGAGGGCACTTTGGCCGACAGCAGCGCGCGCGTTGCGGCATTGTAGCAGAGGATGTCCGTAAACGTGCCGCCGACATCAATACCGACTATGTGCGTTCCGCTTTTCACTATGTTCGCCATTGCTCTACTTAATGGGCTATAGTGCGAACAGGGCGCACTTCGACCTGGTCTCCGACTTCGCTCGCAAGCAGCGCTAATGTTGCGGCGTCGACGCGCAACGTTCTGCCCTCGCCTTCGATCGTTCGCACCCACGCCCGCACTGAAGTGTGTTGGCCAGTTACAAGTTCGACGAGTGATCCGTCATCGAGGGACAGGCGCGTGGCAACTGCGCGCGGCAGCTCAATGACGCGACAGAAGCCGTTGAGCAGTTCAGCATTCACAACCTGGAGCGACAGCAATACACGAGACGATCTTATCTTGTCGCGCTGCTTGCGGGTTTCCTCGGCATCGACTCCACCCTGCGCGGTAATCGCAACGCCGTAACGCGCGAGCGCTTCTTCTGCGCTGAGATACCCCAACGATATATCTTTCAGTACTTTATCTATGTCGCGCTCGAGTGGGTCGCCATAGCCGCCACCGCCTGCGGTTTCCATTACAACGATGTCACCGTCAGTGAGGTGAAATCCTGCAACCTTCCCTGGGTGCTCCGAAGGCTCGATCAGCTTATTGCCACGACGCACTACGAAGTGGTTCGGCGCACCAGATCCTCCTCCCATCACGCCATAAGGCGGAATGATATTCCGGTCGGAAAGAATCGAGAGTGAGGCGTGACTGCTGAGAAGGCGGATGCAGCGACGCATACCAAAGCCGCCGCGATTCCTTCCATCGCCACATGAGTTCTCGCGAATCCCGTAACTTTCCACGCGGAGCGGCAGCGCACTTTCAACTACTTCAATCGACTGTACAGAGTTGAAGTCTCCATCAGTGAAGGCACGAACTACCGTGCCGCCGTCCGCATTCTCGGAAGCGCCTGTGCCGCCTGCCGGGTATTCGTAAAATAGAAACGAGCCCCACTTCGGATCGTTTCCACCGATCAGTGTGTGATTGGCTCCCCCTTTAAGGCCGCCCGAGATCATGCCGGGCATGGCCTGGCCTAGTACGGCAACCATTAACGAGTCGAGCAACGCTTTTACTTCCACCATGCCCCCGCAAGGCGCGGGCCAACGTGCATTGATGAAGCTGCCGACAGGCGCGATCACTTCGATTGGCTCGAAGGAGCCGTGATTTATAGAAGTCTTGGGATCGAGGAAGGCCTTCGCAATCGTGCATACGGCATTCGGCGCCATCGAGGGACCGACATTGGTCGGGCCGCTGGTTTGCGGCGCGGTGCCCGTAAAGTCTGCGATCATTCGGTCGCCGGCGATCGTCAACTTCAAGCGTGCAACGATCGGCGCGTGGTCGTTGCCGTTGGACTCGATGTATCCTTCCGCATAGTAGACGCCGTCCGGGCATGCGGAAATCCGGTCTCGCATCACCTGTTCGGAGCGGCGCATGAGTTCGTTTATTGAAGAAAGCAGCTTCGGCGCGCTAAAGCGCGAAATTAGGCGCCTCACATGGTCGGCCGCTTTACGGCACGTACCGAGCATGGTTTGGAAATCACCCTGGCGTTCCGCCGGGTTACGCATGTTTTGAAATAGGAGTGCCAGGAACGCCTCATTCAACTTGCCGCGCTCGCAAATTCTCGTCGGCACTATGCGGATTCCCTCCTGTAGAATTTCTGTGACGCGGCCTGAAAGACTTCCGGGAGTTGAGCCCCCGACGTCGCCCCAGTGGCAACGCGCAGCGGCGAACAATACGAGCTTCTCTTCCGAGAACACGGGGTACAACATCAATACGTCGTTGAGATGCGTACCACCGGTATAGGGATCGTTGTGCAGAAAGACATCGCCTTCATGGATGTCGCCACCGAAACTGCGAATGATCTCGCGTGCTGAGTGAGGCACCGCGAAAATGTGAAGCGGATTGTCGTCGAGCGATTGGGCAAGCAGTCGGCCGTCGGCGCTCACGAGCGCGCAAGAAAAATCGTGACCTTCGTAAATGATCGAAGAATACGACGAGTGAATGATGTTCGCTCGCATCTCCTTCACAACAGCAACGAGAGACTCGCGCACTAATTCGAGCACGCCGATATCCTTGTTCGTGCCTTTTGCGGCCGCTTGCTTGGACATTCATGCTACCCGTTGGCTTCAAAAGGATTTTGCTATTTTGTCAACAAAAAAGTCAACACTTTTTTTGGCATTAGACGAGCTTGTTGCTAAGCTCTAAGCTCTTGAAATCAATGATTCAGAGGCTTCTAAACAGTCTAAAAGATAAAATCGCGGTAGCGATCGATCGACTCTCTCGCAGTTGCAATAATTTTGGATTTCATAGCCGCCGCAGCCTCGGCGTCGCCGGAGGCAAGCGCCTTCGTTAGTTTGCGGTGCAAATCAAATCCGAGTTCCGCCCGCCCCTGCAGCACGACAACCCGGCGCGCCATTACCTGAGTCCGGTCGTGAATTCGGTCGAGCATATCCGAAAGAATCGGATTGTTGGCGTACCTAATAATGCGGCGGTTGAGATCGTTCAGGATCGCTTCGTACTCGGTGTACTCGCCTTTGCGAAGCTTCGCTTCAATGGACGGAGTGAAGCGCTTCAGCAAATCATCCCACGTGCCTTTTGGCGCAACGCCTGCGGCAAGCCTCGCAGCGAGGCCTTCGAGCGCCTCGCGCACATGGTACAGATTGATCGCCTGCGCCGGATCAAGATACGCAACCATCGCGCCGCGATTGGGCACGCGAACGATCAGGCCCCGCTGCTCTAGCGCACCGAAAATATCCCGTACATGTGCACGGGAAAGTCCGAACTCAGCGGCCATTTCCTGTTCGCGAAGTTTACTGCCCGGGAGCAATTCGTGCTCGGAAATCCGATTACGAATTGTCTGAAAGGCGTCCTTACGAGTTCTGGCGGCTTTCGCCCGTTGCGGTTTCTTCGACATCTTGCGTTCCGGCTATGCGGCGATACATAGCAAAAGCGCGGGCCATTTTCCATGTTTCGCTACGCGGGATCAAAAGACGAGGCGAAACGTTGGACGTTTAGCTCGTTTTGGCACCCGAACGATGCGCGAACGAATCGCGACGGAAGCTGTAGAGCGCATTCGGGTCCATCTGGATATCGACGACTGCCGGCTTGCCACACTGGAGTGCTGCCTCCACCGTCGAGCCAATATCCTGGGGACGTTCGACGCGATAGCCTTTAGCGCCATAAAGCTCGGCCACTTGATCATAAGGCGGGTTCTTAACGTCGGCGCCAATGTAGCGGCCGTCAAAGAAGTCGCGCTGGTAGGCCTTTTCGGCTCCCCAGCAGTGATTGTTCATTACGATAGTCACGGTGTTGAGGCCGCACGAAACAGCTGTGCTGAGTTCGGTCATGGTCATGCCGAAGCCGCCGTCACCCATGAGGCTGACAACCGGACGATCGGGAGCAGCCGCCTTCGCGCCAAGACCGGCCGCATAAGAGAAGCCAACTAAGCCGAAGTCGAGCGGGCTCAAGAATGACGGCGGCTTCAAATGATATAGTGCATCAGTTGCCTGCAAGCATAGCGTTCCGGCATCGATCGTGACGATGGATTCAGGCGGCAACACACCGCGCAAAACCTTGAAGAGCGTCTGCGGCTGGATCGGCGAAGTCATCGCCGAACCCTTCTCGTCCCGCTCTTCCAGCATCTTTTTCCGATTCGCCTGGAAGTTGATCTTCCACTGCTCGGACGACTTTGTATTCCTCTTCATGCCTTGGATTTCGCGCGTTAGCTGCGCGGACACTTTCGACGCGTCGCCCCAGATGCCGATCGACACGGGAAAATGACGGCCGATCGCGGTCGGCTCGATTTCAACCTGGATGATCTTAGCGTTGCGATTGAGGTTATCGTAGGAATAGAACGTCGAGTTGAAGCCAAGTCGTGTACCGAGCGCGAGGATCACGTCGGCCTGACGGGCGAGATCCGACGCGACCGGATTGCCGCGCGGACCTACCCCGCCCGCGAACAGCGGATGATTGTTCGGAATTGCATCGCTGTGACCTGCCGCACATGCGACTGGCGCATTGAGAAGTTCACCTAGCGCGAGCGCTTCTTTGTGGCTGCGGCTCCATTTCACGCCAGCACCGGCAACGATCAACGGACGCTCGGCATTGGCGAGTAAGTTTGCCGCTTCGGCGATTTGGTCGGCGTCGCCCTGTGGCGATACCTGCACGCGATACGCGCTCGGATCACCTGGCGCCTCGAATTCAGTCGATTCCGAAAGAACGTCGCGTGGCAAGTTCAACTGAACCGGACCCATGCGTGGCGTCATCGCGGTGCGGAACGCTTCGCGAAACATTTCCGGGATTCGCTCAGTGCGATTGACGGTCCAGGTCTTTTTGGTGATCGGCGTCGCGAGCGACTGCTGATCGACTTCCTGAAACGCTCCACGATACTGGTGCGCTGACGAAAGCATGCCCGCGATCGCGATTACCGGCGAAAATGCTGCCGAAGCCTGCGCTAGCCCCGTCACAAGATTGGTGACACCCGGACCGTTCTGGCCGGCGAGAACCACACCTGCTTTTCCGGACACGCGCGCATAGGCGTCCGCCATATGCGTGCCCGTCCGCTCGTCACGGATGCCGATGAAGCGGACGTCGTTTGCGTCATAAAGGGCGTCGAACACCTCCATCGTTGCGGAACCGATGAGCCCGAACACGCAGCGCACATCCTCGGCACGAAGGGATTCAACAACAGCCCTTCCGCCGGTCATGGATTTCTTCAAGACGTCCTCCCTATCTGGCCAGACCGTGGCAATCGCTTGCCGCGAAATGACTCAAGCACTAAGGATGATGGATCGTCAAATATTGTCAACATTAATGTTGTCAATATTTGAGCTGCACAAACAGGCTTATTCTAACTGCTCGCGGACCCCAAAAGTGCCCGCGAGCGAAGGCATTCTCGATGGATTGAGAGCTTAGAGACGTTCGTCAGGTGTCCGCAGCATGCTCTGTCACGACCTCGTCGAGCCACGTGAGCACTTTGGTGACTTCCGCAAGCGGGGACGCAGCACCCATCGGGATCATAACAACCTGTTCCAGTACTTCCTTGGAGATGCCAGCTTTGAGGCCACGCAGTGCATGAACGCGGAACGAGCGCTCCGCGCCACGCGCGGCGAAGCAGCCGATCAGGATAAGTTCGCAGGTATGCGCATCGATCGGGCCCGACTGCATGATCGCGTCGCGCATGCCGCGATAGTGGATACCAGCCTGCTCATTGACATTGCGCAGCTGGATCGACGGCAGGTTTACGAGATCAGTCGGCATTATTCTCTCCTAAATCAGAGCGGTCTTTGCCAGGCGCTCGCGAAATGTTTCAAAATGGCGAACAGATGCCAGGGCCTCCGCCGCTGAATTGAGTTCGTCGAACACGGGAAGCCCTGCGGTAACAGCGCGGCGGCGGTATTCGCGTTTGGGTCCTTCGATGTCAGGATCGCCGTCGGAGCGCAGCACGAGCACGACGTGCATGCCGGAGCGGTTTTGCGCCTTCACGCGAAGCACCGCATTAATTAAATTGCCGAGCATATCGACATGCCGAAACGAGATAACCACGGTCATGTTGACGTGCATAACAAGAACGTCTGTACCGCCCCCTTCGGATATTGCATCGAAAATCGCTTCGGCTGCCCTGCCCTCATCCTGCTGTAAGGCGCCCGCCGGCAAATCGATCGGATTGAGAACGCTTGAGCCCGCCGGCAGCCTGATCGCCTGCAACTTCGCCGCTACGCATGGTTCGAACGGAGCAACATCAAAACCCGCGCGTGCGAGAGCGTCAGTGCCGAGCACGCTCGCGCCACCGCCATTACCGAACAGCACTGCGCGTTTCGTGGTCACCGCACGAGGTTGCAGACACTGAAATGCGAGAAGTGCGTCGAGAAAAGCGTCCAACTCATCGACAAGGACAGCGCCGGTCTGCGCAGACATTGCCTTCCAGCCATGGTCGCTGCCCGCCAAGGCGCCTGTGTGAGAGGCTGCAGCCCTGAGGCCCTGACCAGTGCGGCCACCCTTTAGGATAACGACAGGTTTTTTTCCTTTCGCGCCGCGTAGCGCCTCGAACAAATGCCGGCCATCGCCTGTACCTTCGAGATAAAGACCGATCACTTCGGTTTCAGGCGATGCGAGAAAGTATTCGAGCAATTCGTGCGGACGAACGTCGGCGCAGTTGCCAACCGTCACAAGGCCGCTGAAACGTACACCGCGATTCTGACCACGGCGGATGATGTCAACGCCAAGACCACCGCTCTGGCATACAATGCCGACTGAACCGACCTCGTCGGTAGTGCGCTCGGTAAACGTTACGCGCGCACGAGGAGAATAAACGCCAAGGCAATTAGGACCGATCACGCGTACCTTGGCTTCTTGCGCGGCAAGCACAAGTTCGCGCTCCAGTTCGTGGCCGTCGGAGGACTCGCTAAAGCCGCTTGACATCACCTGCGCAATGCGTACGCGTCCTGCAAAGGAACGGAGCAGACTTGGCACCTGCTGTGCACCGACCGCGACATAAGCATAGTCGATCGATGCGGGTGTCACGCTTACTGACGAATATACCGGCATGCCTTCGATTTCGCTTGCCGACGGATGGATCGGAAAAATATTGCCTGCGTAGCCGAATGCTTTCAGGTTACGGATGAACCGGTTTCCGCCCGACACGGAGGTCGCGGATGCACCAACAACAGCAATCGATTTCGGATTGAACAGCGCATTGAACGCTTCGGTGTTTGACGCGGAAAATGACAAAGCTTCACCCTTCAGCGTCGTGTTGCAAAATGAACCGTGCATCGACCGCGGTTGCGCTTGTCTGTGTCACGATCAGCGGGTTGATATCAATTTCTGCGATCTCGTCCGCACTTTTAGTCAACAGCCCGCTCTCACCACCGATCTTCAAGAGAGTATCGATCACTGCTTCGGTCGAGACCGGAGCGCGTCCACGCACTCCCCGCAAAAGCGCTACACCGCGCAGTTCAGCCAGCATCTCTTCCGCGTCCGACCGCGTAATCGGGCAGATGCGGAACGAAACGTCCTTCATGACTTCGACGAATACGCCGCCGAGGCCGGTCATGATCATCGGACCAAATTCGGGATCAACCACACCACCGATGACGATTTCCAACCCGGCAGACACCATTTCTTCGACGAGCCAGCTTCGCTCGCCAATACCTTTTCTGTTTAGCGAAGCATCGATCTCGGCAAGTGCCTTTTGAACGGCGGCAAGATCTCGCAATCCAACCTTTACGGCACCAAAGTCACTCTTATGAATCACTTCAGCCGACACTACCTTCAGAACGTAAGGAGGCTTCAGGTCTACAATCGCAGATGTAAGTTCGCTAGCGCACTTCACAACGCGCGATGCCGGAACGCTGACACCGAAAGATGCAAGGAGCTCCTTTCCGATAGGCTCATCGAGAGCAACGGCACCTCGCCCGCGCGCAGCACTAACTACTGCTTTTATGTCAGCTACCATTCCACTACGTCTTCAAAGCGATGACCGCCTGGCCTTCGCTGATTGGGTCACCTGTCGCCACAAGAATTTCGGTTACTACACCTGAGTCTGGCGCGAGCACCGGAATTTCCATCTTCATCGATTCGATAAGAACTACCGGCGAATCGGCTTCGACTGAATCGCCGACGGCAACCAGCACCTTCCAAACCGAACCTGTAACTTCGGAAACGACCTTGGTGTCTGCCATGTATGCCTCTGTTATACTTAGTAGCTAGTCGGCCAATTACTCAGGAGGTGGCGGCCCACTTCGCTTCCCATCCGCTTGCGATGCACGTCCAGCATTGAGACCAGGCAGCTACGCGTATCGCGCGGATCAATCACATCATGGGTTTCGTAAAGCGCCGCGAGATTCCATGCTGAAGTGTCGCGCGTTACCTGCTGCAGCAATTCTGCATAACGCGCCGGATCTTCCTCCTTCTTCACGCCGTAGAGCACGTTCACGCTCACTTCAGGCGCCATGAAGCCAAGATCGGCCGTCGGCCAGCAGATCACCTCATCCGAATTCCGGCCGCCACCCATGTTCAGATAGGCCTGGCCGTAACTTTTTCGCATAATCACGGAAATCTTCGGTACCGTAACGAGCGAGAGCGCGTTCATCCAGTTGATGATCTTGCTCGGCGCCGCCCGGCGTTCGCCTTCAAGGCCGATCAGAAAGCCCGGCTGATCTACGAGAAAAACGATCGGAATATTGAAGCTGTCGCATAACACGAGGAACGATATCGCCTTGTTGCAGGCATCGACATCAATCGCACCGCCCTTGAACATCGGATTGTTTGCAAGAATGCCAACCGTACGACCTTGGAGGCGGATCAGTGAAGTCGAAAGCGACTTGCCGAAACGTGCTTTCGTTTCGAAGACGCTGCCGGGATCGGCGATCGTCGCGACGACCTTACGTACGTCATAGACTTTGCTACCGTCCGCAGGAACGATGTCGAGAATCTTCTTGCTATTCTCGTCCGCCCCAGCTGACACATCATGCTCCGGGGACGGTTCGTTGTGATGACTCGGCAGATAACTGAGAAAGCGCTTTATCGCGGCAATCGCCTGCTCGTCACTATCGACTGCAAGATCTGCAAGGCCTGTAGTCTCGCAATGCAGTTTCCAGCCACCAAGTTCTTCCGCATCGACCGGCTGATTGATCGCCATTGACGTAACACGGCTGCTCGCGACCGCCATCTGCGCGCCTTTTCGCATGACTACAAAGTCGGACATGCAGGCGTACCAAGTCGATGAACCGTAGCAGGAGCCGAGGAGCGCCGAGACCCAAGGCGACTGACGCAGCCGCTGATACTCAGCAGGATCCTGGCCGAGAATTGCGCGTCCCTGCGCACCCATGCGATCGGGCATACGGGCACCAGTCGACTCGCCAAGAAAGATCAGCGGCATTCCGTTCTTGCTCGCCACCTCACGCATGTGGCGGATTTTCTTGCCGTTGACTACCGAGCTCGACGCGCCCATCACTGTCATGTCGTTCGACACAACTGCAGCCGAGCGGCCGTCGATCTTTCCATATCCGGCGATCTTGCCATCCGCCGGCGTCTTCTCTCTGACTTCTTGAATGTGAGACGTCGCGTAGAGGCCGCTCTCGACGTAGCTACCCGCATCAAGCAGCGCATCGATACGCTCGCGCGCGTTCAGATTTCCCTCGGCGCGGCGATTAGCAAGTTTCTCGGCTCCGCCCATGCCAAGCGCCTTTGCTTTGCGGGTGGCGAGTTCGTTCAACTTGGCTTCAATTGTCATCACTACCCCAACTCGTCTCTACACTTATCACAGCATGTGCTGGGTCGGATGACCCGCCCACATGTGTTCCTTGACGTAGCGCGTGTGAATATTGCTTGCGATAAAGTCCGGCTCGCGGATCAAACGCTTGTGAAACTCGATCGTGGTCGGCACACCGCTGATCTGAAATTCGCCGAGCGCACGCTGCATGCGCGAAAGCGCTTCGGTCCGATCCGAACCCCACACAAGAAGTTTTGCGATGAGCGAGTCGTAATGCGGCGGAAGTTTGTAACCGGGATACGCGTGGCTATCGACGCGGACGCCGGGACCAGAAGGTGCCGAGTATTCGCTGAGCACCCCAGGGCGAGGCATAAAGCCTTTCTCCGGATCCTCCGCGTTAATGCGGCACTCGATCACATGCCCGGAGGTCTGCACGTCCGACTGCTTTACCGAAAGTAGCTCGCCGTCAGCGATCCGAATTTGCATCTTCACAAGATCGAGCCCAGTCAGCATCTCGGTTACCGGATGCTCGACCTGAATTCGCGTATTCATCTCAATGAAATAGAACTCCTGCTTCGCGGCATCGACGATGTATTCGAGCGTACCAGCGTTGCGGTAACCAACATGCTTTGCCAGCGCGACTGCAGACGCGGTTAAGCGTTCGCGCAAAGCAGGTGTCAGCGCAGGAGATGGTCCCTCCTCCACGAGCTTCTGATGCCTGCGCTGGATTGTGCAGTCACGCTCGCCGAGGTGAATGACGTCCTTGCCATCGCCGATCACTTGCACTTCGACGTGCCGGACCGGGGAGAGATATTTTTCGATATAGAGTGAGCCGTCACCGAACGCAGCTGTTGCTTCAGCCGCCGCACGTTCAAGACTTTCCCGCAGTTCACTCTCTTGCGTAACCACACGCATACCACGGCCGCCGCCGCCCGCCGCGGCTTTTACAAGAAGCGGATAGCCAATGCGCTTACCAATTTCGATTGCTTCGTCTGGAGATTTGATTGGGTCAGGAGAACCCATCGTTATCGGAACGCCTACATCGAGCGCGAGACGACGAGCAGCAGCCTTGTCACCCATCATGCGGATAACCGATGCTTCAGGTCCAACATAGATGAGGCCGGCCTTCACGCATTCATCGGCGAATTCGGCATTCTCAGAAAGAAAGCCATAGCCGGGATGGATTGCGTCTGCGCCCGCGGCTTTCACGGCGTCGATCAGCGCTTTGCGATTGAGATAACTATCTTTCGAAGGCGCCGCACCAACGCAGACCGCCTTGTCCGCGAGTTTGACAGCGAGCGATTCACTGTCTGCCTCGGAGTATGCCTGCACCGAGGCGATCCCAAGTTCGCGACAGGCGCGAATAATGCGGACGGCGATTTCTCCGCGATTGGCAACAAATAAGCTCTTAATCCGCTGCATGATTGGCGTGTTCCACCGCAGGGAAACGTTTAAGCCTTTGCAAAACAAAGACTTTACGTTTCTCAAATTCATCTATATGTATTAATATACGTTGTCGGCTGCCGCGACAAGCAGATTCAACTCAATCAACGCGAATCTCACCGCCGATTGCGTTGCGATATTCGTATGCGTCGGTGCGGATAACCGATTTGCGGAATTCGACAGGCCGGTTTCCGAATGCATAGGCGATACGAATGACCGATAACAACGGCGAATTCACCGCTACGCCCAGCCTTTTGGCGCTCCATTCGTTCGCCAAAACGCTGTTCATGCGGTCGAGAACACGAAACACGTTGATGCCGAAATGACTCTGATAGTAGCCGTACATTGTGGTTTCGCGCGCGACGAGTTCCTCCTCGCGCATGCCGAAGTAAAGTTTCTTCGAGAGATTGATCTCATCGAGGATCACCGGATTGCCGCCCATCAGGAGCACGTTGACGATCCGATAAATCGGATCGCCCTTGTGCAATCCGAGCGCTTCTGCGACTTCCGCGTCAGCACGCCCCTCCTCAAAAGAGAGTGTCTGTACGATCGGGATTACGCGCACACCGTCCTGCCGGAAGATCGGCCAGAACCGGTTCAGCATACGCTCGGGGCTGAGGGCCGCAAGGAATGTGCCACGCCCTTGCTGACGCACGACAATATGCTCGGCGACGAGATCGTCCATCGCGCGTCGAACGGTGCCGATGCTTACATTAAACCGCGCAGCGAGCTGCTTCTCGGTCGGAAGTGGGTCGTTCGGATTGGTGTCACCGCTGCTGAGCATGCGCGTGACATCCATCTTGATGCGCTTGTAGAGCGAGAGTCCGTTTTCCTCTGGCCGCGACATCTTACTGCCGCGGGTGCTGGAACGGCGCTTCTTTGCTGACTTGCTCTTTGCCTTTGCTTTCATTGTATCAATGCGGTCTCGGAAAAAGCCGGAGTAGAGAAAATGGCGAAGTTTCGTTGCATCGTTGCTGGAGCGCTTGGCGTTGGCGGGCGGGCTCTACTCGACGAACTTGAAAACCGCGACGAATGGGAAGTATTCGCCCTTTCGCGTCGCAAACCAGATTTTGAAAGCAGCGCAAAATTCATTTCGGTGGATCTGAACGATCCTGCAGAGACAAAACGCGCCGCGGAAGAGATGGGTGACGCTACGCACGTATTTTTTGCGGCGTATGCGCCCCAACCTACGCTTGCCGAAGAAGTCGCGCCCAATTTGAGCATGCTGAAAAATCTCGTTACGTCGATAGAATCGACGTCGCCGCGATTGCGGCATATCGCGATTGTGCAGGGAAGCAAATGGTATGGCAATCACTTAGGTCCATACAAAACGCCCGCGACAGAAGACGATCCACGACACATGCCGCCGAACTTTTACTACGACCAGCAAGACTGGATTGAAGCGTACCAGCGCGGAAAAATATGGAATTGGTCATCGTGGCGTCCCCACGGTTTCTGCGGCACTTCGGTCGGCAGTGCGATGAACCAACTGACTGGGCTCGCCATCTATGCAACGGTGTCTCGGGAACTCGGCCTGCCTTTGCGCTTTCCCGGCGCACCGAGTGCTTTCAGGGCTGTCTACCAATTCACCGACGCCTCTCTCCTTGCGCGAGCGCTGCTCTGGGGAAGCGAAAACCCTGCATGTGCAAATCAAGCGTTCAATCTCACTAACGGCGAATTCGACCGCTGGGAGAATGTCTGGCCGGCGATTGCCGAATGCTTCGGCATGAAGCCAGGGCCGGTTCAGACCATTAACCTTGCCCGCTTCATGGCCGACAAGGAACCGCTGTGGGCAAGCATTTGCAAAAAACACGGCCTTAAGCCCTACCGAATTCAGGATCTCGTAAAGTGGGATTTCGTCGACTGGGTCTACGCCGCCACGTTCGACCAGATGTCTAGCACCTCGAAAGTCCGCCGTGCCGGCTGGAACGAGACGCTCGATGCAGAAAGCATGTTTCGCCGCTTGTTTGGCAAGCTCCGCGCCGAGCGCATTATACCATGATTTTGGCATCAGCCTTTGATCTTCAAAAGCTTCGCCGCGTTCTGCCACAGGATCTTGGGTATGATATCTTCCCTGTACCCGAGAGCAAGCGTATCGCGGACCGCCTCCTGGATATCCTTGGTCGGATAAGCAGAGCCGAACAACGTGCGGTCCTCGAGAAACATGTTGGCGCCCTTCACGTAAGTGTCGGCGCAAATCATGCCAACCGTGGCACCATAGAGATCGGGCGACATGTAAATATTCGAACATGCCAACGCAACAACCACCATCTCTTCCGCGTAAGGCCACGCCGCGTGCGAAACGATAAACTTGACGCGTGGAAACCGCTGCGCCGCGCGCTGAATCGATACCGGGCTCGACCATGTAATGTCATGGCCGCCAAGCGCCGACAGAAGACCGGAGAGCGAAATAGAAACCGGGAGATCGAATTCTTCTGCGATTTCGTAGATCGGATTCAAACTTTCGTCGTCGCTCCAGCGCGGCCGCACCCCCGAGCCGGGCTCAATCGAAATGCCCTTGATGTTCGTTGCACGCCCGAACTCGCGCACCTCGGCAAGACCCTGCGGAATGGCTTCAAGATCAATTCCAATAAAACCAAGGAACCGATCCGGCCACTTCACGACGGCATCCACAATATCTCGGTTCGCAACGCCGCCAAGGGTTCCTGCTCCGGAGGCTGCTCGCCCCATCAGTACTCCGTACTTAATGCAAGCAGAGTCCATCTCTTCGAACAGAAGATCGAGCGACTCCAACCATGCAGAACGCGGACCCTTGAAGGATACGCAATTGCGCGGGTAGTGCATCGCCGTGCGAAACACCGAACCTTTCGTCCAAGCCGGAATTGGCGGACGCAAGCGCATGTCAATGATTTGCGGAAACATCACGCTCAACTAAACCTCCCATTGTCGCCATTCTTTTTATGCACGTGATAAGCGCGTTGTTCACTGCGTCGCCAAAACCAAGGAGTATCTGATGGTACAACGACACATGATTCTCGTGATGTATGATGGC
>JAIELW010000024.1 GCA_019752575.1 Xanthobacteraceae bacterium | reverse complement strand
CGTCTCCGCAAGCACCTTCGTGATCGCAGCCGTCAGCGACGTCTTGCCGTGATCGACGTGACCGATCGTGCCAATATTACAATGCGGTTTGTTGCGTTCAAATTTTTCCTTGGCCATCTTGCTCTCCGTTCAGCCTAAGCGGCGAAGTCCTGTTGAATCCAAATGCAAAAGGCTCAGGCGTATTTCGCCTGAACCTCTTGTGCGACGTTGTTCGGAACTTGTTCGTAGTGGTCGAATTGCATCGTGAAGGTTGCGCGGCCCTGCGAGAACGAACGCAGGTTGTTCACGTAACCGAACATATTGGCGAGCGGCACCATCGCGTTGATCACGTTGGCGTTGCCGCGCATATCCTGACCCTGAATCTGGCCACGGCGCGAGTTCAAGTCGCCGATGACCGAGCCGGTGTAATCTTCCGGGGTCACCACTTCGACCTTCATGATCGGCTCGAGCAGCACCGAGCCGCCCTTTTGCAGACCTTCGCGAAGTGCCGCGCGCGACGCGATTTCGAAGGCGAGTGCCGACGAGTCGACGTCGTGATAGTTGCCGTCTACGAGGCGAACCTTGAGATCGACGACCGGGAAGCCGGCGAGCACGCCCGCGCCGAGCACCGACTCGAGGCCCTTCTCGACGCCGGGGATGTATTCCTTCGGCACCGCGCCGCCGACGATCTCGTTCTCGAATTCGAAGCCCTTGCCCGGCTCGTTCGGCTCGAGCTCGATCTTCACGCGCGCGAACTGACCCGAACCGCCCGACTGCTTCTTGTGGGTGTAGTCGACGGTGGCCGGCTTCGATATCTTTTCGCGATAGGCGACCTGCGGCGCGCCGATATTGGCGTCGACCTTATAGGTGCGCTTCAGGATATCGACTTTGATGTCGAGGTGAAGTTCGCCCATGCCCTTGAGAATGGTCTGGCCGGACTCCTGATCGGTAGACACGCGGAACGACGGGTCTTCGGCGGCGAGCTTCGCAAGTGCCACGCCCAGCTTTTCCTGGTCGGCCTTCGACTTCGGCTCGATCGCGATTTCGATGACCGGTTCCGGGAATTCCATGCGCTCGAGAATGACCTGCTTGTCCGGGTCGCACAGCGTATCGCCGGTGCGGACTTCTTTCAGGCCCGCGAGCGCGACGATGTCGCCGGCGAACGCTTCCTTGATGTCTTCGCGGTTGTTCGCGTGCATCAGCAACATGCGGCCGATGCGCTCTTTCTTTTCGCGCGTCGAGTTCACGACGCCGGTGCCCGACTGGAGCACACCCGAATAGATGCGGCAGAAAGTGATCGTGCCGACGAACGGGTCGTCCATGATCTTGAACGCAAGCAGGGCAAGCGGATCCGAGTCGTTCGCCTTACGCAGAACTTCGTTGCCTTTGTCGTCCTCGCCCTTGATCGCCGGAACGTCGACCGGCGACGGGAGATACGCGACAACCGCGTCGAGCAGCGGTTGCACGCCCTTGTTCTTGAACGCGGAGCCCGCGAGCACCGGATAGAAGGCGCTGGTCAGCACGGCCTTGCGGATAAGACGGTGTAGCGTCGCTTCGTCCGGTTCGGTGCCTTCGAGAAACTTTTCCAAAGCTGCGTCGTCGAGTTCGACAGCCGCCTCGACGAGCTTTTCGCGATATTCCTTCGCCTGATCCATCATGTCGGCGGGAATGTCGGTGTAATCGAACTTCGCGCCGAGCGACTCGTCCTGCCAGACGATCGCTTTCATCTTCACGAGGTCGATGACGCCCTTGAAGTTTGCTTCCGCGCCGATCGGCAACTGGATCGCAACCGGTTTCGCGCCGAGACGCTTCACGATGTCGTCGAGACACTTGAAGAAGTCCGCGCCGATCTTGTCCATCTTGTTCGCGAACACGATGCGCGGGACTTTGTACTTGTCGCCCTGACGCCAGACGGTCTCGGTCTGCGGCTCGACGCCCTGGTTGCCGTCGAGCACGACGACGGCGCCGTCGAGTACGCGCAAGCTACGCTCGACTTCGATGGTGAAGTCGACGTGACCCGGAGTGTCGATGATGTTCAGACGCTTGTCGTTCCAGAACGCGGTGGTCGCAGCCGACGTGATCGTGATGCCGCGCTCCTGCTCTTGCTCCATCCAGTCCATCGTGGCGGCGCCGTCATGGACTTCGCCGATCTTGTGGGACTTGCCGGTGTAATAAAGAATCCGCTCGGTCGTCGTCGTCTTGCCGGCGTCGATATGCGCCATGATGCCGAAGTTGCGGTAGTCTTCGATTTTATGATTGCGGGGCATGGTTGATCCTGGCCGGTTTCTGCGCGTTACCAGCGATAATGGGAGAAAGCGCGGTTCGCTTCGGCCATGCGATGCGTGTCTTCGCGCTTTTTGACGGCGTTGCCCCGGTTGTTGCTCGCGTCGAGCAGTTCGCCCGACAGACGGTCCACCATCGTTTTTTCGTTACGTTCGCGCGCGGCGGTGATCAGCCAGCGGATCGCGAGCGCCTGGCGGCGGTCGGGGCGGACTTCGACCGGCACCTGATAGGTCGCACCACCGACGCGGCGCGAACGGACTTCGACCGACGGCGCGACGTTATCGAGCGCGGTCTGGAAAACGGTGAGCGGGCTGGTTTTGGCCTTCGCTTCGATCTGCTCGAGCGCGCCGTAAACGATGCCTTCGGCGACGGACTTTTTGCCCTCTTTCATCACCGCGTTCATGAAGCGGTTGACGACGACCGATCCGAACTTCGGATCCGGGAGGGTTTCGCGTTTTTCTGCGCGGTGACGGCGTGACATCTTTTTTCTACCTCATGGCCGGGCTCGACCCGGCCATCCAGTTCCTAATTCCTGTTTCGCGATCCCCGGATCGCGCTCGGCTTTCGCTTCGCTTGTCCGGGGATGACCCTCGCTATGCTCGGGTCACTTCGGACGCTTCGCGCCGTAGAGCGAACGGCGCTGTTTGCGGTTCTTGACGCCCTGCGTATCGAGGACGCCGCGGAGAATGTGATAGCGGACGCCCGGAAGGTCCTTCACGCGGCCGCCGCGGATCATGACCACCGAGTGTTCCTGCAGGTTGTGGCCCTCGCCCGGGATGTAACCGATCACTTCGAAGCCGTTCGTGAGACGAACCTTGGCGACCTTACGAAGCGCCGAGTTCGGCTTCTTCGGGGTCGTCGTGTAGACGCGCGTGCAGACGCCGCGCTTCTGCGGGCTCGCCTGGAGCGCCGGCACTTTATTTCTGTAGCGCGGCGCAACCCGAGGCTTGCGGATCAGCTGGTTAATCGTAGGCATTCGGCCTTCACCCTTTTTCGCTGGAAGCCGCGTCCGGCTCCAGCAGCAGTAGAAAAACGAGCAAACGAAACGTGCGCTGTTTCCGCTTGGCTCACGGAAAAGCGCTCATTTATCTGCACAGAGGACCGAGTTCGGGTTGCCCCGGCCCGGTCATAGGACCCTGATCTGACGTCTTCGTAGTCAGAGGCAGCGTCTCGGAACCCTTGATCTGCGCTGTTGCGCTAATCCGCGGATCCGACCGCCTGCCTGCAAGTTGCGGGGTTTTAGACTCGCTGCGCGGGTTGCGTCAAGGCAAAAACCCCTTGGGAATCGCGGGTTTTCGAGACGTTTTGCCCCTTGTGGCGGTCATATGGGGCGGGATGCGCGCCCATCCAGCAGCCGCGTCCTTTTTCCTACCCGGATACCTTAGAAAATCTGGCATTTTACTCGTCCGGCTCCCATTGGGCGCCCGGCATAGCACGGCAGGCCATTTCCTCATGGCTTTCGGACGGACCATTTTCCTTCCCAGTCGCGGCAAACGACGCCGTCGAACGTCGGGTTCATGCCGCGATCGTTTGCGTGCCGGATAATGTGGATCAAGCGGCGACAGCCGCCCATGCCATAGACGCTCGGAAATTCGCTGCTGACGATCAAGAGCCCTTGCGTCCCGTCCGGCCCGCTCCACTCGAAGTTATCGATCGGATGGTCGAGATCGAGCGCCTCCAATTCAGCCCTCGCCGCGGCAAGCCGGTCACCTTCGCTCAGTCCCGTAGTCTCGCGCGATGCAAGCGGCGTCTGGGCACAAACCGGAAAAGGAGCAACGACGAGTGACGCCAGCAACAAAAAGAAGGCCGTTCGATTCATACCCGCCTTCATACACTCCGCCTCCGAAAGAATAAGGGCCGCCCTTTCGAGCAGCCCTGAAGGTAAAAATAAATGGTCTGCAATTCCCCCTTCGAAACCTTGGACCGGCACTCAATCGATAAGTGCAATAGGCAGGACAGCACCGGCATAGGATTCGTAGCAGCACGCCACGCAATTTTGTCTCCTCAGAACATGGGAGGCGGAAACGGCCGCAGCGTGGAATAACAAAAAGGCCGCCCCGAAGGGCGGCCTTTTTTTATCGTGTGTAAAGCGGAGCTTATTCCGCCGCCGGCAGCGCAGGTGCTGCTTCCGGCTTTTCCTTGTCGCGTTCGGCGACGATGAGATCGTCGCGCTTGGTCGCAACAGTGCGAAGATGCGCCATCGCGGCACCGGTGCCGGCCGGGATGAGACGGCCGACGATGACGTTCTCTTTCAGGCCTTCGAGCGTATCGACCTTGCCGTTGACGGCGGCTTCGGTGAGGACGCGCGTGGTCTCCTGGAACGACGCCGCAGAGATGAAGGAGCGGGTCTGCAGCGACGCCTTGGTGATGCCGAGCAACACCGGCGTGGCGACCGCGATCTTCTTCCCTTCTTCCTTGGCACGGGCGTTGATCACGTCGAACTCGATCTTGTCCATTTGCTCGGACTTCAAGAGACCGGTTTCGCCCGGATCCGACACCTCGACCTTCTGCAGCATCTGGCGAACGATCACCTCGATGTGCTTGTCGTTGATGCCGACGCCCTGCAGCCGGTAGACCTCCTGGATCTCGTTCACGAGGTAAGCGGCAAGTTCCTCGATGCCCTTGATCGCCAGAATGTCGTGCGGCGCCGGATTGCCGTCCACGATGTAGTCGCCCTTCTCGACTGTGTCGCCGTCCTGCACGTAAACGTGGCGGCTCTTCGGAATGAGATATTCGACCGGCTCGAGCTTGGAGTCGGAGGGCACGATCGAGAGGCGATACTTGTTCTTGTAGTCCTTGCCGAACGAGATAACGCCGGCGGTTTCGGCGATGACCGCCGATTCCTTCGGACGGCGCGCTTCGAACAATTCCGCGACACGCGGCAGACCGCCGGTGATGTCGCGGGTCTTCGCACCTTCGGTCGGAACGCGCGCGAGCACGTCGCCGGCCTTGACCGACTCGCCCGGCTCGACCGAAAGAATCGCATCGACCGGAAGCGTGTAGCGCGCTTCCGCGCCGGAGCGGCGGAGTTTCAGCTTCGCCAGCGCGCCTTCGGCGCCCTTGATCACGACCGCGGGACGCAGTTCTTCGTTCTTGCGAACCGAGCCGCGCCAATCGGTGACCATACGGCGGGAGATGCCCGTCGCCTCGTCGACCGTTTCCGAAAGCGAAGCGCCTTCGACGAGGTCTTCGAACGCGACATGACCCTCGACTTCGGTAAGGATCGGACGCGAGTACGAGTCCCACTCCGCGATACGCTGGCCGCGGATGATCTTCTGACCTTCGTCGACCTTCACGCGTGCGCCGAAAGGAATGCGGTGCGTCGCGCGCTCGGTGCCGTCCTGATCCACGATGATGACCGACATCGTGCGGGTCATCGCGATCATGTCGCTGTCCGAGTTCTTGGCGAGTTCGCGGTTCTTGATCTTGACCGTGCCTTCGAAGTTCGATTCCACGAAGGACTGCTCGGCAAGCTGCGCCGCGCCGCCGATGTGGAAGGTACGCATCGTGAGCTGCGTGCCGGGCTCGCCGATCGACTGCGCGGCGATCACGCCGACAGCCTCGCCGAGGTTGACCGGCGTACCGCGCGCGAGGTCGCGGCCGTAGCACTTGCGGCAGATACCCGTGATCGTTTCGCAGGTGAGCGGCGAACGGATGCGGACCTCCTGCACCTTGGCCTTGGTGATCTGGTCGACATGCGGCTCGTCGAGCAGCACGCCTTTCTTGACCAGAGCCTTGCCGGTTGCCGGATCGTTGATGTCTTCGAGCACGGTGCGGCCGAGAATACGGCTGCCGAGCGAAGCGACGACGGTGCCCGCGTCCACGATCGAGCGCATCTTGATGCCCTGCTTCGTACCGCAGTCTTCTTCGGTCACGATGCAATCCTGCGCGACGTCGACGAGACGGCGCGTGAGGTAGCCCGAGTTCGCGGTTTTCAGCGCAGTGTCGGCGAGACCCTTACGCGCGCCGTGCGTCGAGTTGAAGTACTCAAGCACCGAGAGGCCTTCCTTGAAGTTCGAGATGATCGGGCTCTCGATGATTTCGCCGGAGGGTTTCGCCATCGGGCCGCGCATCCCCGCGAGCTGTTTCATCTGCTCCGGAGAACCGCGCGCACCCGAGTGCGACATCATATAGATCGAGTTGATGGGCTTCTCGCGGCCGGAAGGCTCCTTCTTCACGGCCGAGATTTCCTTCATCATCTCTTCGGCGATGCGTTTGGTGCACTTGTCCCAGGCATCGACCACCTTGTTGTATTTCTCGCGTTCGGTGGTCAGACCGTCGTTATATTCCTGCTCGAATTCTTTCACGAGCGTGCGGGTCTCGTCGACGAGCCCCCACTTCTTGGTCGGCACCACCATGTCGTCCTTGCCGAACGAGATGCCGGCCTTGAACGCGTGATGGAAGCCGAGCGCCATGATGCGATCGCAGAAGATGACCGTCTCCTTCTGACCGCAGTGGCGGTAGACCTGATCGATCATTCCCGAGATTTCGCGCTTGGTCATGAGCTTGTTCACGACGTCGAACGGCACGCGATGGTCGCGCGGCAACACCTCGCCGAGCATCATGCGGCCCGGCGTGGTTTCGTAGATTTTCGAAACCTTGTTGCCCTTCTCGTCGACCGTGACGAAGCGGCCCTTGATCTTGGCGTGCAGCGACACCGCGCCGGAAGAGAGCGCGTGTTCGAGTTCGCCCATGTTGCCGAACATCATGCCTTCGCCGGGCTCCTTCTCGCGCATCAGCGACAGGTAATAGAGACCGAGCACGATATCCTGTGACGGCACGATGATCGGCGAGCCGTTCGCGGGATGCAGGATGTTGTTCGTGGACATCATCAGCACGCGCGCTTCCAGCTGCGCTTCGAGCGACAGCGGAACGTGCACGGCCATCTGGTCGCCGTCGAAGTCGGCGTTGAAGGCGGCGCAGACCAGCGGATGCAGCTGGATCGCCTTGCCTTCGATCAGCGTCGGCTCGAAGGCCTGAATGCCGAGACGATGCAGCGTCGGCGCGCGGTTCAGAAGAACCGGGTGCTCGCGAATGACCTCGTCGAGAATATCCCAGACTTCGGGCTTCTCTTTTTCGACGAGCTTCTTCGCTTGCTTAACCGTGGTGGACAGGCCCTTCGCTTCGAGCCGCGAATAGATGAACGGCTTGAAGAGTTCGAGTGCCATCTTCTTCGGCAAGCCGCACTGATGCAGCTTAAGCTCGGGACCGACGACGATCACCGAACGGCCGGAATAGTCGACGCGCTTGCCAAGGAGGTTCTGGCGGAAGCGGCCCTGCTTGCCCTTGAGCATGTCGGCGAGCGACTTCAGCGGACGCTTGTTCGCGCCGGTGATGACGCGGCCGCGGCGGCCGTTGTCGAACAAGGCGTCGACGGCCTCCTGCAACATGCGCTTTTCGTTGCGGATGATGATGTCCGGCGCCTTGAGTTCGATCAGCCGTTTCAGACGGTTGTTGCGGTTGATGACACGGCGATAGAGATCGTTGAGATCGGAGGTCGCGAAGCGGCCGCCGTCCAGCGGAACGAGCGGGCGCAGGTCCGGCGGGATCACCGGAACGACGGTCATGATCATCCAGTCCGGCTTGTTGCCGGACTGCTGGAACGCTTCGATCAGCTTCAGGCGCTTGGCGAGCTTCTTCGGCTTCAGTTCCGAAGTCGACTCCTTGATCTCGACGCGCAGTTCGGCTGCGATCTTGTCGAGTTCGAGCGTCTTCATCAGGTCGCGGATCGCTTCCGCGCCGATCTTCGCCGTGAAGCTGTCGTCGCCGAATTCTTCCTGCGCCTTCAGATACTCTTCTTCCGAAAGCAGCTGACGGTCTTTCAGCGGCGTCAGCCCCGGCTCCAGCACGACATAATATTCGAAATAGAGAATGCGCTCGAGATCCTTGAGCGTCATGTCGAGCAGAAGGCCGATGCGCGAGGGCAGCGACTTCAGGAACCAGATATGCGCGACCGGCGCGGCCAGTTCGATATGGCCCATGCGCTCGCGGCGAACGCGCTGCAGCGTGACTTCGACGCCGCACTTTTCGCAGATGATGCCCTTGTACTTCATGCGCTTGTACTTGCCGCACAAGCACTCGTAATCCTTGATCGGGCCGAAGATGCGCGCACAGAACAGCCCGTCGCGCTCCGGCTTGAAGGTACGATAGTTGATCGTCTCCGGCTTTTTGATTTCGCCGTAAGACCAGGACAGAATCTTTTCCGGAGACGCGATCGAGATGCGGATCTGGTCGAAGACCTGAGCCGGCGTCTGCGGACCGAACAGATTCATTACCTCTTGGTTCATTACCTTCTCCTTTGTCCGGGTGAGCGGGCATCCCGCTGCCGGAGGATCAGTTCAATTCGAATTCCAAACAAAACCGACGCGGGGAGAAACTCCCCGCGCCTGCCTGTTACTCCGCAGCCTCTTGCGGGGCTGCCGTCTTGACCTTCGTCGAAACGAGATCGACGTTGAGGCCGAGCGAACGCATTTCCTTGACCAGCACGTTGAAGCTTTCCGGAATGCCCGCTTCGAAGGCGTCGTCGCCGCGGACGATCGCTTCGTAGACCTTGGTGCGGCCGGCCACGTCGTCCGACTTCACCGTGAGCATTTCCTGCAGCGTGTAGGCAGCGCCGTAGGCTTCGAGCGCCCAGACTTCCATTTCGCCGAAACGCTGGCCGCCGAACTGCGCCTTGCCGCCCAGCGGCTGCTGGGTAACGAGCGAGTACGGACCGATCGAACGCGCGTGGATCTTGTCGTCCACGAGGTGATGCAGCTTCAGCATATAGATGTAGCCGACCGTCACCTTACGGTCGAAAGCGTCGCCGGTGCGTCCATCATAGAGCTGCACCTGACCGGAGCTCTCCAAGCCCGCGACCTGAAGCATGTCTTCGATGTCTTTTTCCTTGGCACCGTCGAACACGGGCGTTGCCATCGGAACGCCGCGGCGAAGATTGTTGCCGAGCTCCATCAGTCCCTTATCGTCCAGCGAGGCGATGGTTTCGTCCTTGCCGTAGATCTTGGACAGCGTTTCCTTGAGCGGCTTGGTATTGCCTTGCGCCATGTATTCGTCGACCGCCTTCGCGACAAGGCTGCCCAAACCGGCGCAAGCCCAGCCGAGATGCGTTTCGAGAATCTGGCCGACGTTCATACGCGAAGGCACGCCGAGCGGGTTCAGCACGATATCGACCGGCTGACCGTCCGCGAGGAACGGCATGTCTTCCTGCGGCACGATCTTCGAGACGACACCCTTGTTGCCGTGACGGCCGGCCATCTTGTCGCCCGGCTGCGTCTTGCGCTTCACCGCGACGAAGACCTTGACCATCTTCATCACGCCCGGCGGGAGTTCGTCGCCGCGCTGCAGCTTCTCGACCTTGTCGAGGAAGCGCTGCTCGAGGCGCTTCTTCGCATCGTCGTACTGCTTGCGCACGGCTTCGATCTCGCCCATCAGCCGCTCATTGCTGACAGCGAACTGCCACCACTGCTGACGCGGGTACTCGTTCAGCACGTCGCGCGTGATTTTCGAGTCCTTCTTGAAGTTCTTCGGGCCCGCGGTCGCTTCCTTGCCGTCGAGCATCTCGGCGAGACGGCCGAACACGTTGCGGTCGAGGATCGCCTGTTCGTCGTCGCGGTCCTTGGCGAGGCGTTCGATTTCCTCGCGCTCGATCGCAAGCGCACGTTCGTCCTTATCGACGCCGTGGCGGTTGAAGACGCGGACTTCGACGACCGTGCCCTGCACTCCTGGCGGAACCTTGAGCGAGGTATCGCGGACGTCGGCGGCTTTTTCGCCGAAAATCGCGCGAAGCAATTTCTCTTCCGGCGTCATCGGGCTTTCGCCCTTCGGCGTGATCTTGCCGACCAGGATGTCGCCGGCGCGAACTTCCGCGCCGATATAGACGATGCCGGCCTCGTCGAGATTCTTCAGCGCTTCTTCCGAGACGTTCGGAATGTCGCGCGTGATCTCTTCGGGTCCGAGCTTGGTGTCGCGCGCCATCACTTCGAATTCTTCGATGTGAATGGAGGTGAACACGTCGTCCTTCACGATCCGCTCGGAGAGCAGGATCGAGTCCTCGAAGTTGTAGCCGTTCCACGGCATGAACGCGACGAGCACGTTCTTGCCGAGCGCAAGTTCGCCGAGTTCGGTCGAAGGACCGTCGGCGATGATATCGCCCTTCTTCACCTGATCGCCGACACGCACCAGCGGACGCTGGTTGATGCAGGTGTTCTGGTTGGAGCGCTGGAACTTCATCAGGCGATAGATGTCGACGCCCGACTTCGTCGGGTCGTTGTCTTCCGTCGCGCGGATGACGATACGGGTCGCGTCGATCTGGTCGACCACGCCGGTGCGGCGTGCCGCGATCGCGGCACCCGAGTCGCGCGCGACCACGCCTTCCATGCCGGTGCCGACGAACGGCGCTTCGGCGCGGACCAGCGGGACCGCCTGACGCTGCATGTTCGAGCCCATCAGCGCGCGGTTGGCGTCGTCGTTCTCGAGGAACGGGATCAAGGCCGCCGCGACCGAAACCAGCTGCTTCGGCGACACGTCCATGAAGTCGACGCGCTCGACTGGGACCGGCAGCACGTCGCCCTGGTGACGGCAGACGATCTGGTCTTCGGTGAACTTGCCATTGCCGTCGAGCGGAACGTTCGCCTGCGCGACGTAGTACTTCCCTTCCTCCATCGCGGAGAGATAGATCACCTCTTCCGTGACGCGGCCGTCTTTCACCCGGCGATACGGGCTCTCGATGAAACCGTATTTGTTGATGCGCGCGAAAGTCGCGAGCGAGTTGATCAGGCCGATGTTCGGACCTTCCGGCGTTTCGATCGGGCAGATGCGGCCGTAGTGCGTCGGGTGCACGTCGCGCACCTCGAAGCCCGCGCGTTCGCGCGTAAGGCCGCCCGGTCCGAGCGCCGAGAGACGGCGCTTGTGCGTGATCTCGGACAGCGGATTGGTCTGGTCCATGAACTGCGAGAGCTGCGAGGAGCCGAAGAACTCGCGCACGGCGGCAGCCGCCGGCTTCGCGTTGATCAAGTCCTGCGGCATGACGGTGTCGATATCGACCGACGACATGCGCTCCTTGATCGCGCGCTCCATGCGCAACAATCCAAGGCGATACTGATTTTCCATCAACTCGCCGACCGAACGCACGCGGCGATTGCCGAGATGGTCGATGTCGTCGATGTCGCCCTTGCCGTCGCGCAGATCGAGCAACGTGCGGATGACAGCGATGATGTCTTCCTTACGCAACACGCGGATCGTGTCTTCCGCGGTAAGGTCAAGGCGCATGTTCATCTTCACGCGGCCGACCGCGGAGAGATCGTAGCGCTCCGGATCGAAGAACAGCGAGTTGAACATGGCTTCCGCGGTATCCACCGTCGGCGGCTCGCCCGGACGCATCACGCGATAGATGTCGAACAGCGCTTCTTCGCGCGTGTTGTTCTTGTCGACCGTAAGTGTGTTGCGGATATAGGCGCCGACCGTGACGTGATCGATATCGAGGATCGGGATTTCATCGTAGCCGGCTTCGTCGAGCGTCGCGATGACCTTCTCGTCGATTTCGGCACCCGCTTCGACGAAGATTTCGCCGGTCTGCGGGTTGACGATGTCTTGGGCAATGTACTGGCCGTAGATGTCCTCGTTGGTGAGCTTGATCGCCTGCAGGCCCTTGTCGGCGAGCTGACGCGCCTGACGCACCGAAAGCTTCTTGCCCGCCTCGATCACGACTTCGCCGGTGTCGGCGTCATGCAGGTCGACGATCGCCTGGAAGCCCTTCATGCGGCGCGGATCGAACGGAACGCGCCACGCGCCGTCCTTCGTGCGCTTGTAGGCGATGATTTCGTAGAACGTGCGCAGGATTTCTTCGGCGTCGAGGCCGAGCGCATACAAGAGCGACGTCACCGGAATTTTGCGGCGGCGGTCGGTACGCGCATGCACGATGTCTTTGGCGTCGAACTCGATGTCGAGCCACGAGCCGCGATACGGGATGATGCGGGCGGCGAACAGGAGCTTGCCCGACGAATGCGTCTTGCCTTTGTCGTGATCGAAGAACACGCCAGGGCTACGGTGCATCTGCGAAACGATCACGCGCTCGGTGCCGTTCACGATGAAGGTGCCGTTCGACGTCATGAGCGGGATATCGCCCATGTAGACGTCCTGCTCCTTGATGTCCTTGACCGACTTCGCCTGCGTTTCCGGGTCCACATCGAACACGATGAGGCGCAGCGTCACCTTGAGCGGAGCTGCGAAGGTCATGCCGCGCTGGCGGCACTCGTCGACGTCATACTTCGGCGCTTCGAATTCGTACTTCACGAATTCGAGCATCGACGTGCCGGCGAAGTCCGAAATCGGGAACACCGACTTGAAGACCGCCTGCAATCCATCGTCCGGACGGCCGCCCTCCGGTTCTTCGATCTGCAGGAACTGGTCGTAAGACGCCTTCTGAACCTCGATGAGGTTCGGCATCTCCGCCACTTCCGCGATCTTTCCGAAGAATTTGCGAACCCGCTTACGGCCGGTGAAAGTTTGCGCCATTTCTTTCCTCGCTCAGGTTCGGCGGCTCGCGCGAATTTCGCGCCGCTCGCCTTTTCCGCATTTGCTTCCGTTCGAAAAGAACGGAAAAGAATCTCGTCCGCTAAAATTGAAGCGGTAGTGCCGGGCGGCGCTTTACGCCGCCCGGCTTACGCAAGCACTTACTTGAGTTCGACCTTCGCGCCGACTTTCTCGAGCGTGGCCTTGATCTTCGCGGCCTCGTCCTTGGAAGCGCCTTCCTTGACGGTCTTCGGCGCGCCTTCGACGAGGTCCTTGGCTTCCTTCAGTCCGAGGCCGGTGAGACCGCGGACTTCCTTGATCACTTCGATCTTCTTGTCGCCGGCGGCGGCGAGCACGACCGTGAATTCGGTCTTCTCTTCCGCCGGAGCAGCGGCAGCGCCTGCCGGACCCGCAACCGCAACCGCGGCAGCAGCCGAAACGCCCCACTTTTCTTCAAGCATCTTTGCGAGATCGGCCGCCTCGAGGACGGTGAGCTTCGAAAGATCTTCAACGATTTTTGCCAGATCGGCCATTTCTCAGTTTCCTTATTTAGGTTCGAACCAGAATGTTGCTACCGGACCGCCTCACGAGGCTTCCTTCGCTCCGTATGCACCGAACACCCGCGCCAGCTTCGCAGCCGGTGCGTTGGCGAGCTGCGCGATCTTGGTCGCCGGCGCCTGAACGAGGCCGATGATCTTCGCGCGCAGTTCGTCGAGCGACGGCAGCGAGGCGAGCGCCTTCACTGCGTCGACGTTCAGAGAGGTTGCGCCCATCGCGCCGCCCAGGATCACGAACTTTTCGTTCGCCTTGGCGAAGTCGACTGCAACCTTCGGCGCTGCCACGGGATCGCCCGAATAGGCGATGATCGTCGGTCCCTTGAGCAAGGGAGCGACATGGGCAACGTCGGTGCCTTCGAGAGCGATCTTGGCGAGACGGTTCTTCGCGACCTTCACGCCGGCTCCCTGCTTCTTCATCTGCCGACGCAGGGTCGACATCTGAGCAACAGTGAGACCGGAATAATGAGCAACCACGACAACTTCGGAGCCTTTCAGCACCTTGTTGAATTGCGTGACGAACTCGCGCTTTTCCGCTCGGTCCACTTTCACTTCTCCGGTTGACGGTGCGGGACCATTCCCGCGCCGCCGGCTTCGACAATGCCGGCCGTCTTCACGCTGTTGGGCGAGAAGAGCGGAACGGCGCTCTACTGCCCTGTCCCCGTTCGCCCGATTTGCATCGAACGCGCGGTCTTTGGTTCGAACCGTTCAAAGCGCTCACATATATATGTGCGCGAAAATCCCGGTCTTCCCCGTCTATTGCTGGCCCTTGCGGATTAAGCTCTCGCATCAGTAGCGTGAGCACCGGCAGTCTCGGACAGGACCACCGGAAGAACCGAAGCTCTTCCGATGTCACCGCGCAGCGCGAGCGCTACGCGGAAACACGTATTAGGCGTTGAGCGCGGTATTCGGCTCGACGCGAACGCCGGGTCCCATCGTCGATGAGACGGCGATCTTCTTGATAAAGGTGCCCTTCGTGCCCGACGGCTTCGCCTTGGAAACCGCGTCCACGAACGCGCGAATGTTCTGCGAAAGCTGCTCGGCCGAGAACGACGCCTTGCCGACGCCGGCCTGCACGATGCCCGCCTTCTCGATGCGGAACTCGACGGAGCCGCCCTTCGCGCCCTTGACGGCGTTGGCGATATCCATCGTGACGGTGCCGACCTTCGGGTTCGGCATCATGCCGCGCGGACCGAGCACCTTACCGAGACGGCCGACGAGACCCATCATGTCCGGGGTCGCGATGCAGCGATCGAAATCGATGTTGCCCGCGTTCACCTTCTCGAACAGGTCTTCGGCGCCGACGACATCGGCGCCCGCCTTCTTCGCTTCTTCGGCCTTCGGACCCTTGGCGAACACCGCGACGCGCGCGGTGCGGCCGGAGCCGTTCGGCAAAGTCACGACGCCGCGGACCATCTGGTCGGTCTGCTTCGCATCGACGCCGAGGTTCATCGCGATCTCGATGGTCTCGTCGAACTTCGCTTTGGCGCGGTCCTTGATCATCTTCACCGCTTCATCGAGCGCGTAGAGCTTCATGGGCTCGATGCCTTCGGCGGCTTTCTTGAAACGTTTGTTCTTTGCCATGGCGCTTACCCCGTAACCGTAAGGCCCATCGAGCGCGCCGAGCCTTCAATCATGCTCGAGGCAGCTTCGACGGTGTCGCAGTTCAGATCGACCATCTTCTTCTCGGCGATCTCCTTGATCTGCGCGCGCGTTACCGAACCGGCAACCGATACGCCCGGCGTCTTCGAACCCGACTGAATCTTCGCGGCCTTCTTCAGGAAGAAGGAGACCGGCGCCGACTTCATTTCGAACGTGAAGGAACGATCCTGATAGATCGTGATGGTGACGGGGATCGGCATCCCCTTCTCCATCTGCTGGGTCTTCGCGTTAAACGCCTTGCAGAATTCCATGATGTTCAGGCCGCGCTGACCCAAAGCAGGGCCGATCGGCGGCGCCGGATTTGCAGCGCCCGCGGGCACCTGCAACTTCAAATAGCCAGTTACTTTCTTCGCCATCGTCTTCTCCAGTTACGCGGGGCGTGCCCGCGTCTAGTGTCGTGGTGCGGCTCCGAAGCAAGCGCGGCGCTGCGCAGGCCCTGCCTCCCACAATGCCGGTCAGGTTTTTTCGACCTGACCGAATTCCAGCTCGACCGGGGTGGCCCGGCCGAAAATCGAAACGGCGACTTTCAGGCGCGAGCGCCCGTCGTCGACTTCTTCCACGGTGCCGTTGAACGAAGCGAACGGACCGTCCGCCACGCGCACCTGCTCGCCGATCTCGAAGGTGATCGACGGACGCGGGCGCTCAATACCTTCCTGCACCTGCTGCAGGATGCGCTGCGCTTCGGCATCCGGAATCGGGATCGGCTTCTTGTCGGCGCCGAGAAAGCCCGTGACCTTCGGCGTGTTCTTGATGAGGTGATACACCTCGTCGGTCAGTTCGCACTTCACGAGCACATAGCCCGGAAAGAACTTGCGGTCGGATTCGATCTTCCGCCCGCGCCGGACCTCGGCGACTTTTTCGGTCGGCACGAGAATTTCGTCGAAGTAGTCCGCGAGACCACGGCTCTGCGCCTGCTCACGGATCGACTCCATGACCTTCTTCTCGAAGTTCGAGTAGGCGTGAACGATGTACCAGCGCTTGGCCACTTGCTTCTCCGTTAGCGCAACACGTTCAGAAGGAAATTCATGCCGAAGCGGATGATCTGATCCGCAATCAGGAAGAAGATCGCGGCGACCGTCGCCATCACGAACACCATGATGGTGGTCAGAATCGTTTCGCGGCGGGTCGGCCAGGTGACCTTCGAGGTCTCGGCACGCACCTGCTGCAAAAATTCGAATGGTTTGATCGCCATGTTCTTCGCCGTCGCCTTTGTCCCCGCGCGTGATTGCGCGATGTCGTTCTTTCTTACGCCCTGCTTCGCTCGTCCTTGCCGCCACTCTCTGGCTGGCAGGAGTGGAGGGACTCGAACCCCCAACCCCCGGTTTTGGAGACCGGTGCTCTAGCCAATTGAGCTACACTCCTCCGCAAGCGGGAAAGGCGGCAAAAAGGCCAAAAGGCCCGCCGCGGGGGGACTAATGCAGTATCAGGTCAGTGTTTGCAAGGGCGAATGGCGCTGAATATAGGGCCGATTCGGTCATTTGTAAGGGCTTTTTCCCTCCGGCCGGTTCGAGTTGGCGTGAGAGTGAGTCGGGCGCCCGGAAAGGCCCGGAAAAGCGACATTCTGTGATCGGGGTCACACCCCCGGCCGTAGGTCCCCGCTAACTTCTTTCCATCGATGACACCCCACCATTCATCGATGACCCCCCAACTGAAAAGGGGCGCCCGAAAAGGCGCCCCTCTTTTTTATCCTGTCTGCGATCGCTTATTCGATGATCTTTGCGACGACGCCGGCACCCGGCGCGCTCGCGGTTTACCGCGTTCGCGCCAATTTTAAGTGCGGTTGTCGCTAACGGGCTCGCGGCAAAAATCATTCAATGATTTTTGCCACAACCCCTGCTCCAACCGTGCGGCCGCCCTCGCGGATAGCGAAGCGCAGCTTCTCT
>JAIELW010000033.1 GCA_019752575.1 Xanthobacteraceae bacterium | reverse complement strand
GACTTGGAACAGTTCATTTCATGCCGATCTCGGATAAATCCGAGATCGGTGCTCGCTTCCCTCCCCCGCTTGCGGGGGAGGGATTAAGGGTGGGGGCGAACGCTACTTCAAGCCAACCTAATCTCTTCCGCGACCTCGTGCTTGAGGCCGACGGCGTCGATCGTCAGCACCACTTTCGCTTGCAGCTTCTCGCTGCCCTTGAGCTTGCCGCTCTCTAACGCTGCGCGCACGGCCTGCTCGATTTCGCGCTGCGAGGTGACGCCGACCACTTTGAGAAACTTGCGAAGGCTGATGTTGAAAGTTTCCTCGTTCATTTCTTTCCTCCGGGAACGAATGCTTTGTCCCGGAAATACAGGATTTGCTGGCTGGTGGCGAGCAGCTTGCCGCCGCGCGACCAGAGCGACGCGGTCTGATCCGCGTAGCCTTTGTTGAATACGTTCGCGTCGGCGACGCCGAGGAGATAATCCTCGCCTGTCTCCGCGAGATCCTGCTCGTCGCAGTGAAAATAGGTCGTCATCGAGACGGTGCCGACCTGAATCAAGCGTCCGAGCACATGAAACGGCCGCGCAAAGAAAGCGTCGCTCATATTCACGAGCCCGAGGAAATCCAGCGTGCGGACCGGGTTGTCGCGCATCCAGACTTCCGTCCGTGCGCTTCCCAAAGGCGCCTCGTCTTTCGGCCGCATCACCGGGAAGCCGCTCGCAAAACGCATGTCGAAGCGGTCGATCCAGGCAAGCGGCGCTTTGGCTTTAGGCGGGTCGATTTCCTCCGGAGATTTCACCGCAGGTATTTTTCCGGACGTATGCGCGAAGCCTTCCGGCCGCGCCGCGAAGACGAGTGTCGCGGTCGCGATCGTATCCGCGCCCTGCACCATCTCGACATAGAAATGCTGCGTCGAGCGGTTGGTGCGCTTTTCAGCGACGTGTATGTCGAATGCGCCTTTCGCGACCGGCGCGCAATAATTGATCGTCATGGCGAGCGGAAGATTCTGCCGCGAGGGATGCTGCATCCCAGCTTGCAGCAGCGTCGCCGCGGTCGCGCCGCCGAACGGCCCGGTGAAATTCCAGTAGGCATCCGAAGTCGCGCCCGAAAGTTTGTCGCCGGATTTCTCAAGCCGCACCGCGGCGTCGAGCGGATGCATCGGAAACACTCCTCGTCACGTTCGCAGACGTAAGCGCGGCAATTCCCGCGCGCCGATTACCTCGGAGGTAATCGACCAAAGGCTCGGGCGGCGCAAGAGTGACGCCACGTCAACCGAGAAAGGATTTGAACATGACCTTCACCCCTTCACTCTTCTTACGTCGCGTCCTGTTGTTAGACGCGGTCGCGACCGGCGCCACCGGTATTCTACTGCTTGGCGGAACGAGCCTGCTCGTAAGCCTCCTCAATCTTCCGGTTTCGCTGATGACTTATGCGGGCGCGTTCTGCGTCGCCTGGGCCGCGATTGTCGGCTTCGCCTCGACGCGCAAGCAGCTCAGCCGCAACTTGGTGTGGACCATCATCGTCGCGAACGCGCTCTGGACGCTCGGCTCGATTGCGCTGCTTGTCTCCGGCTATGTCTCACCGACGCTGCTCGGCTATGCCTTCGTCATCGCGCAGGCGATCACCGTCGGCGTCTTCGCCGAATTGCAATATGTCGGGCTGATGCGGTCGGTTACAAAGAACGCGCGCGCCTGATCGAAAGCAACAACAACATCGTCATGGCCGGGCTTGTCCCGGCCATCCACGTCTTTCGGTGTTGACGGAAGCCCCGCGAAATCCCTAAACCCTGCCTAATGTGGAGCGTGGCAGCCCTTTATCGTTTTCAAACCGTGCTCGACCCCAAGGTGCTGGCAGCGGCTTTGCGCGCGGCATGCGACGAAAATGCGATCTGCGGCACGCTGATCGTGGCAAACGAAGGCATCAACGGCACCATCGCCGCGGCTCACGAAGCGCAGATGGAATACATTTTGACGTTGATCCGCGCGCATTTCGATGCGCTGGAGCTGAAGATGTCGGCCGCATCCGGAAAACCGTTCCGGCGCATGAAGGTCAAGGTAAAGTCTGAAATCGTGGCCATGGGCATGCCGAAGATCGACCCGGCGCAAAACGCCGGCACTTATGTGGATGCCAAAGACTGGAACGAACTCATCGCCGATCCTGATGTCGTAATCATCGACACGCGCAATTCTTTCGAATTTGAAAAAGGCACGTTCGAGCGCGCAATCGACCCCGGCACGATCTCGTTCAAGGAATTTCCCGGCTACGTCGAGAAGACGTTAGACCCCAAGAAGCACAAAAAGATTGCGATGTTCTGCACCGGCGGCATCCGGTGCGAGAAGGCATCGAGCTACATGATCGGACTAGGCTTCGAGCAGGTTTATCACCTGAAAGGCGGCATCCTGAAATATCTCGAAGAGGTGCCGGAAGACCAAAGCAAGTGGTCGGGCCGCTGCTTCGTGTTCGACGAGCGCGAGTCGCTGGGACACGGTTTGTCTGAATCGTAACTGGTGCGGGCGCCCGGACTCGAACCGGGACAGAGGTTTAATCCAGGTCTTCGACCAATGCCTCCTCTACACCCGCCACCCAGCCATCACGCTCCGCGCTTAGCTCGTACCAAACTTTGGAAGCGTCCTCTGTCTGGGTATCTAACAGTATAGGTCGCTCAAGGTACTCAAACTTGTCGAACTGAGCAGTCGCCATGAGGCTGTTAAGTCCGCCTCGATCACGAAGAATGTTTGCAGATAATGCATCGGTTACGCGAGACACATTCTTGATTACGACAGTGATCTTGTCGTTCGTGATTTGCGCCTCTCGAAGTCCTCTACGCTCTCGCGAGCCAGCGTGAGCCAGATAGTCGTTACTCCAGTTGGCAAGTTCATCAGCGCCACTGTTGTTCAGCCACTTCTCGACACGAGCTAGAAGCTTCTTAGGTAGCTTGTCCAAGCGCGATCTGTTGTTCGCGGCTATCCCTGACAGCCTATCGAACGCGGCGTGCGCCATTTCGGAAGTTGACCACGCCTTTGGGCCGGAGGTTTCTCCCCAGAACGCGCCCTTCCCGCTCATTTCTTGCATTTTCTGCAGCATCACGGGTTCATAGTCATAGGGTAGACCGTCAAAGCACACGTAGTTTTCTCGCGTGAATAAAGCGAAGTGCGTCTGCAATTCAGATATCAATCGTCGAAGCGAAATCACGCCTTTGGTTTTATCTACGAGCCTGCGAATGGAAAGAACCTGTCGCGCGACATGACCTTGCACGATCTGCTCAGCAACTAAAGAATTCAATAGCGGACTCTTCTCGTTTTGGATCGCCATGTGAGCGATAGTCCTGAATGAAACATCATTCCAGACCATTGCTGAGATCGTTTGCCAAATTGCGTGATGCTCGTCGTCATCAAGCCAATCCACCCATGTCGCACGTTTGGCCCGAAACGCCTCCAGCTGAGAGCGGCGCTCCAACGGCACGTCACATTCACTGATTTTGAATTGATACGGCTCGGACATGGGTTGCTTTTATTACTGGTGCGGGCGCCCGGACTCGAACCGGGACAGAGGTTTCCCTCCGAAGGATTTTAAGTCCCTTGCGTCTACCATTCCGCCACGCCCGCGAACCGCGGGGACCTTAATCGCGGCCCCTGCCCACTTGCAACCAAAGTGGGCCGCCCTGCGGGTCGCACTCCGCAAAAATATCCCTATTATCGGGGTATGAGCTGGCTCCCCTCGCAAGACCCGGTCTTCGGCGACAAGCGCTCCTGCGACGCGCTCGAACTCGTCATCGTGCCCCGCGCGCGCGACCTCGGCGATTTCGAGGTGCGCCGCGCGCTGCCGCACGGCAAGCGCCAGATGGTCGGCCCTTTCATTTTTTTCGATCAGTTCGGGCCGGTGCAGTTCATCGCCGGGCACGGCATGGACGTGCGCCCGCATCCGCATATTGGTCTCGCCACCGTCACCTATCTTTTCGACGGCCGCATCATGCACCGCGACAGTGAAGGCAATGCGCTCGAAATCACGCCCGGCGCGATGAACCTGATGACGGCCGGAAGCGGGATCGCGCATTCCGAGCGCACGCCCGGAGACGCGCGCAACGGCGGCATGAAGATGAGCGGCATCCAGAGCTGGATCGCGCTTCCGAAATCGCACGAAGAAATCGCGCCGAGCTTCCAGAATTTCACGGCCGACAGCCTACCCGTGATTAACGATGGCGCGTTCCGCGCGCGCGTCGTTGCCGGCAAAATGTTCGGCAAGAAATCTCCGGTCGGCATGCATTCGGAATGGTTCTATGGCGAAGTCGTGCTGGATGAAGGGGCGAGCGCCCCGCTCGATCCCGATTACGAAGAGCGCGCGATCTATGTCGCCGAAGGCGAAGTCGAAATCTCCGGCGACCGTTTCGAAGCGCCGCGTCTCCTCATCTTCCGCCCCGGCGACCGCATCGCCGTGCGCGCCGTGCGAAAATCCCGCCTGATGTTTCTCGGCGGCGCCGCGCTCGAAGGCCCGCGCTACATCTGGTGGAATTTCGTCCACTCCAGCAAAGAGCGCATCGAGCAGGCGAAGGAAGAGTGGAAGACCGGCCGCTTCAAACAGGTGCCCAATGAGACCGAATTCATCCCGCTGCCGAATTCTTAGCGATGCGCCATCACTCCACTCCATCGTCATCACCGGGCCGCATCGGCCCGCGCGCAGCGCGGCTCGCCGATGCGAGACCCGGTGATCCACGTCTTGATGCAACCGCTGCCTGGATTACCGGGTCAGGCAGCGTCGAAACCGCTCGCGCATACGCGCTCGCCCGAACTCGGGCTTGCCCGAGTTCGGTCATCAAGAGGGTCGAAGTCGGATAAATCCGACTTCGATTACGCTGCCGCCCGGCAATGACGAAATAGGAAACGCCCAAATGCTTTTCGAAACCACCATCGCCGGAAGTCTGCCCAAGCCTGCCTGGCTCGCCGAGCCGAACAAACTCTGGGCGCCGTGGAAACAATCCGGCGCGGCACTGTTAGATGCCAAGCGCGACGCCACCGTGCTCGTGCTGAAAGAACAGGAAGACGCCGGCATCGACATCGTCACCGAGGGCGAACAGTCGCGTCAGCATTTCGTGCACGGATTCTTGGAGAAAGTCGAAGGCATCGACTTTGCGAACAAGGTCGAAATGGGCATCCGCAAGGATCGCTACAAGGCGATGGTGCCGCAGGTCACCGGCGAATTGAAACTCAAAGGCCGCGTGCACGAATTCGAAGCGCGGGTCGCGCGAGCGCATACCAAGCGCAAGCTGAAATTCACGCTGCCCGGCCCGATGACGATCATCGATACGATCGCCGACCAGCACTACGGCGATCGCGTGAAGATGGCCAAAGCTTTTGCGAAACTTCTCAATCAGGAAGCGCGCGCGCTGGAAGCCGACGGCGTCGACGTGATCCAGTTCGACGAGCCCGCCTTCAACGTCTACATGGACGAAGTCACGAAATGGGGCATCGACGCGCTGCATATCGCAGCCGAAGGGCTGAACTGCACGACCGCCGTGCACATCTGTTACGGCTACGGCATCGAGGCCAACGTCGCCTGGAAAGCGACGCTCGGCGACGAGTGGCGGCAATATCAGGATATTTTCCCGGCGCTCGCGAAGAGCAAGATCCGGCAGGTGTCGCTGGAAGCGCGCAACTCCAAGGTGCCGGTCGATCTGATCGGCTTGCTGGAAGGCAAGGACATCCTGATCGGCGCAATCGATGTGGCGTCAGACCAGATCGAAATGCCGGAAGAAGTCTGCGCGGTGATCGAGCAGGCCATGCGCTATGTGCCGAAAGACCGTATTTTCCCCGGCACGAATTGCGGCATGGCTCCCATGCACCGCGAAGTGGCGTTTGCGAAACTCGCTGCGCTATCGAAGGGCGCGGCGCTGGCGCGCGAGCGTTACGGATAATCACCTCATCCTGAGGAGCGCGCCAAGGGCGCGCGTCTCGAAGGATGATGCAACCTCATGGTTCGAGACGCGCCTTCGGCGCTCCTCACCATGAGGCTTATTCCTTCCCCCGGATCGGCGGCGCGTAGGCCAGCATCGTGTCCCAGGGAAAATAGATCCAGGTGTCCTGCGAAACTTCCGTGACGAACGTATCGACCAGCGGACGGCCGAGCGGCTTCGCATAAACGGTCGCGAAATGCGCTTTGGGAAGCAGATCGCGCACGACCTTCGCGGTCTTGCCGGTATCGACGAGATCGTCAACGACCAGAATCCCCTCGCCGCCGGTCGCGAGCAATTTCTGTTCGATGGTCTTCACCACCTCCGGCGTGCTTTGGTTCTTGTAATCGCGGTAGCTGACGACCGAGATCGTTTCGACGATGCGCAGATCGAGCTCGCGCGCGACGATCGCGGCCGGCACCAGCCCGCCGCGCGTGATGCAGACGATCGCCTCGAACGGCCCCGCCGAATGCAGCCGCCAGGCGAGCGCCCGCGCGTCGCGATGAAACTGGTCCCAGGAAACCGGAAAGGCCTTTTCCGGCCCGCCTTCAGACACGATCATTCTCTTGCGCCCCCGCGTATCGAAGTCGGATTTATCCGACTTCGATCAAATAAGAAGTTTGCGAGGACTAGCGCAAGTCCGCCACGAAATCGAACCGCGCAGCGAGGCCGTCCGCCGCTTTCGCGGTGCGTATCAACAGCTCTTTGCGGAACAGGAAGTCGCGGGCGTTGCCCGGCTCGTCCGGGAAATAAAGCTGCGTCGTCAGCAACCGCGCGCCCGGCGCCTGCACCTTCACGTGATAATGGCGCACCCTGCCCGGATAATTGCCGGGCTGAATGGTCTGGAAGGCATAGCGCCCCTGCGCATCGGTCCGCACGAAGCCGCGCAGCCGGAAACCTTTGTTGTCGTATTCGCCGGCATCGTCGGCATGCCACAGATCGACCACCGCATTCGCAACCGGCTTGCAAGAACGCGTCAGCACGAGGCCGCTCAGCGCAACCGCGACGCCTTTCATGCCTCGTTCGCGCAAAACCGCGCGTTCCGGCGTGTTCGGCGTGTAGAACGGCCCTTCGGTCTGGCGCGGCGTGGCTTCATGTGCATCGCGGCATTCCGGCGTCGGCGGCAATTCCGCTCCTTGCGCGAGTGCGAGATTGCTCGGCAATGCGAAACCTGCGAGCGCGATACCGCTTCCGATCAGAACGTCGCGGCGTGAGTGGCGGGCCATTGGCTTGCTCCTCGTTAGAGTTTGCGGATCGCAGCGGTCGCGGTCGCTGTCGCGATGATCTTGCCTTCCTGCTTCAATTCGCCCGCAAGATGGCAGATATCGCGGCCGCGCGAGACCACCCGCCCATTGCCGATGAACTTTCCGGTTTTTCCGGGGCGGTGAAACTGCACGTTCAAATTCAGGGTCGGCGCAAACTCGCCCTCATTCAACGTCGCGACCAGCGCGGGGCCAAGCGTGTCGTCGAGCATAGCGGCGAGAAATCCGCCCTGGATGTTACCGGCCGGATTGAGAAACTCCTTGCGCCCTTCGAATTCGGCTTCGAGCGTGCCCGCGCCGGTATCGATTTTCGTGAAATTCGTGCCGAGCGTTTTTGCGCATTCCGGTAGCGGCACGCGCCCGTCCATGATCTGAAAAAAGAAATTGTTCTTGTTCATGCGAAGCTCCGTGAAACTTCCGGAGTTTATCGCAGATCGCCCGGATACAAATATGTCAGCTTGCGTTCCGCTTGGCGGCAAGCTCGGTAAGAATTTTCTGCGACATCGCGTCGACATCCGCCTTCGCGGCGGCGAGCTTCATGGCATCGCGCGAGCGCACCACCACGCGCGTGGCGAAGCCTTTGTCGCTCATATACGGATAAGAGCCGATGGTGGTGTCGGGATGGCTCTTCGCGATCTCGCGTAGATCGCCCGCGATGTCGCCTTCCTTCAGGCCAGCGTCGATGGTCTCCGAGAGAACCTTCGCGCCGGTTTTGAGCTGCGGCACCACGTGGTCGAGCATCGCCCGCATGATCGAAGGCACGCCAGCCATCACGATCACATTGCCGATCCAGAAGCCCGGCGCTTTGGAAACCGGATTAACGACCAGTTCCGCACCAGCGGGGATGCGCGCCATCCGCATCCGCGCTTCGTTCAACTCGCCGTCGGTGAAGCGCTCTTTGAGGAGCGCGACCGCGCGCGGATCGTGGCCGATGTTCACGCCGAACGCTTTGGCGACCGCGTCGGCGGTAATGTCGTCATGCGTCGGCCCGATGCCGCCGGTCGTGAACACATAGGTATAGCGCGAACGCAGCGCGTTCAGCGCGGCAACGATCTCGTCCTCCACATCCGGCACGAAACGCACTTCGCGTAAGTCCACGCCGACACTCGTCATCGTCTCGGCGATATGGCCGACATTCGTATCCTTGGTTCTGCCGGAAAGAAGCTCGTCCCCGATCACGAGAACGGCGGCGGTGACGCTTTGGTTTTCCTTGCTCATGCCGCTCACTATAGGCGGCACCGGCAGATGATGCGCCGCTAGCACTATAATTCTGAGAATTTCACCCATCCCTATTGACTCATGACTTATATTGCATGACCATTTGTTATGTGAAATAGCTTCCTCGGCGGCTGTTTCTATAGTTCTATAGATAACAACAAAAACAAGAAATCTTGGGAGCAAACCGGAGGCCCGCGAAAGACGCGGCCTCCCGCAGGGAGAAGATCATGCGCAGGCATGCAATCGCCGCCGCGGCGTTACTCGCGGCTTTTTCAGTGAATGCAAACGCACAGAATGTCGTCCGCATCGGCGTGATGAACGACATGTCGAGCGTTTACGCCGACTATCAGGGACCGGGCTCCGTGCTTGCCGCGCAAATGGCGGTGCAGGACTTCGGCGGCACAGTGCTCGGCAAGAAAATCGAAGTCGTCTCCGCCGATCATCAGAACAAACCCGACATCAGCGCGAACATCGCGCGCCAATGGCTCGATGTCGGCGGCGTGAATGTCGTCGTCGATCTGCCGAATTCCGCCGTCGCCTTCGCAGTCGCCGACATCGTGAAGGAAAAGAACGCCGTCGTGTTGCTATCCGGCGCGGGCAGTTCGCTGCTCACCGGCGCGCGTTGTTCGCCGAATACCGTGCACTGGACCTATGACACCTGGGCTTACGGTCAGGGCGTCGCCAAAGCGCTGATTAACGGCGGCGCCAAGACGTTCTTCTTCATCACCGCGGACTACGCTTTCGGCCACGATCTAGAGAAACAGGCGACCGAGGCGATCAACGCGAGCGGCGGGAAAGTCGTCGGCGTCGTTCGTCATCCGATCGGCATCAGCGATTTCTCTTCGTTCCTGCTGCAGGCGCAGGCATCCGGCGCCGAGGTGCTTCTGTTCGCCAATGCCGGCGGCGATCAGTCCAACTCGCTGAAACAGGCGCACGAGTTCAAGCTCGGCGCCAAGCAGAAGCTCGCGGGCCTGATTTTCGGCATCAACAATGTACCGGGTCTGGGCCTCGACGTTTCGCAGAACATTCTCCTGCTAAACCCCTTCTACTGGGACACCAACGACCAGACCCGCGCCTGGTCGAAGCGCTATCAGGCCGCGCACCACAAGAAGCAGATGCCGAACGACATGCACGCCGGCGTCTATTCGGCAGTGCTGCATTATCTGAAGGCGGTCGCGAAGACCGGCAACGTCACGGACGGCAAGGCGATCGTCGCCGCGATGAAGGCGATGCCGACCGATGACCCGCTGTTCGGCAAGGGCTCGATCCGCGAGGACGGCCGCAAGCTGCATCCGATGTTTCTGTATCGCGTGAAGACGGCGCAGGAATCCAAAGGCGATTGGGACTACTTCTCGCTCGTCTCGACGATCCCGGCCGATCAGGCTTTCCGGCCGCTCAAAGATGGCGGTTGCCCGCTCGTCGCAAAGAACTAACCTCCCGACTGGGGGCATGCGGGTGGAAATACCCGCATGCCGCCGATTTTGCGAGAAGCCCGCCATGCCGCAAGCCGCAGCAAAGTCCGCCTCCGGTACCAAGCCGCCGTTCAGACCGGTGAAATTCGCGCCGGTCGATGTCGAGCGCAAAGACCAGGCCGACGGCTCCATTCTTCTGCGCGCGCGCGCGAAGCTGCCGGAGTTCGATCCTTCGCTCGCCGCCCTCTTCCGCCGCGCGGTCGAGAAAGCGCCGGCACATCTGTTTCTCGCCGAGCGCGCGGGCGACGGCTGGCGCAAGGTCACTTACGAACAGGCACGCAAAACTGTCGATGCCGTTGCCTCGGCGCTCCTGGAGCGCGGGCTTTCGGCCGAACGTCCCGTCGTCATTCTTTCCGGCAACGCCATCGACCACGGTCTCCTGACGCTCGCCTGCGAGCACGCGGGGATTCCGGTGGCACCCATTTCGGTGGCCTATTCGCTGCAGAGTTCCGACCTCGCGAAGATCAAATACATCACCGGGCTCTTGAATCCCGGTCTCGTCTACGCCGCCGACACCGGGCCTTTCGCCAAAGCGCTCGCGATTGCCGGCGCCAACGCCGAGATCGTCGCCAGCAAGAATTCCGCGAACCTCGAGAATGTGACGCCGTTCGATCAGCTTGCGCAGACCGCGACTTCGAGCACGCTGGAGAAGGCCGTCAGCTCGATTACGAAAGACACGATCGCGAAATTTCTCTTCACCTCGGGCTCCACCAACCTGCCCAAGGCTGTCGTCTCCACCCACGGCATGCTGACCGCGAACCAGCAGCAGATCGTTTCGTGCTGGCCTTATCTCGAAGAGTCTCCGCTCGTGCTGTGCGACTGGCTGCCGTGGAATCATACCTTCGGCGGCAGCTTCTGTTTCAATCTCGCGCAGCGGCTTGCAGGCACCATGTATATCGACGGCGGCAAGCCCGCGCCGGGGCTCGCCGAGATCACGGTGAAGAACGTCACCGAAGTTTCACCGACGACCTACTTCAACGTGCCCGCCGGTTATTCCGCGATCCTGCCGCATCTCGAGAAAGACGAGCTGCTTGCGAAAAAATTCTTCTCGCGGCTTCAGATGATCTTCTATGCCGGCGCCTCGCTGCCGAAAGATCTCTGGGAGCGGCTGGAAAATCTCGCAATCAGATCGACCGGCACGCGGGTGCCGATGACGACCGCCTGGGGTACCACCGAAACCGCGCCGCTCTCCTTGATGCAGCACTTCTTCGCAGACGGCCCCGGAGCGATCGGCGTGCCTTGCCTCGGCGTCGAAGCGAAACTCGTGCCGTCCGGCAACAAACTCGAAATCCGCGTGCGCGGCCCGAATGTCACCCGGCTCGGTTACTGGAAGCGCGACGACCAGACCAAATCCGGTTTCGACGAAGAAGGCTTTTACAAATCCGGCGATGCCGTGCGTTTCGCCGATCCGAACGACCCGAACAAGGGTCTCATTTTCGACGGGCGTCTCGCCGAGGATTTCAAGCTCATGAGCGGCACCTGGGTACAGGTCGGCGCGCTTCGCGTGGCCGCGATCGCCGTCTGTTCGCCTGTCGTACAGGACATGGTGATCTGCGGTGAAGGCAAGGAGAACATTGGCGTGCTCGCCTGGCTGAATGCCGCCGGTGCCGCGAAGGTCGCCGGCGTCGAGCCCACCACCCCGCTCGCGGAGCTCTCGAAGCACCCAAAAGTGCTGGAGCACGTAGCGAGCGCGCTCAAAAAATGGAACGCAGCGCAGTCCGGCCTCTCGACCAAAGTCGCGCGCGCGGTCCTGCTCGCGGACGCGCCTTCGATCGACGCCAACGAGATCACCGATAAGGGCTACATCAATCAGCGCGCGGCACTGGAGCGGCGCGCCGCCGAAATCGAGCGGTTGTTTGCGAAGAACGCCGATGACGGCGTTATCGTACTTATCTAAATTTGTGCACTAACCCCCACCCGCTCGCTATCGCTCGCTTCCCTCCCCCGCTTGCGGGGGAGGGATTCAGGGTGGGGGCGAAGCGCCTCCGCACACCGATTGCATTCGCTCAACTCGAAATTTCCGGAACCGCACATTCCTTAAGCGCGTTGCTTAAGCCCTAAGCGCTGCCGCCTTTTGCGCCAGACGCCGATGGCTGGCATGATTGCAGGCAGAAGAGCGGAGCCGGAATTGTCCTCGCGTACACCCAGCTTTTTCGACGAGATGCGTGCGCCCGACGGCTCGGTGCGGCCAGCCTATCAGCAACTCGCGCACTGGCTCGACAACGTTCCGAAAGACGTACTCGATTATCGCCGCAAGGAAGCGGAGTTCATCTTCCGCAGGATCGGCATCACGTTCGCGGTCTACGGCGAAGCGGCATCCACCGAGCGTTTGATTCCGTTCGACATCATCCCGCGCATTCTGAACCGCGGCGAGTGGCAGAAACTCTCGAAGGGCCTCGAGCAGCGCGTGAAAGCGCTGAACATGTATTTGCATGACGCCTATCACAAGCGTGAAATTCTCCGCGCCGGCCTCGTGCCGGAAGAACTCATTTTCGGAAATCCGGTGTTCCGCCCGGAGATGAACGGCCAGCCGGTGCCGCACAATATCTACGTGATGATCGCGGGCATCGACGTCGTCCGCGTCGATCCGGACAACTTCTACGTGCTCGAAGATAACGCGCGCGTTCCCTCCGGAGTGTCCTACATGCTGGAGAACCGCGAGATCATGCTGCGGCTGTTTCCGGAACTCTTCATCGATCATCCGGTCGCGCCGGTCGAAAACTACGCCGACGATTTGCTTGCGACGCTGAAATCCGTTGCCCCCGTGACTTCATCCGGCGACCCGACCGTCGTGCTGATGACGCCCGGCATCTACAACTCCGCCTATTACGAGCATTCGTTCCTCGCCGACAAACTCGGCTGCGAGCTGGTCGAAGGCCGCGACATGTTCGTCAAAGGCGACATGCTTTACATGCGCACGACCGAAGGCCCGAAGCGCGTGGATGTCATCTATCGCCGCGTCGATGACGACTTCATCGACCCGCTCGCGTTCCGCCCCGATTCGATGCTCGGCGTGCCGGGCCTGATGTCGGTCTATCAGGCCGGCAACGTGACACTTGCGAACGCCGTCGGCACGGGCATCGCAGACGACAAGGCCGTCTACAGCTACATGCCCGAGATCATCAAATTCTATCTCGGCGAAGAACCGATTCTGAAAAATGTCGAGACCTGGCGCTGCCGCGAACCGGATCAACTGAAATACGTACTCGACAACATCGGCAAGCTTGTCGTGAAGGAAGTGCACGGCTCCGGCGGCTACGGCATGCTGATCGGGCCTGCCGCCGACAAGAAGACGATCGAGAATTTCGCGGCGAAGGTGAAAGCCTCGCCCGAAGGCTTCATCGCGCAGCCGACGCTCGCGCTCTCCACCTGCCCCACTTTCGTGGAAGAAGGCATCGCGCCGCGCCATGTCGATCTGCGCCCCTTCGTACTCACCGGCCGCGACAAGACGCGCATCGTGCCGGGCGGGCTCACGCGCGTGGCACTCTCGAAAGGCTCGCTCGTCGTGAACTCGAGCCAGGGCGGCGGCACGAAGGATACCTGGGTGCTGGACAGATGAGAGTACACCTTTCGCGTTCGTCTTTTTTCCCTCCCCTCGATGGGGAGGGAAAGAATTTTTCTCCCTCCCCCTTGCGGGGAGGGATGCGAACCTCGCGAAGCGAGGTGAGCGGGTGGGGGTTGCCGAGCGTAGCGAGGCAAAGAAACAAGTTTCTTATGCTGCACCCCACCCGGCTGCTCGCTTGCGCTCGCAGCCACCCTCCCCATCAAGGGGAGGGAAAAAAGTAGAACCATGCTCTCGCGCACCGCAAGCAATCTCTATTGGCTTTCGCGTTACGTCGAACGCGCCGAATGCCTTGCGCGGATTCTGGACGCCACTTATCGCCTCTCCGCGCTGCCGCAGGGTTACGGCAGCGAGACCAACGAATGGCAGTCCGCGATTGCGACCGCGGGCTCGGTGATTTCGTTCGGCGAGAATTACAAGGAAGCGAACGAGCGCACGGTCACCGAATGGCTCGCGTTCTCGCCGGAGAACCCCGCGTCGATCCGCAACTGCCTCGAAATCGCCCGCACCAACGCGCGCTCGGTGCGCACCGCGCTCACCATGGAAATGTGGGACGCGATCAATTCGGCTTGGCATGAGTTGCATCGCTACGATCCGAAACGCATCACGCGCGAAGAGTTCACGCGCTTTCTGAATTTCGTCATGGAAACTTCGGTGCGCTTCGACGGCACTTCTTTCCGCACGATGCTGAGAAACGACGCCTATTGGTTCTCGCGGCTCGGCTTCCTCGTCGAGCGCGCGGACGCCACCGCGCGTATTCTCGACGTGAAGTATCATGTGTTGCTTCCGCGCGAGGCGCAGGTCGGCGGCCCGCTCGATTATTTCCAGTGGGCTTCGATCCTGCGCTCGGTCTCCGCGCGCACGAGCTACCACTGGGTCTATCGCGAGAGCGTGAAGCCGTGGCTGGTCGCGGACCTACTGATCCTCAACCGCCAGATGCCGCGCTCGCTCGCAAGCTGCTACGAGAACATCAACCGCTATCTCGACGATCTCGCGCAGTTCTACGGCCGTCAGGGACAGGCGCAGCGGCTCGCGCGCGCCATGGTGAGCAAACTCGAAAACGGCAAGATGGAAGACATCTTCCAGTCCGGCCTGCACGAGTTTATTACGCAGTTCCTGACCGACAACAATCGGGTCGGTAACGCGATTGGCGATCAGTATCTGGTTTGATGATGAACGAGCATGCCCTTCATTTCACCTCTCCCCATTGGGGAGAGGTCGGCGAGCAAAGCTCGCCGGGTGAGGGGGTTCTGAATCAAATGCGTGAACTCAGAGCCCCCTCACCCCAACCCTCTCCCCGTCGGGGAGAGGGAGCAGGTTAATGAATGCGAATCCGCATCGCGCATGAAACCGTCTATCGTTACGACACGCCTGCGACCAAGGCGATCCAGATTCTGCGCCTGATGCCGCGCAATCATGATGGGCAATATGTCGTGCGTTGGCGCGTAGAAGTTTCGGAAGACTGCCGCGTGGAGCCGCGCGAAGACGCGTTCGGCAATCTCACCCACACTTTCACTATCGACGGTCCGATCTCGGAGTTGGCGGTGCGCGTCGCCGGCGAAGTGGAAACGCAGGATACGCACGGCATCGTGCGCGGCACGCGCGAAAAATTCCCGGCCTCGTTCTATCTGCGCCAGACCGATCTCACCGCGCCCGATCAGGCAATCGTCGCCTGGGCGAGCGAAATCAGCGGCGGCGGCAGACACGCCGGGCTCGATACGCTGCACGCGATGCAGCAGTTCATCTATTCGAATTTCAAGTTCGATGTGGACGCGACCGCGACCTCGACCACGGCGAGCCAGGCCTTCGCGAACCGGCACGGCGTCTGTCAGGATTATGCGCATATTTTCTGTTCGGCCGCGCGTTTCTTAAAAATCCCGGCGCGCTATGTCGGCGGATATTTTCTGCGCGCCGACGGCATCATCGATATGGAGTCCGGCCACGCCTGGACCGAGGCGTTCCTGCCCGAACTCGGCTGGATCGCCTTCGACCCGGCAAACGGCATCTGCGCGACCGAGGCCCATGTCCGGGTTGCAACCGGCCTCGATTACCTCGGCGCCGCGCCGGTCCGCGGCACGCGCTATGGCGGCGTGGGCGAAGCCATGGCCGTGAAAGTCACGGTCGATCAGGCGGCCAGACAATCGCAGCAGTAGTCCGCCACCATCGCGATAGCCCCTCACCTCGTCATTACCGGGCCGCCGCACCCGGCGAGCGAAGCGAGCCGTTCGGTGCGGCGAGACCCGGTAACCCAAGCAACGCCCCAGCAAGGCATGGATCACCGGGTCTCGCATCGGCTGGCCGCGCTTCGCGCGGGCCGATGCGGCCCGGTGATGACGAAAGGTGGCTTGCCGCGAAACAGCGGTCGGGCATACTCCGCCCCCGGAAAACGAAGGCGCTTTGAGTCGATGACCTATTGCTGCGGAATTCTGGTTCGCGACGGGATCGTGATGATCGGCGACACGCGCACGAACGCGGGTCTCGACAACATCTCGACCTTTCGCAAGCTCCATCTCTTCGAGGAGCCGGGCAAGCGCGTGATGGCGCTCGCCTCCGCGGGCAACCTTTCGGTTTCGCAGACCGTCGTCAGTCTCCTCTCCGAAGGCATCGAAAATCCCGAGACCGGCGAGCGCGAAAAGCTCACCGACGCGCCGACCATGTTTCAGGCCGCGCAACGCGTCGGCCGCGCCGTGCGCATGGTTTTCGAGAGCGACGCGAAATTCATGGAAGACTCGGAGATCAACTTCGATGTCTCCTTCCTGTTCGGCGGTCAGGTCGCGGGACGCCGCCTGCGTCTTTTCATGGTCTATGCCGCAGGTAACTTCATCGAATGCACGACCGATACGCCCTATTTGCAGATCGGCGAGCACAAATACGGCAAGCCCATTCTCGACCGCGCGGTGAATTACGAAACCGATCTCTACGACGCGCTGAAGATCGGTTTGATCTCGATGGATTCGACCATGCGCTCTAACCTCGCGGTCGGCCTGCCGATCGACATCGCGGTCATCCGTCGCGACGCGCTCGGGATCGAATTGAATTACCGCATCATGCCAGGCGAGCCCTATTTCACCGATCTGCGCGAGCGCTGGTCGGCGGCCTTGCGCGCGGCCCACATCGCGATCCCTCGCCCGCCTTATGCGACGCGTCCGGTGGAGTCGCTGCCCGCGGCGGAAGCGGCCGACACAGTGCTGCCGCGCACCGGCGCGCACGCCAATGCTGCAAGCGCGCAATTGACCGCGGGCCAGCCTGCGGCGAAAGTTCTGCAACAGCAGAAACCGAAACGATAACTCTGCGAAGCCACGAATAAATTTCACCTCTCCCCGATGGGGAGAGGTCGATTGCGAAGCAATCGGGTGAGGGGGTTCTGTATAGGTTATCGGCTCAGATCCTCCTCACCCCAACCCTCTCCCCGTTGGGGAGAGGGAGCAGGAACAACTGTTTGCGTCGCATGGCCATCAATCGCTAACGCGAGTTGCCTTCGCCATCCGCACCTCTATTCTGCGAATTGAAGGCAAGCGCCGTAAAGTCGGCATGACAAAT
>JAIELW010000022.1 GCA_019752575.1 Xanthobacteraceae bacterium | reverse complement strand
CTCGTGCTCCCGCAAAACCACAATGATCTGTTCTTCGGTGAACCGCTTCCGCTTCATCGTCCGTCCCCTTGATGAGATCGGACTCTAATTCCCCGTGGAGGAAATAATCAGTGGCAGGTCACCGGCCTTGTGCCTAGCATCTAGGTCTTTAATGCTTGGAGATTGCACTCAGGCGTGGATGACCGGGACAAGCCCGGCCATGACGAATGTACCAAAACGGGGAAATCGTTTTTCGCCTCTCTAAATTTCCTTTTCCTCCCAAGATCTTCCGCGCACCCTCAAAAAATCTATCCCCGCTTCCTACTCTGCGCGTAAGTTCTGCGCGCGGTTTCCATCGAGGGCGCGTTCATGAGGCGTCTTGGATTGCGGGAAACGGCCGGCGTCTCCGCTCGCAATTCGCAGATGCGAGCCGGGACGGCTGCGGGGCACCGCCCGGCGAGACTAGGCTCGCCTGCCGGGAGCACGGCTGACGGAGGAGCGTATCTTTCGAGAACGCTTCACGAAAAGCGCGGCCCGCAGCCGAAAAAAGCTGAAGTGGAGCGCTGCGAGGCGATGCGCTTCTCGCAAGAGAAGCGAAAACTGAAATGCGTGGCGCTTCGCAGCGCTCCGCTCCCTCATTCTTGCAATGGGGGGAAATGTTCGGGACGCGAAAGCGCGCTGCGGGTTTATCCGCTTCGCGAAAAAGCGCGCGTCTGGACGCTTACTCCTGCGCGCTGTTTGTAAATTGAATCCGAAGCAAAAGCCCTCTAAGAGCGAGGCCTTTAGGGATGAGCCGTTGACACAGGATCGCCGCGAGCACTGGGATCGCGTTTACGGGACCAGGCGCGAAACCGAAGTGAGCTGGTTTCAGTCCAAGCCCGAGCTTTCGCTCGCGCTGATCCGCGAATACGCACCGGATAAAACGGCTTCGGTAATCGACATAGGCGGCGGCGCGTCTTTGCTGACCGCGGAGCTTTTGCGGGCCGGCTATCGCGATCTGACGGCGCTCGATATTTCTGCCGAAGCGCTGGAGCGTGCGAAGGCGAATATCCGAAGCGAAGCGGCGAACATCGAATGGATCGTCGCGGACATCACGGAGTGGAAGCCCGCGAGACGGTGGAATGTCTGGCACGACCGCGCGGTGTTTCATTTTCTGACCGAACCCGCTTCGCAGGATGCTTATATCCGTGCCTTCCATGCGGCGACATCGCCCGGCGCGATCGCGATTATTTCCGGTTTCGCGCCGGACGGGCCGGAGAAATGCAGCGGGCTGCCGGTGGTGCGTTATGACGCGAATTCGCTATCGAAGCGGATCGGCGAAGGCTTCGAACTTATTGCCGAGAAGCGCGAGGCGCATAGAACGCCGGGCGGTTTAGAGCAGAAGTTCTACTACGCAGTGCTGCGGAAGCGCTGAACGTCAGAAACTACCGCCCGCAATCCTCTGCACTTCCTCGATAAATTTCGCAGCGCCATCGAGCGGAAATGTCCGTTGCGCATCCGGAAGGCGCTGCACCGCTTTTCCCTCCAGAACGAGCGTACCGCCGCCTTTGAGTGCGGCGATCAACTCCGGCGAGATGCCGAGCTTCGGCAGGTTATGCAGATACATATGTTCGCTGCCGATGCCGATCTCGACGGGGAATGTCTTTTCTCCGATGCGGACCACGGCCGTCTCGTTGAACCAGATGTTCGTATAGGCGCGGAACTGGACGCGCATGAAGATCGAGCCGTTCGAGATGCACTCGATCACGAGCGTGCTGGTGTTGGCCCGGTTCGAAACGGACGCGTCGATCTCGCTGCCCTTCCAGCCTTGCGCGAAGGCGTTACCGGCGATGAAGCAGCCGATCAGGACGCAAGGGAGCAGCCGCGCGTGCGTTCTCATTACGATTCAATATGCACGGATGCGTGTGAAGAGGCGAGGCTACGGCGTCAGAACTCCACGTCCAGCTCTTCCAGCTCGTCCGGCTCTTTCTTCGCCGCAGCACACCATTCCTTCATTAACGGCGTCGCCAAGATCGTCTTGCAGTAAGCCGCGCAAACGTCGTCGAGCTTCACGTTGTAGGTCGTGAACCGCGAGCAGACCGGCGCATACATCGCGTCCGCGAGGGTCAGCGTCTTTCCGAACAGATACGGCCCGCCATATTGCTTGATGCAGCCGCGCCAGATTTCAGTGACGCGCTCGATGTCGGCCTGCGCGCCCTGCCAGACCTTGAAGCCCGGATAGTTCGCCTTGATGTTCATCGGCAGCGCCGAGCGGAGGTTGGAAAATCCCGAATGCATCTCGCCGGAAATCGCTCGGCAATGCGCGCGCGCCGCCGCGTCTTTCGGCAAGAGCCCGGCGTCGGGCTTGGTCTCGTTGAGGTACTCGGCGATCGCGAGCGTGTCCCAGACTTTCACCGCGCCGTTCTGGAGCGACGGGACGAGGAAAGATGGCGACAAAAGCAGCAGTTCGGCGCGGGCGCTGGGGTCGTCGGCGGAAACCATGTGCTCGTCGAAGTCGATTCCGGCGATTTTGCACAATAACCAGCCTCTTAAGGACCACGAGCCGTAGTTCTTGCTCGCAATCGTAAGCCGGACCCCAGCCATAAGACCCCCTCGGGCGCGGGCGGGAACTTGTCCACGCGCCACCGCGTTAGACCGAAGTAGACTATCGCACCGCAGCAAAGAATCCGCTAGCCTGTTGCAGCGCCTAATCGGCTGGGCAACGGGGCTGGGACTGAATGATTTATTCTGCGTATCAGGCGCAGTCTGACCTGACGGAGTCGTTTCTTTCTTTCGCCGGGCAGGCACTCGCCAATGTACGCGGTGTCGTGACCGGCCTGAACGGCTACGCGGGACAAACGCCGTTCGGCGCAATCGCCGCCGGTCTCGAAATGGTCACGCGCGCGAAGCTCACGCACACGCGCCCCTCCTTCAACATTCCTTCCGTGATGGTGGGAAATCGCGAAGTCGCGGTGGTGGAGCAGCCCGCCTACCAGACGCCGTTCGGCACGCTTCTCCATTTCAAGAAGGACATCGACTCGGCACAGCCGCGCGTGATGGTCGTGGCGCCGCTCTCCGGTCACTTTGCGACTTTGCTTCGCGAGACCGTGAAGACGCTGCTTACCGATCACGACGTCTACATCACCGACTGGCACAACGCGCGCGACATTCCGGTCGAGGCGGGCCGCTTCGGCTTCGACGAATATGTCGATCACATGATCCAGTTCCTCGGCGCCATCGGCCCCGGCGCGCATGTCATCGCTGTCTGTCAGCCTTGTGTCGCAGCACTCGTTGCGACTTCGGTGATGGCGAAGAACGGCATGAAGGCGCAGCCGAAGAGCCTGACACTCATGGCGGGCCCCATCGATTGTCGCGTGAACCCGACCAAGGTGAACGATCTCGCCACCGGAAAATCGATCGAATGGTTCGAGAAGAACCTGATCTCGGTGGTGCCGCCGCAGCACAAGGGTGCGGGCCGTCACGTCTATCCCGGCTTCGTGCAGCTTTCCGCTTTCATGTCGATGAACATGGACCGCCACGTGAAGGCGCATATGGACCTCTACCAGAATCTCGCGCGCGGAGAATTGGAGAAGGCGCAGCAAACCAAGGAATTCTACGACGAATACTTCGCCGTGCTCGATCTCACCGCCGAGTTCTATTTGGAAACCGTGCAGTGGGTGTTTCAGGAATTCCGGTTGGCAAAGGGCGAGCTGAAATTCCAGGGCGACCTCGTGGAGCCGAAGGCGATCCGCAAGACTTCGCTCTTGACCGTCGAAGGCGAGCGCGACGATATCTGCGCCATGGGCCAGACGTTAGCCGCCCAGGACCTCTGCACCGGCATCAAGCCGTACCGGAAGCGTCACCACATGCAGGCCGGCGTAGGCCATTACGGCGTATTCTCCGGCAAGAAGTGGAACGGCCAGATTTATCCGATTGTCCGGAACACGATTTTGGCGGCCGAATAAGCGGCAATCCGGAACAAGAAACTTTCTGATTGCCCGAGTCGCGACTCAGATAGATTGCCGCCCATGGCGGCGGGCCATACCCAGACTGACGTGCTTTCGCGTGTGCGGCGCGAACAGCGGATGCATGGAAAACCTTCCTCGTTTTCCGGCCTGCGTATCGTGCTGGCTGCAACCGCCGTTACGCTCGCAATCCTGCTTTTCGCGTTCGGGGCGATCGGGGTGCTCATGATGGCGCGCGCCCCGCAGGAGCCGCTCGCGACACGCTTCGACCCGGCACCGCCCGTCGCCCAGCAGACCGAAGTGCAACTTCCCGCGCCGCAGGCGGAACTCGAAGTTCCGTTAAACATCGAACGCGAAGCAAAGGCGGAAGCCGAAACCAAGACCGTAAAGACGCTCCGGGTCATTGCGCCTCAACCGGCTCCTGAAAATAAAGAAACGGTTCAGCAGCCGTTGCCGGAACCGGAAACCACGGCGACGATTCCGCAGGCACAGCAGCAGCCGCAGCAGGTTCCGCAGCGTCCCGTCCGGCAACAGCAGGCCGTGCGGCGCCCGGCTCCAGAGACGCAGAACGACAATCCGCTTTTCCAACTCTTCGGAATCAAAAAGTATCGCTAGGTTTCGCGCGGTTTCGCGGTTCCATCGGAACGAAATTTCTCTCTTGGTGTTGGCGCTGCACGGAGGGCCTCAAGGGAGAACAAAATGCGCCTCGTAATCGTTGGAACCATCCTTGCTTTCGCCATAACCGCCGCTTCTGCCCAGGCGCCGAAGATCAGCGGAACCAAAGCTTTCTGTCTGAAGGACACCGACAAGGTCGATTGCAGCTTCGACACGATGGATGCGTGTCAGAAAGGCATGAAGGACAAGGTGAAGGATTCGACTTCGGGCGGTTCCTGCGTCAGCCGCAACGAAGCGCGCTAAGTCCGGAGAAACGGCGGGAGTTGCAACTGCAACTCCCGTTTTTCTCGTCCTAGAAGTTCGTCGTGAAAGCGACGAGCCAGTCGGGCATGAAGTCGAGCAGCCAGGCTTCGGCAATTTTGTCGAAGCCGGTGAGCATCATCGCGCCGACGAGCAGAAATGCGCCGCCCGCAATCTTCTTCACATAAGGCGCGATCCGCGCGACCCCGCCGCTCCGGTCGGCGAGCGAACGCGTGCCGATAGCGACCAGAAAAAGCACAAGCGCCGCGCCGAGCGCGAATGCCGTCATGCGTAGCGCCGCGGTAAAATAACCGCCGGCCTGTGCCGCGAGCGAAAGTGCCGCACCGACCGAAGGCCCGGAGCACGGCGCCCAGATCGCGCCGAGCAGAAGCCCCACGAGAAACTGACCAGCAATTCCGTAATTGCTCGCACGCGCGGCGAGATTGGCGCCGGCAGCGCCGACCGGGGCCACTAAATTCGAAAAGCGCCGCTCCAGTGCCGGGATCAACAATACGGCGGCAAAGATCAGTAGCAAGATCGCAACCGCATCCCGCAATACCGCCTCGCTCACCCCGAACAGTGCGCCGGTCGCGTTCACGAGAATCCCGAGCGTTGCAAAGCCCGCGACGAGTCCTCCGAGCAGCGCGGCGGCACCGAGCTTTCCGTTTGCAAAAGCCGCCGCTACCACAATCGGGAGCAGCGGCAGAATGCACGGATTGATGACGGTCAGCGTTCCGGCGAAGAACGCAAGGGCGAGCGCGGTCATCCGCCCGCCTGTGCAACGGCTTTCTCGAGGAGCGCTCGGATCTGCGCGGCATCCGTCACCCAATCGAGACGGCCGATTTCCTTGCCGCCCGCGAAGACGAGAATGATGCTGCGGGAGGTTACCTTCATCGGCGCCAGGACTGCGCTGTCTCCGCTCGCGCTCGCGCGCAGCATGGCTACTTTGGCGAACTTCGAATCCTTCTGCAGCTCTTCCAGGACCTTTGCCTGTGCGCGGCAGGTGGAGCACCACCATTCGTGCGTGTGAACGACAACGGGCGCGTTCGACTTCACGAGCGTCTCGAATTTGTTTTTCTCGAAGGTAACAAAGTCCGCAAATGCGATCGTCGAATAGGCCATCGCGACAAGCGCGAGTGTGGCGGTCAGAAAGCGGCGCATGGTTCTGCTCCTTTACGAAATTGCATTGGCGAGCGTCTGCTCGATGCGGGTGGGGTCCGAGTCATAGGACAGGCGCGAGACTTCCTTGCCGCCCTTGAAGACAATGATTGTTGACTGGCGCACCACTTTATAGTCCGTCAGGAACTGCTTCTCCCGGTCGAAGTTTACGCGCACCGCCCGGACATTCTTGTAGGCCGGTCCGGCAAGCACGCGGTCGATGACCGGCATCTGCGCGCGGCACACCGAACACCAGTCCGCATGTACATGCACGACGACCGGATTGCCCGAAGCGAGCAGCTTCACGAAGCTGCCGGCCTGATAGTCGGAAAACGGCATCGCATGTGCATCGCGAAGAGCCGTAGGCAGGGCGGCGGAGGCCAATGCGAGAACGACAAAACTCCGGCGGTTCATGAATTTCATGCGCGCTTCCCTCGTGACATGCCTAACCCCAGGTTACTGGATAGCGCCTGAACACGCCGCTGACAGCCCGAAACCCGCCGGCTCCGATCACAAAGCCGCGAGGGCATAAGGGTCGCGACGGTAAATGCGCGATTAGCCAATTCCTCCAATTTTAGAGGCGATTGTAACGGGATGCTTCCGGCTCTCCGCTAGAACTACACGTGGGAGATGGACGAAGAAGTCCACGGAAACAGGGGGCGAAGTTGCTCGCCAGGCTGCGCGGAAAAATCTGGGCGTTCGAGGACCGCTTGACGGTTCGCGAACAAATTGCGCTCGGCACCGCGGCGCTCTGCCTGTTCGTCTCTTTCGCCATCGCTTTCGGCGCCGCTTATGTCGGCCGCGAAGAAGCGAAGCGGCTCATCAGCCGCGAAATGGTCCAGATTTCGGATACGGCGTCCGACCGTATGGATCGCCATTTCCAGAACATCTATCATCGCGTCCGTTCCTACACGCATTTCGACGTGATCCGCTCGGCGGTTTCGACCGACGCGAAAAAACTGCGCCCGAACTTCGATCGCCTAAACGCGAGCTTCCCGGATTTTTCCTGGCTCGCCTTCGTATCGAAGGAAGGCGTAGTGATTGCCGCTTCGGACGGCTACCGCGAAGGCCAGTCGGTCGCGGAGGAGGCGTGGTTTCTGAAGGGTCTGCAGGGCCCTGCGATCGAAGACGCGCCCGATTTTGCAGCGCTCGATAGCGCCATCCGCAGCGGCAAGGACGTTTCGGTCAACTTCGTGAAATTTGCTTTCCCGGTTCACAATTATTCGAACGAACTGGCGGGCGTGCTGGTTGCGGCGATTCACTGGCGCGAGATCGAGGAAATCCGCAACACGATGGAGCGCAATGGAGACGAGATCGTCGTTGTCACGCGCTCCGGCGAGATTGTGCTCGGCTCGAAGGAGTTGCGCACACGCTATCCCTCGGCGCTGATTTCCAATTTGCGGCGCTCCAAGAATGACGTTTTTGTGGATAATACCGCGACGGGCGAATTTCTTTCCGGTTATGCCGCGATGGACGGCCACCGCGATTATCCCGGTATGGGCTGGGGCGTGATCGCCCGTAGAAACAGCGAAGTCGCTTTCGCCGCGACCAGGCAGATGTTCTGGACCATCGTCGGCATCGGCACGGCGGTCGCCATTCTCGGTATCATGCTCGCCGGCATCATTGCGAACCGCGTTTCGCGCCCGATTAAGGCGCTCACCGAAGCGGCCGATCGAATTGGCTGCGACATCGGCGTGACCAGTCTGCCGCGTCAGCGCGGGTCGCTCGAAGTGATCCACCTCTCGACATCGCTACGCTCGCTTCTCCTGCGTATCGGTTTTGTCGAGCGGATGACGCAGGAAACCGAAGCGAAAGCCGCGGAAGAAGCGAAGAAATTTGCCAATGACATCGCGAGCCTTCGCAAGCTGGCGGAAACCGATCCGCTCACGAATCTGATGAACCGCCGCGCCTTTATGGACGCCGCGGCCGACGCCATGCGCTACTTTCAGCGCTACAACCGCGCGATCGCCACGCTGATCGTTGACATCGATCACTTCAAGCTTGTCAACGACCAGCACGGACACGCCGCCGGCGACGCCGTGATCCGCCACGTGGGCGAACTGATCGCCCAGACCCTGCGCGAAACCGACAAGGTCACCCGTTTCGGCGGCGAAGAGTTCGTCGTGCTTCTGCGCGAAGTGAGCGAGCACGAGGCCCACGATCTGGCGGAGCGTATCCGGATTGTCATTGCCGAAAGCCGGACCTCGTTCGACGGCAAGGAGCTTGGGGTCACGGTGAGCATCGGCTGCGCCGCGATCACGGCTAACGACCGCGATATCGAAGAATTGATCGAACGGGCCGACCGGGCCCTTTATGGCGCGAAAGCCGCCGGCCGCAACTGCATCCGGATCGCGCCTTCGCTTGCGAAGAAAGTTCGCGCTGCCTGAGCCGCGAAGCCCTCGCACTTTTGCTCGAATCTGCGCTAGGCTCGGCCTCAGGCAATCCGCCCGAGGGAGTTCTGCATGTCTACCGGCTTAATGGTCACGCTCGGCATCGTCGGCGTGCTCATCCTTTATGTCATCTTCGTCTATAACGGTCTTGTCGCGCTCAGGCAGCGGGCCAATCAGGCCTATGCCGACATCGACGTGCAGTTGAAGCTGCGGCACGACCTGATCCCGAACCTCGTCGAGACCGTAAAAGGTTATGCTTCGCACGAGCGCGGCACGCTCGAAGCGGTGATCCAGGCACGCAACCAGGCGATCGCGGCGAAGGGGCCGGCGCAGGCCGCACAGGCGGAGAATATGCTCACCAAAGCGCTCGGCGGGCTGTTCGCGCTGGCAGAGGCCTACCCGGACCTCAAGGCCAATACGAACTTCCAGCAGCTGCAGACCGAGCTTTCGGATATCGAAAACAAGCTTGCCGCTGCGCGCCGCTTCTTCAACAACGCGGTGCAGGAATACAACACGGCGATCGAGCAGTTGCCGGCGGCACTTTTCGCCGGCGCGCTCGGCTTCCGTCACCGCGAGTTCTTCGATGTGGGCGATGCGCGCCCGCAGCTCGAAACCGCTCCGAACGTGAAGTTCTGAATCGGGCAATGAACGGATTGCGGCCCGGCTGATCCGCCGGGCCGCACATTATAGCGCTTCACGGGACGCGCCATGAGCTACATAGAGAAGACAATGGAACCGGGTGAAGAGATTGTTCACCGGTCGCGGCTCCATTGGATTGACTACATTGTTGCACTTGAAGTCTTGATTATTGGCGTTGTCGTAATTGCGCTCACGATATTGGTACCCATACCCTCCTCAGGCTCAACGGCACGAGCAATAGCGATTGCAGTTGGCGTTCTACTCGTTGCCATAGCCGTCATAAAATTTTTCGGTACATGGATCGCCCGCTCTACCACCGAATTTGGCGTAACGAATTACCGAGTGGTCGCCAAGCGTGGTTTGATTAGGAGGGATGTAACCGAAATCGATATCGCCAAGATTGAAGGGGTTGATTTTCGACAAAGCGTATTTGGCCGCTTATTCGGTTACGGTACAGTCATGTTTCGCGGTACTGGTTCGGGAGAAAATGTCATGAGCGGAATCGACGATCCGCTCGCTTTTGCTCAAGCCGTGCGTAGGGAAGTTCGCTCATATCAGCAGTGGGCGAAAGGACAAGCGCACTCCGAGGTTTTGAGTTACTCCGACAATTAGAGGCAGAGAGGAATGGCCGCCTACGGGCTTTACACGCATATCCGCTCGAACCGCTTCCGCTCGATCCTTCTGGTCGGCGGGCTATTCTTTCTCGTCTACATGCTAACGTTTGCAGGCGCGCTGATCTTCCGCGCCTTCACGATGGACAATGCGCCGCTCGACTGGATCCTGCTGCTCGCCTGGCAAGACCTGCGCTATGCAGTGCCTTTCGCGACCGTGGGCACGCTGATCTGGCTTTTGATTTCGTACCGCTTCCATCAGGCGATGATCGACCGCCAGACCGGCGCGCACAGCGTGACGCGGAAGGAAGAGCCGAAACTCTACAATCTTCTCGAAAATCTCTGCATCTCGCGCGGCATCCCGATGCCGAAGCTGAAGATAACCGAGGATATGGCGTTGAATGCCTATGCCACCGGGCTGAACGAGAAGCAGTACACGATTTCCGTCACGCGCGGGCTGATCGAGCGCCTCGACGACGCCGAGATCGAGGCCGTGCTCGCGCACGAACTGACCCATATCCGCAACGGCGATGTGCGCCTCTTGGTGATTGCGGTCGTCATGGCCGGCATCATCTCTTTCGTCGGCGAATTGACCTTCCGCATCCTGTTCAATTCGCGATCGAGCGGCAGCAGCACGACGTGGCGTTCGAGCGGTTCCTCCAATCGCAAGGGTGGAGGTGGGGCGCTAGTCGCCATTCTAATCGCACTGGCGATTATCGCGCTCGCCTGGATTCTCTCGATCGTGATCCGCTTCTCGCTCTCCCGTTCGCGCGAGTACCTCGCCGACGCGGGTGCGGTTGAACTGACCAAAAACCCCGACGCCATGATCATGGCGCTGCGCAAGATCGAGAACCGCGGCGAATTGCGGATGGCGACGTCGTCGGTCATGGAGATGTGCTTCGACAACCCGCATTCGGGATTTGCGGACCTGTTCTCGACCCATCCCGCCATCGACAAGCGCGTCGAAGCGATTGTACGCACGGCCGGCGGGCGCGATCCGGGACCGGTCGCACTGCCGGAGCCCGACAGTTTTGAATCCGCGTCTACCGAAGATGCGATTCACGACATGCCGCGCGAACAAGACGCGACCCAGCCTTGGGGGCGGCCGTTGCCAGAACAATCGTCCGCTTCTCAGGTGGGTATCGCGTCGGGCTCAAAAAAGCCAAATCCCTGGCGGGGCTAGGCTCCGCGCCCGGCCTTCAGCCGCCGCAACACGATCACGATTTCCTCCCGCGAGCAGGCGATGGCACCGCGTGCAATTGCGCGCCGGCGCTCGAAGGCCGTGATGTCGTAATGCGGGTGTGCCGTTTTCGGCGGCCCCTGATAGATCATGCGCGGGATACCGAGCGTAGCGGCGAAACGGTGCAATTCGTATTCGTCATCGGCCATGAGATGCGCCCAGCGCACCCCCTTCCAGCTCCAGATCGCTTCGTCCACGTAAACCGTCATAGCGCTTTTCTAGGCCGAAAGGCCGCGGAACCAAAATGAGACAGGGCGGTTGTCAGGCGAAATCGCTACGGGAGCAGGGCATTAGCGCCTGTCCCAGACAGGATATGCATGCGCCGCATGAACGCAGTTCCCGCAATGCTTGTGGATTTTTCACTGATCGCAGGCCTCGCTGCGACGGGCATGATGCTCGTCTTCGGCCTGATCTACGTGACCACGGCACTCGTCCGCGTCGATCCGTTTCTGCTCTAACTTACTGACCGGCCGTGACGGTCGGCTCGTTCGTTTCCCACTCATAGGGGAAGTAGAAGGTGTGCGCGCCGATGCGTGCCATCTTCCGCATCTTGCGGGCCCAATAGGGCGAGACATAATAGGCGTGGTAGTGCGTCGCTTTACCTACATCGTTTAGATAATTCTTCCCGTCGAGCGCGTCGTTCGAAAGACGCTCGGCAAGTTCCCAATGCCATTTACTGTTCACGATGTCCGGAATTCCGTCGCATGCGAACGTGAACTGGCAGGCGAGGTGCCGGTGCTTGTTCTGGTAGACGACGCCGCAGATGTCGTTCGGGTAGTAACCTGAGAAGGCGCGGTTGATGACGACCTGCGCGACCGCGATCTGCCCGCGCTCCGGCTCTGAGCGCGCTTCGAAATAGATCGCTTCGGCGAGGCATTTCAGAGCTTTCGCGCGTGTGACGGCGTTGAGGCCGAGCCGCTCGGCCGGCGTCAGCTTGCGTGTCGCATGCAGCGGCGCGTCGGGTGAGGTATCCGGCACCACTGCAGGCGCGACATATTGACGATGCTTGAATGCGCCCGGCGGCGTGAAGCTCGCTTCCGCGTCGAAGAGCAAGCTGCTCATGCGGAACACCGCGGTCGGGTCGCCCTCGGGAATCTCGCCTCTGTTCGTAAGATTGCCCGGGCGGTCGGCGCGCGGTTCTTCGTCGAACTCGAACAAGCCGTCCGGATTCTCCGCGTTCAGTTCGAGCGAGAGCGCGACATCGTAAAACGGTACTGCCGCCGGCGCCCGAGCAGGAATAAAGCGGTCCTTTTTGTTCACCCGTTCGATCGAAGCCGAAACCGGCGCCTTAGCGTTAATTGCAAGTTGCGCGGGCGGAATCGAGCCGGTGATGTCTGGATCGAAGCGCGGGGTTGTCCTCAGCGGCGATTCCGGAAGCGCGAAGAAGCTGTTCGTCGGCAGCGAAAGCGTCGCGGTCTTGAGCGAGGAAAGCGCGCCTTGCATCAGGTGCGCGCGCGCGCGTTCGGCGATATTCGCCTCTTTCGCGATCAGGCTTGCGAGATCCTGGTACGCGGCTGGCGTGGTGCCGAGAAGAAAAAGCGCAGGCGCAAGCGCAAAACGCAAAGAAGAAGGCCGCTTTCGCGGCACCCGCCGGCTACGCATGACACCCTACGCAACGCTTACGCTACTAAACGCGGATTTATCGCGTGATCAGGGTTACTTGCGGGTTAACGGAAAAAGCCGCGTTCTCAGGACTTCTGCAAGCGCGGCTTCGCGGGAAAACGGGCCTGCGGCATCTACCCCGATCCCGTGCGAGGCCTCCAATCCTTCGCTGCCGAAACGCGCTTTGATAGCTTCCGCGACCCAGGCGGCTTCCTGTTCTTTTTGTTTTTTCGCGCCACGCCCGCCTTCGGAAAGGAAGGCGGCGTGCTTCGCAATTGCTTCGTCCAGTTGATCGAGGCCTTCGCCGGTCGTAGCCGAGATCGTGACGACCGGAGCCTGCCAACCACCGCGCGCCGAAAGGCCGAGCGCCCCTTCAACATCCGCGCGTGCGCGCCGAGCCGCCGCGCCGAGATCGCCTTTGGTGACCGCGACGACATCCGGTAATTCCATCACACCGGCCTTCATGAACTGGAGCGAGTCGCCAGCACCAGGCTGAATGCAAAGAAGAACAGTGTCTGCGATCCCGGCGATATCCGATTCCGATTGCCCGACGCCGACGGTTTCCACGATCACCCGGTCATAAAGCGCGCGCATTAGCACCGCTGCGGCAATCGTCTCGTTGGATATCCCGCCGAGCCGGTCGCGCGCCGCCATCGAGCGCACGAACACGCCCTTGTCGTCGGGGTTCGTCGTCATGCGTGCGCGGTCGCCGAGCAACGCGCCGCCGGTCACCTTAGAGGATGGATCGACCGCGATCACGGCAATCGTCTTGTTCGCGCCCCGCGCGCGCGCGATCAGCGCGTTGATCAGCGTCGACTTGCCGACGCCGGGCGTGCCGGTCAGCCCGAGAATATGGCCTTTCGGGTGCGCACAGGCTTTGTCTAGAAGTGTTGCTAGGGCAGAAGAATTTGCTTCGGTCTCGATTGACGCCAAAGCACGAGCGAGCACAGGCTTGCCGCCTTCGCGCAGTTCTTTGAGCGACGGTACGCCCACGCTTATTTTGCGGCGAGCATCGGCGTGACGACGGCCGATGCCACGATGCCAAGCACAAGACCGGCGAGGCGCACTTCAAGCTTGATCGGGCCCTGGAGCCTGCCGCTAAACATGAGTCCAAGCTCAAGTACCGCCATCGCAATCAGCACGGTGAAATAAGACATATACGGAAAGGCGACGAGTTGCGGCCTCACAGCGAACAGCCACCCGGCCGCTGCACCGACCACGATCATTGCCACAACGAATAAAGCATTCACGTTCATCTTTTCCCCCTAGGCCTCGCTAACAAGTTCTTTGCCGAGCGCGGCCTGCGCCGCGGCGAGCCGCGCGATCGGCACGCGGAACGGCGAGCACGAAACGTAATCGAGTCCTGCCTCATGGCAAAACGCGACCGAGGCTGGATCGCCGCCATGCTCGCCGCAGATGCCGAGCTTGATATCGGGGCGGGCTTTGCGCCCGCGCTCGACGCCGATCTTCACGAGTTCGCCGACCCCGCCGCGGTCGATCGAAACGAAGGGGTCGATCGGGATGATGCCCTTGGCGAGATACGTGTTCAGGAAAATCGCGGCGTCGTCGCGCGAAATGCCGAAGGCTGTTTGCGTAAGATCGTTGGTGCCGAACGAGAAAAATTCCGCGGTTTCGGCGATTTCTTCCGCGCGCAGGCATGCGCGCGGCAACTCGATCATGGTGCCGACCTGATACTCGATCTTCGATTTCGTCTCAGCCTGTACCGCTTCGGCCATGGCGTCGATGCGCGCCTTGACGATATCGAACTCGGCTTTGGTGGTGATTAGCGGCACCATGACTTCCGGCACCACCGGCGCGCCGGTGGTTTTGCCTGCGTGTACGGCGGCCTCGAAAATCGCGCGGGCCTGCATTTCCGCGATTTCCGGAAACGCAATCGCGATACGGCAGCCGCGGAAACCGAGCATCGGATTGAATTCCGAAAGCTCCGCCTTGCGGTTAGCTAGCTTCTTCACATCGGTGCCGAGAGCGGCCGCGACCTCCGCCATGTCCTTGTCGGTGTGTGGCAGGAATTCGTGGAGCGGCGGGTCGAGCAACCGGATCGTGACCGGAAGGCCCTTCATAGTTTCGAACAGTGCGACGAAATCCGAGCGCTGCGCAGGAAGCAACTTGTCGAGCGCCTTGCGGCGGCTTTTCTCGTCGTCCGCCAAAATCATTTCGCGCACAGCAAGAATGCGGTCATCGTCGAAGAACATGTGCTCGGTGCGGCAGAGGCCGATGCCTTCCGCGCCGAAATTGCGCGCGGCTTTGGCGTCGGCCGGCGTATCCGCGTTGGCACGCACGCCGAGCTTGCGCACCTTGTCGGCCCATTCCATGAGCGTTGCGAATTCGCCGGTAAGCTCCGGCTCGATCATTTGTACGCGCCCCTGCAAGACCTGTCCCTGCGCGCCGTCGATGGTAATCACATCGCCCGCTTTCAGCGTCACCGGACCGACGCTCAGAGTTTTCGCGGCATAATCGATACGGATCGAGCCCGCGCCGGAAACGCAGGGCTTGCCCATGCCGCGCGCGACGACGGCTGCGTGCGAGGTCATGCCGCCGCGCGTGGTGAGAATTCCTTCCGCCGCGTGCATGCCGTGAATGTCCTCCGGCGAGGTTTCCACGCGAACGAGAATGACTTTTCTGCCCGAGCCCTTCGCCGATTCCGCTTCGTCGGCCGAAAAAACGATCTCGCCCGAGGCAGCGCCTGGCGAGGCTGGGAGGCCGGTTGCGACGATCTTGCGCTCGGCTTTCGGATCGATGGTCGGGTGCAGCAATTGGTCCAGCGCGCCGGCCTCGATGCGGTTGATTGCCTGGTCTCTCGAAATCACGCCTTCATTCGCCATTTCGACGGCGATGCGAAGCGAAGCTTTCGCCGTGCGTTTTCCCGAGCGCGTCTGCAGCATCCACAGCTTCGACTTCTCGACCGTGAACTCGATGTCCTGCATGTCTGCGTAATGTTTCTCGAGTTTCGCGAAGATTTCTTTCAACTGCGCGAAAGTCGAAGGCATCACGGCCTCTAACGAAGGCTTGTCGGAGCCGGCCTCTTTCCGCGCTTCTTCGGTGAGGTTCTGCGGCGTGCGGATGCCGGCGACGACGTCCTCGCCTTGCGCGTTCACGAGAAACTCGCCGTAGTATTCCTTCTTTCCGGTCGAGGGGTTGCGCGTGAACGCGACACCGGTTGCGCTGTCTTCGCCCATGTTGCCGAAGACCATCGCCTGCACGTTCACGGCCGTGCCCCACGATTCCGGAATGCCGTGCAGGCGGCGATAGGTGACTGCGCGCGCGTTCATCCACGAGCCGAACACCGCGCCGATCGCGCCCCAAAGCTGCTCGCCCGGGTCCTGCGGAAACGGCTTGCCGTATTCTTCCTGTACACGCGCCTTGTAGCGCTTGACGATCTCGATCCAGTCTTCCGCCGCGAGATCGGTGTCGAGCACGAAGCCTTTCTGGTCCTTGAAGTCTTCGAGAATGTCTTCGAAGTTGTGGTGATCGACGCCGAGCACGACGTTCGAATACATCTGGATGAAGCGGCGGTAGGAGTCGTAAGCGAAGCGCTTGTCGCTCGCGGAAATCGCCAGCGCTTCGGCGGTTTTGTCATTAAGACCGAGGTTCAGCACCGTATCCATCATGCCCGGCATCGACGCGCGCGCGCCGGAGCGCACCGAAACGAGCAGAGGATTCGTGTCGCTCCCGAACTTGCGCGCCGTAATTTTTTCGACACCCGCGAGCGCGGCCTCGACTTCACGCTTCAAGTCGTCGGGATACGTATTCTTGTTCGAATAGTAGTGAACGCAGGCTTCGGTGGTGATCGTGAAGCCGGGCGGCACCGGTAGCCCGAGATTCGACATCTCGGCAAGGTTCGCACCCTTGCCGCCAAGCAGCTCCTTCATTCCGCTTTTGCCTTCGGCTTTGCCGTCGCCGAAGCTGTAAACCCATTTCGTCATGCGGAATTACCGGGAGCTATTTCGCGAGGCGGAAGGCTTAGCCGCTCGCGCGATGCGCCGCAACAGCGGTCGCCGCAATGCACAGCGGCCTCATGGCGCTATCACCGGAATCGGGCCAAGATTTGGAATGGCTCCGCGAATGGCGCCGTTTTTATGGGGGCTAATATGAATCTCAGTGCACCGAAGGTAGTCATTTTCCTGTTGTCGCTGATTATCGTCGCGCTCGCGGTCGTCAGCCGCTACACCGCGATTCCCTTCATCACGCCGAACGCATTCTGGACCGCGATCGTCGGTTACATCCTTCTCGTCGCCGGCGTGACGATGAAGGGTCTCTGACGAAAACTTGTTTCAAACGAAACGGGCGGCCCTCACGGCCGCCCGTTTTCTTTTAGCTACCGGAGAAGCCCGGTGATGCCGATGATGATGAGATAGATCGCGACGATGAAGTTGAGGAGCCGCGGTATGATCAAAATGAGAATGCCCGCGACGAGCGCGATAATCGGCTGAAGCTGGATGAGATTGAGTGTCATGGAAGCCTCCGGAGAATCGCCCGCCTGAAGGCAGGCATAAGCCGCATAACGCGCGAGGAGGCCGGAAGTTTCAAGGTTTAATCCCTCTCCCCGTTTACGGGGAGAGGTTGATCGCGAGTGAAACGAGCGATCGGGTG
>JAIELW010000029.1 GCA_019752575.1 Xanthobacteraceae bacterium | reverse complement strand
CGAGCCTGTCCGGCTCGACCATCGCCAGCACCGCCATGATCGGAAACACGCTGCTGCCGCGGATGATGAAGTCCGGATACGACAAGAAAATATCGATGGGCCCGATCATGGCCGTCGGCGGGATCGATATGTTGATCCCCCCTTCAGCACTCGCGGTCTTGCTTGCGAGCCTCGCCGAACAATCGGTTTCGGCGTTGCTAATCGCGGGCATCGTTCCGGGTCTGACGATGGCGGTGATTTTCGTCGCCTATGTCGTGGTTCGTTGTTACCTCAATCCGGCCCTCGCACCGACGTCCGGCGACGAGCAGAAGAAGGCCGAATGGCTGCCGATGCTGATTTACGTCGTGCCGCTGCTCTCGATCTTCGTCGTGGTGATGGCGAGCATGTTCTGGGGCATCGCGTCTCCGACCGAAGCCGCCGCGCTGGGTTGCGTCGCTACCGTAATCATCTGCGCAGTGTATCGCGCGCTGACATTCAAGAACTTGCTCACTTCAGCGCTCGAAACCGCAAAGATCTCGGTGATGATTCTTTTCATCATCGCGGGATCGCTCACCTTCGCCCAACTTCTCGCGGTCTCCGGCGGCACGAATGGCCTGCTCATCCAGCTCAAAGGCTTCGAGCTGTCCAACCTGATGTTGGTCCTGGCCATGGTCGGCATTCTGCTGGTGCTCGGCTGCTTCATGGACCAGATCAGCATGATCCTGCTGACGCTGCCATTCTTTATTCCCCTCGCGCTCTCGCACCAGATCGACGTGACGTGGCTCTTGCTCCTGATCCTCGTGTCGATGGAGCTCTCGCTGCTGACGCCGCCGTTCGGCTTGCTGCTGTTCGTCATGAAAGGCGTCGCGCCACCGAATGTAACGCTCACCGATGTCTATGCGGCGGCGCTGCCGTTCGTCGTGATGAAACTCTTGGTCCTCGCACTTCTGATCGCCTGGCCTAGCTTCGCACTTTGGTTGCCGCGGCTGGTGCTCTGAAATCTCAATGGAGAAAGCAATGCTCGACAGAACATCGTCCCAGATTCTGGAAAAAGACGTAGCGGAATATCGCAAGAGCGGCGGCAAGCTCGTCGAATTCTTCTACGAATTCGGCAGTCCGACCTCTTATCTGGCTTACACGCAGTTGCCGCGTGTGGTGCAGCGTACCGGCGCCAAGATCTGGTACCGGCCGTTTCTGTTGGGTGGCCTCTACAAGATCGTGAACAACCATTCTCCTGCGGAGAATCCGATCAAGGCGAAGTGGATGTTTGACGACCTTCTGCGCTTCGCGAAGCGCTACGGCGTCGATTTTGTGAACAACAAGCACTTTCCGATCAACACGCTCCCGATCATGCGTGGCGCGATCTTCGCCGAGCAGAAGGGAGAACTTCTGAAGTACTCTACGGCGATCTACGACGCGATCTGGAAGCAGGGCCGCAACCTTCAGGAGCCGGCCGAAATCGCGGCCGTTCTGAAGGAAGGCGGCTTCGACGCGAAGGCCTACTTTGCCGGTACCGAAGACGCCGGCGTCAAGGCGAAGCTGAAAGCCGTAACCGAGGAAGCGGCGTCGCGCGGCGTATTCGGCGCGCCGACCTATTTCGTGGGCGATGAAATGCATTTCGGCCAGGACCGGCTCGACTTCGTCGAAGTCGCCCTGGCCCGCTAAAGCGTGCGGAGGAAGTAGATGAGCGGGAATGAAGTCGTCATTGGCGGTGCGGTGCGTACCGCGGTGGGCACGTTTCAAGGGTCATTGTCGAGCTACGCACCGACTGTGCTCGGCGGCATGGTCATCCGTGAGGCGCTGAGCCGCGCGAAGGTTGAGCCGGAAGCCGTCGATCATGTGGTGGTCGGCAACGTCATCCACACCGAGCCCAAGGACATGTATGTCTCGCGGGTCGCAGCCGTGAACGGCGGCATCGGCTATCACACGCCATGCATGACGGTGAACCGGCTCTGCGGGTCCGGTTTGCAGGCGATCGTTTCTGCTGCGCAGACGGTGATGCTCGGCGATGCGAAGGTGGCGGTGGCAGGCGGCGTCGAAGTGATGTCGCGCTCGATGCATGCCACCGGAACGGTGCGCACCGGTCAGCGCATGGGTGATTTTCAGGTCGTAGATATGATGACAGGTGCGCTGACCGACCCGTTCGGCAATGGTCTGATGGGTGTCACGGCAGAAAACGTCGCAAAGCGCTGGCAGGTTACGCGCGCGGAGCAGGATCAGTTCGCGGTGCAGAGCCACAAGCGCGCGGCCGCGGCGATTGCCGATGGCCGTTTCAAAGATCAAATCCTTGCCGTCAAGGTGAAGAAGAAAGGCGCAGAGGTCGATTTCGACACCGATGAACAGGTGCGTGGTGACGCGAGCCTGGAGGGCATGAATGGCCTTCGCGCCGTGTTTATGAAGGACGGCACAGTGACAGCAGGCAATTCCTCGCCGATCAACGACGGCGCTGCCGCGATTGTGCTGTTGGAACGCAAAGATGCGGATAAACGCGGTATCGTGCCGCTTGCCCGCGTGCTGGGTTACGCTCATGCCGGCGTAGAGCCGGAGGTGATGGGCGTCGGGCCCATCAAGGCCGTGCGCAATCTTCTTGAAAAGATCAACGCGAAGGTCGGCGACTTCGATGTTATCGAGTCCAACGAAGCTTTCGCCGCGCAGGCTTGCGCCGTATCCCGCGAACTGGGCTTTGCTTCGGAAAAAACCAATCCGAACGGTGGAGCGATCGCACTCGGTCATCCGGTCGGTGCGACCGGCGTCATCCTCACAACCAAGGCGATTTACGAACTGAAGCGTACGGGCGCGGAGCGCGCGCTCGTCACCATGTGCATCGGTGGCGGGCAGGGTATCGCACTCGCTATCGAGCGCATTCACTGACGTTGCTGCCGGAGAGAAGCGGCAAGCGGCCATCCCGGTTTTGGAGAAAACGCTATGCAAGGATTGATGCAACACCGGCCGCTGCTTTTATCTTCGCTGCTCGAGCATGCGCGGCTTTACAATGGCAATACCGAGATCGTCTCACGCGTCATGTCGGGGGCAATCGAACGCTACGGCTACGCTGATCTCGACCGCCGCGCCCGCAAACTTGCCAAAGCGCTGCTTCGTCTCGGCGTAAGGAAGGGGGATCGCGTTGCGACGCTCGCCTTCAATACTTTTCGTCATCTGGAACTGAATTACGCGGTCGGCGGGATCGGCGCGATCTGCCACACCATCAACCCGCGCCTATTTCACGAGCAAATCCGCTACATCCTCGATCACGCGGAAGACGTGTTGCTATTCGTCGATACCCCGCTTGCGCCGCTCGCGCGGAAAATTATTGGCGGGCAGGCAAGCATAAAGAAAGTGATCGTGCTTGGTAGCGACGCCGACGCTGTTACGAGCGAGATTGCGGGCGCGGTCAGTTACGAGGCGATGATCGCCGCCGAAGACGACGGTCACAATTGGGAAGTTTTCGACGAACTGACAGCCTGCGGCCTTTGCTATACTTCCGGCACGACGGGGAATCCGAAGGGCGTTCTCTATTCCCACCGCACGACGCTGCTGCACGCCATGATGACGAAAGGGCGCGACTGTTTCGACGTATACGACCGTTCGACCGCGCTCGCACTGGTGCCGATGTTTCATGCGAACGTGTCCTGGGGGTTACCCTATGCTGCGACGATGGCGGGTGCAAAGCTTGTACTTCCGGGTGCGAAGCTCGACGGCGCGAGTCTTAAGGAGCTGATCGTTCAGGAGGGTGTCACAACCTCGAACGGCGTTCCGACCATCTGGCAGGTCATCATCGACGAACTGAAGAAGAGCGGCGAGAGAGTACCGCTGCTGGAGCGCGTGGTGATTGCCGGCTCCGCCCCGGCGCCTTCGATGATCGAAACGCTCGAGAAAGAATACGGCGTCGACGTCGGCCATGTCTGGGGCATGACGGAAGTCAGTCCTTGCGGGACATCCGCCACCATGCATCGAGGATCAGAGCGCCTGAGCTATGAAGAAAAGCTCAAACTGAAAGTGAAACAGGGCCGGCCGATCTGGGGAGCCGAGTTTCAGGTCACCGATCCGGAAGGAAAACCGCAGGCGAGAGTGGGCAATGCGTACGGCGATCTTCGCGTGCGTGGTCTTTGGGTGCTTGAAAGCTACTTCAAGCAGGAGGGAGCTTCGTCCTTCAAGGACGGCTGGTTTACGACCGGCGACGTCGCCAGCATCGACGAGCATGGGTATGTGCATCTGGCCGATCGAGCGAAAGACCTCATCAAGTCCGGCGGCGAGTGGATCAGTTCGATCGAAGTCGAGAACGTCGCAGTCGGCCATCCGGGCGTCGCCGAGGCTGCCGTAATTGGTTTGCCCCATCCGAAGTGGGACGAACGGCCCGTTCTGATCGTGATCCCGAAGCCGGGCGTTACGTTGGAAAAGCGCGAACTGCTCGCTTTCCTGGAAGGCAAGATCGCAAAATGGTGGATGCCGGACGATGTGATCTTCGTTTCCGAAATTCCGCACTCCGCCACCGGAAAAATTCAGAAGGTCGAACTGCGCAAGCAGTTTCAAAACTATCGCATCGCTTCCGCGGAAGCGGTGGCGTCTTAGGGTTGTCCAACGGGGTGAAGCATGCCTGCCTATCAGTCGCCTCAGCGTGATTACGAATTCGTTCTGAACGAATTGCTTGACTGGTCGAAAGTGAACGGACTGCCAGGCTACGAGCACGCGAGTCCGGAAACTGTGAGCGCTGTATTAAGCGAGGCAGGCCGCTTTTGCGCGGACGTTCTCGCGCCCCTGAATCGCAACGCGGATGAAGAGGGATGCCATTACGAGAACGGCGTCGTCCGCACGCCGAAGGGTTTCGTCGATGCCTATCGCTCGTTCAGCGAGGGAGGCTGGGTGGGCTTGTCGGCGGCGGAAGAAGACGGCGGGCAAGGGCTGCCATACAGCGTGCTGTTTTGCCTAGAAGAGATGGTGAGCGGCGCGAATATGTCCTTCGGAAATTATCCGGGTCTGTCGCGCGGCACCTATAAAGTTATCCGTGAGCACGGCACCGAAGACCAGAAGAAGAAATTTCTGCCCAATCTCGCAAGCGGTATCTGGTCGGGAACGATGTGTCTTACCGAAGCGCATTGTGGCACCGATCTTGGGATGATGCGCACCAAGGCGGTGCCGGACAGCAGGGGCGCCTATAAAATTACAGGCGAAAAAATCTTCATCTCGAGCGGCGAGCACGATCTCACCCAAAACATCATTCACCTCGTGCTGGCGCGCTTGCCGGATGCGCCGCCGGGCATCAAAGGCATCAGCCTTTTTATCGTACCGAAGTTTCTGGTCGGCGCCGACGGCAAGCCAGGCCAGCGCAATGCACTTCGTTGCAGCGCCATCGAGCATAAGATGGGCATACGCGGCTCTGCGACCTGCGTAATGAATTTCGAAGGCGCCGAAGGTTACCTGATCGGCGAGCCGAACAAGGGAATGCGCGCAATGTTCACGATGATGAACATGATGCGCATTGTGATCGGCGTCCAGGGCATCGGCTTGGCCGAGGCGTCTTATCAAGTGGCGCGGCATTATTCGAAAGAGCGCTTACAGAGCCGCTCCGGCTCGGGCGTAAAAAATCCCGAAAAGCCTGCGGATCCGATCATTGTTCATCCGGATGTGCGGCGCATGCTCCTCACGATGCGCGCCTATGCCGAGGGTTGTCGCGCCCTTGCGCTCTGGACTGCGTCATACATCGACATTTCGGAAAGGCATGCCGACGCGAAGGTGCGGGAAGATGCAGAAGACATGCGCGCATTCCTGACCCCGATTGTGAAGGCATTCAGTTCCGACGCCGGCTACGAGGCGACGAATTGGGGCGTTGCCGTGTTCGGCGGGCACGGTTTCATCCGCGAGCACGGCATGGAGCAATTCGTGCGCGACGCGAAGATCACGCAATTGTATGAAGGCACCAACGGCATACAGTCGCTTGATCTTGCGGCGAGAAAGCTCGCTCTGAACGACGGACGCTTGGTGCAGGCCTTTACCCGGATCGTCGGGGAATTTCTTGCGGCTTCGCGGAATGCGGAAGGGAATCCGGTCGTCGCCGCGCTGGGCAAGGCATTCGACGATTTCGCGACGGCGACCGAATACGTACGGGGACGCCTAGATAACAATACCGATGATGTCGGATCCGCCGCGACCGATTATCTGCGTATGACAGGCCTCGTAGCGCTGGGATACCTTTGGGCGAAATCGGCGGAGGTCGCCACGCGCGCAGGCGCCGACAACCCGTTCTATCGCGGCAAATTGGTGCTTGCAGAGTTCTTCGCTGCGAAAATCATGCCTCAGACCGCAAGCCTGCTGCAAACAATCAAAGCCGGAGCCGCTCCGCTGATGGCCATGACCGCCGACGAATTCTGAGCGATGAAAAATTAGGAGAGAAAAGTGACAACCAAACGAAATGCATCTGTCGCGGTGGTAGGAGCGGGCGATTATATCGGCGCCAACATCGTGCGCCGCTTCGCGCGCGAGGGCTATATTGTGCACGCCGGCCGCCGTAACGGTGACAAGCTTGTGCCGCTCGTAAAGGAAATTGAGAGCGAGGGAGGGCGCGCGGTCGGAAAAACCATCGACGCGCGACAGGAAGATTCGATCACCGAATTTTTGGCTGCCGCCGAGAAAGATGCGCCGCTCGAAGTATGCATCTTCAACCCCGGAGCCAACGTGCAGTTTCCCTTGCTGGAGACGACCGAGCGCGTTTTTCGCAAGGTCTGGGAGATGGCATGCTATGCCGGTTTCCTCACCGGCCGCGAAGCTGCGCGACACATGATGCCGCGCAAGAAGGGCTCCATTTTCTTCACCGGCGCGACCGCGAGCCTTCGCGGCGGCAGCGGATTCGCCGCCTTTGCAAGTGCGAAGTTCGGGCTGCGGGCCGTAGCGCAGAGTTTCGCCCGTGAGCTGGGACCGCAGAATATCCACGTCGCTCACCTTGTTATCGATTCTGGTGTTGACACCGAATGGGTGCGCGAGTTGCGGAGAAAGAAAACAGGCCGCGCCGAGCCTGAGCCTGATGAGTTGATGGATCCGCGTGCGGTCGGCGATGTGTACTGGTACCTGCACCAGCAGCCTAACTATTCGTGGACGCACGAACTCGATGTGCGGCCTTATCGCGAGTCTTGGTAGAATTCAGTCTACGTACAACATCACGTTGCCGTCGAGCATTTAGAAGAGCGAGTCATGCCGAAAAATCCTGCGACTGCCGAAGAGTGCGTCGCTTTCGTCAAAGCTGTTGAGTCGATGTTCATGCCTTGGGACATCGATGCGCTAGTCAACGGATTCACGGAAGACTGCGAAGTTAAGTTCGGCACGCTGGCGCCGTTCCGTGGCAGGGATGCGCTTCGACAATTCTTCACGGCACGTAGCAAAAAGCAGAAAGGCTACCGTCTGAAAAAGCAGTTCAGGACGTTGATGGGCGACAAGATGGCGAACGTCTGGGACGGCGAATGGGAAGACGCTGAAACAGGGCGCAAGATGAAAGGTTTCGGCGTCGAGGTATGGACCTTGCGAGAAGGCAAAATTGCACTCTGGGAAACTGCGTTCAACTCGGCGTCGGCCGAGGAAACCGGCGATATCGCCAGCATGCTGAAATAGCAAACCACTTGGCAGGATCAGGAAGCTTAAAATGACAGGACCGTTGGCAGGCGTACGCATTCTCGACCTATCGAGCGTTGTGTCGGGGCCCCTTGCAGCTTCGCATCTTGCGGACCAGGGCGCGGCAGTGATCAAGGTCGAGCCTTTGGGTGGCGACATCAGTAGGCGGAGCCGGCAAAAGATAAGTGAAAATGGGCAGTTTTCTGCGATGTTTGTTTCGATCAACCGCGGTAAGCGTTCGATCGCGCTCGATCTCAAAAATCCCGATGCACTCAAGATCGTGAGAATGCTAGCTGAAAAAGCTGACGTGGTGCTGCAAAATTTCCGGCCCGGTACGATGGAGCGGCTTGGGCTTGGCGAGGAGAGTCTGCGGGCCTCGAATCAACGTTTGATTTACGTGTCGATCAATGGCGTTGGAGATGCCGGTCCCTATGTCAAAAAGCGCATCTACGATCCGATGATCCAGGCACTATCGGGCTTAGCAGATATTCAGTCGCACCCGGAAACCCAGCGGCCACAAATGATCCGTACCATTCTCGCTGACAAGACGACATCGATATTCGCGGCGCAAGCCATCACAGCGGCCTTGTACGCGCGTGAAAAGACGGGGCTCGGCCAGCACATCCGGATTTCTCTGCTCGACACGATGGTGGGCTACCTATGGCCCGAGGGAATGATGCAATACACGGTCCCCAGTCAAGAAAAGACGGCAATGTCCACCAACGCCGGCCCTGATCTGGTCTTCGAAACGAAGGACGGTTTTATCACCGTCGGGACGATTTCAGATTCAGAATGGCAAGGTTTCTGCAAGGCTACAGATCGGTCGGACTTGCTCACTGATGAACGATTCAGTACCGCCGAGCGCAGATCGCTCAATCAGATCACTCGCATTCAGATGATGGGCGAGATTCTCAAAACGAGGTCTCGGGAGGAATGGCTTGAACGGCTAGACCAGGAAGACGTGCCTTGTGCGCCGGTACTCCGACGTCACGAGATTGTCGAGAACCCCCAGATAATCGCTAATAAGCTGCTGGAAGAAATCGAGCAGCCAAGCGTAGGTAAGGTAAGACAAGCCCGGCCGGCGGCGCAGTTTTCGCAGACGCCGGCAGCGATAAGAGGCCCAGCGCCGCGCTTGGGAGAACATACCGAAGAAATTTTGCAAGAGCTCGGATACTCAACCGAGGCCATAACAGATTTAAAGGGCCGGTCGGTGGTTGCAAACCAAGCTTCGTAGCGAAACTAGTGTTTGGCCAGAAACATCTCCCTTTATCTTTCACGATTTACTAGAGCAACAAACTTGTTCGGAAGTGTATCTTTTACAACAATTGATCCAACTAACTAGCTTTCGCGCACCCCGTCCGGTGCGTTGCGCACGACGGGGTATGCCTTCCTCGCAACTCGCACAGATGGAGGCCGCAAAGAGACGCGCCGCGAAACTCGAAGCGAAAGGCAAGTCCGTCGATCTCAAAGAGCGGTTGCGGATGGAGCCGGATAGCGGCGTTACGAACATTCGCAACATTTCCAGCAAACACTGGAAACGCTGGTTAGGCGTTGAACGCCGCTGCGTCGTTCCGTTCACGTCATTCAGCGAATTTAATCGTGACTATGGCGGCGACGTTTGGTTCGCGCTCGACGAAAGTCGTCCGCTCGCCTTCTTTGCAGGAATTTGGACCAACTGGACTTCAGTCCGGAAAGTGAAGGAAGGCGAAACAACCAACGAGCTTTATGGCTTTCTCACTACAGAGCCAAATGCTGAGGTCGCGCCGATCCATTCAAAAGCGATGCCGGTAATCCTCCGCACGAAAGACGAAGTCGAAGCCTGGCTCACCGTACCAGCCGACCAGATCACCGCACTACAGAAACCTCTGCCCGATGGAAGTTTATTGATCGTTGGGAAGGACACCAAATTTGATGGGTTGCCACCTAGCTAGATCAACTTGTTGTATTTTACATCTTTCTAAACAAGTGATCCACCACACTAGCTTTCGCGTAAATCTCTCTGAGTAGAATTTCACAAGAGCTAATGGTCGCAGTTAGAAACCGCTTTGCAATTTATAAGCTTTTCATTGAGCTCTTGAAACGGCTTCACTTAAAAGCTGATAGGCCACTACGCGAGGTGGATGAAATTTGACTCATCGTAGCGAAGGCTGCCGTCAAATTCATTCGGACTCTTGGCAGGATTCCCACTCTCAACGTACGCCGCATGATATCTGAATTTGATTTAAAGCACCGAGGCTCTGGCATCTCTGCCAGAGCCTCGATTCGAGTGTACTACCAGAATCGGCGGCCCATGAAGTGAGGATAGGTGTCCTCGTCGCGATGCCGTCCGCCCAGCGATGCGGCGGAAACCGCTGCAATGATGCTTGCGAGCAGCGATGCTGCAGTCAGGAATGCTGCAACGATCGCAGCCTTCCGAGCCTTGTCGGCGGCCTCGCGCGCCTGAATTTCCAGCCGTTGCGCTTCCGCGATCGTCTCATCTACGCGCTTCTGCGCTTCAGGCTGGGGAAGACCCGTTCTCTGGCTGACCAGCAGAGCAAGGTATTCACGGTCACGCGCGGAGATGCTCTGGTCGCGAATGCCGAGTGAGAAGATGCGATTTACCTCCGGCCTGAGATCAGACCCGGTCTGCGTTGCCGTGGGTGGGGTCGTTACCGTACCCGGCGTTTGGTTCGTGGCTACCGGAGCGGAACGCAGCAGATAGTCTGTTGCGTAGTCAGCGGTGTTGAACGGCTGATTCCGGGCAAGCGAATTGGTAGCTCCTGCCATTGCTCCAGCTCCGACGAGCGCCGCGGATTGTACGCTGGTCTGAATCGCGGAGAGTCCGCCGAGGGCAAGTAGCCCCGCTCCGAAAACGATCCCGACCGCCCAGACGAGAAAGCCATGCGCGCCGTCGCGGAAGCGCCCTTCGCTCGAAGATTCCAGCCAGCGCGAACGCATGCGCCCGGCGATGTAGCCGCCTGCGGCAAACCCGCTGATCTGCACGAGCACCGACCAAAGTGCCACGACTATGCCTATCGTAGTGGCGGATGCGCCGGCATTCGGCCACGGCGATGCCATGCTGAGACCGATGGCGCTGCCGAAGGTCAGGAGCAGGAAGGAAATCGCTGCTGCCGCAAAGGCTCCGGCGATGATCGGTCCCCATTCGACATAGCGAACGGACGAAGCGCCCGTAGTTACAACTGTGCTGGCCATGTTCTTTCCTCTCAACGCAGACCGACGAGGGAAAGAACGGCCATGATGATGACGATCAACCCGATCAGATATACGACGCCGTGCATATTTCTCTCCTGTTCTTACTTGGGCAGCTGAATGGTGAAGCTGGGCCCGCGTTGCGGAAAAAAGTTTCCGTTCGACATCAGAATTGCCGTGCCGATGAAAATCACCAGCAGCGCGCCAACCAGCACACCGAGCAGTCCACCTGCTCCGCTGTCATCCGCCATCTCGATCTCCTGCTTGCTTGTTGGTTGAACAGGAGGGTCTCAGAGATTCGCTCCTGATCGGAGGAGGTAAGCTGCCTTCGCGCTGCTTCGTTCCACGCATTAAAGAATAATTGCAATTGAATGTCGGAAAGCGTGCGCTCCAAAAGCGAAAGGCCCCGGCTTAATGCCGGGGCCTTTGTCGGCCACACTCCAGTTACCTCGGCTATTTCACGCAGCAACTCGGAGAAGATTGACCAGAAACATAACTGATGAAGTTACGAGTAAGACGCTCAAAGCGACTCGTTGGTAGTATTTTTCAGGTGCAGCTCTAAAAAGCCACACGCCTACGATTCCGCCAATAAGAAAGATAGGCGCGAGCAATAAGCCGCCGGTAACTGCGCTATGTTCGAGCAATCCGAAATAGTGCATCGAAGCGATCGCCGCGATTAGTGCCAATCCCGAAGCAGTTATAACATTTGCGCGTTTTACTTCGGCAGATTCCGGGCCGGCCAGGATATAGAGCAACAAAGGAGGGCCGCCTGCGCTGCCAAAACCGTTTAAGAGTCCGGAAAGCGAACCAGCAAAAATGCGCCCTGATAGCCCGCGCGGAAATCCGATTGCACCACCTGTGATCAGCCAGACTGACAAGCATACGACCACGAGGCTGATGAGAAGGTTGCTCATCGACGGATTCATAATCGTCAGTGCCGCGTGACCAAGTGGAATAGTGGCACTAGCCGAAAGGGCCAGAGGAACAACTATTCGCGTGTTCGCGTGTTTCACGGCCGGGATGAATAGCAACATTGTCGCGAGGCATTCGAGAAGTGTCGCAACTGTAACGGCGACAACGGGTCCGACGACAATGCCAAGTACCGGCACCACTAACAGCGAAGAGCCGAAACCCGCGAACCCTCGAAGAAGCCCCGAAAGAAAGGCAAGCAGGCCCATCGTGGGCCAAACGAACACCGAGTCTGCGAGATAACTCATGCTCATCGTTTGATACGCACGACCTTACCGTCTCGCTGCTATAGGAATCCGGCTCTTTGAAGCCGTCTACATTTCGTACAATTCGTCTTAACCGCGATTGTCAGCGACCCACCAACACGCCTTAAGGCAAGCAGCAGCGAGAAGCGTTTTAAATGCTGTGGCTAGATAAAAGGGAGCGACGCCAGTGATCCAAGCCGCCTCATATCCAATTAGAGTGCCAAGCCAAGCGGTCCCGCATGCGAGGATCGTGATGTGAGCGATGAACATGCTAAGCGTGAGGTAAAGCATCGAATGGCTCCATTCGCGCTTGGTGAGCCATCCTGCTACGGCAGCTCCAGCCACGAACCCGAGCAGATAGCCGCCGGTCGGGCCCACCATGTAGGCTAAGCCGATGCCCTTCTCCGGCGTTCCAGCAAACACCGGTAATCCGGCTGCACCTTGCACGAGATAGAACAAGACCGTTGCCACGCCGAGGCGCCAGCCGAATGATGCACCGATTACGATTACCGCGAACGTCTGCATGGTCATCGGCACCGGGTGGAACGGCACGCTGATTTTGGCTGAGAGAGTCAGGAAAAGGCTGCCGCCGAAAATGAGCAACACCTTGCGAAGCATACCGCGCACTTCTTGCGTCGAATTGGGCGGCCACACTGCGTCAATCAAAGTATTGCGCTGAGCAACTGTTGACATCTCTGTTCCTTATTCTTGGTTTCGTATGTTCACACTAAGCATGCGAAGCAATGCAATGCCAGTGGTTCTCGTCTCGCAACACATGCTCAAAGAACATGGCTTGCGAAGATTTGCTCGCCGTGTTGACGAAACTCGGTCTCAAAACAAACCCGTTAATATGTAGCTCGCGAAAAGTCTGCGCGGCCCGCGGATGACCGTCACCGCAGTGCACCAAAAAAAAGATATAATTGAATTTCGCACAAAGGCTAGCATCTACACACGCTCAAGGTGAGAAAACGGTTACAAAACAATGGTTTAAAGGCAATATAGATTGTAAACACTTTTCCTGGAAACGGCACAAAAATTGGTTGGAAAGATATAGATGTTTCCATATCATCGCTTCGGAACGAAAAGAAAGAAGAACAATGACGCCAATACCTCCTATTACGCGAGAGATCGCGCAAAGGATCGCAAGTACTCGCTATGAAGAGATGCCTGAAGCGGTTTTGGGTTACAGCAAGACGCTTGCAATGAGCGCGCTCGGCGCGATGCTGGCAGGCCCGAAAAGTGCAGGATCGGATATTGTTACTCGCTATGTGAAACGAGCGGGCGGTACGCCGGAGGCGTCAGTATTTGGCGCCAATCACAAGACATCAGTCGAATGGGCTGCGCTCGCAAACGCAAACTTTGCGCACGCGACCGAATACGAAGATGACAGCTTCCCAGAAGCGGTTTCCAGCTACACGCTTTTTCCGGTGATTTTTGCTTTAGGCCAGCATCTTCATTCGAATGGACGCACTGCGCTGGAAGCGTTTGTGGTCGCCTACGAAGCGCAGGCCCGCATTGGGCTTGCTTGCCGCGAAGCGCGGCGTCTTGGTTACATGGTGCTTGCGCTTGCCGGCGCTCTCGGTTGCGCCGCCGCGGCGGCAAGACTACTTGGCCTCGACGAGAAAGCCACCGCACATGCGCTTAGCATTGCCGCGTCGCAGGGCAGCGGCGTCGGTTACCAGACCGGTTCGATGGCTCACATCGCGGAGATGGGTTTCGCAGCTCGCAACGGGCTGACCGCGGCATTGCTTGCGGCGGAGGGGTTTACGGGGCAGCTCGACGTTCTCGAAGCGCCGCGCGGTCTTCTAAATCTGATCACCGCTGGAAAGGTCGACAACGCAGCCGGAATTCTCAACAACTGGGGGCGGCCTTATCGTGTGCTTGAAGTCGGCATCAAGTCGTATCCGTGCTGCTACCACTTGCAGCGGATGATCGAGTCCACGATCGAGCAGCGCGAGGCCGGCAAGATATCTGCCGACCTAATTTCTGAAATCCAGATCGAAGTGAATGCGTTCTTCCCGACCGTCGTGCAGTATCTAGAGCCACGAAATGAAATCGAGGCGCAGTTCAGCTTGCCGCATGCCGTTGCTGCTGCATTGCTCGAGCAGAGAATTCTGCCTTCTAGCTTCTCTCGCGCGAAGATTGATAGTCCTCCCTTCCGTACGCTGCGTTCGAAAGTCCGCATGGTTGTGCGTGAAGACTGGGGGTGGGCACCGACCGGTTGGACGCCGAAAATCGTCTACCGCCTGACCAACGGCAAGGAAGTATCGATCGAGCCGCAATTATCGAAAGGTCAGCCACCCAATCTTCTGAGCTTCGATGCTTGCATCGATAAGTATCGAGGCTGTGTTGAAGGACTGCTACCGGAAGATCGCATTGTGCGGTCGGTGGAGATTATGCGCTCTCTGGAAACCTGCAACGATATCGCCGAACTCGTCGAGACTGTCGACGTTCCGGCAAAAGCGTAGAAATCCAAGAAGGCCAAGTTCAGAATCATGTCTAATTCACCCACCTTCACCAACAATGACATCGAGCAGATCCTGCGCATCGTCGATCAGCTCACTGATGTCGAGGTGAAGTACGAGACTGCGGAGTTCAAGGTTCACGTGCGCAAGGGCGCGGCCGGATCTACGATCGCGGCGGAACCCGCGACCAGTGTTCAGCAGCGCGTATTGAGCGCGTCAACGCCGGAGCCTGAAAACAAAAATGCAGCTGCGCTGCCGGTTATGCAGCCGAAAGCAGAGGCGGGAACTATCGCGATAAAGGCACCCATGCTTGGTCGCTTCTATCGCGCACCTTCGCCGTCTGAACCTGCCTATGTCGATGTCGGCAAACGCGTCGGCCCTGACGATACCGTGTGCATGATTGAGGTGATGAAACTCTTCAAGACAGTTAACGCTGGCGTATCTGGAACCATTGTCTCGATTGCCGTCAATGACGGCGATATGGTCGAAGACGATCAGCCTTTGTTCTTCGTGAAGCCGGACTAGCTGGATCATCGCATGAACATCGCAGCACGATCCCCTAAAGCAGTTGCAGGTGAATCCGCCACCGGCACTGCAGCTCAGTCAAGACGCACGATCGAGATCATCGATACGACATTACGCGACGCGCAGCAGTGCCTGTGGGCGACGCGAATGACGGTCGGCATGATGTTGCCAATTGCCGAAGCCATGGATGAAGCCGGTTTTGCAATGATCGACTTCATGGCGCCGGTCCAGTTCGATGTGTGCGTTCGCTATCTCAAGGAAAATCCATGGGAGAAGGCGAGGCTTTTCCGAGAAAAGTTCCGTAACACGCCGCTCCGCGGTTATTGCCGGAGCAAGAGTCTCGTAGGCTTTAGCATGGTGCCGGACGATATCGTCGAACTCTGGATCGAGCGTCTGCATGCCAACGGCTTCCGTGTCGTTGGCACGCTCGACGCACTCTTTGATGTCGAGAACATGCTAGTTAGTGTTAAGCACGCCAAGCGCCTTGGCATGTACTCGGTCGGCGCGCTCGTGTTTTGCGAAAGTCCCGTTCACACTGATGAAGTCTATGCGCTTACGGCAAAGGCACTGATCGAGCGCGGCAATGTCGACGGCATTATGATCAAGGATTCCGGCGCACTGCTAACGCCGGATCGCATTCGTACCCTTGTGCCGGCACTGAAAGCTGTGATGGGCGGGCGTCCACTCGAACTGCACAGCCATTGTAACACCGGCCTTGCGCCACTCGTATACCTTGAGGCGATCAAGCTTGGCGTCGATCAGTTGCATACGTCGATCGCCCCGCTCGCGAGCGGTCCAGCGCAACCGTCTGCGCAGTTGATGTTACGCAACCTGAAGCTGAATGGCTTTGACACAAAGATCGATCGCGCAAAGATCGATTTTGTCAGCGATTACCTGACGAGGCTCGCCGAGCAGGAGGGCTTCGCGAAGGGCGCGCCGATGGAGTACGACTCGTTTCATTACCAGCACCAGATGCCGGGCGGCATGTTCGCCAACTGGAAATTTCAGTTGCAGCAGGCTGGTCTTGAAAGCCGCTTTGACGAAATTCTTCAGGAGATCGTGCAGATCCGCGCCGATCTCGGCTGGCCGATCATGGTCACGCCGTTCTCGCAGATCATCGGCGTGCAGGCGATGCTAAACGTTGTGAGTGGCGAGCGTTACCGCACAGTTCCTGACGAAGTAAAGATGTACGCTCTCGGCCACTTTGGGAAACTGCTCGCTCCAGTGGATCCGAACGTTCTGGACCGGATCATCGCAAACGGCTCACCCAAAATTCCGCTCAAGCCAGAACCGCTCGCGCCAGCTTTGCCGTCGCTGCGCAAAGCTTACCCCGGCGCCGACGATGACGAGCTAATCCTCCGCTATATGTTTGCCGGTAACGAGGTGAATGAAATGTTGGCCGCTGGGCCACTGAATGTTTCGTCGCCGGGCTTTAGTCCCGTCGCGCGGCTTATCGATGAACTGTCGAAGCGGCCGCAAGTTCGCTACGTCGATGTACAAAAGAAGGATACGCGTCTCGTCTATTCGCGAGGCTTGTAAACAACAAGAAGCACTTCAAAGTGCTCGGTTCAGAAATTATGTAAACATCGTGGGAGGTTAAGATGGTAACGGTGAGATCAATAGTAGCAGGGACAATCGGTGCCGCGTTTATCGCCGCAACGCTTGCCGCTGGCGGTGCTTACGCACAACAGGCACCGACTGTACTGAAACTCGCGCACGGCGCAACGCCAGATAACGCGATCGGCAAAGGCATGGTCAAGTTCGCTGAACTCGTCGCAGCGAAAACGGGTGGCAAGGTCAAGGTCGAAACATACCTCGCAGGCTCCTTGTACAGTGAGCGCACTGCATTAGAGGCCATGGTCAATGGTTCCATCGACTTTGCTGGCGCTTCCAATGCGAACTGGGCGGCGTTCACAAATGCGCTGCTCTTCATGGATCTGCCGTACGTCTTTAATGACGAGGCGTCTTTCCGTAAGGCGCTTGACGGCAAAGTAGGTCAGGTGATCGGTGATCGCTTCGAAAAGGCGGGCTTCAAGCTGCTAATGCAGCTCGACAACGGCGGCTTCCGCGATATCGTCAATAACAGAAGACCAATTCGCGTCCCGAACGATTTGAAGGGATTGAAGTTCCGCACGACGGCTTCGCCGGTTGA
>JAIELW010000028.1 GCA_019752575.1 Xanthobacteraceae bacterium | reverse complement strand
TCGAATCGGAGCAGCGCTCGAAGCCCTTGCAGGGCTTCGACGATCTGCCGCTGTTTCAGAATGTGAAAGCCCCGCGCACGACAGTCGAAGAGCCAGGCAAACCCGATCCGCTCGGCCAGGCGCTGGATGCCATGCATCCCGACGAAATGTCGCCGAAGGAAGCGATGGAAGCGCTCTATAAGCTGAAGAATATTCTGCGCGAGCGCTAAAGCATGATCCCGAAAGGCATGTCCTAGGACTTGATCCGGGGATGGGTACCGGTTTTCGGATAAGATCGTGCTTCAATATTAAGGTATGATCCCGAAAAGCATGTCCTAGGACTTGATCCGGGATGGGTACCGGTTTTCGGATAAGATCATGCTTCAATATTAAAGTTTCAGCTTTCCGCGCACCGCGAAGACGCCGAGATTCCATGCGACCGTGATGCAGAGCGCAAGCGTCAGTGCTGCGGGTACGCCGAGCGACTCCGCCGATACGTGCAGGACGTAAGCGGCGATCCCAAAGCCGATGAGGCCGGTGATCCCGTTTGCCATCACCGCGGCGCAGGCCGGTCCGCCATAGCGCTGATGCAGGATCAGCATCATGCTTGTGAACACGATCGGGAAGGCGGCGAGCGCTCCGGTCGCGAGCGGTCGAGCGCCTTGTTCGAGCCCGCCGACTGCACCCAGCGGACCTTGATGCCGTCTTTCTCGAATTCTTTTTCGAGCAGACCCTGCTGCTTGATGACGATGGAGACCGGATTGTAGGTCGCCCAGTCGATGCGGATTTCGGTGACCTGCGCGGATGCCGCGCCGGTGAAAGAGAACGCGGCAAGCGCGGCAAGTGCTACGCGGCCGAAGCGAGAGAAGTTCATGAGAGTACTCCTGAGAAATTCCGTGAATTTCATGGAATACACTGGTTCATACGTAGATTAACTGTCAATAGAGAATAAGTACAAAAAATAGACGTATTATATCCGTCGTGGCCAATGACGGAATCGGCACAATCGGATATTCGGAAAGCGAAGATTTCCCGCTATTCCCTCGATATGTCGCGCGCCGCCAAGCGCCGCCGCCGGGGCAAACCCGGACAGGCGGATCTCATCAATGTTGCGAAGCTCCGCACCGAGCTCGCCGGTCTGTCGGCGGCGCACGAGGGCCGCATCGCGGACGTTCGCGCGGCGCTCACGCAGCGGCTGAAGACGGCCATGAACGAAGGCCGCGAGAACGCCGAAAAGAAATTGCTCGGCGGGTTGCACGGCCGCGGCTGCGCGGAAGCGCTCTCGCGGCTCATGGATTCGATCATCACGCTCGCCTATGAGGTCGCGGCGGAGCAGCTTTACCGCTCCGACAATCCTTCTTCGTCGGAACGCATGAGCGTGATTGCGGTCGGCGGTTACGGCCGCGGGCTGCTTGCGCCCGGTTCCGACATCGATCTGCTTTTTCTGCTCCCTTACAAGCAGACCGCTTGGGGCGAGAGCGTCGCGGAGGCGATCCTTTACGCGCTCTGGGACATGGGCCTGAAGGTCGGCCACGCCACGCGCTCGGTCGACGAGTGCATCCGCCAGGGCCGCGCCGATATGACGATCCGCACGGCATTGTTAGAGGCACGGCGCATCGTCGGCGACGAGCAACTCCACGACGAATTTCAGCGCCGTTTCGACAAGGAAGTAGTGCAGGGCACCGCCGCCGAATTCGTCGCGGCGAAACTCGCCGAGCGCGACGACCGTCACAAGCGCGTCGGCCAGTCGCGCTACCTCGTCGAACCGAACGTGAAAGACGGCAAAGGCGGCTTGCGCGATCTGCATACGCTGAACTGGATCGGCAAATACGTCTATCGCGTGCGCGACGTCGAAGAGCTCGTCGGCAAGGGGCTATTCACGAAAGCCGAGCGCGCGCTATTCCGCCGCTGCGCGGATTTTCTCTGGGCGGTGCGCTGCCACCTGCATTTTCTCACCGGCCGCGCGGAAGAGCGTCTCTCGTTCGAGGTGCAGGAAGAGATGGCCCATCGGCTCGGCTACACCGATCATCCGGGCCAGCGCGACGTCGAGCGTTTCATGAAGCACTACTTCCTCGTCGCGAAAGACGTCGGCGATCTCACCGGCATCGTTTGCGCGGAGCTCGAGGAAATTCACGTGAAAAGCGCGCCCGCGCTGACGCGCGTGATCTCGCGTTTCGCGCGCCGCAAGAAGAAGCCGGTGAAGGATTATCCGGATTTCGTGATCGACACCGAGCGCGTCAACGTCGCGAACGACAAGGTCTTTCAGAAAAATCCGATCAATCTTCTGCGGCTCTTTCACATCGCGGACCAGCAGGATCTCGAATTTCATCCCGACGCGCTGCGGCTAGCGCGGTCCTCGCTGAAGTTGATCGATTCCGATCTGCGCGCTGACGAAGATGCCAACAAGCTGTTTCGCGAGATCGTCTCCTCGAAGCATGCGCCGGAAATCGTGCTCCGCAAGATGAACGAGGCCGGCGTGCTGGGCCGCTTCGTGCCGGAGTTCGGCCATGTCGTTGCGATGATGCAGTTCAATCTTTACCACCACTACACGGTGGACGAGCACCTAATCCGCTGCGTCGGGGTGCTTTCGGAAATCGAGCGCGGCACCAATCCGGAATACGGCGTCGCGAACGAATTGATGAAGGGCATTCAGAACCGCGAATTGCTTTATATTGCGCTGTTCCTGCATGACATCGCCAAGGGCCGGCTCGAGGATCACTCGATTGCCGGCGCGAAGGTCGCACGGAAATTCTGTCCGCGCATCGGGCTCTCGCAGGCGGATTCCGAAACCATCGCCTGGCTGATCGAGCAGCATCTGACGATGTCCACGACCGCGCAGTCGCGCGATCTCTCCGACCGCAAGACCATCGAGGATTTCGCGGCCGTCGTGCAGAATCTCGAGCGCCTGAAGATGCTCACGATTCTCACGACCGCCGACATCCGCGCGGTCGGTCCCGGCGTGTGGAACGGCTGGAAGGCGCAGCTTTTGCGCACGCTTTATTACGAGACCGAGCCGGTGCTGACCGGCGGCTTCTCGGAAGTGAACCGCTCGCGCCGCGTGGAAATGGCGCAGGCAGAATTCCGCGCGGCCCTGGGCACCAGCAATGTGCAGGAGTTGGATCGCTACATTCTCCGCCACTATCCGCCGTATTGGCTGAAAGTCGATCTCGCGCGCAAGCTCGAGCATGCGAAGTTCATCCGCGATGCCGAAGCGGCGGGAAAAATTGTTGCGACCGCCGTGCGCACCGAGCCTTCGCGTGGCGTCACCGAGCTTACGTTGTTCACGCCCGACCATCCGCGTTTGTTGTCGATCATCGCAGGCGCCTGTGCGGCCGCGGGCGGCAACATCGTGGACGCGCAGATCTACACGACGACCGACGGGCTCGCGCTCGACACGATTTCGATCTCGCGCGAATTCGATCTCGACGAAGACGAAATCCGCCGCGCGCAACGTATTGCAAACAGCATCGAGCAGGCCTTGCGCGGCGAGATGCGGCTCCCCGATATCGTTGCAAGGCGCCAGCCGCGCGCGCGCATCAAGCCGTTCCGTCTGCAGCCGGAAGTGAACGTGAACAATGCGTGGTCCGATCGCCACACCGTGATCGAAGTCACCGGCCTCGACCGGCCGGGCCTCTTGTACGATCTGACCACCACGATCTCGCGGCTGAACCTGAACATCGCCTCCGCCCATGTCGCGACCTTCGGCGAGCGCGCAGTCGACGTCTTCTATGTGACGGATCTCATGGGCGCGAAGCTCGCCTCCCCGCAGCGCCAGGCCTCGATCAAGCGCGCGTTACTTGCGGTGTTCGAGCGCGAGGCTTTGGAAGAAAAGCCGCGTAAGGCGGCAGCGAACCGATAGTCCCGGCTTAACTTCGCCTTAAAGCGAGCCTTTTAAGAGTCGTTAACGCGCGCGGGCTTTCGGCGCGCGGGCAGCGAGGCTCTTTATATATGGGCTGGCTCGGCGGGCGCTCGAAGCGCCGCGAACCCAGAACGAACCATCGCGATGCGCGGCTCGATTTGCGGCTGAGCGCGCGCGACCGCGCGGGCGCGTCTTACTCCGGCTCCGGCCGCTCGCATCGCGACGAGCGCGCGCCGAAGAAACGCCGCTCGCGTGGCGGCAGTGGCCGCGGACCTATCGGCCGCTTCTTCTACTGGATGTTCGTGCTGGCGCTGTGGGGCGGTTTTGCGCTCTCCGGTTTGATCGCATGGCAGTTCACGAAACTGCCGCCGATCCAGACACTCGTGGTGCCGAAGCGCCCGCCCACGATCACGATCGTCGGTCTCGATAATAAAGTGATCGCGGTGCGCGGCGAGATGGCCGGTAAGGAAATGCCGCTCTCGGCGCTGCCGAAATATCTGCCGCAGGCCTTTGTCGCGATCGAGGACCGCCGCTTCTATTATCACTTCGGTCTCGACCCGATCGGCATCACCCGCGCGATTTTCGTGAACGTCCTGCGCGGCCGTTTACGCGAAGGCGGATCGACGCTGACCCAGCAGCTCGCAAAAAATCTGTTCCTGACCCAGGAACGCACGATCGAGCGAAAACTGCAGGAAGTCATTCTCGCGATCTGGTTAGAGGTGAAATATTCGAAGCCGCAGATTCTCGAACTATATTTGAACCGCGTTTACTTCGGCGCCGGCGCCTACGGCGTCGAAGCCGCGGCGCAGCGCTATTTCGGAAAATCCGCGCGCGTGGTCACGCTTTCTGAAGCCGCGATGCTCGCGGGCCTCGTGAAGTCGCCGTCGCGGCTTTCGCCGTCGCGCAATCCCGATCTTGCGCAGGAACGCGCGCTCTTGGTGCTCGCAGCACTCGAAGAGGCCGGCTACATCACGCCGGAAATGCTGAAGATCGCAAAAAGCCGTCCGCCGAAGATCGTGCCGAACCGCATCGCCGGCTCGTCGGGCTATATCGCCGATTGGGTGATGGATGCGCTGAACGATTATGTCGGCCAGTTCGACGTCGATATCACCGTGCAGACGACGATCGACCCGGCGCTGCAGGCGGCGGCCGAGCGCGCTTTAGCCGAAGAGCTGCAGAAGAACAGCGAGAAGTTCGGCGTGACACAGGGCGCCATCGTTGCGATGGACCCGAACGGCGCGGTGCGCGCGCTCGTCGGCGGCGTCAATTATAACGAAAGCCAGTTCAACCGCGCGGTTTCGGCGAAACGCCAGCCCGGCTCGGCGTTCAAGCCGTTCGTTTATCTCGCGGCCCTCGAGCGCGGCATGACGCCCGATACCGTGCGGGACGACGCGCCGTTGCAGTTGCGCGGCTGGAAGCCGGAAAACTTCACGCAGCAGTATTACGGGCCGGTTTCGCTGCAGACCGCGCTTTCGATGTCGCTGAATACGGTCGCGGTACGGCTCGCGCTCGAAGTCGGGCCGGCGGCGGTGGCGAAAACCGCGCAGCGCCTCGGCATCGTCTCCGAATTGCAGCCCAACGCCTCGCTCGCGCTCGGCACTTCGGAAGTTTCCGTGCTGGAACTCACCGGCGCTTACGTGCCGTTCGCAAACGGCGGCATCGGTGTGATTCCGCACGTGATCGCGCAGGTGCGCGACGCCAGGGGAAAAATTCTCTACGCGCGCTCGCAGCCCGGTCATGGCCGCGTGATTGCGCCGCCGCACGTGGCTTCGATGAACCAGATGATGCAGGATACGTTGCTTACCGGCACCGCGAAACGCGCCTCGATTCCGAACTGGCCCGCGGCCGGCAAGACCGGCACCAGTCAGGATTTTCGCGACGCCTGGTTCGTCGGCTACACCGGCGCGCTGATTACCGGCGTGTGGCTAGGCAACGATGACTCGTCGCCGACGAAGAAAGCGTCCGGCAGCAATCTTCCGGTCGATGTCTGGAACAGGTTCATGCGCGTAGCGCATCAGAACTTGCAGGTGATCGATCTGCCCGGCGCCGGTCAGGAATATCGCGACGGGCCGCTGATTCCACCCGCTGACGTGCGCGACGAGCGCAGACAGGACGAGCGGCAGGCCGACCGTGGCATGGACGGCTGGCTCCTGGACCGCCTGCTCGGAATTCGACGCAACTAGGCTCGCGCTTTTCCATAGCGATGCAGGCTATTGCCGTGTGCATCGAGCCAGGCTTCGGCGCGCTTGCGTTCGGGACAAATCGAATCGAGCAGCTTCCAGAAGCGATCCGAGTGGTTGAGTTCGATGCGGTGCGCGATTTCGTGCGCAGCGAGATAATCGAGCACGAACGCCGGCGCCAGAATAAGACGCCACGAATAAGACAGCGACCCGCTCTCCGAGCACGAGCCCCAGCGCGATGCGGAATCGCGCAAGCTGATTCTGCCGGTCGTTACACCGAGTTTCGCCGCATAGGTGCGGCTCGCCTCGGTCAAGGCCTTCTTCGCTTCGCGCTTCAGAAAATCCGTTACCCGGCGCGAAATATGCGCCGCACTTCCGGCGACACAGATCGTCGCGTTTCCGCGCTCGTCTTTCTCGATCCATGTGGTCCCGCGCTCTCGCGCGCGATGCATGATCCGGTGCGGCTTGCCTCTGAACGGAATGATTTCGCCGTCGGCGAAGGGCACGATATTGGGCAGCTCCGCCACCTTCGACGCGATCCACGCGGCGTTTTTCTGCGCGAAGTTGTGTGCGTCAGTAAGGTTGCCGCGCGCCGGCATCGTCAGCACCACGTCGCGATAGGCGTTCCGCACCCGGATCGTGTAACGGCGCGCTCGCGGATGCCGCACGACCGCAAGTTCATAGCTGCGTTCGCCGGAAAAGATCGTCATCTTATCCGTAGCCTGCTTCGCGCGCCGGTCAAGAAAATTGAGAATCCGCATCGCGTTCCAAGTGATTCGCCCGTGTACCTATCAGGCAAATCCGAAAGGCGAAATTTGGCAAGCGGTTGATTTCAGCCGGGTGTGCGCGACTTTGCGCGCGGCGAGGCGCTGGAGCCGTCCGCATAGCTTGCATTGTTGGAAAGCACGAAATCGGCGATGCGCGGCGCGATCTCGGCGCGGAAACGGGAGCCGTTGAAAACGCCGTAGTGCCCGACTTTCGGCTGCTCGTAATGGATTTTCTTCGCAGGCGGAATGTTCGTGCAGAGATCGTGGGTCGCCTGCGTCTGGCCGAGGCCGGAAATGTCGTCGTTCTCGCCTTCGATGGTGAGCAGCGCGGTGCGGCGGATCAGCGAAGGATCGACCGGCTTGTCGCGATGCTTGAAGGTTCCGTTCGGAAGGTCATGGCGGACGAAAACCTTCTCGACGGTCTGCAGATAAAACTCGGCGGTGAGATCCATCACCGCGAGATACTCGTCGTAAAATTCCTGATGCTTCTTCGCGGAATCGCCGTCGCCCTCGACCAGGTGATTGAACAGCTCGCGATGCGCCTGCATGTGGCGGTCGAGATTCATGCCGATGAAGCCGCCGAGTTGCAGAAAGCCCGGATAAACCTCGCGCATGAAGCCCGGTTGCGGGAACGGCACTTTCGAAATCACGTGCGTCCGGAACCAGTTCATGCCGCGCTGTTCCGCGAGCTTGTTTACGGACGTCGGGTTCTTGCGCGTGTCGATCGGCCCGCCCATCAGCGTCATCGAAAACGGCACATAAGGGTCGTTCTCGGCTTCCATCCGCGCGACCGCGGCAAGCACGGGAACGGAGGGCTGGCACACGCCGATCACGTGCGACCCGATCCCGAGCCAGTGGAACATGCTGATGACGTAGTCGATGTAATCGTCGAGATCGAACGGGCCGTCCGTGAGCGGAACCATGCGCGCGTCCGCCCAGTCGGTAATGTAAACCTCGTGGTTCGGCAGAAACGCTTCGACGGTGCCGCGCAAGAGCGTCGCGTAATGGCCGGACATTGGCGCCACGATCAGAAGCCGCGGCTGCGGGCGCTTCGGCGCGTGATCGAAGTGCCGCTCGAAATGCAAGAGCTTGCAGAACGGGCGCTGCCACACGGTCTTGATTGTAACCGGTACACGCTCGCCGCCGACGAGCGCCGAGTCGATCTCCCATTCGGGCTTGCCGTAGCGGCGCGTGGTGCGCTCGAACAATTCGGCCGCCGCCGCCATGTTCTTTCCGAACTCGGTCTGCGAGAACGGATTGAGCGGGTTCTTGAAATAAAGCCGTGTCGCGTCGGCAAGCGCGCGCGATGGATTGAGCGCCGCCTGGCCCCATTCGTAGAACCAGTAGAGCGGCGTCGAGAGCACGGGCCCGCCGGTTTGTTCCGGCAGCTCCGGCGCGCGGCCAAATTCGCCAATCGGCATTGAAAATACAGCCCTTTTCACCGCCCCTTGTTGCGGCGCGGGACCCTGTGACGTTTTTCTGACGAGGTCAAATCCCGGATTCAGGACGCTATTCGCCGACGCTGAGCAGCGAGCCCATGCGCTTCGACGAATGCATGAGCTTCATGAAGCCCCAGCCGGCGAGCGCGATCCAGACGATGTTCAGGCCGAGCGCCCACAGCATCAGGTCGGCGCGGAACACGTTCTCCAGCACCAGCGCGCGCATGCCTTCGAACACCGCCGTCGGCGGCAGCGTCCAGGAAATCGGCTGCAACCAAACGGGGAGCGTCGCGACCGGATAGTAAACGCAGGTCAGCGGCAGAAAGAGAAACATGATCGACCAGGTGAGCCCTTCGGCGCCTAAGCCGTTGCGCAAGACGAGCCCCGCGCACAAGAGGCCGATGGCCCAGCTCGTGAGCAACAGGTTCGCGAAGAACGCCCCGAGCGCGATGCCGAGCCCCCAGAAATTAAATCCGAAGAAGAACATCGCGAGAAACGTCACCGGCACCACGCCGATGAAAAGCCGGATCACGCTCATCGTGATCATCGAGAGCACGAATTCGATCGGCCTGAGCGGCGAGATCATCAGATTCGCGAGATTGCGCGACCACATCTCTTCGAGGAACGAGAACGAAAAGCCGAGCTGACCGCGAAACAGGATGTCCCACAGCAATACGGCGGCCAGAAACGTGCCGGCCGCCATCGCGAGCGCGCCGGTTTGCTGCGCCATGAAGCTTTGCAGGAAGCCCCACATCACCATCTGCACGAGCGGCCAGTAAATGAGTTCGAGGAGCCGAGGCCAGGACGAGCGCAACAGATACCAGTGGCGCATGACCATCGCGAAGATGCGCGAGAACGAGAAGGATGGAGAGGTGGCGGCGCTCATTCGGCGGCTTCTTTCTTCGCAGCACCCGTGCCGCGCGCGATGTCGAGAAAAACCTCTTCGAGATTCTGCCGGCCGTAGCGCGCGATTAATTTCGCCGGTGCATCGTCGTCGACGATGCTGCCGCGCTTCATCATGAGCACGCGATCGCAGAGCCGCTCGACTTCGCCCATGTTGTGCGAGGCGAGCAGAAGGGTCGCGTTATTGTTCGCGCGATAACGTTCGAGATGTCCGCGAATCCAGTCCGCGGTATCGGGATCGAGCGATGCGGTCGGCTCGTCGAGAATAAGAATATCGGGCTCGTTGATGAGGGCCTTGGCGAGCGCGACCCGCGTCTTCTGCCCCGCGGAGAGCTTTCCCGATTGCCGGTCCACGAAGTCCTTGAGATCGAGATCGGCGGCGAGCCGCGCAATGCGCTCGCTCACGCTTTTCACGCCGTAAAGCCTGCCGAACACGGTCAGGTTCTGCCGCACGGTCAACCGGTGCGGGAGGTCGATATAGGGACTCTCGAAATTCATCCGGTGCAGCACGCGATAGGCGTCGCGTGCCATGTCGAAGCCGAGCACGCTGACGCGGCCCGAAGTCGGTGCCACCAGCGACATGATCATGCCGATCGTGGTGGTCTTGCCGGCGCCGTTACCGCCAAGCAAACCCGTGACGCTGCCGGCCGCGATCTGGAAGGAAATCGAATCGACAGCGTTGGCTTCGCCGTAGCGTTTGGTCAGGCGGTCGGCTTCGATCGCCGGCGGGGGAACATTCACATTCATGGCGGCAGGCGCGGCAATGCCGCGGTTCGGGTCGGATTTGCTCTATGATTAGCGAGACGTTCTAGCCGAAATGGGGCGGGGTCGTCGAACCTTTATCGAGCGCCTAGAATAGCCGCATGGCAGACCCGCATAACCGCGTAACCGGCCCGCACCATTTCGGCCTCAGCCTGAATGCGCTGATCAATCTGCGCTGGCTTGCGGTGGTCGGGCAGTCGATTGCGCTCGCGATCGTCGAGTGGGGACTCGATTTCTCGCTGCCGGCAGTCCCGGCTTTCGCGGTGGTCGGCATCACGGCGGCGGTGAATATCGCGCTGCGGCTCGGTTACGGTGCGACCTACCGGCTTTCCGACAAGGAAGCGGGTGCGCTTCTCGCCTTCGACATCGTGCAGCTTGCGATGCTGCTTTATCTGACCGGAGGGCTCGTCAATCCGTTCAGTATTCTGTTCCTGGCGCCCGTGTTGATTTCCGCGATGGCACTGAAGCCACGCACCACGCTCTTGCTCGGGGCGCTGGTCGTCGCGGTCGCGAGTGCGCTTGCGGTGCATTCGCATCCGCTACCCTGGCGCGGCGAGCCGATCATCCTGCCGCCCGCCTATATCATCGGTATCTGGGCTTCGGTCGTGGTTTCGGTCGCTTTTATCGGCGCTTACGCATGGCGTGTCGCCGACGAAACGCGAAAACTTTCGGATGCGCTTGCGGCCACCGAACTCGTGCTCGCGCGCGAGCAACAGATCTCCGCGATCGACGGCCTCGCCGCCGCGGCCGCGCACGAACTCGGTACGCCGTTAGCGACAATCGCGCTTGTCGTGCGCGAACTTGAGCGGGCAATGCCCGAGAACACACCGCACGGCGCCGACATCAAGCTTCTGCGCCAGCAGACCGAGCGCTGCCGCACCATTCTGCGCACGCTGACCTCGCTCGAATCCGGCCTTGCGCCGTTCGACAAGATCACGCTCGCGCATCTGATCGAAGAAGTAGTCTCGCCGTCGCGTGATCTCGATACCGAGTTCGAGATCCGCTTCCCGGACGACCGTTCGCGCGAACCCGTGGTTGCACGCAACCCCGCCATTCTCTACGGGCTCGAGAGTATCGTCGAGAACGCCGCGGATTTCGCGAAACAGAAAGTATTGATTGAAGCGAATTGGAACGAACAGGAAGTCCATATTTCCGTGTCCGATGACGGACCAGGCTTTGCGCCAGAAATTCTCGGCCGCATCGGCGAGCCATATTTGCGCGCTCGCGGCCAAGGTCTTTTGCGCAAAGGAAAGGGCGACGAAGAAGCCGGCCTCGGACTCGGCTTTTTCATCGCAAAAACGCTGCTCGAGCGCGGCGGCGGAACCCTGCGCGTCGAGAATCGTACCGCACCCGAAACCGGCGCGGTGGTCCGGCTGCACTGGCGCCGCGATGCGCTGGAAAACGCCGACAACACAACCGGCGCGCGCGTAAACGGTGAACCCGCACCTTCCCTTGCCAGCGAGGCCGGGGCGCACTAAATGTCGCAGGGAGCGGCGAGGCCCGCTTTTCAGACACTTCCCAGCGGGCAAGTAAGCGGCGTTTTGGCGCCGCGGAGTGAGATATGGAGCATTTTGCGATGGCCGCAGCAACCGCCAACGGCCTTGGTTCCGACAAGCAGCTTTTGATCGTCGATGACGACAAGCCGTTCCTGGAGCGGCTCGCCCGCGCCATGGAAGGCCGCGGCTTCGAGGTTTCGACGGCCGATAGCATCGCCGACGGCCTTGCGCGCGTGAAGGATAACCCGCCGGCTTATGCGGTGGTGGACATGCGCCTTGGCGACGGCAACGGCCTCGACGTGATTTCAGCGCTCAAGGAAAAGCGCCCGGAAGCGCGCGGTATCGTGCTCACCGGCTACGGCAACATCGCGACCGCGGTGACCGCGATCAAGCTCGGCGCCGTCGATTATCTGGCGAAGCCGGTGGACGCCGACGACATCTATGCGGCGCTGACGGCGACGGGCGGCGAAAAAGCGCCGCCGCCGGAAAAACCGATGTCGGCCGACCGCGTGCGCTGGGAGCATATCCAGCGCGTGTACGAACTTTGCGAGCGCAACGTTTCGGAAACTGCGCGGCGGCTGAACATGCACCGCCGCACCTTGCAGCGAATTCTCGCGAAGCGCGCGCCGCGCTAATTCAAAAAAGTTCGCTCTGAATTTTCGGATCGTTGATCGCGGACAGCCGCGACGACGAAATGCGCGCGATCCGGAGCATCACTGCCTTGCGTGTTGCGGCGGCGAGCGGGTGCGCGGCTGCTTCGCGCAAGATCGCGCCGCCATAGCCATCGACAACCATTAAACCCGCGTCTTCGGGGATCGCGCCCTGCGGAAAATCGCAATCGACCGCGAAGAAAAGACGGTCGCAATGCGCGCGATATTCTTCCCATTTCTGGTCGGTGCGGAAATCGTTGAGACACGATTTCACTTCCACGATCCAGATTTCTCCCGAAGGCCCGACCGCTGCGATATCGGCCCGCCTTCCCGAAGGCAGCGGCAGTTCGACCGTCGCGGCATAGCCCAAGGAATGCAGCAGCCGAATCGCACCGCGGCAGATCGAGCGCGCGGGTTCGAAATCGTTTTGGCCGAAAAGCGGCGGGAGCGGGACCGGATTTGCCATCGTTTGCGCGCCGAGTTTAGCAACCATGCGCTTCTCGCGAAACCGCGAAAAATTCCGGCAGCGATCATGACCTGAGTTGCTTCGAATTTTGCCACAAGCCGGCCCGCAGCCCGCCGCGGTTCCATCTCCCTTCGGCCCGCTTCGCGCCCAAGCATCCGCGCGCAACTGAAAATTCCTTTGGGAGAGGGTTTCATGCGAATGACGCTTGCTTATCTCGCGCTGGTCGCGGGACTGATGGCGCCGTTTTCGGCGCAACCGGCTTATGCGCAAAAGCCGGTCGTGGAAGTCGCCTTCGTGCTCGACACCACCGGCTCGATGAGCGGATTGATCGAGAACGCAAAGCGCAAGATCTGGTCGATCGCGACCTCGATCGTGGACGCCAATCCGGGTGCGGAAGTACGGATGGCGCTGGTCGCCTATCGCGACATCGGCGACGAATACGTCACCAGGAAATTCGATCTCACCACCGACATTCAGGGGCTCTACGCCGAGCTTCTGAAATTCAGGGCGCAGGGCGGCGGCGACTGGCCGGAAAGCGTCAACGAAGCGCTCGACGTCGCGGTCACCAAGCTCAACTGGTCGCAGGAAAAGCATGTGCGCCGCATTATCTTCCTCGTCGGCGACGCCCCGCCGCACATGGATTACACGCAGGACCGCAAATACCCGGAAGTGCTGAAAGACGCGAAAGCCCGCGGCATCATCGTCAACGCCGTGCAGGCGGGTCCCGCACGCGACACCGAGCGCTTCTGGCGCGAGATCGCGCAGCTCGGCGACGGCAAGTACATTCCGATCCCGCAGGACGGCGGCGTCGCACGCGTGATCGAAACGCCTTATGACCGCACGATCATCGAGCTGCAGATCAGGCTGAACAAGACCGTGCTTCCCTATGGTGCGCCGTCACGGAAGATGGGCGTGCAGCAGCGTCTCGATAACCTCGCTGCCGCGCCACAGTCGACCGCGACCGATATCGCGGTCTATCAGAACAAAACCCGCAGCAGCCCGCTCTCGGCTGACGGCGATCTTATCGCCGACACCAACTCAGGCCGGGTGAAACTGGAATCGATTCCCGAAGCGGAATTGCCCGAGAATCTTCAGAAGCTTCCACTCGCTGCGCGCAAGGCCGAGATCGAAAAGCAGAGCGCTGAGCGCAAAAAGCTCGACGATGAGCTCACCAACCTCGTGAAGAAGCGCGACGCCTATGCCGAGGCCGAGCGCAAGAAGACGCCCGCCGACGCGAAGAAAGATTCCTTCGATCAGGTGGTCGAGGAAACGCTTCGCATGCAGATCAAGCCTGTGCCGGTGAACTGATCCTTCAGTTAGGTAACGCGTAAAACAAGGGCGGCAACCGATCTCGGGTATACCCGAGATCGGAATTATCACTTGGTTGGTCGCCCTTGTTTGCTTTTCGTCTTTCCAGCAATCTTGCTTCGATGACCGCGCTCGATCTCGAAGCCGAATACAACAATCGTGCCCGCGTGCCGGAGCATCCCGGCATCATTGCCGGATGGAAGGAAAGTGCCGCTGCGTTCCGCGCCTCGCATCGGGACGCAGAACTCGGCATCGCCTATGGCCCGAGCGCGCGGCAGACACTCGATATTTTCTGGCCGGGCTCGTCACGCGATGCGCCGCTCGCGCTTTTTATTCATGGCGGCTATTGGCAGGCGCTCGATCCTTCGCACTTCAGCCATCTCGCGCAATCCGCGAACGCGAATGGCGTCGTGCTCGCTTTATGCGGCTACGATCTCTGTCCGCAGGTGCGGCTCGCCGAGATCATCGGGCAGGTCCGCGCCTCCGCGCTGTTTCTCTGGAAGCGGTACGGCAGAAAGATTGTCGCGAGCGGGCATTCCGCGGGTGGGCACCTCACCGCCTGCCTGCTCGCTACTGACTGGAAGAGATATGACGCAAATACTCCCGAAGACCTTGTGCCGTCCGGTCTTTCGATTTCGGGGCTGTTCGACCTGACGCCGCTCGTTCCAACGACCGTCAATAATGCGCTGAAGCTCGATCATGCCGAGGCTGCGCGAAACTCGCCGCTTTCCTGGCCGCTCCCCGACAAGCGCACACTCGATGCCTGGGTCGGCGGCGCGGAAAGTTCGGAATATCTGCGCCAGAGCCGCACCGTGACGGACGAATGGAGAGCGCGTGGCGCGGAGACCGCCTATCGCGAGATTAAGGGCGCAAATCACTTCACGGTGCTCGATCCGCTGAACGATCCGCGGAGCGAAATCTCGCTGCGATTCGCGGCCCTTAGCCATGCGTTGCGATAGGCCGCCCAATCGGATATTTGGGACGGGAAGCACCCGTAGCTCAGCTGGATAGAGCGTTGCCCTCCGAAGGCAAAGGTCACACGTTCGAATCGTGTCGGGTGCGCCACTTTCTCCATAGCCCGCAGCGATTCATTGATGCGCTTTCTGATCACAGGCACCGCGGGCTTCATCGGCTTTCATCTCGCGAAACGGCTGCTCGCCGACGGTCACGATGTGCAGGGCGTCGATGCGCTCACCCCCTATTACGATGTCGAGTTGAAGAAAAGGCGCCACGCCGTGCTCGCGGGCTCGAACCGCTTCACGGCGCATATCGCCAATATCGAAGACGCGAAAAAGCTCGCTTCGATTCACGAAGGCGCCAATCCGGACGTGATCGTGCATCTCGCGGCGCAGGCCGGTGTGCGCTACAGCCTCGAAAATCCCGAGGTCTATGTCCGCACGAACGTGGACGGCACGTTCAATCTTCTCGAAATCATGCGACGCAAACCGCCCCGCCATTTCATGCTTGCGTCCACAAGCTCGGTGTATGGCGCGAACAAGCAAATGCCGTTTCGCGAAACCGAACGCGCCGATCATCCGCTGACGCTTTATGCCGCGACCAAAAAGGCGGGCGAGCTGATGGCGCATTCCTATTCGCACCTGTTCGACATCCCGACGACTGCATTCCGCTTCTTCACGGTTTACGGGCCGTGGGGCCGGCCGGACATGGCGCTGTTCAAGTTCGTCGATGCGACCCTGAAAGGAAAGCCGATCGACGTGTACGGCGAGGGCCGCATGTCGCGCGATTTCACATTCGTCGACGATCTCGTGGAAGCGATCGTGCGGCTGGCGCCGCTGGCGCCTGCGCGCGGCTCGCCTAGCGACGCGATCGATTCCTTAAGTCCCGCGGCACCCCACCGCGTGGTGAACATCGGCGGCGGCACGCCGGTAGAGCTCACGCATTTCATCGAAGCGATCGAGACGAAGCTCGGCAGGAAAGCAATCAGGAACCTGATGCCGATGCAGCAAGGCGACGTCACCGACACTTTCGCGAACGCGGACCTGCTCGAAAAACTGACCGGCTACCGCCCCTCGACCAAGATCGAGGAAGGCGTCGGCAAGTTCGTCGACTGGTATCGGGAATATTTTAAGGTCTGACGCATGATCCCGAAAAGCATGTCCCCGGACTTGATCCGGGGATGGAATCCGGTTTTCGGAAAAGATCATGCGTAAATAAGAAAGTCGCTCAGTGACCCTTCTTCGCGTCGCCGATCTTATCGGTCCAGGCGAGCGCAAGACCGGACAGCACGAACACCACGTGAATGCCGACAAGCCAGAACAGATAGCGGTCGCTCGTGCCTGCGGCCGCGGCATCGGGAACATTGCCGAGTTTCATGAAGGCTTTCAGCACCTGCACCGCGGAGATCGCGACGATCGACGCGAACAGTTTCTGCTTCAGACCGGCAAAGTCGATCTGCGTCATCCATTCCGGCCAGTCCGGGTGACCGGCCGGATCGATCTTGGAGACGAAGTTTTCATACCCGGAGAAAATGACGATCAGCACCAGGTTCGCGGTGAGCGAAAGATCGATCAGCGCGAGCACGCCGAGAATGATGTCGGCTTCGGTGGAAGGCACAGCGATCGCGACGAAGTGGACCAGTTCCTGCATGAATTTGAAGAGCAGGACGAAGAGCGAAACGATCAGGCCCAGATAGAACGGGGCCATGATCCAGCGGCTCTGAAAGATAAGCCATTCGAGCCAGCCTTCCGGGGCCGCGGTTTCCGGTCTTGGTTCGCTTTTCTTCACCATGAAGCAATCGATGCCACGGCGGGGTAGTTTAGCGCAAGCCGATCAGTGTGCGGATGCGGAAACGCCCGTGCCGATCTGGCATGCGACGCCGGTGCCGCCGAGACCGCAATAGCCGTAAGGGTTCTTCGCCAGATATTGCTGGTGATATTCCTCGGCGAAGTAGAATTCCGGCGCGTCCAGAATTTCCGTCGTGACCGCGCCGTAGCTTTTGGCCTGCAGCGCCTTTTCGTATCCGGCCTTCGACGCGAGCGCCGCCGCGCGCTGCGCAGGATCGGAGACATAAATCCCCGAGCGATATTGCGTGCCGATATCGTTGCCCTGGCGCATGCCCTGCGTCGGGTCGTGGCTTTCCCAGAACGCCTTGAGCAACTGCTCGAACGAAATCTTCGCGGGGTCGTAGACGACGAGCACGACTTCGTTGTGCCCGGTGCGGCCCGAGCACACTTCTTCATAGGTCGCGTTCGGCGTGTGACCGGCGGCGTAGCCGGCGGCGGTCGTATGGACGCCGGGCAATTCCCAGAACTTGCGCTCCGCGCCCCAGAAGCAGCCGAGACCGAAGATCGCCTGCTCGAAGCCCGCGGGGTACGGACCCTTGATCGGCGTTTTCAGGACGAAGTGACGCTCCGCCGTGGGGATCGCTTTGGCGCGGCCCGGCAGGGCATCTTTTGCGGCAGGAATTTCGAGGTTTTTGCGGAAGAAGAGCATCTCGCGGTCTCCCTGTTTTCTGGACCGAATATAGGAGCGCGGGGGTGATGACGCGAGACGGCTGCCGATCAAAGACTCGCGAGGAAAAAGGCTCAGTCGCGGGAAGAATAGCCGATCCGGGTATCGCGCTTTCTGCGGCCGATCAGCAGCAACAGAAGACCCGTCAGCGCAAGCAGCACGAAGAACGGCATTGCCAGAAATGCGCCGAACAAAGCTTCCGAAACGCCTCCCGAAAACTGCTTTTGCCAGAATGCAAGGCTCAGAGGATCGACGAGCGCCCAGGCATCCCGGACCGGAGCGAGGATCAGGCGCGACGCGCTGACGCTGCGGGTTCCGTCGATCACGAGCGCCACGAAAGCGCCCGCGAGCAGCCAGAGCCCGATGAAGCGGAACAGAAAGCGGATCATGCAGCCTTTATTATAAGCCGGGTATTGCCGCGTTGGGCAATCCGGTGCCGCGGGCGTATTTCGCTGCGTTCTTGTCCTTCTCGCGAACCCGTATTATGCCCCTTGCCGCCGGAGCGGTGACCGGGTGGTTGAAGGCGCACCCGCGCGCTCCGGCGCGCGGATTTGACAAGAACGTGCGTGCGCTTTCTTTTTGACGTGCCTTAACGGAGAGGTGGCCGAGTGGTTGAAGGCGCACGCTTGGAAAGCGTGTTTACGGGAAACCGTAACGTGGGTTCGAATCCCACTCTCTCCGCCAGCCTTCCGAAATTCAGCGCAACCGCTCGATCGCTTTCTTGAGATCGCGCTTGTATTGCAGAAAGTCGACGAAGATGCCGTGCTCGCCGCGATCCTCGTTCGCGGGCGCCGCGCAATAGCGCTCGATCTCGCGGCGGAATTCCTGCGCGGCAATCAACTTCCCTTTACGTGCCTTGAGATAGGCCGCGATCAGATCGGTCTGCAGCGCGCGTCCCGGCCAGCCGACGCCTGCGCCTTCGAGCAGTCCCGCGACGAAGAGGCCGTTATCCTCCGGCGGAAACACATTCATATAAAGCCGCGGCGCGCCGAATTGCGGCTGCCAGTTCAGCGGCGAAAGATCGCCGAGAAACGGGAAGGTGATTTTGTAGCCGGTGGCGAAGATGACGATGTCGATCTCGTCGCGTTTGCCGTCTTCGAAGATCACGGCGTTGCCGTCGAAAGCTTTGATAGGCTTCCGGAGCGAAACGTCGCCTTGCCCGAGATGCAGGAGCACGAGCGAGTTGACGATCGGCGTGCGATCGTAGAGCCGATGCGTGGGCTTCGGCAGGCCGAAACGTTCCGGCGGGCCTGCGAGCAGCCGCGCGGCCGGCTCATGCAGGCGCGAGCGCAGCCATTTCGGCAGCACCAGCTTGGTCTTGTGATTACGCTCGTCGGCGGGTCTACCGGCAACGAATTTCGGCACGAAATGATTGCCGCCGCGCACGCTCCAGAGCACGTTTTTCGCGCGATGGATCGCGTCGACCACGATATCGCAACCGGTATTGCCCATGCCCGCAATCAGTACGCGCTTGCCTTCGAAAATTTCCGGAGATTTGTATTCCTTGGCATGCATGAGCGTTCCGGAAAAATTTCCGGAAGCTTCGGGCATCAAGGGATCGCTCAGGTGTCCGTTCGCGATCACGACGCCTTCGTAGCCGCGCGTTTCACCCTTGTCGAAAGCCGCGCGCCAGCCGCTACCCTGCCGCGTGAGTTTTGCCACGCCGTCATTGAAGCGGAGCAGCGGATATAGGTCGAAGCGCTTCGCGAAGTTCTTGAAATACTCCTCGATCTGTACCCGGCCCGGATAGGCGGGCCATTCCTCCGGCATCGGAAAGTCGGCGAACGCGGTCGTCGCCTTCGAGGAGATCAGATGGGTCGAGGCATAAACCGCGCTCGACTGCGCGCCATAAAGCCATTGGCCGCCGACATCGGCGTTGCGCTCGGCGGCCTCGACCGGAAGGCCGGCATCCTTGAGACTGCGGATGGCCGCGAGCCCCGCCGGTCCTGCGCCGATCACGAGATAGGTCACGACACGATCCGCAAGCTCGCGAGATAGCGGTCGAACACCGCACGCGCATCGTAACGCGGCGCATAGCCAAATTCGGATTTCAGCTTTTCGTTCGCAAGCACCGGCCGGTACTGGATGAACTTCACGTGCTCCGGGCCGAGGCTGGTCACACGAAACTTGTTCAGGATCCAGAGCAGGGTCTTCAGGAAAGGGGGCGGCAGCGGCAGATATTTCTTGCCTAGAATGTCCGCGATTTCACGCAGGCTAAGCGTGCCGTCGCCGGCGAGATTGAACACGCCGCCGCGCGACTCGTTGACGGCTTTCGCAAGTGCTTCGACCACATCGAGTTCGGAAATCAGCGAAAACGGCGTGGTCGTTCCACTCAGGCCAATTACGGCCGGACGCGC
>JAIELW010000031.1 GCA_019752575.1 Xanthobacteraceae bacterium | reverse complement strand
AGGGTGGCGAGCACATCGATCTCGGGCTTGCCCGAGATCGAGATTGAAATATGCGCAAGTCGGCTATAGCCGACTTGCGTGTGCGAGCCGGGTGGGGTGACAGTGCAGCCGTTATGTTCAGCCTCGCTTCGCGAGGCAACCCCCACCCGCTCACCTCGCTTTCGCGAGGTTCGCATCCCTCCCCACAAGGGGGAGGGATGAAGAAGGTGTCACAAAATCTTCCGGTACTGAATAAAGCCGGAGCGGTCGGCGATGTTGTCGTAGAGGAGCCGCGCGGTCGCGTTGTGGTCCTGGGTGAGCCAGTGCACGCGGCTCGCGCCTTTTTCTTTTGCCTTCGCGTAGACCACCTCGATCAGCGCGCGCCCCAAGCCCAGCCCGCGCGTGTCTTTCGCGACGAACAAATCCTGCAAGTAGCAATAGTCGCCGGTCGTCCAGAACGAGCGGTGAAAGAGATAATGCACGATGCCGAGCAGCTTGCCGTCGACATAGCTGCCTAGCGCAAACATCGGCTCCTTCGGGTCGTGAATGCGGCGCCAGGTCTCGCCGGTCGCATCTTTCGCTTGCGACGCTTCGTAGAACTGCAAATAGCCCTGCCAGAGCGGCTCCCAGGCGGAGCGCTCGTCCGTGCCGATCTCGCGAATGAGAACGGCGGGCTTTGCCATCACAGGTGGAATTTCTCTAGCTGACGGTGCTCGGCTTCGATCCAGCGCGTGGTGCCGGTGACCGAGCGCATCACGACCGTATGCGTGAAAATACGGTCGCCCTTGAACCGCACGCCGCGCAGCATCGAGCCGGTGGTGACGCCGGTCGCCGCGATCAGGCAATCGCCGCGCACCATCTCGCTCATGTCGTATTTCTTGTTCGGGTCTTTCACGCCCATCTTTGCCGCGCGCGAACGCTTCTCGTCGGTATCGAGGATGAGACGGCCCTGCATCTGGCCGCCGATGCAGCGGAGTGCCGCCGCCGCCAGCACGCCTTCCGGCGCGCCGCCGATGCCGAGATAGATGTCGATGCCGGTTTCTTCAGGATCAGTCGTATCGATCACCCCGGCCACGTCGCCGTCCGTGATCAGCGCCACGGATGCGCCGGTCGCGCGCGTCGCCTTGATCAGTTCCGCGTGGCGCGGGCGGTCCATGATGAGCGCGGTAATTTCGTTCGGCTTCACGCCCTTGGCTTTGGCGAGCGCGTTGATGTTGTCGGCGGGGGAAGCATCGAGATCGATCAAGCCCTTCGAATAGCCCGGCCCGATCGCGATCTTATCCATGTAAACGTCGGGTGCGTTCAAGAGCGTGCCGCCTTCGGCCATCGCCATCACGGCGATCGAGCCCGGCATGTTCTTCGCGCAGAGCGTGGTGCCTTCCAAGGGATCGACCGCGATGTCCACGAGCGGGCCCTTCTTGGTGCCGACTTCCTCGCCGATGAACAGCATCGGCGCTTCGTCGCGCTCGCCTTCGCCGATGCGGACCGTGCCCGAGATTGGAAGCTTGTTCAGTTCGCGGCGCATCGCGTCGACCGCCGCCTGGTCCGCCGCCTTCTCGTCGCCGCGGCCGCGAAGCCGCGCCGCCGACACCGCCGCGCGCTCGGTGACGCGCGCGATTTCCATGGAGAGAATTCGTTCGATGAAAAGATCCGGCTGGACTTCAACGGCCGGGTTCGCCTGCTTCGCCATTTCCCCCTCAGTTCTTCTCGATGCGGATGACTTGCGGATTTTCCGCGAGCACGCCGTCTTTCTTGATCGCATTCAGTGCGTTGCGCATCGCGTCTTCGTTGGTCGCATAGGTAATCAGAATGACCGGCGCGGGTGTGTCGGAAGATTTCTTCTTGTCGCGGCGATGCTGCACGATGGATTCGAGCGAGATGCCCTGCTCCGCCATCCGGCCGGCGATGGTCGCGGCGGTGCCGGGTTTATCGACGGCGGCAAGGCGGACGTAATAGCCGCCTTCGTGTTCGAGCATCGGGGCGCGCACGGCTTTGGTAAGCTTCGCGGAGCCGCGTCCGAACGGCGCCACGCGCCGCCCGCTCGCAAGATCGACGAGATCGGCGACGACGGCGGACGCGGTCGCGGCACCGCCGGCGCCGGGGCCGACGAGCGTAAGATCGAGCGCGTCCGAGTTAATCGCGACCGCGTTCGTGACACCGTCGATTTCGCCGATCACCGAGCCCTTCGGCACCATGGTCGGATGCACGCGCTGTTCGATGCCTGTGTCGGTTTTCACCGCGACACCGAGCAACTTCACGCGATAGCCGAGATCGTCCGCCGCTTCGAGATCGGCGAGCGTGATCGACTGGATACCCTCGACATAGACGGCGTCCGCGTCGACCTCCGCACCGAACGCGAGGCTCGCCAGAATCGCAATCTTGTGCGCGGTGTCGAAGCCGCCGATATCGAAGGTCGGATCGGCTTCGGCATAGCCGAGCTTCTGCGCTTCCTTCAGACAATCCTCGAAAGAGCGGCCTTCCTTCTGCATCGTCGTCAGAATGTAGTTGCAGGTGCCGTTCAGAATTCCGTAGACGCGCGAAATATCGGCGCCGCCCAAACCTTCGCGCAGCGTCTTGATAACGGGAATGCCGCCACCCACCGCGGCCTCGAAGTTGAAGGCGGCATTGTGCTTCTCGGCGAGCTTGATCAGCGGCGTGCCGTGCTTTGCGATCAGCGCCTTGTTCGCGGTGACCACCGCGCGGCCGATGGAAAGCGCCGCCTCGACCGAAGCCTTCGCCGGATCGCCGGAGCCGCCCATGAGTTCGACGAAGACGTCGATGCCTTCGCCTCTCGCGAGCGCGACCGGGTCCGCACTTTGCTTGATCGCCGAGAGATCGAGGCTCTGGTCGCGCGGCGGGTCTTTCGAGGCAACGGCAACGAGATCGATCGGGCGGCCGGCGCGCGCAGCCAGCTTGTCGCGCGTGCGCAACAACATTCCCGCCACCGCCGAACCGACAGTACCGAGACCGGCGAGACCGACGCGCAGCGGAGCTTCCATTAAATTATTTCCTTGCGCATGATCTTGTCCGAAAACCGGTTCCCACTTTTCGGGATCATGCGCTATCAGCCCCGCGCCGCGAGCGGCACGACGTTGTGCAGAATGGTGTCGGCGGAGTCGAGGAACTTGCGGATGTTGCGCGCGGCCTGACGGATGCGCTGCTCGTTCTCGACCAGCGCGAGGCGCACATGGTCGTCGCCGTGCTCGCCGAAGCCGATGCCCGGCGCGACCGCGACGGAAGCCTTCTCGACCAGCAACTCCGCGAACTTCACGCTGCCGAGCGGACGGAAGCGCTCCGGGATCGGCGCCCAGGCGAACATCGACGCCTTGGGCGACGGGATTTCCCAGCCCGCGCGCGAGAAAGAGTCCACCATCGCATCGCGCCGCGTCTTATACATCGCGCGCATCTCGTGAATGCACTCTTCGGGGCCGTTCAGCGCGGCGGTGGCCGCGACCTGCACCGGTGTGAAGGCGCCGTAGTCGAGATAGGATTTGACGCGGGAGAGCGCGGAGATCACGCGCTCGTTGCCGACCGCGAAGCCCATGCGCCAGCCGGCCATCGAGAACGTCTTCGACATCGAAGTGAATTCGACCGTGACATCCATCGCGCCCGGCACCTGTAGCACCGACGGCGGCGGATTGTTTTCGAAATAGACTTCGGCATAAGCGAGATCGGAAAGCACGAGGATTTCGTGCTTCTTCGCGAACGCCACCACGTCGCGATAGAATTCGAGATCGGCGACCATCGCAGTCGGGTTCGACGGATAGCAGATCACGACCGCGATCGGCTTCGGGATGGAATGCACCACCGCGCGCTCGAGCGCATGAAAGAATTCCGGTCCCGGCTCGCTCGGCACCGCGCGGATCGAGCCGCCGGCCATGAGAAAACCGAAAGCGTGGATCGGATAGCTCGGGTTCGGCACCAGCACGACATCGCCCGGCGCGGTAATCGCTTGGGCTACGTTCGCAAAACCTTCTTTCGAGCCGAGCGTGGCCACGACCTGCGTGTCGGCATTCAGCTTCACGTTGAAGCGGCGCTCGTAATAAGCGGCCTGCGCCTTGCGAAGTCCGGGAATACCCTTGGAGGCGGAGTAGCGGTCGGTGCGCGGCTTGCCGAGCGTCTCTTTGAGTTTCTCGATTACATGCGCGGGCGCCGGCAGGTCCGGGTTACCCATGCCGAGATCGATGATGTCGGCGCCTGCGTTCCGCGCGGCGGCCTTCACCCGGTTCACGCTCTCGAAAACGTAAGGCGGCAGACGCTTGATGCGATGGAAGTCAGACATGGCGGTTCTCGGAAAACGGGCCCCTTTTAGGGTCATGCGGGCCACGATTCATGCGGGCTAATAGCACCGAAAGGTAAGAAATTGCACGGCTTTTACGCGCGCCGGCGGCGCTAGTTAGCTCGGAGAATCCGCTGCTTGACCTGCGCTTCGCGCTCGGTGCTCATCTTGCGAAGCTCCTGCTCCAGCTTGATGCGCTCGACGTCATTCATGACCGGCTGGTCCTCGTCGCGGTCCGCTGGGGGCGCGATCGCCGGGAAGGTTTCCGGCGTATTGGCCGGATTGGCTGCCGGATTGCTTAAGGGAATGACCGGAATCGAGGGCATGGAGAGGTCCATGAAGGGCACAGGCACGTCGCCGCTGGCGCAGCCGCCAACTGCCAACGCTGCCGCAAGTGCTGCGGCGCGGCAGGTATTTCCTGCGACCCTCGACCCAACAACCTTCAACGGCTGCCCCTCAATAACCCAAACGCCTTGATTCTATGGCGATGGCCTCTGTCGCTGCCTATTATGGCAGAACCGGGGTCGCCCGAAGAGTGGCATTCTAGCCGCCCAAACCGTTGCAGGGAGTAAACGCGAAAAATGGACGACAAGCCCAAATCTGGCGTCGAGACGCCGCGGGCCGTCGATCCCGAGGCCTTCGCGCGCAACCTTGCCAGGGTCATGGAACAGGGCGGCAAGGCGCTCGCCGCCTACCTGAAGCCGCGCGAGAGCCAAGACTTCGGCGATACCCGCGCCGAAGAGATGGTCGATGTCTTCAAGACGCTGAACCAGGTCGCCGAATTCTGGCTTTCCGATCCGCAGCGCGCGGCCGCCGCGCAGACCTCTCTCGCGAAAAGCTACATGGACCTCTGGGCCATGACCGTGAAGCGCATGGCTGGCGAAATGCCGGAGCCGGTGAAAGCCGCGGACCCGAAAGACCGCCGCTTCAACGACCCCGACTGGAACAGCAACCCGTTCTTCGACGCGCTGAAGCAGGCCTATCTGCTCACGACCGAATGGGCCGAGCGCATGGTGCAGGAAGCCGAAGGCATCGACGAACACACGCGGCGCAAGGCCGAGTTCTATGTGAAGCAGATTTCGAACGCGGTCTCGCCGTCTAACTTCGTGCTGACCAATCCCGAACTGTTCCGCGAAACGCTCGGCTCGAGCGGCGAAAATCTCGTGCGCGGCATGCAAATGCTCACCGAAGACATCGAGGCGGGCAAAGGCGACCTGCGCATCCGTCAGTCCGACGCTTCGATGTTCGAGGTCGGCAGAAATCTCGCGACCACGCCCGGCAAGGTCGTGTTCGAGAACGATCTCATACAGGTCATTCAATACACGCCGGTCACGGAGAAAGTGCTCGCGGTTCCGCTTGTGATCGTGCCGCCGTGGATCAACAAGTTCTACGTGCTCGATCTCACCAGCGAAAAATCCATGATCAAGTGGGCGGTCGAGCAAGGCATCACCGTCTTCGTGATCTCGTGGGTGAATCCCGACGCGAAGCTCGCGATGAAGTCGTTCTCCGACTACATGAACGAAGGCGTGCTGGCGGCGCTCGATACCGCCGAAAAAGTCACCGGCGAGAAGCAGGCGCACATTTGCGGCTACTGCGTCGGCGGCACCATGACCGCCGTTTCGCTCGCCTATCTCGCTGCGACCGGACAGGACCGCATCGCGAGCGCCACGTTCCTGGCCACGCAAGTCGATTTCACGCACGCGGGCGATTTGAAAGTGTTCGTCGATGAGGAGCAACTCGACGCGCTCGAGCGGCGCATGAAGCAGGTCGGCTTTCTGGATTCCACCAAGATGGCGATGGCCTTCAACATGCTGCGCTCGAACGATCTGGTGTGGCCCTACATCGTCAACAACTACATGCGCGGCAAGGCGCCCTTCCCGTTCGACCTTCTGTTCTGGAATTCGGACTCGACGCGCCTGCCCGCGGCCAACCACTCGTTCTATCTGCGCAACTGCTATCTCGAGAACAAACTTTCCGCCGGCGAGATGGTGGTCGATAACGTGCAGCTCGATCTCGGCAAGGTGAAGGTGCCGGTTTACAACCTGGCCACGCGCGAGGACCACATCGCACCGCCGAAATCGGTTTTCTTAGGCTCCAGTTTCTTCGGCGGACCGGTGCGTTTCGTGCTCGGCGGGTCGGGCCACATCGCTGGCGTCGTCAACCCGCCGGAGAAGAAGAAATACTCGTTCTGGACCGGCGGCCCCGCCGACGGCGAGATCGACAGGTGGATCGACAACGCGGTCGAGCAGAAAGGTTCGTGGTGGACCGACTGGCTCGCCTGGATCAAGGACATCGACCGCCGCGAAGTGCCGGCGCGCATTCCGGGCGAAGGCCCGCTGAAAGCGATCGAAGACGCGCCGGGGCGTTATGTGAGGGTGAAGGCGTAACGTTACGTCTTCAGCCGCGGTCCGTAGCGGCGCAGCACATCATACGTCTTGAATCCGAGACGCGCATAAACCGGTTCGCCGAATTTGCTCGCCTGTAGGGTCACGACTTTCGCACCCGCGCCGAAGGCCATGTTCGCGGACACCACGGTCATCAGCGCGCCGAGGCCGAGACGCTGCGCGTTCGGGCGCGTTCCGATCCAGTAAAGCCCGCCGCATCCGCCGGTCATCAGCGCGATCGATGTCGCGAGCGGCTCGCCGCCGCGATAAGCGATGATGCCGATGAGGTTATCGGCGAGCAGCGCTTCCGGCTTCGAAAACATCGCGCGCGTATGCACTTCCGGCAGCCCGAGCATCGCGTAAGCGAGCACGCTGACCTCGACGAAATCTTCCAGATGTCTTCGCGTCGAGATCGTTTCGACCCGCACGCCGTCCGCCGCTTTCGGCACCGGCAACGGTGCGGTCACCGACATGCAGGGAATCTCGAAGCGGCTTTCGAATTTCTTCGCAAGCAAATGCTTTTCGAGACCGGCATCCTGCTTTTCGATTACCGAGATCGAATAGCCGCGCTTCTTTGCGCGGAAGAATTCCTTCGCCGCGTCGAACAGCTTTTCCGGCCGGACATCGAGGTTTGTGCGCGCGGCTGCATTCCAGTAGCCGCCGGGGAAATCGCTCGCGCCCGCGATCAAAAGAATGCCGTCGCGCTCGCGCATATCGCAGGGGTTCTGGAACGCGGCATGGGCGCGGATCGATTCCAGATAGTTCTCGTTCGACAGCCGTTCGACTTCGTTCATTGCGCTCTGCGGAATTGAAGGACGTTCGAACGGTAGCGCGAAATTTATGGCTGGCCTAGCCGTTCGCGATATTCGCGCGAACCGGGGGCTGCTAAACTCTCCGTAAACATGCGCGGCCAACGCGCGTGCATTCGGGAGGACTTCATGCGCAGTTCGATCAAGACGACCCTGCTGCTGCTCGCTTTATTCATGGCCGGCGGTCAGGCCGCGGCGCAATTCCGCACCGAAATCCATCCGATTGCGACCCATACGCTCGGCACCATCGATTTTCTTACCGGCAAGACCGGCCGGCCGGCAGCGGTCATTGCCGGCGAATTGCGCATCCCGACCTTCGGCACCGACAAACTGCCCGCCGTGCTGCTCGTGCACGGCTCCGGCGGCGTCGGCAGCAACGTTACCGCCTGGGCGGCGCAGCTGAACAAGCTCGGCATCGCGGTCTTCATTCTCGACTCCTTCACCGGCCGCGGCATCGCCAACACGATTGCGGATCAAAGCCTGCTTTCGAGCTTTGCAATGCAATACGATTCCTATCGCGCGCTGGAATTGCTCGCGAAGCATCCGCGTATCGACCCGAACCGCATCGCGATCATGGGATTTTCGAAAGGCGCGATCCCTTCCCTTTATTCGAGCATGGCGCGGTTTCAGAAACTCTACGCGCCTGCCGGCCTGAAATTCGCCGGGCACATCGCGCTCTATGCGCCCTGCAATACCGGCTATGTCGAAGACCTCGTCACCACCGGCGCGCCGATCCGGCTGTTTCACGGCCTCGACGACAACTACACGCTCGCGGAGCATTGCCGGGAATACGCCGACAAGCTGAAGCAGACCGGCGCTGACGTCGCGTTCTTCGGCTACCCCGGCGCGCATCACGGCTATGACGCGAGCAGCCTGCCGTTTCCGATTCAGCTTCCCGAGGCGGTCACTGCCCGCAAGTGCCGCTTTACGGAGCGTCCGCAAGGCTCGCTCGTCAACGAAGATACCGGCAAGACGCCGACGTGGAGCGATAGCTGTATTGAACGCGGCACCACCATCGCCCATAGTGCGGCCGCTCTCGAAGAGACGCGGAAGGAAGTCGCTGCGTTTCTCAGAACACTATTCAAAATGAAGTAGATGGAGTTCGCGAGATGAACGCGGCCAAGAAGGAAACGCTCACCGCCGATCAGATCAAGGGGCGCATCGGCACCGTGCTCGGGCAGTCGAGCTGGATCACGGTCGATCAGAAGATGATCGACGGCTTCGCCGAAGTGACGAACGATCACCAGTGGATTCACGTCGATCCGGAGCGCGCGAAGAAGGAAACGCCGTTCGGCGGCACCATCGCGCACGGTTATCTGTCGCTCTCGTTGCTCGCCGGCATGGGTTACGAGGCCCTGCCCGCGCTCGCGAACCGCGCGATGGGCATCAACTACGGCCTCGATAAGGTGCGCTTTCTCAATCCGGTGCGCGCGGGCTCGCGCGTGCGCGGCACCTTCAAGCTCGCGGATGTCACGCAGCGTTCGCCGAAAGAGCTGCTCTTTAAATATGAAGTGACGGTCGAAATCGAAGGTCAGGAACGCCCCGCGCTGATCGCGGAGTCGCTCGGCATGGCCGTACTGCAATGAGCGATCCGCTGCTCGACCTGATATCCGGCCGAGGCGCGGTCAGCCCCGACCCGCTGCTTTCGATCGCCGATCGCGTCGAAAACAAATACGCCGACAACGAAGGCGTGAAGATTCATTACGCCGCGCTCGGCAAAGGTCCGCTGGTCGTGATGATGCACGGCTTCCCGGATTACTGGCTCACATGGCGGCACCAGATCGACGCGCTCTCGAAACAGTTTCGTGTCTGCGCGATTTCGATGCGCGGCTATAATCTTTCCGACAAACCGAAAGGCGTCGAGAATTACGCGATGCGCAAGCTGGTCACCGACTGCGTCGCGGTCGTCACGGCGGAAGGCGCTTCGAAAGCAACCATCATCGGCCACGACTGGGGTGGTGCCACCGCATGGAACGTCGCCATGCGCAGGCCCGATATCACCGAGCGGCTGGTCGTGCTCAACATGCCGCACCCGTGGACGCTCGCAAAACAACTTGCGGAAAATCCAGAGCAGGTGAAGAACTCGCAATACGCGCGCAACTTCCAGAACCCGGAATTTTACAAAAACATTTCGCTCGAGCGCCTCGGAGCGTGGGTGACCGATCCGGAAGCGCGGAAGCATCATCTCGCCGCGATGGAGCGCTCCGACCCGCAGGCGATGCTGCATTATTATCAGGCGAATTACCCGGTGCCGCCCTATGTCGCGCCGGCCGCGCCGCCGCCGAAAGTGAAAGCGCCGGCGCTTTTGATCCATGGCATGGAAGACAAGGCGCTCTTGTCTGAAGGCCTGAACGGCGTGTGGGATTTCGTGGAACAGGATTTTACGCTCGCAACCATCCCCGGCGCCGGGCATTTCGTGCAGCAGGATGCGGCAGATGCCGTGAGCCGCACCCTCCTCGCCTGGTTGAACCGTTAGACGCACTCACGCGCGAGTGACCGGTAGCCGCTTCTCAAGCGGCGGCGAGCGGCATAGGATCAATTCGCTCAAGCAACGTCAGGAAACCGTCATGCGCCGATCCGCAATTGCCGCGCTCGTTCTTGCCGCCTTTGCCGCCGCAACACCGGCCGCGCACGCGCAAACGGTGGAAGACTGCTATCAGGCGACGCTCAAAGACGACGATCAGGCCATCATCCGCATCTGTTCGGCTGCGCTGGAGCGCGGCGGTATCAACAACGAAGACCGCTCGATCGCGCTTTCCAATCGCGGCCTCGGTTATCTTCGCAACAAGGAATACGATAAGTCGATCATCGACTTCTCGGACGCGCTGCTCATTAATCCGAAGAACGCCTATTCGTTCAACTTTCGCGGCGACGCATGGCTCGAGAAGAAAAACTTCGAGCGGGCGCTGGCGGACTTCGACGAAGCGCTGAAGTTAGATGCGGGTTTCACCGCCTCACTTTATAACCGCGGCGTCGCCTTCGAGCGCCAAGGCAACGTGAACGGCGCCCGAAACGAATACCGCAAGGCCATCGCAACGAGCGGCGACCGCGCGCTCGACAAGTGGGCGCGCGACCGCGCGCAGGAACGCCTCACCGCGCTCGGCGAAGGTCCGCAGCAACAACAACAGCAGCAGCGCCGGGATGACGACGTGCGGCGCAGCGAGCGAGACCGCCAGCCCGAGCGGCAACAGGATCAACGCAACGAGCCGGGCCGCGGCAGCGAAGGCAATTACCAGCGCCGCCGCTGATTACGGGAACAGCGCGACCTGATCGAGGCCGGTCGTTTCCGGCAGCCCGAGCATCACATTCATGTTCTGCACGGCCTGACCCGACGCGCCTTTGACCAGATTGTCGAGCGTCGAAATCACGATCGCCGTTCCGGGGCGGCGGTCGGCGACCACGCCGAGAAAAGTCATGTTCGAGCCGCGCACATGGCGCGACTGCGGCACCATGCCGAAATCGAGCACGCGCACGAACGGCTGACCGGAATAGAAGTCTGCGAGAATCCGGTGCAGTTGTTCGGCGCTCGTCGAGCCCGGCATCTTCACATAATGCGTCGCATAGATGCCGCGGTTCATCGGGATCAGATGCGCAGTGAAGCTCGGCACCACCGGCCGGCTCGCGGCATCGGAAAATTCCTGATCGAGTTCGGCCATGTGCCGGTGCCCGCCGACGCCGTAAGCGTGCATGCCCTCGGAAACTTCCGAGAACAGCATTTCCTCTTTCGCCGCCCTGCCCGCGCCGGTCATGCCGGATTTGGAGTCGATCACGATGGCATCGGTCTCAATGGCACCCGCTTCGATCAGCGGAACGATCGCGAGGATCGAGGTCGAGGTGTAGCAGCCCGGATTGGCGACAAGCCGCGCGCCCTTGATCTCGTCGCGATAGAGTTCGACGAGACCGTAAACGGCTTCCTTCTGCAGTTCGACCGCCTGATGCGCGTGGCCGTACCACTTCTCGTAAGCCAGCGGATCGCGGATGCGGAAGTCGGCGGAAAGATCGATGACTTTGAGCTTCGGCGCTTTCTCGAACAGATCCTTGATCACCTTCTGCGTGGTGCCGTGCGGCAGCGCGCAGAACACGAGATCGACCGTGGCGGGATCGAGTTCTTCGATGGTGATGAGTTTCGGCAGTTCGACACCGAAGAACTGCGGATAGACGCTCGCCATGGTCTTACCGGCTTTGCGGTCGGCGGTAAGTGCCACGATCTCCGCGTTCGGATGGCGGAGCAGCAGGCGCACCAGTTCGGCGCCGGTGTAACCCGACGCGCCGAGAACCGCGATCCGCGTTTTGGTGGCGCTCATTGGCCTGCTCCTGAAGGGAGTGACGCTTACCCGAAATGAACCGGCGAAGAAAGACTCAAGATATGGAGAGGCTAGAAAACCGCCAGCCGCGCTATTTAGTTCCCCGGCGCAGCGCCACAAGCCCCACGCAATGCATCGCGACATGCGCAGCCGCGATGGCTGTTATCTCGGATTGATCGTAAGGCGGCGATACTTCCATGACGTCGAAGCCGACGAAGTTGATGGGCGCGAGCAGCCGCAAAATCATCAGCGCTTCGCGGCTCGTCAGCCCGCCCGCGACCGGCGTGCCGGTGCCAGGCGCAAACGCCGGATCGAGCGCATCGATGTCGAAGGTGAGATAAGCCTTCTTCTTTCCAACCCTTTTGAGCACCTTTTTCGCAACGCCGGCGATGCCTAACGTTTCGACTGCGTTGCCGTGAATGATTTCGATGCCGTGCGCCGCGGGCGCATGCGTTCTGATGCCAATTTGAATCGAAGTTTTCGGGTCGATCAGTCCCTCGATCGCCGCGCGCGCGACGAAAGAGCCGTGATCGATGCGGCCCGCCTCAGGATGCCAGGTGTCCTGATGGGCGTCGAATTGCACCAGCGCGAGCGGCCCGTGCTCCGCGACATGCGCCTTCAGAAGCGGATAGGTCGCGAAATGATCGCCGCCCAGCGTCAGCAGCGTCGCGCCGGTATCCAGAATTTCTTTCGCCTGCAACTCGATCTGTTTTGGCGCTTCGTCGTGATTGCCGTAGTCGAGCGAACAGTCGCCGAGGTCGACCGCGTTCAGTTTCTCGAACAGATCGAAGCCGAACGGATATTGCGGATCGCCCTCCAGGATCGCGGAGGCAGCGCGGATCGCACGCGGGCCGAAACGCGCGCCGGGCCGGTTCGAGGTCGCGGCATCGAACGGCACGCCCCAGATCGCGAGATCGGCGCCCTTCGCGTCCATCGCGTAGCGCCGCCGCATGAAGGAAAGCGCGCCGCCATAGGTCGGCTCGTTCACGCCGCCACGGAGATCGCCGCCCTTGAAGGCGTTGTCGGCGGGACGCGGACGTAGCGGCGCGTGGGACTTCTTCTTTGTCATCGCTGTTTCGTTGATCGGGGGCTGTTGCCGGGCTAGTGTGGTGGTTCGCCGGTCTATACATCTTCGCAGCGGACTGGTTTATGGACCGGCGAACCTAAACCACACTAGCAGGGTATAAATGCTAGTGATCCTTTGGTTCTGACATTCGTAAAATGTGCCTGCTGACACGCTGTACGAATGTCAGAACCGGATCACTAGTCTTATCGCAACAACGCCATACTCCAAACCAAGGAAACTCTTCCCATGGCCGTAGACGGTAAGTGGAATATCTCGATCGACACGCCGATGGGCACCCGCCAGGCGGAGCTCGACTTCAAGGCCGAGGGCGGCAAGCTCGTAGGCACGCAAGGCGCGGACGGCCAGTCCGGCCCGCTGCAGGACGGCACCGTCGATGGCAACAAAGTTTCGTGGAAAGTCGACATTACCAACCCGATGCCGCTGACCTTGACCTTCACCGGCACGGTGGACGGCGATAAAATCAGCGGCGATGCCGACACCGGAACCTTCGGCAGCTTCCCCTTCTCCGGAAGCCGCGCGTAACCCTCTGACGACCGCCCTCATCAAACCGGCGGGCGCTTTCGAGCGCCTGCTCCGGCGTTTGCGCTACCGGCTGATGCGCGCGCTGAACCGCGACCGCTTCACGGTGAAGGCGCAGGGGCTGAATTTCGTCGTCGGTCACAAGGACCTCATCGACTATCACCTCGCGCTCGACGGCTCGTGGGAGCCGGTGCAGCTTAACCGCTTCGCGGATATTGCGGGCAAGGTTCCGTTCGACGTTTTTCTCGATATCGGCGCGAACGCGGGCTTCTACAGCGTAATCGTTGCCGCGAACGATCTCGCCAAAGAGGTGATCGCGTTCGAGCCCGACCCCGGCAATTACGCGCGACTGAAAGCGAACTTAGAGGCCAATAATCTTCAGGAAGAAGTCTGGGCGCTTCAGCAGGCGCTTGGCGACAAAGCCGACGAGGTCACGCTGACGGAATCGAACGAATTCAATCGCGGCGAGTCTTACATCACGCAGCCCGATATGCCCGCGGGCGCAGTCACCCATCGCGTTAGCCAAGTGAAATTCGACGACGAGTATCAGATCAAGGGCAAGCACATCCTGATCAAGATGGACATCGAGGGCTACGAGTTCCATGCGCTCGCCGGCATGGAGCGCACGCTCCGCGACAATCTCTGCTATCTCCAGGTCGAGCTCTATTCGGATAAGATCGAGGAATTGAAGGCGCTATTCCAGCGATTCAACTACCGCTTCATTGGCACTTTCGAGATCGACCACTATTTCACCAATATCCGGGGCGTTGAGTAATCCGGAAACGAGCTGCGGCCTTCCTCCTCATGGTGAGGAGCGCGAGTACCCATCTCGGATAAATCGAGCGCGTCTCGAACATTACAAGTCGGCTTTAGCCGACTTGTGGTTACAAGAGGCTGATCTCGGGTAAACCCGAGATCAGTGGCCTCATCCTTCGAGACGCGCCTTCGGCGCTCCTCAGGATGAGGGTTTGGGAATCCCCGTGGCATATTGATCAAAACCGATTCGGAAAACGGACCTGATGGCCAAGGCAAAGAAAGCCAAAGCGAAACCTGCATCCCGCGGCAAAGCGCGCGAGCAAGCCGACCTGTTCGGCGCCCCGAAGAACGGCGGCCGCGGCAAGGCCGGGCGCGAAGCCTCGCGCGGCGGAGGGAAAAGCTATGACGCGCATTCGATCGAGGTGCTCGAAGGGCTCGAGCCCGTCCGCCGCCGCCCCGGCATGTATATCGGCGGCACCGACGCCAAAGCGCTGCATCACATCTTCGCGGAAGTGATCGACAACGCGATGGACGAAGCGGTCGCGGGACACGCGACCTTCATCGAAGTCGAGATGACCGCGGACGGCTTCATCCGCGTCACCGACAACGGCCGCGGCATCCCGGTCGGCATGCATCCGAAGTTCAAGAACAAGTCAGCGCTCGAAGTGATCCTGACCACGCTGCACGCGGGCGGTAAATTCTCCGGCGAGTCCTACGAGACTTCCGGCGGCCTGCATGGCGTCGGCGTCTCGGTGACGAACGCGCTCTCCGAAACCTTGGAGGCCGAAGTCGCGCTCGGCGGCGTGCTCTATCGCCAGCTTTACAAGCGCGGCACGCCGCAAGGTCCGCTGAAAGCGGTGCAGAAGGGCGTGAAAAAGCGCGGCACCTCGATCCGCTTCACGCCGGACCCGGTCATCTTCGGCAAGGACGTTGCGTTCGAGCCCGAGCGCGTCTTCCGCATGACCAAGGCGAAGGCCTATCTGTTCGGCGGCGTGGAAATCCGCTGGTCCGCGGACAAATCGCTGGTCAAGGGCACCGACGTTCCCGAGAAGGAGTCGTTCCACTTCGAGAACGGCCTGCGCGATTATCTCGCCAACAATATCGACAAGCGCACGCGCGTGCACAAGGACATCTTCGCGGGCAAAAGCGAGAAGAAATCCGGCCACGGCGCGGTGGAATGGGCGGTCGCCTGGATCGCGGACGAAGACGGCTTCGTCAATTCCTACTGCAACACCATCCCGACGCCGGACGGCGGCACGCATGAAGCGGGTCTGCGCTCGGCGCTCTTGAAGAGCATGAAAAATTACGCCGACCGTACCGGAAACAAGCGCGCGAACGCGATCACCGCCGACGACGTGATGGATGGCGCCACCGCGATCGTCTCCGTGTTCATCCGCGATCCGGAATTTCAGGGCCAGACCAAGGATCGCCTCGCTAATCCGGAAGCGGCGAAGCTCGTTGAGAACACGCTGCGCGACGCCTTCGACAATTTCCTTGCCGGCAACACGCTGGAAGCGAACAAGCTCTTGGAATGGGCGGTCGAACGCGCGGAAGAGCGCGCGCGCCGCCGCACGGAAAAAGAAATCTCGCGCAAGTCGGCGGTGAGAAAGCTCCGCCTCCCCGGCAAGCTTGCGGACTGCTCGAATGCGTCCGCGAAGGATTCCGAAATCTTCATCGTCGAAGGTGACTCGGCCGGCGGCTCGGCAAAGCAGGCGCGCGACCGCCGCACGCAGGCGGTGCTGCCGCTGCGCGGCAAGATTTTGAACGTTGTCAGCGCAGGACGCGGCAAGCTCGCCGCCAACCAGCAGCTTGCGGATTTGATGCAGGCGCTCGGCTGCGGCTCCGGCGCGCACTATGTTGACAGCGCGCTACGCTATGATCGCGTGATCATCATGTGCGACGCCGACGTGGACGGCGCGCATATCGCGTCCCTTCTGATTACGTTCTTCTATCAGGAGATGCCGAAGCTGATCGAGAACAAGCATCTCTTTCTTGCCGTGCCCCCGCTCTATCGCCTCACCTATGGCGGGCAGACGGTGTATGCGCGCGACGACAAGCACAAAGACGCGCTGATGAACACCGTGTTCAAGGGCAAGAAGAACGTCGAGGTCGGCCGCTTCAAAGGCTTGGGCGAAATGCTGCCCTCACAGTTGAAAGACTCGATGAACCCGGCTTCGCGTTCGCTCCTGCGCGTCACCATTGCGGATGCGAAGAAAGCCGCAACCAAGAAGACGATTCAGCGGCTGATGGGCAACAAGCCCGAAGAGCGCTTCACGTTCATTTCCGAGAACGCGAAATTCGCGGAAGCGCTGGATATTTGACATTCGTCGTCCCCGCGAAGGCGGGGACCCATAACCATTGGCATTTATGAATCGCGAGACAGGGGTTATGGGTCCCGGCTCGCGCTTCGCTTGGCCGGGACGACGAAGTGATTTTAACGCAAGAACGCGAAGTTCGCGGAAGCGCTGGATATTTAACTCCGCTGCGTCGTCCCCGCGAAAGCGGGGACCCATAGCCACCGGCTTTCAAGATTCGCAAGGCGGGAGGTTATGGGTCCCGGCTCGCGCTCACTTCGTTCGCTTGGCCGGGACGACAACAAGTCACCGCTTCAAATACTGATCCAATATCGACTGCGGATCGTCGGAGAGCTGCTTGCAGCGCGCGCCATAGGCTTCGTCGAGCTTCGGCATATTCTCGCACTTGCCGTCGAGCAGCTTCTGCTGCTGCTCCACCGCCACCTTCTGGCGGGCGATCATGGCCTCATTATCCATGCGGATGGTCTGGCCGGCCTGAAAGGCATATTTGCGGAGCTTCTCGGCGTTCGCCTGCGCGACGGAAGCGAGGTTCACTTCGGCCTTCTCGATCGCGCAGCCGCGCATGAAGCTATAATAGACCATGCAGATCGAGAGCTCCGCCTGCACGACGTCGATCGCGGTCTTCTTCTCTTCCTGCGCCTGCGCGGACGCCGACAGAAGCACGAGCAAGGCGGCAATCCGAACGAGCGTCATATAAGCCTCATGGTTCTGATGATCCTATCACCAAATCGATGCCGCCACTGGTCACGAAAAGTTCTGGATAGCGGCTTCCGGCCGCGCTCCTGGCGCTGGAAATTTCCGGCGCGCAGGCTTAGTGAAACGGCAATGTCAAAGCTAAGTTCCAAGCATCCGTTCCGTATCGGGCGTTCCCGTACCGGCCTCGGCCTCTTCGCCACCCAACCCCTCAAGAAGGGCACCCGCGTGGTCGAGTATTCGGGCCCGAAAATTACGAACAAGCGCGCCGAGTGGATCGAGGAAAATACCGACAACCGCTATGTGTTCGAGTTGAACGACAAGTGGTCGATCGACGGCTCGACGCGCTCCAATCTCGCGCGCTATGTGAACCACTCCTGCCGGCCCAATGTCGAAGCCTACCAGTACGACATGAAAATCTGGTACCGCGCGCGCTGGACGATCAAGCCCGGCGACGAGATTCTGGTCAGCTACGGGCAGGATTACTTCGACAGCTTCATCAAGCCGGTCGGCTGCAAGTGCAACACCTGCCTCAACCGCCGCAAGCGCGAGCGCGAGGAAGAGCGAAGGAAAGCCGCGCGAAAGCGTGCGGCAAAGAAGAAAAACGGGAAGCATTAAATCGTCATCCCGGGCGCGGCACAGCGTGAAACGGTGTGCCGCAGACCCGGGATCGTTATCAATCAATCGCAAACGGTCCCGGATATTCGCGTTCCGCGAATTCCGGGACGACGATAAAAAAAGCCCGCTCTTTCGAGCGGGCTTTCTTACTTTCAGATGCCGCCAACGAGAGCAGCATCGCGAAGCGGCTTACGCCGACTGCAGGTTCTCGGCCGCGGCCTTGCCGCTGCGCTTGTCCTGCACGACCTCGAAAGAGATCTTCTGGCCTTCGTTCAGGGTCTGGAGACCCGAACGCTGCACGGCCGAGATGTGAACGAACACATCCTTGCCGCCGTCATCCGGCTGAATGAAACCAAAGCCTTTTTGCGTATTGAACCACTTCACGGTTCCAGTGCTCATCGTAGTTTTTCCAGTCAAAGATAGAGTCGAAAATGAACATGCGTCGGATGACGCCGGTCCGGTGGCATCGATTTTGGTGAAGTTTGAAGCGTAAGGCGGTTAACCGCCAGGGCCACGTCGTTCGGCCGAAATTCGATGGCGGGCATATACGTGCGCTTTGTCACGCTGGCAAGACGGTGCCCTGCATTATTTTTTCGGCATTTCGTAGAGCCGGAAAGCCTTGCCTTCCGCTACGACATAGCCGGGATCGAAGTGGCCGCCGAATACGCGGATCTTTGTACCCGCGAGTTTACCAAATAACTGCTCCCGCATCTTCGCGGAAGCTCGAGCGTCGCTGTCGAAGGTCGAAGACCAGTCGAGATGCTCGAACTGGCACGGGTGATGCGCGACGTCTCCGAGCAGGATTGCCTCCTCGCCTTCCGAGCGAATGCGAATGCTCATATGGCCGGGGCTGTGGCCTGGAGTCGGAAAGGTACCGATCTCGTCGGTCAGCCGGGACTCGGCGCCGATCAGATCGGCGCAACCTGCGTCCATGATCGGTTTCACCGAATCCGCGAACACCGCAAGTTGTTCGTCGCTGACATCCGGCCTGCTCCAGTGATCGTATTCGGTCTTACCGAAGAGATAGCGCGCATTCGGAAAAGTCGAGACCCATTTGCCGTCAACGAGCTTGGTATTCCAGCCGACGTGATCGACGTGCAGATGCGTGCAGAACACGGTGTCGATCGTTTCCGGCGCAAAACCGGCTTCCTTCAATTTGAATAGATATGGCGTGTTCAAGTTATTCCAGATCTGGATGTGCCTGCCCTGCTTATCGTTGCCGAGGCAGGTATCCACGAGGATCCGCCGCTGGCCTGCTTCGATTACATAGGACTGGATCGCCATGCGGAGTTTACCCTCTTCGGTGGCATAGCGCGGGATCAGCCACTCCATTTCGCGCACGGCATCGGGCGTCGCCTGCGGCAGGATGAATTTGGTGCCGCCCGCCCCTTCGATCTCGACGATTTTCGTGATCGTGACCGCGCCGACTTTCCACTTCATTCCGTAGCGCCCTTCTCGAAGCGGTCACAATCCGCGACCAATCTTTCCGTAAGCAGCGGGATGGACAGTGCCATGCCGCCGTGCTGAGTGAATAGTCTTACGGGTTGGAGGCGATCAATGACCAATATTCTCGGCGGAATTCTTGGCGAAGTTCTGAAGGGCGTTCTGAACGGCAACGTTCCGCCGCAACAGCAATCCCAGTTGCCAGATGTATTCGGCCAGATTCTGAAGAACACCGATCTCGGCTCGATCGGCGGTTTGCTGAAGCAGCTTCAGGAAGGCGGCCTTAGCAAGCAGATCGGTACCTGGCTCGGCGACGGTCAAAACGCACCCGTCTCTCCCGGCCAGCTCAAGGACGCACTCGGCAACGAGCAGCTCAAGCAGATCGCGCAGCAGATGGGAATTCCGGTCAACGAAGTCCTCGACAAGTTGAGCAAGTTCTTCCCGGAAGCGGTCAATCAGGCGAGCCCCGACGGCGAACTCGAAGCCAAGCACCAGTCGCAGGGCCGCGGCGGGCGCAGCGGCGCATAACCTCCGGAAAAGGATCAGCCGTTACCCGCGCTGATCCCTTCCCCGGCCTGTCTTTTCCGCTAGTTTCCCGCAAAATAAAAGGTTCGGGGGAACTCATGCGTGTTCAGGTCGGAATTGTCGGTGCCGGCCCTGCGGGGCTGATGCTCTCGCTGCTTTTGCACCGCGCCGGCATTTCCTCGGTCATCGTCGAAAACCGCTCGCGCGCCTATGTCGAGGCGCGTATCCGCGCGGGCGTGATCGAGCACTGGGCGACCGATTTGCTGGACGAGCTTGGCGTCGGCGCGCGCATGCGCAAGCAGGGCCTCGTCCACGAGGGCATCGAAATCCGAGTCAATGGAGTCGGTAGGCGCATCGACTTCAAGCAACTCGTGAACAAGACAATCACCGTTTACGGACAACATGAAGTCGTTAAAGACTTGATTCAAGCGCGGCTCGCGCAAGGCGGAACCATCGAATTCGAGGTTTCCGAAACCTCCGTCGACAAGCTCGACAGCGATCAGCCGATCATCCGATTCAAGAAGAACGGCGAGCCGCATGAAATTACTTGCGATTTCATCGCCGGCTGCGACGGCTTCCACGGCGTTTGCCGTCCGAGCGTCCCGAAAGGCCTGCTCACCGAATTCGAGCGCGTTTATCCCTTCGGCTGGCTCGGCATCCTCGCGGAGTCCCCGCCCGTCAATTACGAGTTGATCTACAACCACCACGACCGCGGCTTCTCGCTCTACGCCATGCGCGCGCCGACGATCACGCGCGCTTATCTCCAGTGCGACCCGGATGAAGACGCGAACAAGTGGTCCGACGAGGAAATCTGGGCGGAGTTGAAGCGCCGCCTCGGTCCCGAAGGCGAGACGCGGCTAAAGACCGGACGTATCATCGAAAAAGGCGTGACCGCGATGCGCAGTTTCGTCGTCGAGCCGATGCAGTTCGGACGCCTGTTCCTCGCGGGCGACGCCGCCCATATCGTGCCGCCGACCGGCGCGAAAGGCATGAATCTCGCGATCGCGGACGTCTTGTTCTTCTCGCGCGCGCTAGAGGCCTTTTACAAAACGAAAAGCACGACGCTCTTGGACGGCTATACGACGAAATGCCTCTCACGCATCTGGAAGGCGCAGCGCTTCTCCTACTTCATGACGACGATGCTGCATCTTAATCCGAAAGACGGCGACTTCGACCGGCGCCGGCAACTCGCCGAACTCGATTACGTCACTTCGTCGAAGGCGGCTTCGACTGCGCTTGCGGAAAACTACGTCGGTCTTCCGATAAACTAAATTTAGATGCTCCAAATAATTTAGATGCTCCAAATAATTTAGATGCCCCAAATATAGCGCGGCACCCGCTTCATGTAATTCGCGTAAGGCGCTCCGAAGCGTGCGAGCAGATATGCCTCTTCGCGCTTAATCACGCCGAAGTGGATGATCAGCACGAAGGGCACGATCATCACGAACATCCAGTCGGAAGCGACGAACAGCCCGATCGCGACCATCAGAATGATGAAGGCGAGATAAATCGGATTGCGCGAGACGGCGTAAACGCCGCCGGTCGCGAGCGCGAGCGTCGGCTCCCAGGTCGGAATATTCGTACCCGCTTTGCGCATCTCGTTCGCGGCCGAACCAAGCAGGACGACGCCCGCGAGGAACGCGCAACCCGACGCCAGGTAGCGAAGCCAGCGCGCCATCTGCGCGATGTGTCCGGCGGGAAAAAGATAATCGAGCAAGAATGCCGCGAGAACCGCCACCAGCACGATCAGCGGCGGGCGTGCGATCACGCCCGCGATGTCGTTCTCGCCCCTGCTCATTCGGCCAGCCACTCGACAAGCAGTTTGGTCACGCGATCCGGGCGCTCAAGCGGCGCGGAATGTCCGCAATTCGGAATCACGTCGAGACGCGAATCCGCGACCAGTTCATGCATCTCTCTTGCGGCAGCCGGCGGCGTCAGTTGATCGCTGTCGCCGACCACGATCAGCGTTTCCATCTTCAACTCTTTCAGCATGGGCCGCGAGTCCGCACGTCCCATGATCGCGGTCTGCTGGTTGATATAGACCTCGGAGCCGGTCTCCTGATGCATTTCCTTCACGATGCTGCGGATCGCATCGTCCTTGAGACGCGATTCATGCACCAAAAACGGCCATATCGCCTCTTCGCGCTCCGCGATTTTTCCTTCGCGGGTGAGCGCGATATTTTTCAGCCGTTTTTCGGTCTGGTCAGGCCGGTCGGCCGCTGCCGCGGTATCGATCAGCGCGAGCTTGATCACGCGCTCTTTCGCTTGCCGCAGAATTTCGAGCGAGATGTAACCGCCCATCGAGAAGCCGGCGAGCGCAAAGCGCGGCGGCGCGTGGTCGAGAATATTTCTGGCGATCGCGGCCATGGAATTGCCGCGCCGGTGATCGGCGACCTGCACCGGCCCGAACTGCCAGAGCGCCGGCAATTGCGCCGCGTAGACCCGCGCAGTGAAGTTCAAGCCCGGTATCAGTACGACCGGAACAGCCGCTTCCATTCTCACCCCATCTTCACCCTGATTGCGCCGCATAGCCGTTTAGCAGCGATTTTCATTGACTTCCGCCGTTTTCTTCCTATGTTGCATTGCATCGAAGGGCTGATTTTGGAATCGCCCCACAACGCCCTCGATCTGGCGCTCCTCACCCGACGTTACCAGGCATACGGCCTGAACCGATGAGGAAGCAGCCCACCGGGCGAGATGGAACCTAAGAACTACATGAACTTTTCCGAACTCGGCTTGAGCCAGAAAGTGCTCTCAGCCGTCGAGGCCTCCGGGTATACGACCCCGACGCCGATCCAGGCGCAAGCCATTCCCCACGTACTCAATCGCCGCGACGTTCTCGGCATCGCGCAGACCGGCACCGGCAAGACCGCAGCTTTCACGCTGCCGATGATTACGATGCTGGAGCAAGGCCGCGCGCGTGCGCGCATGCCGCGCACGCTGATCCTGGAGCCCACGCGCGAACTCGCAGCCCAGGTCGAAGAGAGCTTCATCAAATACGGCAAAAACCACAAGCTTTCGATTGCGCTTCTGATCGGCGGCGTCTCGTTCGACGATCAGGACGCGAAGCTGATGCGCGGCGTCGATGTGTTGATTGCGACGCCCGGCCGCCTGCTCGATCACTTCGAGCGCGGGCGTTTGCTGCTCACCGGCGTCGAACTCCTCGTCATCGACGAAGCCGACCGTATGCTGGACATGGGCTTCATCCCGGACATCGAGCGCATCTGCAAACTCGTGCCGTTTACGCGGCAGACGCTGTTCTTCTCGGCAACCATGCCGCCGGAAATCCAGCGGCTCACCGAAACCTTCCTGAGCAACCCGGTGCAGATCGAAGTGTCGCGGCCGGCGAGCACCGTCAACAACATCACCCAGAGGCTCGTGAAGACGAGCTCGAAGGATTTCGAAAAGCGCGAGGTTTTGCGGAAATTGCTCACCGATGCCGGCTCGATCCGGAACGGCATCATCTTCTGCAACCGCAAACGCAATGTTGCGACGCTGCATAAGTCGCTCGTCAAGTACGGTTTCAATGCCGCTGCCCTTCACGGCGACATGGACCAGCGCTCGCGCATGGCCGCACTGGAAGCGTTCCGCAAGGGCGAGACGACGTTCCTCGTCGCATCCGATGTAGCCGCGCGCGGTCTCGACATTCCGGAAGTGAGCCACGTCTTCAATTTCGACGTGCCCTACCACGCCGAAGACTATGTCCACCGCATCGGCCGCACCGGCCGCGCGGGACGCGCCGGTGAAGCGTTCACGATGGTGTCGTCCATGGACCGCAAGTCGATCGACGCGATCGAAAAGCTGATCGGGCAGAACATCGAATGGCTCGGTGCTGAACAGTCTGCCGTAGAACCTCAATCGCATAATCCCGAGCCGGCTGAGGGCGGCGACAAGCGCGAAGGCAAGCGGCGCGGCGGCAAAGGCAGACGACAAGAACGGCAGGAAAAGCGCGGTTCGGGCCCCGACAAGGCGGAAAATGTGCCACAAGCGGCAAATTCCGCTCCGAAACCGGTCTCCAAACCGCAAAACGGCGCCTCGAGCGACGCTTCGCAACTGCCGGCCTTCTTTCACCGGCCGGTCAATCTGAAGCCGCGCGAGCCGGTAAGTTGATACCCAAACTACTTGCGACTAACTCGCAGATTTACCCTCCGTTCACGATCCGCATCTAGATTAAGTCCTTAGAGGGTCGCGGTTTTCGCGATCACGGGGCGCGTGGCCTAATCGGCCGCGCGATTAGGGCTTTATGGCTGCAAGCGACGCTGATTTCGAACGCACGATCGGCCTTGCCGAAGCCGCGCTCGAGCGCATCAAAGCGCTGCGCCATCCGGCGAACCCGCACAATTTCGAAGTCTGGTACACCTATGCGAGCAGCGTCAATCCGGTGCTGAACCAGACCATCAACGCGCTCGTCAGCGACAGCGGCAAGATCACCGAAGCGCAGGTGCCGTCCGGAATGTGGTTGGAATTGGCGCGGCGCGATCTCCGGTAACATGAAGATATCGTTTCAGGCGGCGAGG
>JAIELW010000030.1 GCA_019752575.1 Xanthobacteraceae bacterium | reverse complement strand
CTAACGCCGGATGTTGCGAGGTTGATAACCCCGGAGACTACGCCACTTTCAATTCCAACCACTCCCGATACGGCACCTGCACGCCACCTTCGGGCGGGTCACATTACAAGGTGTCTCATCCCGCGAGCCGTGATATTCTGACTATACCGAGCCGCAGGCCAATCAAACCGGTATATATCCGCAAGTTAGTCCGCTTTATCGACCTCATCTCTGGACGAGCCAACGATGACTAAACTCGATTACCCAGTTTTGATCGAGCCGCTCCCTGAACAGGAAGGTGGTGGATTTATCGCTGTGGTACCCGATCTCCCGGGATGCATGTCAGACGGCGAAACGCCAGAAGAAGCTCTCGCGCATGTGCAGGACGCAATCGGCAACTGGATTGAAGAGGCGCGAGCGCTCGGAAGAAACATCCCGCCTCCATCGCGCCATCACGTAGCGGCAGAATAACGTTTTGCCGGGAGGCATGCTTTCCGCGCGCGCTCCGATCGAGAGCAACATCTTCACTGCTTGCGTTCTGAACCTGGTTTCGCCGCGCTTCGCGCGCTGCCGCGGCGGTCCGGACAGCGTCGAAGACGTGGAGTAAATCCGCAAAACCGTATGAACGTAGCTGCACGAATTTGCAGCCGTTACGAAAATTGACGCGCGCATTTCCATACTTAGTCTCTCCCGCACGGCGCTGGCCGGAGGGAGACAAAAATGAACATCAAAACACTTTCGGTTTTTGCGATCATGGCTTCGATGACGGAACCGGCGCTCGGCAACGAAGCGGCAATGCTTTATGCGGCGGGAAGTTTACGCGGTGCCTTGAACGAAGTGGCAGCGGAATTTCAGAAGGCGACGAAGATCGAAGTAAAGTCGAAATATGGTCCATCCGGCTTGCTGAAGGATGAGATCGAAAGCGGCGCAAAGGCGGAAGTGTTTGCTTCTGCAAACATGAACCATCCGCAGGCGCTGGCGAAAGCAAACAAGGCTGGCCCCGTGCAGATGTTCGCGCGCAACCGCCTCTGCGCGCTGGTGCGACCCGGTCTGGAAGTAACGCCGGCAAATCTGCTCGACCGGTTGCTCGACGAAAAAATTAAAGTCGGCACATCGACGCCGAGAGCCGATCCGTCCGGCGACTATGCATGGGAAGTATTCAAGAAAGCGGATGCGATCCAGCCGGGTTCGTTCGCCGCGCTCGACAAGAAAGCCTTGCAGCTTACCGGCGGCCCGAATTCACCAACGCCGCCGAAAGACAAGAACGTCTACGGCCTCGTCGTTGCAGAAGGGCAGGCCGATATCTTCCTGACTTACTGCACCAATGCGATTGTCGCGAAGCGCGAGAATCCGACGCAGAACGTTGTTGCGCTGCCTGAGCAACTCGCTGTCGGCGCGGATTATGGGCTGACGCTCGTCAACGGGTCGTCCGCGAATGCGAAGCGGCTGGCGGATTACATTCTCTCAGCGGACGGGCAGGCAATTCTCGCCAAGCACGGATTCTCACCGCCCGCGAAGTAAGTATGGTTGCAGCCATAATCCGAAACGCTTGCGCATAGGCAGGTTGCGCTCGCGCGCTTGCTTTCGCTCCGCAGAGCGGCATGATCGCGCTCGATCCGAGCGCAGAGATATACCGCGCCGCAATAAATACGTTGGAGGAAACGATGACGCAGTGGGTTCGCTTCGAACGCGGCGGCAAAAAGCAATTCGGCACGCTGGAAGGCGATACGGTCAAAATCCACGAAGGCGACATGTTCGCTAATCCCAAAGCGACGGGCGAGAGCGCGAAACTCTCCGAGGTGAAGCTGACGACGCCCTGCGAGCCCTCGAAGATGGTCTGTCTCTGGAACAACTTCCACGAGTTGGCTGCGAAGAACGACTTCCAGCATCCCACCGAGCCGCTTTATTTCATCAAGGCGCCGAACGCCTATCATCCGCACGGCGAGCCGATCCGCCGCCCCAGCACCTATGACGGCAAAATCGTTTACGAAGGCGAGCTCGGCGTCGTCATCGGCAAGAAGTGCTCCAACATTTCCGAGGCGGAAGCGGGCGACTACATCTTCGGCTACACCTGCGTGAACGACGTCACCGCCGTCGACCTGATGAAGAAGTTTCCGACCTTCGACCAGTGGACGCGCGCGAAAAGCTTCGACACCTTCGGCGTGTTCGGACCCGCGATTACGGCCGGCGTCGATCCGATGAAGCTGCGCATCAAGACCGTGCTGAACGGCAAGGAGCGGCAGAACTATCCGGTGTCCGACATGTTCTTCCCGCCGCACAAGCTGGTCGCGGCGGTTTCCAAGGACATGACGCTGATGCCCGGCGACATCATCGCCTGCGGCACCTCGCTCGGCGTCGGCGTGATGGAAGCGGCGAACAACGTCGTCGACATCGTGATCGACGGCGTCGGCACGCTCACGAACAAGTTCGATCAGGTGTTGCCGTCGCCGTTCCTGCTCGGCGAAGCGCCGAAGCCGCGCCGCATCTGCGTGGTCGGTGCCGGCGCGATCGGCGGCTTGTTAGCCGCGAAATTCGCGCTCGCAGGCGAGGAAGTCACCGTGATCGATCAGGGCGCGCATCTTGCGGCAATCCAGAAGGGCGGCCTGAAACTCGAATGGCACGACGGCAAGGTGCAGACCGCGAAGATGAAGGCGGTGAACAAGGCCTCCGAAGCGGGCAAACAGGACCTCGTCGTGCTCGCTGTGAAAGCGCATTTCCTCGACGGGGTGGTGCGCGACATCGATCATCTTCTGGACAAAGACACCGTCGTGCTCACCGTGCAGAACGGCCTGCCGTGGTGGTACTTCCAAAAGCTCGGCGGCAAATACGACAACCAGCGTCTGCAAAGCCTCGACGCTTCCGGCGTGCTCACGAAGAAGATCGACGCGGAGCGGCTGATCGGCTGCGTGGTCTACCCGGCGGCGGCGATCACCGCGCCGGGCGTGATCCACCACGTCGAGGGCGACCGCTTCCCGATCGGCGAACTCGACGGAAAAACGCGCGAGCGCACGAAATCGCTGCACGATCTGTTCGTCAAAGCCGGACTGAAGTCGCGCGTGCTGAAAGACATTCGCTCGGAAATCTGGCTCAAAGCTTGGGGCAATCTCTCCTTCAACCCGATCTCGGCGCTGACGCACGCGACGCTCGTGGACATCTGCCAGTTCGCGGAGACGCGCGCACTTGCGGCGACCATGATGAAGGAAGCGCAGGAGATCGCGGAGAAGCTCGGCGTTACCTTCCGCGTCACCATCGACAAGCGCATCGCCGGCGCGGAGTCGGTCGGTGCGCACAAGACCTCGATGTTGCAGGACGTAGAAGCGGGCCGCTCGCTCGAAACCGAAGCGCTGATCGGCTCCATTCTCGAAATGGCGAAGATCACGAACACGCCGGCGCCTGCGATCGAGTCGGTCTATGCGCTCGTGAAGCTGCTGAACAAGGTGATGCTCACGGAAGGCGCGGGGGTCGTGACGAAGAAGGTGGCGTAACCGTTTCCACAAGTGGTCGTCCCCGCGTAGGCGGGGACCCATAACCACGACTTGAAATTATTTTTCGCAAACTTTCGAGATATGCCTTAGGCACAGGGAGTATGGATCCCCGCTTTCGCGGGGATGACAATGCTGCTGGCCTTACTGAACCTTCTTGTAAGCCTGTGGGACATTCACGGGCTTGATCTCTTCGCCGGCATTGGCAGCGTCGAAGGCGATGGCGTGCCAGCGCTTGCGCGGGGGATCGAAGCGCAGGAGCACGTTCGCCTTGCGCATGTTGTCGATCTTCACTTTTCCTGCGGTGTAAACCTGGCGGTAGATCGGTGCGTAATCGACGCGGTAAAGAACCGTAACGGCGGCGAGCTCCGTGGTGCCTTTACGAAGCGAACGATTTTCGGTGACCGTATTGATTTCGTAGCGGCCGACCTTGAAGCTCATACAGCCGGTGCGGTTGTGAATTTCGAGTTTCACCTGCTCCTGCTGCGCTTCCTTGGTCGGAATGATGGTCATCTTCTGCAGGCGGCCGGCCACGGCAAATTCGATCTTCTCTTTGTTCGTGTAGTCCTTGTCCTTGAGAAAAGCGCCGCGATCATCCCAGTAGCGAATGGTGACGAGACCGGCGCGCTCGGCGTTGAGCAGAAAATCGAACTGCTGCGGGTTCATCGCTTCGCTCTTGCAATCCGCGGGCGGTACATCCGACGCGACCACCCGCTCGCCGATGAGCAACCATCCGACCAGTTCGTTCCACTCGGTGCTGATGACCTGAATCGCTTCCGCGTTGCTCAGGCTTCGTGACGGTGATGTCGATTGCGAAGGAGATTGCGACGGCGAGGGCGTATCGCCGCTGCCGGATTGGGCATTCGCGCCGCCAGCAATGAATAGAGAGAACAGGAGAGCGGCGAGAATTCGCATGAGCGGCATCAAACCTTTGCTGGCGTTACGGCAGCCTAGCGCGCCGGACGGTTGACGCAATAGCGGGCTTCGCAGACGTTACCGGATAACAAATAAAGGGAGGCTTCGATGTTTCAGCCCGGATTGATGAAGGGTCAGAAGATTCTGGTGACGGGCGGGGGCACCGGCTTGGGCCGCGCGATGAGCGAGAAGTTTTTGTCGCTCGGCGCGGAAATCGCAATTTGCGGAAGGCGCAAGCAGGTTTGCGAGGACACTGCGGGCGAATTGATGAAGGCGCACGGCGGCAAGGTCTCGTCTTATGGCGTCGATATTCGCGATGCTGCGGCGGTCGATGCGATGGTCGGCGAGATATTCAAGCAAGGCCCGCTGACGGGCCTCGTCAACAACGCGGCCGGCAATTTCATCTCCCGCACCGAAGATCTTTCGCCGAACGGCTTCGACGCGGTTGCGAACATCGTGATGCGCGGCACGTTCTATGTCACACAAGCCGTCGGCAAGCGCTGGATCGCGGGCAAGCACAAAGGCAACGTCGTTTCGGTCTCGGTCACCTGGGTGCGAAACGGCGGTCCGTTCGTAGTGCCTTCGGCCATGAGCAAGGCGGCGGTTGCGGCCATGACAACTTCGCTGGCTTCCGAGTGGGGCCGTTACGGCATTCGTCTGAATGCCATCGCGCCCGGCGAAATTCCGACTGAAGGCATGAGCAAACGGCTGAACCCCGGCGAGAAGCCGGGCGCGCGCACGGCAGCGCGCAATCCGATGGGTCGCGCCGGCACGCTCGAGGAGCTTCAGAATCTTGCGGCGTTCCTGATGTCGCCCGGCTGCGACTGGCTCTCGGGCGAAATGATCGCAATGGACGGCGCGCAGGCGTTAGCGACCGGCGGAAACTTCTACGAACTGCGCGAATGGGGCGACGCACAGTGGAAAGCCGCGCGCGATGCGATCGTGGCCCAGAACCAGAAAGACAAAGCGCAGCGCGGCGCCTGAGGATTGTCCGCTAAGGAATACGAGTCTAGATTTCCCGCTGTGCAGAGCGGCGGGGGTAGTCGTGGCCAAAAAGCGCAATGCGCCGGCCAGACAATCGGCGTGGAAGATTTTTAAAGGCTGGTTGGAGTCCGCGGCGGTAATCGGCGCGGTGCAGGTTGCCGCGCTCCTCGTCGGCATTCTTGCACTGCTGTGGAGCATTTTCGGCACTGGAGTAACGCCTGCGCAGGCGGAAGGAAGACAGCCGACCGATACGGCGGTGATCGCGGCTTCCCTCATCGCAGAAGATTTGACCCATCTTCAGAAGTTGCACGCGGCAGTGGATGATGTGGCCAAATACCCGCCCGAACATTCCAAGTTTCAGGAAGCCGAGAGCGTGATCGACTCTTTCATGGTTGCGCGCGAGGAAGTCTTGAAGCGCTACCAGCTCGTCGAGCTTTATCAGGCGTTTTTCAAACGCCTGGAAGAGTTCGGCTCCACCCCGACACTGCCCAATCGGCTTTTGCTGCGTCAGGAAGCTCGCAGGTTTGGCGCAGCATTGGATGCCGCAAGGCAGCAAATGGCACGCACTGCACGGCGCTGAGCGCGAGGAACTTTCTGTTCCCTCCCGCAGTTTAGGGCTATCGGCTCACGCGCCGGCATTCTTGCCGGGGCGAGGGCATATATTTGGGAGAGAACCTTATGCGCCTTATTGCGATTGCCGCCGGCATGCTGTTCGCAAGCGCGAGCCTCGTGACGGCATCTCCGTTAAACTCCATTTCCCCCGAACTGAACTACACCCCTATCGATCTGGTACAGGCTCAGCAGAAGGACCAGAAGGCAGCGCCGCAGAAAGCGGCCCAGCCGAAGAAGGAAGAGACAAAGAAGGCAGATACGAAGAAGCAGGAAACCATGACCCAGAAGGTCAAGCGCACGTGGCGCGGCTGGACTACACGGTCGCACGCGTTCTGCGTGCGCTGCCCGATCCCGATACCGTTTACTGCGAAGGTCTGCACCGCCAAGGGCAAGACGGTGGACGAAGCGCGTAACGTCTGCATCCAGCAGAACCCGCTCTGCTACGTGAGCGCCGGAAGGTGCTGAATCGCTGACACTCGTCGAAAGTTTTTCGCGCTCCGCGGAGAAATCCGTGGGGCGCGAGAATATATTTTCTGCGCCAAAAAAAATAAACGTTTTCAATAGCTTGCGCCGTTCACGCGGCTGACAAAATCGGCCGCTACAGTCTTCGCATTCCGTTTACAGGACTGGCCCGCGCGCTCGCGAAAATCTGCGAACGCGAGCGCTCTCCGTTTCTCATGAGTGTTTTCATGCTCGACGTCGTGAAAGATTTTCAAATGCTGCGGCCCGAACCCGTTGGCCAGCCCGCGAACCTTCCTGTGTTCGGCACGAAAGTCACCGTGCGCGCGATACTGGTCGGCGACCGTATCGATACCGCGGGGCTCGAGCGTTCCGACACGCTTTCCACCCTGCCGCTAGCGTTCCGCGCGGGCGCGAACGGCATTGCCGTCGTATTCCGCTACGGCGTCGTTGTGATGATCGGGCTGTCCGCGCTCGAAGAGGACGGTGTGCTCGCGAGCCTCAAGCACCGCATCGTCGGCGCCTTCGAAACGCGGGAAGAAGAGGCGGCGCAGGTCGAAGTAAATGCCGAGCGCGAGGATCAGATTCCGCCGGGCGGTCCGATTTATATGCGGGCGGTCACGCTGGAGCGCCTTCTGCTCGTCGCCTATGCGCTCGCGGATTCGGTCGTGCTCGCGCACGACGAACGCGATGTCGCGGCCGTGCTCGAACAGACCGAGCCGTTCGCCCGCACGTTAGCTACGAAGGGAAAAACGCCCGGCGGCCGCCGCACGATCCTGAAGCACATCGGCAACGCGCTCCTGGTGCAGCATCGCGTCTCCGGCCGTGTCGCGGTCGCGGAAGACCCGGACGTGTTGTGGGACCGCCCGGATTTGAGCCGTCTCTATGCGCGCCTCAAAGAGGAATACGAACTCAGCGAGCGCGTGGATGGCCTGAACCGCAAGCTCAAGGTGGTCGCCGATACCGCGCAGGCGCTGACCGATATGATCGACACCGAACGCGCGCTGCGGCTCGAACTGTTGATCGTGCTGCTGATCGCCTTCGAAATCGGAATTACGTTTTTCCAGATGTGGCGCGGCATTCACTGATCGCGATGGCGCCGCTTGCACGGCGAACGCCGGCGCAACGAAACCAAAACCAGCAAGTGGCGTTAGCACCAATACGCGGCGTCGTGGTGCGAGTGAACTGAGTCACTTCGGGCTGCGAGACGCCATTTCGTAGATTCAGCTTACGTTGGAGAATCCGATGAAGCCTCGTGTATCTGTGCTGACGCTAGGCGTCGCCGATTTGGAACAATCGCTCGCCTTTTATCGTGACGGCCTAGTTTTGCCTACCGAAGGAATCGTTGGCCGCGAGTTCGAACACGGCGCCGTTGCCTTCTTCGAGCTATCGGGAGGGATAAAGCTCGGGATTTGGGCGCAGGACGACATCGCTCACGACACTGGCCTCCCCAAGACGCGGAATAGTCCAACTTCCTTCACTGTTGGGCACAATGTGGTTCGCCGTGAAGAAGTCGATGAGGTGGTCGAGCAGGCCCGTCGAGCAGGCGCCGATGTCGTGAAGCCGCCTCAGGATACCTTCTACGGCGGTTATGCAGGGTATTTCCGCGATCCGAACGGCCATGTATGGGAAGTGGTGTGGAACCCGGCGAGCCTTCCAGCGAATTGACCCTGCGTTCGCTGATCGTCAGGAGCCCGCTTTGAGCGCGCTCTGCCAATATTCCTTCACCTGAACCACGAGCGATTCCGGGAGCGGCACGAGACCGAGCTCTCCGGCATCTTTGCTGCCGCGATCGAGCGACCATGTGAGGAAGTTCAGCACCTCGCGCGAGCGGCGCGGGCTTGCCGGCTGCTTCGGCATTAATGCGAACACCGTCGCCACGATCGGATAGGCGTCGTTGCCCGGGGCGCCCGTCAGCATCAGGTTGAAGTCCTTCGCCGACTTCCAGTCGGCGCTCGCCGCGGCGGACTGGAAACTCTTCACGTCCGGCTTCACGAACTGGCCCGCGCTGTTCTGAACCTGTGCGTAAGAGAGTTTCTGCTTCACCGCGTAGCCGTATTCGACGTAACCGATGGAATTCTTCGTCACCCGCACGGTTGCCGCAACCCCTTCGTTGCGTAGCGCGCCGACCGTCCGCGTCGGCCAGCTCAACGTCGTATCGACGCCGAGACGCTCTTGCCACTGCGGATGATTGGCGGCGAGGAAATGCGCGAGATTGTAGGTCGTGCCGGAGCCGTCGGCGCGGCGTACCACGACGATCTTCGCCGCGGGCAGCGTCAGGTCCGGATTGATCGCGGCGATGGCGGGGTCGTTCCAGTTCTGGATGTTGCCGAGATAAATGTCGGCGATCGCCTTCGCCGTCAGTTTGAGTTCGCCCGCGCCGATGCCGTCGATGTTATAGACGATGGCGACGCCGCCGATCACGATGGGAAATTGCGCCAGGCCGAGCTTGGTCAGTTCTTCGGATGAAAGCGGTGCGTCGGACGCCGCGAAATCCACCGCGCCGACACGAACGCGCAGGAGACCCGCGAGCGATCCGATCGGCTCGTAGTCGAAGGCCGAGGTCGCGACCGGGTCTTCGAGCCCCGAGTTGGCAACCGGGAACGGCGCATCGTTTGCGCGCCACTTGCGATAGCCTTCCGACCAGCGCGCGATAATCGGATGCGCAAACGTCGAGCCCGCGCCGCGAATGCCGCCTCGGTCGATGACCTCCTGTGCGCGCGAAGGCGCGCTCGCGAGCATGGCGAGCGCTGTCATTGCCGTAAGGCCGACAAGTCCGTGTCTGATCGAAAGGTTTTTCACCGCGCGCTCCCAAAAATTTCGCGTTTGCGGCAACCGTCGCGCATGGACGGTGACAGTTGAATGACAGCGATTTTGCAGTTGCGTAAGGTCGCGCTTCGCGAGCACAGAACGCTAATGCGCGCTGCAATCCTGATTCTGATTACTTACCTATTGCCATGGCTGGGGGCGGCAGAGGCCGCGCCCTGTAGGGCGGGGGAGAGCGTCACGCTCGAAAGCGAGATCATCACTCCGCCGTTAGTTGACGGCGGCGAATGGTTCTGGCCGGGAAAATTTGCGGGAACACCCTGTCAGGTGATGACGCTGCGGGGCAAGGGCGCGTTGCCGCCCGAATGCGTCGTGGGCAAGCGAATGACTTTGACGGGGCGCGTGATTGAGGATGGAATTCTTGTTCTCGAAGTCACCAACCTAAAGTGTTTCTAGAAATGACCTCCTACATCGACCCCACCAAGGAAATCTTTGCCGCCTTTCGCGAGAATGATCGCAAAGGGCCGATAGAGATGCTGAACCTCGTGCAGCTGCGTGCGCAGGCAAAGTATCCGGACGGAAGAAAAGCGACCGGCGCGGAAGCCTACGCCGCTTACGGCCGCGAAAGTACGCCGGTGTTCGAGCGGCTTGGCGGCAAAATCATCTGGCAGGGCAAGTTCGAACTTATGTTAATCGGTCCGCAGAGCGAGCGCTGGGACCACTGCTTCATCGCGCAATATCCGAGCGTTTCGGCTTTCGTCGAGATGATCCGCGATCCGGTCTATCGCGAGGCGGTGAAGCACCGGCAGGCCGCGGTCGAGGACAGCCGGCTGATCCGCTGCGCGCAGGCGAAAGTGGGGAAGGGGTTCGGCGAGTTGCCGGCTTAGCTGGCGCTCGCGCGCAAATCGGATGGCGTTTTTCCGAATTGCTTCCGGAACGAGCGGTTGAAATAAGAGATGTCGTTGAAGCCGACGCTGAATGCGATGTCGGCAATCGTGCGGCTCATGTGCGTGGGATCGCGCAACAAGCGGTGCGCGGCGGCGAGCCGCTCGAAACGGACGAATTCCGAATAGGTCTCGCCGGCCCGGTCGAACAGCAACTGGATATAGCGCGGGGTGACGCCGTGGCGTGCCGCCAGATCGGCGGCGACGAGATCGCCGTCCGGCAGATGTTCGCGAATGTCGGTCTTGATCGCGCGCAGTCTTTCCGCGGCAACGCCGCGATGCTTCGCCCGCTCCAGATGTTCGCCTTTGGCGCCGACCGAAACCGCCATCAGGTCGTGCAGATTGGCGACCACGCTCGCGCGCTGTGCTTCGGTCGTGACCGCATCGTTGTCTTCGAGCACGCTGATGTAGTTCAGGAGCATCAGCAGCGCCGGATCGTCCGCCGGGATCGGCTTGATCATCGCGGCATGAAGGTCCGGCACCGCGCCGAGCAAAGCGGAGCGGGGAATGCGCATGGTGGTGAAGCGCGTCGCGGCTTGATTGATGACGCCGCCGACCGCTTCCATTGTCACCAGCACCGCCTCGCCGGATTTCACGATCGTCTCGCGGCCGAGCATGTTCGCTAGATCGTTGCCGGCATGGTTGACGATGAAGATCAGGTCGTCATGCGCGGTGAGGCTCGCGGGCCGCCAGTAACGCGCGCCGGAGCAGACGCCCGATGCCATGCCGAGGCCGGGCAATACGCGGAGCGTGACATCGGAATGGAACTCGGCGTCCGGTAGCGGCTCGATTTCGGCGGCGCAAATCGTGCGGCCGAACAATTCGCGCCACGCCTCGATCCGCTCGCGCTGGCCGAACGTATCGGTTGAAAACCGCAGCGTCGGAAACGGCGGCTCGGCACTGGGGGCGGAGAGTCGGGTGGTGGTCATAGCAAACGCTTTCTCGGGAGTTTTCGCTTTAGTCCAAGTCAAATCGGCGGTCCCGGCTTACCACAGTGGCCGTTACAGGGGGAATGGCGTTTGCGTTCGGCGGGGGAATTGAATGCGTGTGCGTGATTGCGTGAAGGCGTCGTGGCTTGTCGTAAGTGTTTCGCTCTCGTGCGGAACCGCATTCGCGGCGGACACGTTGATCTCGAAAGCGAATTCAACCAACCGCGCTGTCGATGGTATCAATTACAAGATCGAAGCCTATGGCGGATCGCTGAACGGCGACGGAACCGGTGGTGTCGCGGGCGCGGTGACGATTCCGCTCGGCAATCGCTTCGGCGTTCAGTTCGACGTATTGGCGGGCTCGTTGCAAGGCGACTTCGTCGCCGGTGGCGCGGCCCATCTGTTCTGGCGCGATCCGGCGCGCGGCATGATCGGCATCTACGCCTCATATACGCATTGGAACGTCTTCACCGGGCTGAACGCCAGTCACATCGCGGCCGAAGGCGAACTCTATATCGGACGATTCACGTTTCAGGCGATTGCGGGCGTGGAGGATGGCAGCTCCACAAGCGCGGTCGCCGGGCCGCTGCTGATTTCATATAACGTAGATCAGCGCTTCTTCGACGCGATCAATCTTCACTACTATGTGCAGGACAACTGGCGGCTCACGCTCGGCCACCGCTACATGGGCGGCTTGCATGCCGCCGCGTTCGGCACCGAGTTCGCGTTTGAAGCGGGGAAGCAGATGATGTCCGCGTTCTTCGAGGCGCGGGTCGGCGAAAACGATTTCCGCGGCATCTACGGCGGCCTGAAAATGTATTTCGGCCAGCGTGCCAAGCCCCTGATCAAACGCCATCGCCAGGACGATCCAGAAATCTGGTTGCCGACGACGCAAAGCACGATGACGAATTCGAAGACAGTAACAATGCGATCCCTCTTGCAGGGCCCCGTAACCTTCCAGCAGTGCATGGACGTCGGAGGCACAATTAGTACGAACGCCAGCTTTGACTACGTTTGCCGACAGGGCGGCGCAGAAGTGCCGATTACCGATCCGCAGAACGTTCCGATTTAGCGCTCGTTCGGTAGCGCCAACCCCTTGATGCCGCTGCGGTAATCGGCGCGCAGCGTTCCCGCTTGCGCATAAAGCTGCCGTAACGGACGCTTCTACTTACAGTCCGCGTCTGGTATTCGTCGGACAAGCAACAAAAACCAAAATCGAAAATTCCGGGAGGGAGCTAAGCCGTGGAAAAAATCTGGCTCAAGAAATATCCGAAGGGTGTGCCGGCGGACATCAATGCCGACGCCTATACCTCACTGGTACAGGTGCTCGAGGAGAGCTTCGTCAAATTTCGCGAGCGCAAGGCCTTTATCTCGATGGACAAGGCGCTGACCTACGGCGACGTCGATACCCACTCGACCGCGCTCGGCGCTTATCTGCAATCGCTCGGCCTGAAGAAAGGCGACCGCGTCGCCGTCATGATGCCGAACGTGCTGCAGTATCCGGTCGCGATCTCCGCGATCCTGCGCGCAGGCTTCACGGTCGTGAACGTGAACCCGCTTTATACGCCGCGCGAGCTTGAGCATCAGCTCAATGACTCCGGCGCTTCCGCGATCATCATTCTCGAAAACTTCGCCTCGACGCTCGAGAAGGTGCTCGCGAAAACCAAGAGCGTGAAGCACGTGATCCTCGCCAACATGGGCGACATGCTCGGCTTCAAGGGCACGATCGTGAACTTCGTCGTGCGCAAGGTGAAGAAGCTGGTGCCGGCCTACAATCTGCCGACGGCCGTGCAGTTCAACGCCGCGCTTGCGCAGGGCAAGGGCAAGACGCTTACCAAGCAGCAACTCGCGCCACAGGACGTCGCTTTCCTGCAATACACCGGCGGCACCACCGGCGTTTCCAAGGGTGCGACGCTCACCCACCGCAACGTGATCGCGAACATCCTGCAGAACGATGCGTGGCTGCAGCCGGTGTTAGAGAAAGAACCGAAGGTCGAGCAGTTGATCGTCGTGACGGCATTGCCGCTCTATCACATCTTCGCGCTTACCGCCTGCTTCTTCCTCGGCACACGTGCCGGCGCCTGCTGCTTGCTGATCGCAAATCCGCGCGATCTGCCGTCGCTGATCAAGGATTTGCAGAAGTACAAGGTCAATGTCTTCCCGGCGGTGAACACGCTCTACAACGGGCTCTTGAACCATCCGGACTTCGGCAAGATCGACTGGAAAATGTTGAAAGTCGCGAACGGCGGCGGCATGGCCGTGCAGAAAGCGGTCGCCGACAAGTGGCTTGCCACAACCGGCGCGCCGATCCTCGAAGGCTACGGCTTGTCTGAAACCGCGCCGGTGCTCACGTGTAATCCCGGCGACAATACGAAGTTCAACGGCTCCATCGGCTTGCCGGTGCCGTCCACGCTGATTTCGATCCGCGACGAAGAGGGCAAGGAAGTGCCGCTCGGCGAAGTCGGCGAGATCGCTGCCAAAGGTCCGCAGGTGATGGCCGGCTACTGGCAGCGTCCGGAAGAGACCGCGAAGGTCATGACTTCGGACGGCTTCTTCCGCACCGGCGACATCGGCCGCATCGACAGCGACGGCTACGTTTATATCGTCGACCGCAAGAAGGACATGGTGAACGTCTCCGGCTTCAACGTGTATCCGAACGAGGTCGAAGGCGTGATCGCGATGCATCCGGGCGTGCTCGAATGCGCGGTCATTGGCGTCCCCGATTCTGCCTCGGGCGAGGCGGTGAAATTGTTCGTCGTGAAGAAGGATCCCAATCTCACGGAGAAGGATCTGATGAAGTTCGCGGCCGAGCAGCTCACCGGGTACAAGAAGCCGAAATACATCGAGTTCCGCACCGATCTGCCGAAGACCAACGTCGGCAAGATTCTGCGGCGCGAGCTGCGCGACATGGATAAGCAGACTTCGGAGAAGGCTGCGTAAACTTCTCGCAAGCGCGAAAAGAAACAACCGCCGGAGAGCGATCTCCGGCGGTTTTTCATTGTTACAAATCGTTGCAGCGCGGGACTCCTTCTCGCCGCAAAGTTACCCCGTAATGGTGCGGTTCCCGTCAAACGGCCTTCACGCGAGACCCCTACGAACTCCGCCTATGAAACGGAAGAAAATGGAGGAGGAGCAGATGTCGATGGGTAACGTCATGTTCGAGTGCCCGGTCACAGGCGAAGCCGTTCCGACCGGACTGCGCGCCGAGCGCAGCAAATTCTATTCGTCGCCGGTATTTTTCTCGCGGAGCTATTGCCCGCATTGCGACCGCGACCACGAGTGGTTCGCGGGCGATGCCTGGGTCGAGGATAACCAGCGCCGGGTGCCCCGCTTCGAGGCGGTGGCGGTCGCCGCCGAATAATCAGCCGTTCTGCTGCGAGCCGCGGTCCTGCTGCGGTTCGTCATCCGTCCACCATTTGCGCATCGGAGGATCGTCCGGACGGACGCGGGGAATCTCGTTCAGATTCTCCCTGTCGGCATAGGGCCGGGTCGGCGCCTGATTGACGTCCGGATTCTGGGCGGTTTCGCGCCGGTCGTTCGGCGAATCCGGGTCGGCGGTATCCATCTCGTATTCGTACTTCTTCATAGCGGCCTCTCTAGTCACTTCCGCCATTGGGGGTCTCAGGCCCCACGGCGTTGCGAGGTACCAGCCGCATGAGTAACCCCCTGATTGGTACGGGAGTTCCATGCCACCAGCGCTTGAGAGATTTGGCTTCCCCTCACGTCCTCACGCCTTACACGGGGCGATAATGCGACGGCCCGGTAACCGTTCCCTTGTTCCCGGCGATTTGAATAAAAATTGGCGCCGTTTGGCTAACGAAACGTCAAGCGTGACCTTCCGGCATCACTGGAACCCGGCGAGCTGCTTTCCGGCCTGCAAATACCGCCTCGGATCGACCGCGTCGCCGTTGAGCCGCACCTCGTAGTGCAGATGTGGGGCTGTCGAGCGTCCGGTAGAGCCGATCTTGCCGAGGATCGCGCCGGCGGGGACCTTGGCGCCATCCTTCACGAGGATCGCGGAAAGGTGCGCGTAGCGGGTCGAAATACCATTGCCGTGGTCGATCTCGACCATCAGGCCGTAGGCCTTGTGCCGCTCGGCATGAACCACGGTTCCGGCGGCCGATGCGCGTACCGGATCGCCGGACTCGCCGCGAATATCGACGCCGACATGCATCGCAAGCCGCTTCAGAAACGGATCGACGCGCGGGCCGAAGCCGCTGGTGATTTCCGCGGGTCCTGAAACCGGCAGTATCACCGGCAGACCGTCGAGCTGCTTCGTAAGCCGCTCATGCTCCGCCATTGCGAGGCGGACGCGGAAAACCTGCCGCATGAAGCTGTCTTCCGGCACGCCGGTATAGGGAACATAGGGACCGCCGACCGGGACCGGGGCCTGCTGCTCGCGTGCCGCCGCGGGCAAACGGGGTCCGAGTTCAGCGATCGCTTTTCGTGTGCGGGCGGTGCGCTCGTCGAGATCGAGCTCGATCGCGTTCAGCGCCTGCGACTGGTGTGCGCCGAGTTTTGCGAGCGCACGCGCAGCGAGCGAGATTTCGCGCTGCCGATTTTCGTTGCCACCGGAGAATGTCGCGGCGCGCGGGAAATTCACGCGTGATTGCACAGAGGCGGAGCGCTCGAGCGGCGGATCGACGAGGAACGTATCGGAAAGCGGCTTCGGTTTCGGCGGGGACTTTGTTTCCTCGGAAGCCGGGGCGGGCGCGAGTTGCGGCGCGAGCGAAGCCGGGATCGAGCCGGTGATGTCCTGGTTGCGCGTGACCGATTGCGCGAGCGCGGAAAGCGCCTTGTGCCGCGCATCGATCATGCGCTGGATGCGCGAAAGCTCGGAAAGCTGCTGTTCGATCTTTTCCTGATCGACGAATTTGGTGGAGCGCAGGCGCTCGATTTCGGTGGTGAGTGCTGCGATCTGCGCGTCCTGCGAGCGGCTCGTTTCCGAACGCAGCGCCAGCCGGTGCAACACATCGTCCTGAAACACGAGATAGAAGGTGGTAGCACCCGACCACAAAGCGAACACCACCGCCGCGACCAGGGTCGCCGCGAATGCCGTGCGCGAGACGCCATGCTTCGCGGCCGGCGGGTGATCGGGATATCGCCTGCCGAATTCGCCGCGCGCGTAAGGATGATTGGAGCCGTGGACGGAGCGGTACGCCATTCCCAGCCTCGAGCCGGGGACATACGCCGGCACAGGAGCAGGGATAGAAGCCCGGTTATGGTTAGCGCGCGGTTAACGCGAAACTTCGTGCGCTATAGCGCCTTGGCGGCAGCGAGCACGGCTTCCGCGTGGCCTTCGACTTTCACGTTGTGCCAGACCTTGCGGACCACGCCTTTTGCATCGACGAGAAAGGTCGCGCGCTCGATCCCCATAAAGGTCTTTCCGTACATCTGTTTCTCGACCCAGACGCCGTAGCGCTCGATCATCGCGCGGTCCGGATCGGACGCGAGCGGCACGGTGAGTTCGTGCTTCGCCTTGAACTTATCTTGCGCTGCAACGGCGTCCGCGGAGACGCCGATCACGGTCGTGTTGGCGCGCTCGAATTCCGGCTTGAGCCTCGAGAAGTCGATCGACTCCTTCGTGCAGCCCGGCGTGTCGGCCTTCGGGTAGAAATAGATCGCGACGTTGCGGCCCTTGAGTCCCTTGAGCGAGACCGTACCGCCGCCGTCCACAGGCAGCGTAAAGTCCGGTGCCAAGGCTCCTTCTGTGGGCGATGCTGTCATACGCCTTCCTTTCGGCGGGTTTAAAGGCTTGATATTGCTCGACTCTAGCGCATTCCGGGGGCGGGGTGGCGAGAGATTCCGGCGGTTTCCGTACCGCCGTCCGGCGAGGCTCGCCGGTCAGGGGAAATCTTTGAGGCAAGTGCGCGGATGAGAGGCGGCCACCACGGTCACGAGTGGCGCGAGCATGAGGACGACGACCGCCCGCTTAAGCGGCCGAACTTCGTTGCCCGGCTGATCGCGCCTGCTAGCCGGCTGTTCGCCGGCACGCTCGGCCGGGCCGTCCGCTGGGCCGCAGGCACCGTCGCCGTTCTCGTGTTCTGTATCGTCGGCGTCTATGTTGCGTTTCTGACCGGGCTCTTGTCGGTCGATGTCGCGACGCCGTGGATCATCAGCGCGCTCGAAGAAAAACTCCCGCCCGGTCACAAGGTCATCATCGGCAGGACGCGGCTCGATTACGACAGCGCGGGTGCGCCGGTTCTGACCGCGGAAAAACTCGAAATCCGCAACGCGATGAACGAGGAAATTCTTCGCGCGCCAGCCGCCGAGATCGGGCTTGAGGCCGGCAGCCTGCTGATGGGGAATTATCGCGCGCGGCGCATCACGCTGATCGGCGCGGTGATGACCATCCGTCTCGACGAAAACGGTAACGTCAAGGTCACGACGCCGAAGCAAGCGCCGCAGGCCGCAACGGCGATCCAGCCCAATCCGAGAACGCGCATTCGGCAGCCGCAAGCGCCCGCGCAGGCTGCCGCCGATCCGCTCGTCTTCTCGGAGATTGCAGGCTGGCTCGGCCGTCTCGAGCGTAGCGGCATCGACGGCATCGCGCTCGCCGAAGTCGGGCTCGATCGCGGCACCCTGATCGTCGAAAGCGACACGCCGGGCCGAAGCTGGAAATTCGCGAACATCAATTTCGCGCTGCGCCGTCCGTCCGCGGGCGGCATTGTGTTGCGCCTCAGTTCCGGCGACGGCAACAGGCCGTGGGAACTGAATGCGTCGATTACCGCGCCCACGAACGGCGTCCGCGCGGTCGATGTGATCGCGGATCGCGTAGTGCCGAACGATCTCATCAATGCCGCCGGCTACGGCGACATGGACCTTTATGCGAGCACGCCGCTCACCGGCCTGTTGCGCGCGCAGATGGGCGAAGACGGCAGGCTCGTGAGCGGAAGTTTCCGGATCGTGCTCGGAAAAGGCGAGGTCGGTAATGCCGCCGACGAGCGCGGCCGCTTCGTGATCGACGAAGCGCAACTCGTAGTGCGCTTCGATCCCGAGCGCGGAGTCTTCTTCGTCGATCCCTTGCAGATCAACGGCGGCCAGAACCGGCTCATTCTCGGCGCGGTGATCGAGCCGCCGAAAGCGGGAAGCAACATTTGGTATTTCGCGGTGCCACAAGGTGCGCTCGGACTGGGAACCGGCCGCGTCAACGAACCGCGTCTCACCATCGACAGCGTGATTTTCCGCGGCGGTTATGATCGGGCCGCGAGAAGACTCAGGATCGACGAAGGCGTGCTGCGCGGGCCGACCGCGGGCCTTGCGCTCACCGGAGCGATCGATCTCGGCGGCGACGATGCGATGCTGCAACTCGGCGTGGTCGCGGAGAAGATGCCGGTATCGGCGTTCAAGCGGCTCTGGCCCGCGCCGGTCGCCGCAGGCACGCGGACCTGGGTGGTCGAGAACGTCGAAAGCGGCCTCATCGAGCGCGTCGTGATCGCGCTGAACCTGCCGCTCGAAGCGATCGCGAAGCACGGAACGGTGCTGCCCGAGAATTCGATCAAGCTCGACATTCAGGCGTCCGGCATGAAGTTCACGCCGGTCAGCGGATTGCCGCCGATCTCGGACGCGCGCGCGACGATCTCGGTCACGGGACAGAATGCGCTGATCCGGGTGACGAACGGCGTCGTCGATCTAGGCCGCAAGCGCAGGCTGAATATTCCCGAAGGCACCTTCGAAGTGCCCCGGCATTATCAGGAACCGCCTACAGGCATCGTGCAGATGAAGATCGAAGGCACCGGCGAAGCGGTGGCCGATCTGCTCGCGCGCGATCTTCTGAAAGGCGAAACCGGGTTCTCGCTGAACCCCGACACCACGCGCGGTAACTTCGTCTCGACCGTGCGGATCGAACTTCCGCTGAAACGCGAGCTGCTGCGCAGCGAAGTCCGCTACGCCGCGGAATCCGATGTCACGAATTTCAGCGCCGACAACATCGTGAAAGGCCAGAAGATCGAGGACGCGAAAGGCAAGATCACGCTTTCCGCGAGCCAGTTCTTCGTCAAGGGCGAGGGCAAGATCGGCGGGGCGCCGACCGCGTTCGAGTACACGAAGCCGCGCGGCAAGCCGGATGCGGAATTTCGCTTTGCCGCCGGCCTCGATGAAGCCGCGCGCAACCGCTTCGGCATCGAACTTTCGCCCTGGCTGAGCGGGCCGGTCATCGTTCGCGCGGCAGGTTTTACGAACGACAAGGAGACGCGCCTCAACATCGACGCGGACCTGACGGGCGCCGCGATCAACGAACTGGTGCCGGGTTGGAACAAGGCGCCGGGCCGCGCCGCGCGCGCGCAATACCGGCTGATCGAGCGCGACGGCAATTACAAGATCGAAGACGTGAACGTGACCGGGTCCGGCGTGCATCTGCGCGGGACGGCGGAGTTCGACTCCGATGGCAACATTCTCAATGCGAACTTTCCGACGTTTCAGCTTACCGAGGGCGATCGTGCGACGCTGACGGTCGAGCGAAATAACGACGGAGCGTTGCGTGTTTCGTTACGCGGTTCGGTCCTCGACGCGCGCGGCATGTTGAAGGCGTTTTCGGATACGCCGACACCCGCGAAGAAGAAGGAAAAGCCGCGCGACGTCGATCTCGACGTGCGGATCGGCGCCGCCACCGGCCACAACGGCGAAGTGATCCGCAATCTCGAACTGCGCGTAACGCGGCGGAACGGCGAAATCCGCAGCTTCGCGCTGTTGGGCCGGGTAGGGCGCGACTCCACGCTGGTCGGCGAGTTGCGCGCCCGCGAAGGCGGCCGCCAGGTGATCTATATGACGGCCGGTGACGCCGGTGCGGTTTTCCGCTTCGCCGACTACTATTCGAAGATTCAGGGCGGCGAAATCTGGATCGTGCTCGACACGCCGACGCAGGATAACGCGCCGCAGGAAGGCATCGTCAGCGTCCGCAACTTCAATATCGTCGGCGAACCCAATCTCGACCGGTTGCAGGCCTCGGCACCGGCCGAAGGCGACCGCCCCGCGCAACGCAACCAGCCGCGCGGCGGCTCGGTGCCGTTCGTGCGCATGCGTATCGACTTCACGCGCACGCCCGGGCGTTTCACGATCAAGGAAGGCTTGATCTTCGGACCCACGATCGGCGCAACCGTCGATGGCATGCTCGATTACGCGAACAACACCGTGCAGATCCGCGGCACCTACGTGCCGGCCTACGGCTTGAACAATCTGTTCGGGCAGATCCCGCTGGTCGGGCTTTTTCTCGGCGGGCCGAAAGAGGGATTGCTGGCGCTGACTTTCGAAATCGTGGGTCCCGCGAGCGGACCGACGCTGCGCATCAACCCGATGTCGATGGCGGCACCGGGCTTCTTCCGGAAGATTTTCGAATTTCGCGGGATGAACGATTCTCCCGCACCGCTCGCGCCGCGCTAATTTTTTATTGGCGCGCGATCTTTTCCGAAAACCGCTTCACACTTTTCGGGATCGCGCGCTAAACCGCGCGGAGAAGCACGTGCTTCTTCTTGCCGAGCGAGAGCTTGATCACGCCTTCCTGCGTGAGATCCTTCGGCGTTAGCGTCATCTTTTCGTCGGTGACAGTGACGTCGTTGACCTTGATGCCGCCGGACTTGATCTGGCGCCGCGCCTCGCTGGTCGAAGAGACGAAACCGGCCTGTACGCTCGCGTTCAGGATTCCGATGCCGGCTTCCAGTTCGCTTTTCTTGGCGTCAAAGCTCGGCAGATTTTCCGCCAACGCGCCTTCCTCGAAGGTGGTGCGCGCGGTGGCTTCTGCTTTCAGCGCTTCCTCGCGTCCATGCACCATCGCGGTCGCTTCGGTCGCGAGAACCTTTTTCGCCTCGTTAATCTCGGAGCCTTTGAGCGCAGTCAGCTTCGCGATTTCTTCGAGCGGCAACTCGGTGAAAAGTTTCAGGAAGCGGCCGACGTCGCCGTCTTCGGTGTTGCGCCAGAACTGCCAGTAGTCGTAGGGGCTGACGAGGTTCGGATCCAGCCACACCGCGCCCGCTGCGGTCTTGCCCATCTTGGCGCCGGATGCGGTCGTGATCAGCGGCGAGGTGAGGGCGAAAAGCTGCGCGCCCGCGACGCGGCGGCCGAGATCGATGCCGTTGATGATGTTGCCCCACTGGTCCGAGCCGCCCATCTGCAAGCGGCAGCCATAGCGCTTGTTCAGCTCGAGGAAGTCGTAGGCCTGCAGGATCATGTAATTGAATTCGAGGAACGAGAGCTCGTGCTGGCGCTCGAGCCGCAGCTTCACGGAATCGAACGTGAGCATGCGATTGATCGAGAAGTGCCGCCCGACATCGCGCAGGAAGTCGATGTAGTTGAGCGTGTTTAGCCAATCGGCGTTATTCGCCATGACGGCGTCGTTGCCGCTGTCTCCGAATTTCAAAAAGCGCGCGAAAATCTGGCGGATGCTCTTGAGGTTCTCGTTGATCTGCTCGTCCGTGAGCAGGCGGCGAGACTCGTCCTTGCCCGAAGGGTCGCCGACGCGCGTGGTGCCGCCGCCCATGAGCGCGATCGGGCGATGTCCGGTCTTCTGCATCCAGCGCAGCATCATGGTCGGCAAGAGATGACCGACATGCAGCGAAGCGGCCGTGCAGTCGTAGCCGATATAGGCCGTGACCTGCCCGGTTTTCGCGAGCTGATCGAGCACCTCCGGCTCCGAGACTTGGTGGATAAAGCCGCGGGATTCGAGCGTATGCAGAAAGTCGGACTTGTAAGTAGCCATGGCGGGCTGGTGTAACACTTCTTAGGCCGGATTCAACTGGAGCGATTCTCTTGGCGGTTGCGATCGGAACGATGAGCGGGACCTCGATGGACGGGGTCGATGTCGCGCTGATCGAAACCGACGGAGAAGTTGTATCGCGCTTCGGCGCCTACCACTCGCGCGAATACAGCCCGACCGAGCGGCACATTCTTCGCGGCGCGGTTAAAGCCGCGCAGGACATGACGGACCGCAACTCGCGGCCGGGGCCGATTGCCGATGCCGAGACGCTCATTACCGAAATACATTTGAAAGCCATCGATGCGCTCTTGCAGCAGGCGGGCGCCGGGCATCACGAAGTCGATGTGGTCGGCTTTCACGGTCAGACGATTTTGCACCGGCCCGAGCGGAAATTGACGGTGCAGATCGGCGACGGCGCGCTGCTCGCGAAACGTCTCAAAGTTCCGGTGGTCTACGACTTTCGCGTGGCGGATGTCGCGGCGGGCGGGCAGGGCGCGCCGCTGGTGCCGGTGTTTCACCGCGCGCTTTTGCGCGCCTTCGACGACGGGCCCATCGTGGTGGTCAATATCGGCGGCGTCGCCAACGTGACCTATATCGACGGCGACTCCGATCCGGTTGCTTTCGACACCGGGCCCGGCAACGCGCCGATGGACGAATTGATGCTGTCGCGCAGCGGCAAAACGATGGATCTGAACGGCACGGTCGCGGCATCGGGAAAAGCCGACGATAAATTGGTGGCCGCTGCGCTCGATCATGCGTTCTTCAAGACCAAACCGCCGAAGTCGCTGGACCGCGCGGATTTCGCGCGCTTCGAGCTGAATACGCTCTCCTTGCCGAACGCGCTTGCAACCGCCGCCTCGATTATCGCGTCTTCGATTGCGCTTTCGCGCAAACATTTTCCGAAGGAGCCGAAGCGCTGGATCGTCGCCGGCGGCGGCGCGCGCAATCCGACCCTTGTCAGGCTGCTGCGCGAGAAGCTTTCGCCTGCGAGGGTACAGACGGCGGAGGAAATCGGCTGGCAGTCGAGCGCGGTGGAAGCGCAGGCGTTCGCTTTTCTCGCCGTGCGCTCGATAAAAAACCTGCCGCTTTCGTTCCCGAAAACGACAGGTGTGCCTTCGCCGATGACCGGCGGTGTGCTGGTAAAACCCTAGGTACTAACTCGTCATGCCCGGCCTTGTGCCGGGCATCCACGCCTTTCCAACTATCAGTGTCGTAAAGAGGTGGATGGCCGGGACGAGCCCGGCCATGGCGAAAAAGTTTCAGGTGCAGCTCAAGCCGCGGTGTTCGCGCGCTCGTTCGGGAGCCGCCGGTCGAGATACTCGTTCACGACTTCCATCAGGTTCTCGACCTTGCCATCGAAGAAATGGTTCGCGCCCTTCATGATGTTCTGCTCGATCACGATGCCCTTTTGCGTCTTGAGCTTTTCCACGAGCGTGCCGACCGAGGAGACGGGAACGACGGCATCCTTGTCGCCATGGACGAAGAGACCCGACGACGGGCAGGGCGCGAGGAACGAGAAATCGTAGAGGCTCGCGGGAGCGGCGATCGAAAGGAAGCCTTCGACCTCAGGACGGCGCATCAAGAGTTGCATGCCGATCCACGCGCCGAACGAGAAGCCGGCGATCCAGCACGCGCGCGCTTCCGGATTTGCGCTCTGCACCCAGTCGAGCGCGGCGGCGGCATCGGACAACTCGCCCTGGCCGTGATCGAAGGTGCCCTGGCTGCGGCCGACGCCGCGGAAGTTGAAGCGAAGCACCGAAAAGCCTCGGTTCGCGAAGGCATAATAGAGGTGATAGACGACCGGATTGTTCATCGTGCCGCCGAACTGCGGATGCGGATGCAGGATGATGGCGATGGGGCTGGTGCGGCTGCGGCCCGGCTGAAACCGGCCTTCGAGGCGGCCTTCTTCGCCGGTAAAAATCACTTCAGGCATAGGGTGTTGTTCCGTCGTTCTCGCGCTTATCTAAGGGGTGCGCAGGGTTCCGGGCCGGTTGACTTGAGGGTGCGACCAGCCTACTTTAGAATAATTCTAAATAGAGATTCCGCTCGGCGGCGCCAGCCATCGATAGCCACGCGTTCCCACGCTTCGAGCTTTCTCTCTTAAACAATACGAGGTTCGAAAAGCAAGGTTTTTCGGCTTCGGGAACTGAGCGATGGCACGGGTTTATCTCGACTACAACGCGACCAGCCTGCCGCGCGCGGCGGCGAAAGAGGCTGTGGCGGCGGCCATGCTCGCGCCTGCCAACGCCTCGTCGGTCCATACCGAGGGGCGGGCGGCGCGTGCGATCGTCGAAGATGCGCGCAGGCGCGTGGCCGCGCTTCTGGGCGCGGATCCTGATGCGATCACCTTCACGAGCGGCGCGACCGAGTCGAACCTGGCGGCGCTCTCGCCGGAACTAGAACTCGAAGGCAAGCCGGTTCGCTGCGATGTCTTGATCGTCTCCAGCGTCGAGCATCCTTCGGTGCGCGCGGGCGGAAGGTTCGGCGACAAGATCGATATTCTGCCGGTCGATGAAAACGGCATCGTAAGCGTGGCTGCGTTGCAGGATTTGCTCGACGCGCAACGCGCGAATGCGCAACGCGCTTTCGTTTCCGTGATGGCCGCGAACAACGAGACCGGTGCCCTGCAGCCGCTGCGCGAAATCGCCGAACGGGTACGTGATGCAGGCGGCGTTTTCCACACCGACGCGGTGCAGGTAGCGGGCAAAATTCCGTTCAACGTCGCCGAAAGCGGCGCGGATCTGGTTTCGATTTCGGCGCACAAGCTCGGCGGGCCGCAAGGCACGGGCGCGCTGATCGCGCGCCACCCCGATACGCGCGTGCCGGCTTTCATGCGCGGCGGCGGGCAGGAACGGGGCAGGCGCGGCGGCACCGAGAATGTCGCGGCGATCGCCGGTTTCGGCGCGGCTGCGAGCGAAGCGGGCCAGACGCTGACGCCGGAAGGCTCCCGTCTCGGCGCGCTGCGCGCGAAAATCGAGAACGGCATTCGCGCGGTGGCGCGCGAGGCGGTGATTTTTTCCGAGCGCGCGGCGCGGCTTCCGAACACGACCTATTTTTCGGCGCCGGGCGTCAGCGCGGAAACCGCGATTATCGCTTTCGATCTCGAAGGGGTTGCGATCAGCTCCGGTTCTGCCTGCTCATCGGGCAAGGTCGCCGCTTCGGAAACCCTGAAAGCGATGCGCGTTGACCCCGAACTCGTCAAGGGTGCCATGCGCGTGAGCATGGGCTGGAATACGACCGACGCGGATGTGACGCAGTTCCTTCAGGTCTGGTCGAAGGTTTATACGTCTCTCAACAAGCGCGGCGCACGCGCCGCATAACGAGTAAAAAGAATGCCCGCAGTCCAAGAGACCGTCGATCGCGTCAAGTCCATCGGCGTCGATCAATACAAATACGGCTTCGAGACCAAGATCGAGGTCGAGAAGGCGCCGAAGGGGCTCGACGAGAGCACCGTGCGCTTCATTTCGGCCAAGAAGAACGAGCCGGAATGGATGCTGGAGTGGCGCTTGGAGGCGTTCCGCCGCTGGAAGACCATGCAGGAGCCGCTCTGGGCGCGCGTCCGCTTCAACCCGATCGACTATCAGGACCTCTATTACTTCGCCGCGCCGAAGAACGCGCCCGGCCCGAAGTCGCTCGAGGAAGTCGACCCGCAAATTCTGGAAACCTACAAGAAACTCGGCATTTCGCTGCATGAGCAGGAAATTCTCGCGGGCGTCTCCGAAGAAAACCGCGCTTATTCCAAGGTCGCGGTCGATGCCGTGTTCGACTCCGTCTCGGTCGTGACCACCTTCAAGGAAGAACTGAAGAAGGCGGGCGTGCTCTTCATGTCGATTTCGGAAGCGATCCGCGAGCACCCGGACCTCGTCAGGAAATATCTCGGCTCGGTCGTGCCGATCACCGACAACTTCTTCGCGACATTGAATTCGGCGGTGTTCTCCGACGGCTCGTTCGTCTACGTGCCGAAGGGCGTGCGCTGCCCGATGGAGCTGTCGACCTATTTCCGCATCAACGAGAAGCAGACCGGCCAGTTCGAGCGCACGCTCATCATCGCCGACGAAGGCGCTTATGTGAGCTATCTCGAAGGCTGCACCGCGCCCTCGCGCGACGAGAACCAGTTGCACGCGGCGGTGGTCGAGCTCGTGGCGCTCGACAACGCCGAAATCAAATACTCGACCGTGCAGAACTGGTATCCGGGCGACGCAAAGGGCAAAGGCGGCGTCTATAACTTCGTGACCAAGCGCGGCGACTGCCGCGGCAACGGTTCGAAGATTTCGTGGACCCAGGTCGAGACCGGCTCGGCGATCACCTGGAAATATCCGAGTTGCATCCTGCGCGGCGACAATTCGCAGGGCGAATTCTATTCGATCGCGATTTCGAACGGCCACCAGCAGGTCGATAGCGGCACCAAGATGATCCATCTCGGCAAGAACACGTCGAGCCGCATCATCTCGAAGGGCATCGCGGCCGGCGTTTCGCAGAACACCTATCGCGGACAGGTTTCGGCGCACCGCAAGGCCTCGAACGCGCGCAACTTTACGAACTGCGACTCCCTCCTGATCGGCGACAAGTGCGGCGCGCATACGACGCCTTATATCGAAGCGAAGAACTCGTCGGCGGTGTTCGAGCACGAGGCGACCACCTCGAAAATCTCCGACGAGATGCTGTTCTATTGCCGCCAGCGCGGGCTCTCCGCGGAAGAAGCGGTGGCGCTCGTGGTGAACGGCTTCGTCAAGGATGTCTTGCAGCATTTGCCGATGGAATTCGCGGTGGAAGCGCAGAAGCTGATTGCAATCTCTCTCGAAGGAAGCGTGGGCTAAAATGGCGTTACTCGAAGTAAAAAATCTCCAGGCGCGGGTCGAAGACAAGGAAATCCTGCGCGGCCTTTCGCTTGCCGTGAACGCGGGCGAAGTCCACGCGATCATGGGGCCGAACGGCTCCGGCAAATCCACGCTCTCTTATGTGCTCGCGGGCAAAAGCGATTACGAAGTCACCGGCGGCACGGCCACGCTCGAAGGCGAAGACCTGCTTTCGCTCGAGCCCGACGAGCGCGCGGCCAAGGGCCTGTTCCTCGCGTTCCAGTATCCGATCGAAATTCCGGGCGTCGCCTCGATGACATTCTTCCGCACGGCAGTGAATGCCGTCCGCAAGAAGCGCGGCGACGAGGAACTTTCCACGCCCGATTTCCTCCGCTTCGTGCGCGAGAAGGCGAAGGAATTAAATATCGATCAGGACATGCTGAAACGCCCCGTGAACGTCGGCTTCTCTGGCGGCGAGAAGAAGCGCAACGAAATTCTCCAGATGGCGCTTCTTGAGCCCAAGATGTGCGTGCTGGATGAAACCGACTCCGGCCTCGACATCGACGCGCTGAAGATTGTTGCCGAGGGCGTGAACCGCCTGCGTGCGAAAAACCGCGGCTTCCTCGTGATTACGCACTATCAGCGCCTTTTGGATCACATCGTGCCGGACGTGGTCCACGTGATGGCCAAGGGTAAGATCGTGCGCACCGGCGGGCCGGAGCTTGCGCACGAACTCGAAGCCAAAGGCTATGCCGCCTACGACAACGCGGCTTGAGGTCGAACGTGAACGCTGAAGTAAAAATGATGCGCACGGCTGCGGAGACGCAGTATTCGGATGCGCTTTCGGCGCTCCCGGCGCCGGAGCCGATCCGCGCCCTGCGCGAGAAGGCGCTGCGCTTGTTCGCCGAGAAGGGCCTGCCGCACCGCCGCGTCGAGGAATGGAAATACACCGATCTGCGCGTGTTGTTGCGCGAGATGGCGCCGCTCGCGGGAAAACCGGATGCGCGCGCGATCGCCGAGGCGAACAAGAACGATGTACTCTCCGACATCGGCGCGCGTGAAATCACTTTCGTCAACGGCGCGTTCGCGGCGGAACTCTCCAAGCTCAAAGGTCTGGAGCAGGGCTTGCGCATATCGACGCTCGCTGATGCGCTGAAGTCTGATCCTACGCTGCCGCAACTGCTCGCGGGCCTGAACCCGAGCAAGTATGACGCGGTGTTCGCGCTGAATACCGCCGCGCTGAACGAAGGCGTCGTGATCGATATTGCGCCGGGCGCGCAGATCGCAAAACCGATTCACATCCGCCACATCGTGACCGGCACGTCGCCGGTCAGCGTCTTCGGCCGCGCGGTGGTAAAGGTCGGCAAAAAGGCGCAGGCGACCATCGTCCAGTCCCATGCGGGGCCGGATGCGGTCGCCTACCAGACCAACACGATCCTGCAGCTTTCCGTCGCCGACGACGCCGAACTCGATATCGTGCGCGTGCAGGCGGAAGGCGACAAGGCGATCCATCTGTCGATGACGATTGCCGCCGCGGGAGCAAAGAGCCGCTTCCGTTCGTTTGCGCTGACGACGGGGGCAGCCGTCTCGCGGCATACCGTTCCTTTCGCGTTCGCCGGCAAAGACATTCGCGCGCTGATCTCTGGCGCGACGCTCCTGCGCGGCAAGCAGCATACGGACATGACGCTGGAGGTCGATCACGCGCAGCCGGGCGGCGAGAGCCGCGAGCTGTTCAAGACCGTGCTCGATGATGAGTCGCGCGGCGTCTTTCAGGGTCTCATTGTCGTGCGCCCCGACGCGCAGAAAACCGACGGCCGCATGATGTCGGCGGCGCTCCTCTTGGGCGAGAGCGCCGAGATGGACAACAAACCCGAACTAGAAATTTTCGCCGACGACGTGCAGTGCGCGCATGGTGCCACCACGGGCGCGCTCGACGACGACCTGCTGTTTTATCTGCGCGCACGCGGCATTCCGAAGAAGGAAGCCGAGAGCCTGCTCATTCAGTCCTTCTTCGGCGAAGCGATCGAGACCATCGAGAACCAGAAAATCCGCGATGCCGTGATGAGCCGTGCGAGCGCCTGGCTCGCAGCGAGAGCGGTCAAGTGAACGCGCCCGCCAAAGCGCACTTCGACATCGCGAAGGTGCGCGCCGACTTCCCGATTTTGTCGAAGGAAATCTACGGTAAGAAGCTGGTCTATCTCGACAACGCCGCCTCCGCGCAGAAGCCGGTGCAGGTGCTCGACCGGATGCGCCATGCCTACGAGCATGAATATGCCAACGTGCATCGCGGGCTGCATTATCTCGCGAATGCCGCGACCGAGGCTTACGAAGGCGCGCGCGAGAAAGTGCGCGGGTATCTGAACGCGAAATCGGCCTCCGAAATCGTCTTCACGAAGAATGCCACCGAGGCCATCAACCTCGTCGCGGCGTCGTTCGGTCTCGCGGAGATCGGCGAGGGCGACGAGATCGTGCTCTCGATCATGGAACACCACTCGAACATCGTGCCCTGGCACTATCACCGCGAGCGCAAAGGCGCGGTGATCAAATGGGCGCCGGTCGATGAAGACGGCAATTTCCTGATCGGCGAATTCGAGAAGCTCCTCACCAAGCGCACTAAGATCGTCGCGATCACGCAGATGTCGAATGCGCTCGGCACCGTCGTGCCGGTCAAGCAAGTCGTGAAGTTCGCGCATGCGCGCGGCATCCCGGTGCTGGTGGATGGCAGCCAGGGCGCGGTGCATCTGTCGCCCGACGTGCAGGACCTCGATTGCGACTTCTATGTCTTCACCGGCCACAAGCTCTATGGACCTTCGGGCATCGGCGTTTTGTACGCGAAGCGTGAGTGGCTCGACCGCTTGCCGCCGTTCTTGGGCGGCGGCGAAATGATCCGCGATGTTTCAGAAGAGACGATCAGCTACGGCGAGCCGCCGCATAAATTCGAGGCCGGCACGCCCGCGATCGTGCCCGCCGTCGGTCTCGGTGCCGCGATCGATTATGTGCAAGCGCTCGGACACGCCAATATCGCGGCGCACGAAAAGATGCTGCTCGATTACGCGACCCAGAAGCTTTCGCGCATCAACAGCCTGAAGTTCTACGGCCGCGCCAAAGAGAAGGGCGCAATCCTCTCGTTCGAGATCGCGAACGCGCATCCGCACGATGTTGCGACCGTGATCGACCGGCAAGGGGTCGCGGTCCGCGCGGGAACCCATTGCGCGCTGCCGTTACTCAAGCGCTACGGCTGCACCGCCACCTGCCGCGCGTCGTTTGCGCTCTACAACACGAAGGAAGAGGTCGATGCGCTGGCTGCAGCGCTGCTAAAAGCGCAGGATATGTTCAAGTAAGGCCGGTTCGCATAACCGCCCTTTTTTGGTGTAAAAGCTGACCCCATGAGCGAAGAAACCAAACCGCAGGCGACCCCGAACGCCCCGTCGATCCAGTCGGCGATTCCGGACGCCGAACTCGCGCGGCTGACCGACGACATCGTGACCGCGCTGAAGACGGTCTACGACCCGGAAATTCCGGTCGATATTTACGAGCTTGGCCTGATCTACAAGGTCGATATCGCCGACGACCGCCAGGTCGCGGTCGATATGACCCTGACCTCGCCGAACTGCCCGGCCGCCGTGGAGCTTCCCGGCATGGTCGAAAACGCGGTCTCCTCGGTGCAGGGCGTAGGTCCCGTGAAGGTCAAGGTCGTATTCGACCCGCCCTGGGACCAGAGCCGCATGTCCGAGGATGCCAGGGTTGCGCTGAACCTGTGGTGACCCCAAGTAAAAGTGCATGTAACGCTTCGGTAGAATAGGCCAGTTAGAGTCGCCCTTATGAACGCACCCCGTCCGAGACCCGCCGTGATGACCGTGACCGACGCCGCTGCTTCGCGCGTCCGCGAGTTGATCGCGCGCGCTTCGACGCCGGTCGCGGGCGTGCGCGTCGGCGTGAAGAACGGCGGCTGCGCCGGCATGTCCTACACCATGGATCTGGCGGAGACCGTCGAGCGCGGCGACGAAGTGGTCGATGTGAACGGCCTCAAGGTATTGATCGACCCGAAGGCGGTGCTGTTTCTCCTCGGCACCACCATGGATTTCACGGTCGATAAGATGTCCGCGAAATTCGTATTCAAGAATCCGAACGAGACCTCGGCCTGCGGCTGCGGCGAGTCGGTGACCATCACGCCTGCGAAGGCTGAGCACGCACACTAAACACGGTTTACGCTCGATGGCATTCGACGATCCCGAGGCCATCCGTGAACTTTTCTCGACATTCGGAACGATAAGCGTGCGCCGCATGTTCGGCGGTCACGGCGTATTCGCCGACGGCATCATGTTCGCGCTGGAATCCGACGGCGAACTGTATCTAAAGGCCGACGATCTCACGATTCCGAAACTCGCCGCGGAGAATTCCGAACCTTTCGTCTACAAGGCCAAGGGCCGGGAGATCGCGCTGTCGTACTGGAAGCTGCCGGAGCGGCTCTACGACGAGCCCGACGAATTTGCGGGCTTCGCGCGCGATGCCTTCGGCGCGGCGCAGCGCGCGGCGAGCGGCAAGAAGCCGAAAACGAAAAAGGCTCCGAAACCGGAGCCAGGAACCAGGAAGAAGCCGAAACGGCGCTAAAGGGTTACGCGACCTTGGGCTGGCTTTTCTCCAGCTTGGCGAGCGCCGTTTCCGCGATCACGCAGTTGCGGCCTGCGTCTTTGGCCGCATAGAGGCAACTGTCGGCGCGCTCCAGAACGGAAGCGACGTCGTCGCCCTTGCGCCACTGCGCGACGCCGAGCGAGATCGTAACCTTGCCGAGTGTCTCCCCGGTCGAGCGGCGCATCAGTTCCTTGCTCTGCACCGCGCGGCGAATGTGCTCGGCGACGGTCACGGCTTGGGCCAGCGCGGTGTTCGGCAGCACCACCGCGAACTCCTCGCCGCCGTAGCGCGCGGCGATGTCCTGCCCCTTTACGTTGTGCTTGAGCGACACCGCAACGAGGCGCAGCACCTGGTCGCCGGTCAGGTGGCCGTAGGTGTCGTTGAATTTCTTGAAGTGGTCGATGTCGGTGAGGATCACCGAAAGCGGCTCGCCGGAGGACGCCGCATGTTTCATCATGTCGTCGATCGCGGCGTCGAAGAACTTGCGGTTCGAGAGCGTGGTCAGCGGATCGGTGAGCGACTCGGTGCGCACGACTTCGAGGTTTTCCTGAAGCTCACGGATTTCCTGCCGCGAATCCTTCAGGCGCTGCTGCATGACCTGGTTCTTGGATTCCACCTCGCGGGTCGCGCTGACGAGCGATTCCACGATCGTGCGGACCTGTTCGCGGTCGCCGTCATGCGAGATATCCGCCGTCGCGCCGGCGAGAGACTTCGAATAGTCGTCGGCGGTCCCGATCGACGCCTGGATCATCGCCATGACCTGCTCGATTTCGCCCGCGATCTGCGTGCCGACCTTGTCGATGCGTTCGCCGATGTGCGCGGCGGAGAAATGCTTCAGATAAAGTTCTTCGACCTGCGCTTCGGTGCCGTATCGGGAGTGGTTGGAATTGAAAGTGGCGTAGTCTCCGGGGTTATCAACCTCGCAACATCCGGCGTTAG
>JAIELW010000032.1 GCA_019752575.1 Xanthobacteraceae bacterium | reverse complement strand
GCTTCGACCACATCGAGTTCGGAAATCAGCGAAAACGGCGTGGTCGTTCCACTCAGGCCAATTACGGCCGGACGCGCGAAGATCGCGGTGATCTGGTTGTTGGTGCCGGGGCCGAGCACCGTGCAGGGACGAAACACGGTTTGCTTGAGCTGTGGATACTTCCCGCGCCATTCCGAAAGCATCTCTTCCACGAGCCGCTTGTGCTTCGAATAGGGAAAATCCTCGTTGCCGCGCAGCGCGTCGCTCTCGCGCAGCGGCACAGGGTTGTCCGCGTGATAGCCGTAAGCCGCGCCGCTTGATGTAACGACGATATGTTTTGCGCCCGCCGCGAGCGAAGCTTCCAGTACGTTCTTCGTGCCGAGCACGTCGATGGCATAGTCGCGCTCAGAATCACCCCCTGCCGCGACGACCGAGGCGAGATGCACGACGGTCTGCGGCTGATAGGTGCGGAAAATTTCCGCAAGTTTCGGATCGCCGATATCGGCGACCGCATAGGTCACGCCGGGCAGGCGCTGCTCTTCCGGCACTTTGCGCAGATCGAGCGCCACGACATAATGCGCGCTTTTCAGCGCGCTGGTTAACGCGCGGCCGATGAAGCCTGCCGCCCCTGTAATCAGAACCGTTGCCATGAATTTTGCTGGAAACCCGCCCGAGACTGCGGCGCGGCTTATTCTGGCGCGCCCTTCTTCTTCGCCACAAAAATGAACGAGCGGCAAGGCATGTGCAAGCTGAGGACTGGCGGCTTGCCGCCCATGATTCGGCGGGCTAGAGCATCTCGCATGGTTGCCGCAACGCAACGAATGGAGCGTTTGATGTTTCGAGTATTGATGGCAGCACTTCTCGCCGTAGGCCTGTTCGCCTTCGCGCCGAGCGTCAAGACCTTCGCACAGGAAAAGCAGACGAAAAAGAGCACCTGCGAATTCGGCGCCGACGACCAGAAGCTGAAAGGCGCCGAGCGCAAAAAGTTCCTCGCCAAATGCATGGCGAATGAAGACAGCGGCGAGAAGAAAAAGGCGAAGCCCAAGCCCAAGCCGAAAAAAGAAGAAAAGAAAGAAGGCTAGGACGATACGTTAGCCATGCGCGACGGCACGGAATCCTTCGCCGAAATCCGGGAGTCCGTTCGCGCGCTGTGTGTTGAGTTTCCCGGCAGTTATTGGCGCGAGCTGGATCGAGAGCGCGCTTATCCCAAAACTTTCGTCGATGCGCTGACCAGCGCGGGTTTTCTTTCCGCCCTCATCCCCGAAGAATACGGCGGCAGCGGCCTGCCGCTTTCCGCCGCGGCGGCGATTCTCGAAGAAGTGCAGACGGCTGGCTGCAACGGCGCAGCCTGTCACGCGCAGATGTATATGATGGGTACGTTGCTGCGGCACGGCAACGGCGCCCAGAAACAAAAGTATCTTCCTGCGATAGCCGCGGGGAAAATTCGCCTGCAGGCGTTCGGTGTAACCGAGCCGGGCAGCGGCACCGATACCTTGAGCATTGCGACGAGCGCGAGACGCGAAGGCGCGCATTACGTCGTGAACGGGCAGAAAATCTGGACCTCGCGCGCCGAGCACTCCGATCTCATGCTCCTGCTCGCGCGCACCACGCCGAAGGAGCAGGTGAATAAGCGCAGCGAAGGTTTGTCGGTATTCATCGTCGAGATGCGGGAGGCACTCGGGAAAGGTCTCGCGATCCGTCCGATCCGCACCATGATGAACCATGCGACGACCGAGATCTTCGTCGAGAACCTGCGCGTGCCCGCGGAAAATCTCATCGGCGAAGAAGGGCAGGGCTTCCGCTATATTCTCTCCGGCATGAACGCCGAGCGGATTCTGATCGCCGCCGAGTGCGTGGGCGATGCGAAGTGGTTCATCGAGAAGGCGGCCGCCTACGCGAAAGAGCGCAGCGTGTTCTCGCGCCTGATCGGCCAGAACCAGGGCGTGCAGTTTCCGATCGCACGTGCCTACGCGCAGATGCGCGCAGCGGAGTTGATGGTTACCGAGGCTGCAAAGCGCTACGAGCGCGGCGAGGATTGCGGCGAAGAGGCCAATCTTGCGAAGCTCCTGGCCGCCGATGCGTCATGGGCCGCCGCCGACATGTGCGTACAGACGCATGGCGGGTTCGGCTTCGCCGAGGAATACGACATCGAGCGCAAATTCCGCGAGACGAGGCTTTATCAGGTGGCGCCGGTATCGACGAACCTGATCCTGTCCTACCTTGCCGAGCATGTACTCGGCCTGCCGCGCTCTTACTAGCTACTTCTGCCGCACGACCTTGTCGCGAAGCACGCCCGCTGCCGGCTTCGCGCTGGGAGTTCATCTACAAGATCGGCCTGCCGAACGCGGTGCCCGATATTCTCGCGGGCATGCGGCTTTCGCTCACGGTCGCGTTGATCCTCGCGGTCGTCGGCGAGCTGCTCGCCGCGCAGGAAGGCTTGGGCACGGCCGTGCTGCATGCGGCGCGCTCTTATCGCGCGGCGGACCTTTACGCCGGAATTCTGCTGCTCGGCATGATCGGCCTTGTCAGCAATTACAGTCTGGCGGTCGCCGACAAGCGCATTCTCGCCTGGAAGAACTGATCTTCACTTCGAATCGTCATGGCCGGGCTTGTCCCGGCCATCCACGCCTTCGTTGCTGATTTGCGTTCAAGACGCGGATGCCCGCGACAAGCGCGGGCATGACGATAGAAAGATTAAACTTCCAGCCACTCGCGGCGCACGGCGTCGTTCTTTTCGAGGTCGGCGGGCGTGCCTTCGAACACGATATGGCCGTGGCCCATCACGTAAACGCGGTGCGAAATTCGCATCGCAATGGTGAGCTTCTGCTCGACCAGCAGGATCGAAATTTTCCGCTCGGCGATGCTCTTCAAGAGATTACCGACGCGTTCGGTCATCTGCGGGGAGAGGCCTTCGGTCGGCTCGTCCACCATGATCAGGTCGGGATCGCCCATCAGCGTGCGGCAAACGGTGAGCATCTGCTGCTCGCCGCCCGAAAGCACGCTTGCGTCGGTGTCCTTGCGCTCGCGCAGGATCGGGAAAAGATTGTAGACGTCGTCGATCGACCAGCGCGGGTTCTTGCGGCCCGACTTCTCGCCGAGAATGAGATTCTGCTCCACCGTCAGCGACGGGAAGATCGAGCGATCTTCCGGCACATAACCGAGACCGCAATAGGCCACCTGATAGGACTTCAGACCCGCGATTTCCTTGCCCTTGAACTTGATCGAACCCTGCGGCGGCACGTCGCCCATGATCGCCTTGAGCGTAGTCGAACGGCCGACCCCGTTGCGGCCGAGGATCGATACGATCTCGCCGTTCTTCACGTTCAGGTTCACGCCCTGAAGAATGTGGCTCTTGCCGTAATAGGCGTGGAGGTCGTTTACCTCGAGCATCATGTCAGTCATGGCCGGCCGCTCCGAGGTAGGCTTCCTGGACTTTCTGGTTCGCCTTGATCTTCGGAGGCTCGTCGGTCGCGATGATCTGGCCGTAAACCAGCACCGAAATGCGGTCGGCGAGATCGAACACGACGCCCATGTCGTGCTCGATGATGATGAGCGTGCGGCCTTCGCTGACCTTGCGGATCAGCGCGACTGCGCGTTCGGTCTCGCTGCGGCTCATGCCGGCGGTCGGCTCATCCAGGAGGATGATGTCGGCACCGCCCGCGATGGTGATGCCGATTTCCAGCGCGCGCTGCTCGGCATAGGTCAAGACGCCCGCGGGAATCTCCGCGCGGTCGGCCATGTTAATCTGATCGAGAATTTCCTGCGTGCGCGCGCGAACATCTTCGAGTTTATCGACGTTGCGCCAGAACGAATACTTATAGCCCTTCGACCACAACACCGCGCAGCGCACGTTCTCCCAGACCGAAAGGCGCGGGAAAATGTTGGTGACCTGAAAACTGCGCGACAGGCCGCGGCGATTGATCTCGAACGGTCTGAGGCCGGTGATGTTCTCGCCGCGCAGAAGGATCGAGCCGGCGGAAGGAACGAGCCTGCCGCTGACGAGGTTGAACAGCGTCGATTTGCCGGCGCCGTTCGGTCCGATCACGGCATGGCGCTCGCCCGCGCGCACGTCGAGGCTGACGCCGCGGATGATTTCGGTCTTGCCGAAGCGCTTTTCGATATTCTTGAGTTCGACCGCCGGATTCATTTGCCGCTCCGCTGCGCATCGACGAGCGCGTTATGCCAGGCGCTCGCGACGGTCGGCCAGGTGAAGCGGAATGCGAAGAAGCCGCCGATCATGGCGGCCAGTCCGCCGAGCCACGGCAGTATCGTATGCGTGTTCACCGTCAGATAGTTGCGGCGGAGGAAGTGCATGTTGGCGCCTTCCGCGCTCTTTTGCGCGACGTGGTGGATCATCTCGATGAGCAAGATCGCACCTGCGAGCATGATGAGCACGGGGATTAGGGCGACAATGTAAGCGCCGAATAGCTTCAGTAGCCGCGTGATCCTGCTGCCGATCGGCCCGCGCCAGAACTGCGCGTGCATCATGAGCAAGCCGGAAAGCCCGTAGGGCGCGAACAGGATGATCGTGATGAAAAGGATACCGAAATAAAGCACCCAGATCTCCGAGAAGTCGGAGAGCTTGATCGACAACAGCGTGACAAGGATCGCGCCAAGGATAGGGCCTACGAAGAAAGCGACACCGCCGATATAGGCCGCAAGCAGCACTGCGCCCGATTGCGCCGCGCCGACGAAGCTTGCCTGCGAGAGTTCGATGTTGATCGCGGCGAGCGAGCCGGCGACGCCCGCGAAAAGTCCGGCGAGCGAGAAGGCGATGAAGCGCACGAATTGCGGGTTATAGCCGACGAATTCGACGCGCTCCGGATTCTCGCGCACGGCATTGCACATGCGACCGAATGGCGTGCGCGTGATCGCGTACATCAGGATCACGCAGAGCAGGCACCACGCCGCGATCAGGTAATAGACCTGAATCTGCGGGCCGAAATTATAGCCGAACAAGCGCAGGAGCTTGGTGCGGTCGGTACTGATACCTTCTTCACCGCCGAAGAAGCTGCGAAGGATAAGCGAGCTGGAATAGACGAGTTCGGCAAGGCCGAGCGAGATCATCGCGAATGCCGTGCCGCCGCGCTTGGTCGATACCGAGCCGAACAAGATACCGAAGAAGAGGCCGGCGATCGCGCCGAAGACCGGGATCAGCGGAAGCGGAATTGCGATGCCATTCTTCGCGACCCAGTTCATGGTGTGCGCGGTTACGAAGGCGGCGAGGCCGTAATAAACCGCATGTCCGAACGACAACATCCCGGTCTGACCGAGCAGCATATTATATGAGAGCGCGAAGATGATCATGATGCCGATCAGGCACATGGTCGTGATCGAAGCGCCGGCCGGAAAGATGTATGGCAGGATCAGCAGCAGCACCGCTGCAAGAATCCAGACGCCATAGCTTCTGATGGTGCCGCTCATGTGTCGCGCGTCCCGAACAGGCCCGTCGGGCGGAAGATCAGCACGAGCACGAGGAGAAGGTAGGGAAGGATCGGGCCGACTTGCGCGATCGTCACGGTCCATATGTCAAAGAGAATGGTGCCGCGCGCCGGCGTGAAATAGCCGCTGAAGAATTTCGAGAGCGACCAGTCCGAGGCGATCGCGAAAGTTTGCAAGAGACCGATCAGGAGCGAGGCGACGAACGCCCCCCACAGCGAGCCCAGACCGCCGACGACCACGACGACGAATAGAATTGGCCCGAGTAATGCCGCCATATTCGACTGCGTTACGAAGGCGGCACCCGCGATCACGCCGGCAATCGCGGCGAGCGCGGTACCGAGGCCGAACACCAGCATGAAGACGCGCGGCACGTTGTGGCCGAGCATGCCGACCATGTTCGGATGCGTAAGCGACGCCTGGATGATGAGGCCCGCGCGCGTGCGGGTCAGCAGGAGAATGAGGCCGATGAAAATCGCGATCGAGAACAAAAGCATGAAGGTCTTGTAGGCGGGATAGTTCGTTGCGTAGACCGTGAACGCCGAGAAATCGAGGAAGCTCGGCACGCGGTAATCGGCCGCGAGTTTGCCCCAGATCATCTGGATGACTTCCTCGATGATGAAGGCGAGGCCGAAGGTAAAGAGCAGCTCGGCGACATGGCCGTTCTTATGAACGGTCCGAAGGCCATAGCGCTCGACGATCGCGCCGATACCGCCCGCGATCAGCGGCGCCAGAATAAGAGCGGGAATGAACCCGGCCCACTGGCTGATCTGAAAACCGAGAAACGCGCCGAGCATATAAAAACTCGCATGCGCGAAGTTGAGGACGCCCATCATGCTGAAGATGAGCGTCAAGCCGCTCGCCATCAGGAACAGCAACATGCCGTAAAGCACGCCGTTCAGCGTCGAAATAATGATGAGTTCAGCCACGGTGCCCTGCCCGCCGGGGTTGATACTGAAGACAAGAACGTCCGGCCGGATCGCTCCGGCCGGACGCTTAATGGAAGCCGCTTAGGACGGCTTGTTCATCTTGCAGGTGGTCGGGACGAGCGTGTCCTTGAGGTCGACCTTGCCTGCAATGGTCCAGCCCCAGCCGGTCTTTTCTTCGTCGAACGGCTGGTCGGCCTTGATCGGGCCGAAGCTCGCAAGATACATCGGCTGGAAGAACTGGTGATCGTCGGCGCGCATATAGCCTTCGCCGCCGTGGAACACCTCGAACTTCATGTCATGCAGAATGGCCGCGAACTTCTTCGGATCGTCGGACTTCGCCTGGTTGATCGCAGCCGTGAGCATGCGCATCTGGTTCACGCCGCGGGGATAGAACAGGCTAACGCCGTACTTGGCGCGCAGGGCCTTTTCGAACTCGATGGACTCCGCATGCGGGATATTGGCGAAACCTTCACCGATCGCGAAAACGCGGTTCGGCAGGTTTGCCTGCTTCATCGCGGTCGGGCCGCCGGTGCCGCCGGCATAGAAGGTGTACCAGTCGACCTGGAGGCCGGCGTCGGCTGCCGCTTTCACGAGCAACGCGAAGTCCGAGCCCCAGTTGCCTGTGATCACGCTATCGGCGCCAGACGCCTTGATCTTCGCGATATACGGCGCGAAGTCGGTGACCTTGGCGAGCGGATGCAATTCGTTGCCGACAACCTCGATGTCAGGGCGCTTGGCCTTGAGCATCTTGAGCGCGCTGTCACGAACGCCGTGGCCGAACGCATAGTCCTGGTTGATCAGGTACACTTTCTTGATGTTCTGGCGGCCTTTCATGAAGCTGGTGATCGCTTCCATCTTGATGTCGGTGTTCGCGTCCCAGCGGAAATGCCAGTAGCTGCACTTGTCGTTCGTGAGAATCGGATCGACCGCGGCGTAGTTGAGATAAATCACTTCCTTGCCGGGATTGCGCTCGTTGTACTTGGTCACGAACTCGGAGATCGCGATCGCGAAGGAGGTGCCGTTGCCCTGCGTGATGATGCGGATGCCGTCGTCGATGGCCTTCTGCACCTGCACGATGGTTTCCTGTGCGTTCAGCTTGTTGTCGTAGGGCACGAGTTCGAGCTTGCGGCCGTTGGCGCCGCCTTTGGCGTTGATCTGTTCCAGAATGAACTGGAAGTTTTTCAAACCGGTGTCTCCGATGGCCGCCATCGGGCCGGAAAGCGGATCGACATAGGCGATGCGGATCGGAGCGCCTTGCGCTTCCGTCTTCTGCGGCAGCGCGAGGTAGCCGGCACCGGCAGCGAGGCCGATGGCAGCAAGCCCGAGCAGCTTCTTAGGCATTTGCCACTTCATGGTAGTTTTCCTCCAAGGAAATTTGCGACCGATTGGTGCGCCGCGTTCTTGTTTTTGTTCTTCGCTTTTCGTGTTCGACGCCGGGTACCGTCGGCACACCTGTGATCGGTTTGCACTCTGGCTTCGAGGAGCCATCGCCAAGACTTTCAGGCACTTGCGAAGCTTTCGTCAATAGCTCTGCGGCATGTGCGAAGGCGAGCGCATGCACGAAATCTTCGCAGCGTGAATCAGCCGCATGATGCAGCGCAGCAAGTAGGCCGCTCTGCGGAAATAGTGTTGTCGTATTTAGAAACGTTATTCTGCGGCTTCTTTTCTTGCCTGCCGCTGATGGCTGCGCGGCCTCACTTTACGGCGAAGTTCCGCTAGATCGGTGCGGTCGCGCACAGCCGAGCGGAACGACTGATCCTTGCCGGATAGATACTGTGGCGGACATGCGATGGATTCGACGCCGTACCAGGCGGCCGCGCGCATCGTGAAATAAGGGTCGACGAGATGCGGCCGTGCGAGCGCCACGAGATCGGCGCGGCCCGCCGCAAGAATGGTATTGACCTGATCGGCACTCGTGATGTTGCCGACGCACATGGTTGCGATCTTCGCCTCGTTGCGGATCTGATCCGAATAGGGCGTCTGAAACATGCGCCCGAATACCGGCTCGGAATCGTAAACGGTTTGTCCGGTCGAGACGTCGATCAGGTCGCAACCTTCGCGCGCAAATGCGCGCGAGATTTCGACAGCGTTGTCGCCGGTGGTGCCGCCATCCTTCCAGTCGGTCGCGGAGATACGGACCGACATCGGCTTTATGATCGGCCACACGTCCCGAATCGCGCGGAAGACTTCGAGTGGAAAGCGAAGGCGATTTTCCAGCGCGCCGCCGTATTCGTCGCGGCGCAGATTCGTGAGCGGCGAGATGAAGGTCGCGAGCAGATAACCATGGGCGCAGTGCAGTTCCAGCATATCGAAGCCCGCGCGCTCCGCGCGCCTCGCGGCTGAAACGAAATCCGCTTTCACCTTGTCCATGTCCGCGCGCGTCATTTCGCGCGGCACCACGCTGTGCGGATAATAAGGAAGCGGCGAGGGCGCGACGATCGGCCAGGCGCCGCGCTCGAGCGGCTCGTCGATGCCTTCCCACATCAGCTTGGTGGCGCCTTTGCGCCCGGCATGACCGAGCTGAAGACAGATTTTCGCAGCCGAATTCGTGTGCACGAAATCGACCACGCGTTTCCACGCGGCTTCCTGTTCGTTGGTATAAATGCCCGCGCAGCCCGGTGAGATTCGAGCTTCGGCGGAAACGTCGGTCATCTCGGTATAAATGAGACCCGCGCCGCCGATCGCGCGTCCGCCGAGATGCACGAGATGCCAGTCGTTTGGGACCCCGTCTTTCGCCGAATACTGGCACATCGGCGAGACGACGACGCGGTTCGGAATTTTCATCTCGCGCAGTGTGAGCGGCTGAAACATCGGCGGCAGCGGATGTTTCGCGTCCGCACCAGGAATATTCGAAGCAAACATCTCGCTGGCCTGCTCGACAAATTCAGGTGCGCGCAGCGCAAGATTGTCCCAGGTGATCGCCTTCGAGCGCGTCATCAGCCCGAACGCGAACTGGCGCGGGTCCATGTCCCAGAAGCGGTCGACATGCTCGAACCACACCAGCGAGACGTCGGCGGCGTGCTGCGTTTTCTCGACATCCTCGCGGCGCGAGGTTTCGAAGTGTTGCAGCGCTGCCGGAACATCGAGCCGTGTTTTCTGAAGCGATTGGAAAAGCGCAATGGCATCTTCCATGGCCAACTTGGTGCCGGAGCCGATCGAAAAATGCGCGGTGGCCTTGGCGTCGCCGAGGAGAACCACGTTGTTCATCACCCAGCGTTCGTTCGAGATGCGCGGAAAATTCCGCCACATCGAGCGGTTGGTCATCAACTTGTGGCCGTCCAGCTCTTCCGCGAAAATGTTCTCGAGAACGCGCGCGGACTCCTCCTCGGAAAGTTTATCGAGCCCGGCGCGCTCGAAAGTCTCGGGCTGTACTTCCATGACCCAGGTCGAACGGCCCGGTTCGTACTGATAGCAGTGTGCGATGAAGATGCCGTGTTCGGTTTCCTTGAAGAAAAACGTGAAGGCATCGAACGAGCGCGTCGAACCCATCCAGGTGAACTTGTTGGGCCGGTAGTCGAGCTCGGTACCGAAATGATCGCGGAAAGTTTCGCGGATGCGGCTGTTTGCGCCGTCGGCGGCGACGATCAGGTCGTAGCCTTTGAGCGCGAATAGCGCCGGGTCGGCTTCGGTCTCGAAGTTCAGCTTCACGCCGAGCGCACGCGCGCGATCATGCAGGAGTTTCAGGAGCGTCGTGCGAGCGCAGCCACAGAAGCCGTTGCCGCCGATGCGGTGCAGGCTGCCTTTGAAATGGATTTCGATGTCGTCCCAATAGGCGAAGTTATCCGCGATCGCCTGGTAGCTCTCGCGGTCGTGTTTCTCGAAGGTATCGAGCGTCTCGTCGGAGAAGACAACGCCGAAGCCGAAGGTATCGTCGGCGCGATTGCGCTCGAACACGGCAATTTCGGTGTTCGGCCAGGCTTTGGCCGCGAGAATCGCGAAATAAACGCCTGCCGGTCCGCCGCCTACGACTGCAATTCGCATCGAGAAAACCTCGCGTTTTCGCTGCTTGCAGGAAAAGTAGTTTAGGCTTAAAGTACTTTCATCGCAAGCCGGATCGTGGGCTTACATGGAGCTCGAACAGGCCACGGCGCTGGACGCTGAAACCAAGATTGCCGAGGCACCCGGTGATCACAAAGCCGAGCTGCGGCTTTGGCTACGCCTGCTTGCGACCAACACTTTGATCGAAAACGAAATCCGCCGCCGCCTGCGCGAGCGTTTCGACGTGACCCTGCCGCGCTTCGACCTGATGGCGCAGCTCGAGCGCAAGCCGCACGGCATGACGCTCGGCGAACTGTCGCAGCGCATGATGGTGACGAACGGCAACGTCACCGGACTCGTGGATCGTCTGCTCGCGGAAGAAGTGATTTCGCGCAAGCAACACAAGAGCGACCGCCGCTCCCATATCGTAAGCCTCACCGAAAAGGGCCGCCGGCAGTTCGCGAAGATGGCGAAGGAGCACGAGAACTGGATTGCCGGAATGTTCGGCGAGCTTTCGCAAAGCGAATTCGCAACGCTCACGAAACTCCTGGGCAAGTTGAAAACAAGCGTGCGCAACGGAATCGCGCAGAACTGAGAAGAGGAGGTTCGAATGATCGCAAGCGCCCATCTCGATACCTTCGCAAGAGATAACCTTCCGCCTGCGAGTTTGCAGCCCGAGTACGTTTTCGAGCTTCCCGGGCTTCAATACCCCGATCGCCTGAATGCCTGCGTCGAATTGCTGGATAAGGCGGTAGAGCGCGGGTCTGGCGGTAAAACCTGCGTCGTGACTCCCGCGGAAACGCTGACCTACGCCGAGCTGCAGGAGCGCGTGAACAGAATCGCAAACGTGCTCGTGAACGATCTCGGCTTGATACCGGGAAATCGCGTTCTCTTGCGCTCGGCGAATAACGCGATGATGGCCGCCTGCTACCTCGCGGTTTTAAAGGCGGGCGGGGTCGTCGTTGCGACCATGCCGCTGCTGCGCGCGAAAGAGATCTCCTACGTCGTTCAGAACGCAAAAATCGCTATTGCGCTTTGCGACGCGCGGCTCGCGGAGGAGATGGAGAAGGCGAAGCCGGTCGCGCAGGAATTAAAGCAACTGGTCTATTGGGGCGAGGGCGTGCTCGAGCGCCTGATGGCGCAACCGGACTATGAGAACTTCGCAGCCTGCAACACGGCCGCCGACGATGTCTGCCTGATCGCGTTTACTTCAGGCACGACCGGCCAGCCCAAAGGCACCATGCATTTTCATCGCGATCTCCTTGCGATCTGCGATACCTACGGCAAGCATGTGCTGCGGGCCAATACCGAGGATCGCTTCATCGGTTCGCCGCCGCTCGCTTTCACATTCGGCACCGGCGGCCTTGTGCTCTTTCCGATGCGTGCAGGCGCCTCGACCGTGCTTTTGGAAAGAGCGGCACCCGACGATCTGCTCTCCGCGATCGAACAGCATCGCGCAACGGTCTGCTTCACCGCGCCGACCGCTTATCGCGCGATCTTAAGCAAGCTCGAAGGCCGCGATATTTCCTCGCTCAGGAAATGCGTTTCCGCGGGCGAAGCATTGCCGAAAGCGACGTGGGAAGCCTGGCATCAAGCGACCGGGATCAAGATTCTCGACGGCATCGGTTCGACCGAAATGCTGCATATCTTCATCGGCTCGCCGGAAGAAGAAATTCGTCCTGGCGCGACCGGCAAACCCGTGCCGGGCTATCATGCAAAAATCATCGACGAGAACGGCAACGCGCTGCCGCCCAATACGCCGGGCCGTCTCGCGGTGCGCGGGCCGACCGGTTGCCGCTATCTCGCCGACGAGCGGCAGAGGAAGTATGTCGAGGACGGCTGGAATGTCACCGGCGACACGTATCTCTGCGACAAGGACGGTTATTTCTGGTATCAGGCGCGATCCGACGACATGATCATTTCCGCGGGCTACAACATCTCCGGTCCCGAAGTGGAATTGGTACTCTTGGCACATCCCGCGGTCGCCGAATGTGGCGTGGTCGCCGCGCCTTGTCCGGAGCGCGGTCAGATCGTGAAAGCCTATGTGGTCTTGCGCGCCAGTTTCACCGGCGATGCCGCGATGACCAAAGCGCTGCAGGACTTCGTCAAATCCGAAGTCGCACCGTATAAGTATCCGCGCGCAGTGGAATATGTGACTAGCCTGCCGAAAACGGATACCGGCAAGCTGCAACGCTTCCGTTTGCGCGAAACCGCCGCTTCCATCAATGCCAAACTCGCCTCGTGATCGCGATGCTCGACAAAAGCAAATCCGGACCCGCCGTGCTGCGCCCCAAAGGCTGGCCGCAGCCGAAAGGCTATTCCGACGGCATGAGCGCGAAGGGCCGCGTGATCGTAACGGGCGGCGTCATCGGTTGGGACGAGCACGGCAAATTCGCAGAAGGCCTTGCCGCGCAGACGAAGCAGACGCTCGAGAACATCGTCGCGATCGTTGCCGAAGCAGGCGCGGAGCCGAAGCATGTCGTGCGGCTTACCTGGTATGTCACCGACATCGAAAATTATCTCGCGCTTCAGCGCGAGATCGGTGCTGTCTACCGTGAAGTCATGGGCAAGCATTTCCCCGCGATGGCGGTGGTGCAGGTCGTGCGTCTGGTCGAGAAACAAGCACTGGTCGAAATCGAAGCGACCGCCGTGCTGCCGGAATAATCAGTCGCCCTTGAAAACCGGCTTCTGCTTTGCGGCGAAGGCCTCGTAGGCGCGCTCGAAATCCATCGTTCCCATGCAGATCGCCTGTTCGCGCGCCTCATGATCGATCGCGGCATCGACCGGCATGTCCCACTCAAAATGAATGCAGCGCTTGGTCATCGCATGCGCGTAGGTCGGACCGCTTGCGAGCGAGCCGGCCAGCGCCGCAGCCTCTTCGAGAACTTTTTCGGGCGCACAGAGCTTGTTGAAGAAACCCCAGCGCTCCGCTTCATCGCCGCTCATTGTGCGGCCGGTATAGAGCAATTCCGCCGCGCGGCCCGCGCCGATAATGCGCGGCAAGAGATTGCACGCGCCCATGTCGGCGCCCGAAAGTCCAACGCGCACAAAGAGAAATGCGACTTTGCTCTGCGCGGTGCCGTAGCGGAGATCGGACGCCATCGCGAGAATCGCGCCCGCACCCGCGCAGACGCCGTCGATCGCAGCAATGATCGGCTGCGGACAGCCGCGCATAGCTTTCACGAGATCGCCCGTCATCTGCGTGAATTTCAGCAAGCCCGCGCGATCTTTCTTGCGGCGCATTTCGACCAGCGGGCCGATGATTTCATGCACGTCGCCGCCCGAGCAGAAATTTCCGCCGGCACCCGTGATGACGATTGTCTTTACGTCCTTCGCATGCTTGAGCGCACGAAAGGTATCGCGCAATTCGGCATAGGATTCGAAGGTCAGCGGGTTCTTGCGATCCGGGCGATTGAGCGTAACGGTGCCGACGCCGTTCGAAAGATGCCAGAGAAAATGCTGCGGCTTGAAGGTCGAAAAATTCACGGGGGCGTTCCTCGTTCATCGCGGCTTTGCAGATTTTGCCGCGCTTCGTATGGTTCCGGTAAGTCTAGTCCCTCGGTACCGAACAGGAAACGGCGTTGAAGATCGCAGTTGTTGGCGGCGGCCCCGCCGGGCTCTATTTCGCTTATCTCCGGAAACGGAAGCATCCGTCTGCCGAGATCGCATTGTTCGAGCAGAATGCGGCGGACGCGACCTTCGGCTTCGGCGTCGTGTTCTCGGACCGCGCGCTCGATTTTCTGCGCGCCGACGATCCGGAGACGGTCGAGGCGATTGCGCCGCATATGGAGCACTGGCGCGACATGACGCTGGTGCTGCGCGGCGAGCGCGTCGCGATCGACGGCGTCGGGTTCTCCGCAATTGGAAGGCTAGAGCTTCTGAAGCTCTTGCAGGCGCGCGCCGCCTCCGTCGGCATCAAGCCGGAATTCCAGCGGCGCATCGAAAGCGCGGACGACCTGAAAACGTTCGATCTCATTGTCGCCGCCGACGGCGTCAATTCATGGCTTCGCGCGAACCATCCGCAATTCCGGACCAGCACCGATCTTTTCCGCAACAAATTCATCTGGTTCGGCACCACGAAGCCTTTCGAAACGTTGACGCAGACCTTCGTCGAGTGCGAATACGGCACGCTCAACGCCCATCATTACCGTTACGCACCGGACAAAAGCACCTTTATCATCGAATGTGACCGTGAGACATTCGTGCGCGCGAACTTCGAGAAGTTATCCGAGGACGAGAACAAGGCGCTTTGCGAGCGTCTGTTTATGCAAACGCTCGAAGGCCATAAACTGATCTCGAACAAATCGGTGTGGCGCGATTTTCCCTGGATCTGGAACGAGCGCTGGTCGCAAGAGAACGTTGTGCTGGTTGGCGACGCGCTTCATACCGCGCATTTCTCCATCGGTTCGGGCACGCGGCTCGCGCTCGAAGATTCGATCGCGCTCGCGAAGGCGCTTGAATTGGAACCGAGTGTTCACACAGCGCTCGCACGCTACGAAGGCGAGCGCAAACCCATCGTCGAGAAGATCGTGAAAGCTTCGAAGACGAGCGCGGCCTGGTACGAAAATTTTCCAGAACACATGAAGCTGGCGCCGCTCGATTTCGCGATGAGTTACATCACGCGCTCAGGCCGCATCGGCGAAGCAAAGCTTCGCGAAATGTCGCCGAAGTTCATGGCGCGCTACGAAGCGGCGCGATAGTCTACGCCGCGGCGCTCATCTGCGAGCGGAAAGCCCAGCGCGTGAAATATTGCTCGATCCAGACGAAGAAGGCGTACATCAAAACGCCTTCGAACGCGAGCAAGAGTAGCGCCGCATAAACGTTCGCCATCCGGAAATTCGCGCCTTCGTTCGAAATCAGATAGCCGAGCCCGGCATTGGCTCCCAAGGTTTCCGAGACGATGGTGCCGACGAAGGCGAGCGTGATCGCAACTTTCAACGAACCGAAGAGATAAGGCAGCTCTGATCGAAAGCGCCGCGAAAAAGTTTCCGGGCATTCGTGCCGATGTGCGCCGTATCCTGCTGGCGCTGCCGCTCACGGAAGAAAAAGGCTTCGAGAAGATCGCTGCCGCGATTCGAAAACACGCGAAGAACGAACTTAAAGTCGACATCCCGTCGAATGGCGTGCCGCTTTACACCGACGCGCGGCACTATTCCTCGCACGGTATTCCGGCGGTGCTCTATGGCGCAGGCCCGCATTCGATTCTCGAAGCGAACGCGCACAATGCCGACGAAAACTTGCGGCTGAACGACCTGAAGGCTGCGACGAAGATTATCGCGCTCGCAGTCGCGGATTTGCTTTCGTAAACCGTCATTCCGGACGCCGCATCGATCTCGGGCTTGCCCGAGATCGACAACTAAAAGTACCAAGTCGGATATATCCGACTTGGTTTGCAGCGATCCGGAATCCAGGCGCAACACGGTAAGGCTGTGACGTATTCCCCCTCATGCGCGGGCTTGACCCGCGCATCCAGGACTTCATGGCATCGCAACTTGCTCTGGATGGCCGGGTCAAGCCCGGCCATGAGGGTGTTTTGTGTTTTCGTTTGCGCCCCGAAAGACAAGACTTGACATTCTAACGTCATCGGATTATATTCCTATTCCGTTTCCTTCGAGGGCGCATTCATGAGGCGTTTTGATTGCGGGAAGCGGACGGCGCCTCCGATCGCATGTCGCAGATGCAGTCCGGGGCGGGTGCGGGGCACCGCCCGGCGAGACTAGGCTCGCCTGCCGGGAGCACGGCTGACGGAGATGCGTTCCTTGAGCGCATCACGAAAAGCGCGGCCCGAATCCGAACAAACGCCGGAAGCAGAGCGCTGCGGAGCGAACGCGCCTTTTTCGGAAGGTGCGAAACAATGAATGTCGCGCTGCGCGGCGCTCTGCACCCCTCGAGCTTTTCGCGGGAGGTTTTGGGCTGCGCGCTGTTTGAGAACTGAATCGGCAACATATTCTCCTCATGGTGAGGAGCATCGCGAAGCGATGCGTCTCGAACCATGGGCCGCGAACTCCGCCCTCGTCGTCCCCGCTCGCGGCGCTTCGCGCCTTGGCCGGGACGACGGAGAAATCAATACGTTTCCACGTGAAAGCGGCCTTCGTCGCGCATCTTCGCGCGGATCGCCGCCCAGTCGAGCTTGTGCTCGCGACAGATGGAGGCGAAGGATTCTTCGACTCCCGCCTCCATGCCTTTCAGGCCGCACATATATATGTGCGTAGTGTTCTTCTGCAGTAGCGCCGCGAGATCGGCCGAACGCTTCTTCATACGGTCTTGCACATATTCTTTGGGCTTATCGGCAAGCCGCGAGAACACGAGCTCCTGATCCAAAAGCGTCTTCGGCACCTTTTGTAGCGGGCCGAAATAGGGAAGTTCTTCCGGCGTGCGCGCGCCGAAGAAAAGGTAAAGCTTTCCCTTTGCATTCGGCATCGAGCGGCGGCGGCGCTCTGTGAAACCGCGAAACGGCGCCGAGCCCGTGCCGGTGCAGATCATGACGATGTCGGCTTCGGAATCGTCCGGCATCAGGAACGTCGAGCCGAACGGTCCCGCGACCTGCACCTTGTCGCCCTGCTTCAGATCGCAGACGTAATTCGAGGCAATGCCTTTTTGCGCGCTACCGTCAGCACTCTTCGTAACCACGCGCTTGACGGTAAGCGAGAAGTTGTTCGTGTTCGGCCGCTCGCCGTCGCGCGGCGACGCGATGGAGAAAAGGCGCATCTTGTGCGGGCGGCCGTTTTCGTCGGTGCCCGGCAATACGATGCCGATGCTCTGGCCTTCGAGCACCGGAAAGGAGGTGGTGCCGAAGTCCAATATAATGTGGTGGATATCGGCGGAGGCGCCTTCGCCGGTGAGCTTCAGGTTACCGGTGACTTTCGCTTCCGCGGGCGCGCGGCGTCCGAACAGATTGATGCGCGGCTTGCTCGCGGAGCGCGGCGCCTTCATCTGTCCGCCGGCGCCTTTGTGCGCGTCGGTCAGAAGCGCCGCGGCCTCGTCGTCAATCGCTTCCGCCGTTCCGATCGCGCCGCCGGTGTCGGGAATTTCCTCGACGTCAGGCAAATCGCTCCACGAGAATTGTTCCTCGAGCGAGAACGGAGTTTTCACCGTCACAAAATGATTGATGGAACCCGTGGGGCAGGGCGCCACGCAGTCCATGCAGAAATTGCATTTCGTGACATCGACCACGTAATTGTTCGCGTCATGCGTAACCGCGTCGACCGGGCAGGTCGCCTCGCACGTGTTGCAGCGGATGCAAACGGCGGGGTCGATCAGATGCTGCTTGATGGGTGCGCTCATGTCCGCAGTCTCTACCTCGTCATGGCCGGGCTTGTCCCGGCCATCCACGCCTTTCGCGTGGTGAGGCCTTGAAGGCGTGGATGCCCGGCACGAGGCCGGGCATGACGCAGAATATTTAGGCGATCTTCACGTATTCGAAATCGCCCGGCTTATTGTCGATGCCGACTTTCGGCGGCACCAGCCAGCTCGCGAACTTGCCCGGCTCGAATTGCGGCGCCATCAGGCTCTCGATGTAATCGCGGTCGCTGGTGGAGGGCAGGACCTCGTCCTTCTTCTTATCCCACGCCGCGTCGTCGATCACGTTGCCGTCGACGTCGGTCTTGATCGACGAAAATTCGCCGATGTGGCGATGGAACGCGACGTGCGGGAGCTTGAGCTGGAAGCCGATGTTGTATTTCTCGATCACCTTGTTCCAGCGCGAGACGCCGCCCTGGCAGTCCGCGACATAGTCGTCGCGCAGCCGCATGTTGAGCGCGGAGAGCGCCGGCACTTCTTCGGTGACGATCTTGCCATCCTTGAAGCGCGTGACCGGATAGGTCGAGGACTCGAGCCTGTGGTCGTCGTCGAGCTTGTCTTCGCGATAGCGGCCTTTGACGCCGGCGTGGAATGCGCTCGCGGCGTTCGTCGAGATTTCGTTGCCGAACAGATCGAGCGTCAACGAGTAATGCAGGTTCGCTTTCTTCTGCAGCGTCGGCAGGTCGATTACGCCGAGCTTGCGCACCGCATTGACGTCGAACGGGTCTTCGATGCCGGCCTTCTGCATTTCCTGGCAGGTCCGCTCGATGGTGCGGCCGACGCCGGTTTCGCCGACGAACATGTGGTGCGCTTCTTCGGTGAGCATGAATCGCGTCGTCCGCGACAGCGGGTCGAAGCCCGATTGCGCGAGCGCCTCGAGCTGCATCTTGCCGTCGCGGTCGGTGAAGAACGTGAACATGAAGAAGGAGAGCCAGTCCGGCGTCTCTTCGTTGAAGGCACCCAGCATGCGCGGCGTATCTTCGTCGCCGGAGCGGCGCTGCAGCAGCGCTTCGGCTTCTTCACGGCCGTCAGCGCCGAAATATTTCTGCAGGAGATAGACCATTGCCCAGAGGTGGCGGCCTTCTTCGACGTTCACCTGGAAGAGATTGCGCATATCGTAGAGCGACGGCGCGGTCTTGCCGAGGAAACGCTGCTGCTCGACCGACGCCGGCTCGGTATCGCCCTGGATCACGATGAGGCGGCGGAGCATCGCGCGATATTCGCCCGGCACTTCCTGCCACGCTTTCTCGCCGGCATGCGCACCGAACGGAATCTTGCGATCCTCGCCCTGCGGTGCGAGCAGAATGCCCCACTTGTAGTCGGGCATCTTCACGTAATCGAATTTCGCCCAGCCTTTCGGATCGACGCTCACTGCCGTGCGCAGATAAACGAGCGACTCCTGAAAACCGTCCGGCCCCATGTCATTCCACCAGTCGAGATAGCCGGGATGCCACTTCTCGAGCGCGGCTTTCACGCGCGGATCGCCGTTCAAGTTGACGTTGTTCGGGATGAGGCCGTCGTAATCGACGTTCATGATGTTCATTGGTTCACACCCTTTCGCGATCGAAGGTCGGCTGAATGCCGGTACCGTAAAGTTTCAAAGCGCCCTGTTCGCCCACCGAGTTCGGCCGCTGGAAGATCCAGTTCTGCCAGGCGGTGAGGCGGCCGAAGATTTTGGTTTCCATCGTCTCGGGGCCCGCGAAGCGGATATTCGCTTCCATGCCGGTGAGTGCGTCGGGCGAGTAGCTCGCGCGCTCCTCAAGCATCACGCGGATTTCGTCGTCCCAGTCGAAGTTTTCGTAGGCAAAAGTGACGAGACCGAGTTCGACGGCGTCCTCGCCTTCGATTTTCTCGCCTTGTTTCGCTTTCGCGCGCGCAACGCTTTCCGGCTCGCCGAGGAACCGGGTTTCCAGGCGCGTAAGCCCGTTGCCCATCGGATAAAGGCCGAAGTTCGCTTCCGAGAGCATGATCGCGGCCGGCGGCTTATTGTCGCCTTCGCGCTGACCGATCAGCATCAGCGCGCGGTCGGACGCGAATACGAGTTCGGCGAGCATGCCCGCGAAGCAGGTGCCCGGCTCGATCAGCGAGACGAAGCTGCGCGAGGTGACGTCCACGCGCTTCAACACGCGCTTGATGTAGTGGCGCACTTCGCGGAGGAACCAGTCTTTCTGGTTCGCGGCGATGAACTTGTCGAAGTCGAGCACGCTCTGTGCGTCGCCTTCGGTCTTGAACAGAAGAAGGCCGATGGACGGCTCGTTGAAGCGCAGATGCAGGATCGCATCTTCGAGCTCGCGCGCAACCGCGAGCGGCCAGAACTTGTCGCCTTGCGCGAGCGCTTCCGATGCGGAGGCGGGCACTTTTTCTTTGGAGGCGCGCAGCGTGATCGTTGCGAGTTTGCGCTCGCGCTCGATTTCCACCGATACGTGGGGATAGGAGATCTGATCGCCATCGATCTTGCGGCCGAGCGCCGTTAGCGCAACGCCTTTCGCGCCCTTCGGGCGGTCCGATTTCGCGGCAAGCGCCTTCGCACGCTCCGTTACCGCGTCGTTCCATTTCGATTTCGGCACGGTTTCGTCGACCAGCCGCCACGCGACGGCTTTCTGGCCGCGAATGCCTTCCTCGGTCGAGCAGAAAAAGTCCGCGTAGTCGCGCCGGACTTTCCGCTTGTCGGTGACGCGCGTGATGCCGCCGGTGCCGGGAAGCACGGCCAAGAGCGGCGTCTCGGGCAACGATACCGCCGAGCGGCGGTCGTCGATCAGCATGATGTGGTCGGCGGTGAGCGCGAGTTCGTAGCCGCCGCCGGCCGCGGTGCCGTTCACTGCGCAGAGATAATGCTGCTTCGAGTTTTCGCTGGCGTCTTCGATCGAGAGCCGCGTTTCGTTCGTGAACTTACAGAAGTTTACCTTGTGTCCATGCGTCGCCTTGCCGAGCATGCGGATGTTGGCGCCCGAGCAGAACACGTTTTCCTTGCCGGATTTGATGACGACCGCGCGCACTTCCGGGTGTTCGAAGCGCAGGCGCTGGATCGCGTCGTTCAATTCGATATCGACCGAGAGGTCGTAGGAATTGAGCTTGAGTTCGTAGTCGGCCGAGAGCCCGCCCGCCGGATCGACGTCCATGATGAGGTTCGCGATCTCGCCGTCGAATTCGAGTTTCCAGTGCCGGTACTTCGAGGGCTCGGTCCGGCAATCGATGGTTTTCATGGCTCGCGGTTCCTGGCTCGCTTTAAGCTATATGCACTATTGTGCATGGTTCTAATAGGCGTTTCCCAAGGGCGCAAGCGCCTAATGCATTAAAATTCAGGAGCAGAATTCGCCCCTGAATCTCAAGGATTTAGACGCCTTTGCCGGCGTCCTCTTCCCGCAGCTTGAAGCGCTGGATCTTGCCGGTCGCGGTTTTCGGCAGATCGGCGCGGACATCGATCCAGCGCGGATATTTCCAGGCGCCGGCCTTGTCCTTTACATGCGCCTTCAGGCTTTCGAACAAAGCATCGTTCGACGTGAAGCCTTGTTTGAGCACGATGTAAGCCTTCGGCTTAAGAAGCCCGTCCGAGTCCTCGTGGCCGATAACCGCGGCCTCAAGCACAGCCTCGTGCGAGACGAGCGCGGCTTCGACTTCGAACGGCGAAACCCAGATACCACTCACCTTGAACATATCGTCGGTGCGGCCGCAGCAACGCAGGAAGCCGTCGGCGTCGCGCACGTATTTGTCGCCGGTATAGGTCCAAGCGCCGGCAAACGTGCGGCGGCTTTTCTCGCGCTGGTTCCAGTAGCCTTCCGCAGCCGACGCACCGCGAATGATCAGTTCGCCGATTTCGTCGATACCGCATTCGCTGCCGTCTTCGGAGATGATCTTCGCGTCGTAACCCGGAACCGGCTTTCCGGAAGTGCCATAGCGCAATTCTTTCGGACTGTTGGAAAGGAAAATGTGCAGCATTTCCGTCGAGCCGATGCCGTCGAGAATGTCGAGGCCGACCTGCTTCTTCCAGTTTTCGCCGACATGCGGCGGCAGCGCTTCGCCTGCGGAAATGCAGAGGCGCAGTTTCCCGGAGCCTGCGCCTTTGGTCGCACGCTTGTCCGCCAGGAGTGCCGCGTAAAGCGTCGGCACCCCGAAGAAGATCGACGGCTGCTCGTTCTTGATGATGTCGAAAACCGAGTCGGGGGTCGGGCGGCCGGAAAGCAAAACCGCGCTCGCGCCGACCGCCATCGGAAACGTCATCGCGTTGCCGAGACCGTAAGCGAAAAAGAGTTTCGCCGCCGAATAGATCACGTCGTGTTCGCGCATGCCGAGCGTCTGCGCCGCATAGGTCTTCGCCGTGTACATCAGCGACGAATGAACGTGCTTGGTGCCTTTCGGTGCGCCGGTGGAGCCTGACGAATAGAGCCAGAACGCGACCTCGTCCGAGAGCGTCGGCGCGGTGAAGAGATCGGGCTTCCCTTTCGCAACGACTTCCTCGAACGAGTAAGCCGGAATCTTTCCGGTGGAGATAATCTTCTTGTCGCCAACAATGATAACGGCCTTGAGCCACGACATTTTCGGCAGCGCCGGCTCGACGGTTTTTGCAAGTGCTTCGGAAACGAGGAGTACTGCCGCGCGGCTGTCCTCGATCATGTAGGCGTATTGATCGGTTGCGAGCAGCGTGTTCAGCGGAATGGGTGCGACCCCGCCGCGGATCGCGCCCCAGAACGCGATCGGAAATTCGATGGTATCGAGCGCGAGCATGACCATACGCGCTTCATGCCCGAAACCGAGCACAGCAAGTCCGCTTGCGAAGCGGCAGGAATCTTTCTGCAAGTCGCCGTAAGTGAGCGTGCGGTTGCCTTCCTTGAAGGCGACCTTGTTGCCGCGTCCCGCCTTGACATTGCCGTCCACGAACTCGCTCGTGGCATTGTACGGACGGCGCTCCGTAATGGCCGAAAGATTGACCATCCTCCCGCTCCCTCGTTTCCTCCGCCAAAGGCGGACACATCGCTGCGGGCTCTTTGGCGGCCCGGCTTTCGATGAATAATAATTCCAAGATGCGCGAAAGCAGTGTTTTCGTGGTCTTTCGCTGTTCCAATCCTAGGGCAGCATGAATTATACTGCAATCCGGGATTTGAACCTTTATGGCCAGGCACCGCAACGATACGGCGAAGAAAGAAGCGAACGGCGACGCCTTCCTGGCGCAGCTCGGCGAGCGCGTGCGCATGATCCGCAGCCGCCGCGGCATGTCGCGCAAGGTGCTTGCGAAACAATCGAAGGTTTCCGAGCGCTATCTTGCGCAACTCGAACTCGGCAAAGGCAACTGCTCGATCGTGCTTTTGCGCCGGATCGCGAAGGCGATGAGTGTTCCGGTCGCTGAACTCGTCGATGATCGTCCCGAGCGCGAAGTCGAGCATCTTTTGCTTGAGCAGTTTCTCGACCGTCTTTCGCCTGCCGAGCGCTCGGAAGCGCGCGATGTACTGCTCTCTCATTTCGGCGGCCCGTCGAGCGAGGATCGCCGCGGCCGCGTGGCGCTCATCGGCCTGCGCGGCGGCGGCAAGTCGACGCTCGGCAAGTTGCTTGCCGGCAAACTGGAAGTGCCCTTCATCGAACTCGACCGGGAAATCGAAAAACAAAGCGGCATGGCGCTTTCCGAGATCTTCGAAATGTTCGGGCAGCAGACTTTCCGCCGCTTCGAACGCGAGGCGCTCGAAAAAGCGCTCGCCGAGCATCCGCGCTTCGTGCTTGCGACGGGAGGCAGTCTCGTAACCGAGCCCGCGACCTTCGAGCTGCTACTGACTTCGTGCTTGACGGTTTGGGTTCGCACACAGCCCGATCAGCACATGAATCGCGTGATCGAGCAGGGTGATCTTCGCCCCATGGCGGAAAACGCCAAGGCGATGGACGATCTGGTTTCGATTTTGAAAAGCCGTGAGCCGCTTTACGCCAAAGCCGATCGCGTGATCGATACCGAAGGCAAGAAGCCCGAGCAGTCCTTGCGCGAACTCACCTCGATGATCGATTTTCCGAAACCCGCAACCGAGCGGCGGATCGCGTAATCAAACGCCGAGATGGCGGTGGATCAGCGCTTCGTCCGCGCGCAGCGCGGCCGATGAGCCGTCGAACACGATCTCGCCTTTGGCCATGATCGTGTTGCGGTCGGCGAGCGCAAGCAGATCGTTCAGATTCTTATCGACGATGATCGCAGCTATCCCGGATTCCGTGATCTGCTTCACGGTGGACCAGATTTCGTCGCGCAGTTTCGGAGCCAGACCTTCGGTCGCTTCGTCGAGAAGAACGATCGAAGGGCTCGTCATTAGTGCTCGGCCGATCGAAAGCATTTGTTGTTCGCCGCCGGACAATTCGTTGCCCCAGTGATGCTTGCGCTCCGACAGACGTGGGAACAGCGCATAGACGCGCTCGAGTGGCCAAGGCCGCTCGCCCTTGCTGTTTGTGCGCGAAGCGAAGGTGAGATTTTCGGCGACTGTGAGGTTCGGAAATATTCCGCGTCCCTCCGGAACGATCGCGAGTCCCGCGCGCGAGCGCACGGACGCGCGCGACAACGTTACATCATTGCCGTTCAATTGAACGCGACCGGACGAGGGCCGCACCAAACCCGCGAGTGTGCGCAGGAGCGTTGTCTTGCCCATGCCGTTGCGACCGAGCAGGCTTACGGTTTCGCCGGGCGCCACGCGGAACGAAACGCCGCGCAGGATGTGGCTGCGGCCGTAATGCGTGTTGATATTTTCGGCGAGGATCGCAAGCGTGCTCATGGCTTCGCCTCCTGTCCCCACTCGCCGAGATAGGCTTCGCGTACCGCCTTGTTGTTCCGGATTTCTTCCGGCGTGCCGTGCGCGAGAAGTTTTCCTTCGACCAGCACCGTCAGCGTGTCGGCGGCGGCAAAGATGGCGTCCATGTCGTGCTCGATGAGAACGATGGTGTGGTCAGCCGAGAGTTCGCGAAGCAGCGCGGTAACACGACCGGTTTCCTCCGGCCCCATGCCGGCAAGCGGCTCGTCGAGAAGAAGCAGTTTTGCGCCCGACGCAATCAGCATCGCGATCTCGAGCTGCCGTTGTTCGCCGTGGCTTAAGTTGGAAGCGCGAATGTCCGCGCGCTCCGGCGCGATGCCCGCCGCCTTCAGCGCGTTCTCGACCGCTTCGTCTTCTGCCTCACGCCGCCACTTGTTGTTGAAGCGGAACGGCGACGGAAATTGCGCCTGCGCCGCGAGCGCGCAGTTCTCGCGCGCGGTGAACGGCAGAATGACGTTCGTGCGCTGGTAAGACCGGCCGAGCCCGCGCCGCGCGACGTGGTACGGCTTCTTGCCGCCGATCTCGTCGTTCTCAAGACGGATGTTGCCGGCGCTCGGCTTGAGCGCACCGGAAAGGACGTTGATGAAAGTGGTCTTGCCCGCGCCGTTTGGCCCGATGATGCCGTGCACCTTGTTCGGCGGGAATTTCACGGAAACGCCGTTCACCGCGACGAGACCACCGAACGCGCGCGAAAGATTCTCGACCTCGAGCAGCATCGCCTTTTCGCGTTCGCGGCGCTCTGCGGAAGGTTTGATTTCCCGCGGCTTCGAGCGCTTCGCCTCGCCCGCGAACCTCTCGATGAACCCGGCGATACCCTTGGGCGCGGCGAGCACTGCCGCAATCAGAAAGAAACCAAGCGCCATCGACCAGCTGTTTGCAACGATCCCGCCCAGCCATTTCGCGGTCGCCGTGTTCATGACAAGCGAGAAGATCGCGGTAAGCTCGCTCGCGCTTTTCAGCGTCTCTTCGACGATGGAATAAAGAATGGCGCCGAGCACAGGGCCGTAAAGCGTGCCCGCGCCGCCGAGCACCACCATCATGATCGCAAGTCCCGACTCGCGCCAGCCGAGGAGTTCCGGCGCGACGTAGCCGTCGATCGCCGCGAACAGTACGCCCGCGAAGCCGGCCATTGCGCCCGCGATCACGTAGCTTGCGAGCTTGTAGGCGTAGGTGTTGAACCCGAGCGCGCTCATGCGCGCTTCGTTGTGATGAATGCCTTGCAGCACGCGACCGAACGGCGTGCGCACCAGCCACAACAGGAACAGATAGGAGAGCACCAAAGCGGCGAGACAGAAATAGAAGAACACCGTTCGGTTCGAGAAGCTAAGCAACTGCTGCGAGCCGATCGAAAAGACCGGACGCACGTTGATATAAGCGCCGTCGGTACCGCCGGCGATTTTCGTATCGAAGAAGAGCGAAAAGCCCATCTGCCCGAAAGCGAGCGTTACCATAATGAAGTAGAAGCCCTTCGTCAGCACGGCGACCGAACCGACGACGACCGCGACCGCGCCCGCGAGCAGGATCGCGAAGGGAATTGCGAAGAAAGCATTTGCCGCGGACGAAACGGGCGAGATGAAATAAAGCGAATAGGCGCCCAGTCCGAAATAAAGCGCGTGGCCGAAACTGACCATGCCCGTAATGCCGATCAAAAGATCGAGGCTGATCACGAAAATACCCGTGATCATGATGCGGGTCGCGAACTTCAGCGCGAAAGGTCCGCCGAAGAAGGGCAGCGCCACCGCATAAGCGAGCAGCGCAAGCAGAATAACGATGACAAGCGGGCGAGGACGCGCGAGCATGGTCTAGGCCGCTCGTCCAAACAGACCGCCTGGGCGCGCGATCAAGACGGCCGCCATCAGCGCGTAGACGACGCTCGAGGAAAATGCCGGGAAGTAAACCTTGCCGAGCGCATCGGCGACGCCGATCAGGATCGCGCCGACAAATGCCCCTTTGATCGAGCCGATGCCGCCGATCACGACGACGACGAAGGAAATGATAAGCACCGGTTCGCCGATGCCGGGATAGACGCTCTCCAGCGGTGCGGCGACGATGCCCGCGGTGGCTGCGAGTGCTGCACCCGACGCGAACACGAAACGAAAGAGCAGCCGCGAGTCGATACCGAGCGCTTCGACCATTTCCCGGTTCGATTCGCCTGCACGGATAATGCGGCCGATCCGCGTTTTCTGAATCACGAACATCATCGCGAGCGCGAGCGCCACGCAGAACGCGGCGACCGCTACGCGATAATAGGGATAGCTGAGGAACTGGGAGATTTTGATGCCGCCCTGCAAATAACCCGGCACCGGCACGCTATGCGGGTAGCTGCCCCAGAGAATTTTCTGCGCTTCGTTGAAGATCAGAATGAGCGCGAAGGTGAGCAACACCTGCTGCAAATGATCGCGATCGTAAAGATGGCGAATAAACAGCCACTCGATAATGAAGCCGAACACGAAAGCGAGCGGTACGCCGAGCGCAAGCGAGAGGAAGATATCGCCGGTGAATTGCGTCAACGTCAGCGCGCCATAGGCGCCGAGCATATAAAACGAGCCGTGGGAGAGATTGATCACGCCCATGATGCCGAAGACGAGCGTGAGGCCGGACGCCGCAAGAAAAATCAGCAATCCGTACTGCACGCCGTTCAGCAACTGAATTAAAACGAGATCCATTACGCGGCGTCCCCCGGCGCCAGATCCAGATATGGCAAGCGGGGGCTTTCGCCCCCGCTCACACTAGATTGTCAGACTCCGATCAGGCGAGGTTGCAGCCGGTAGTCGGATCGGAAACGTCGGCCGCGGCTACGCCGAGATAGACATTTTCGCCGCCCTTCAATTCGCGCAGATAGAAATTGTGAATCGGGTTCTGCGCCGCCGACAGACGGAACGGTCCGCGCGGCGAATTGAACTTCGCGGCGCGCATCGCCTTGTAAAGGTCGTCCTGTTTCTTGATGTCGCCGCCAACCGCCTTGAGGCCGACGTCGAGGAGTTGCGTCGTATCCCAGCCCTGCACGGCATAGACGTCCGGGAAGCGCTTGAAGGCCGCGTTGTAGTCCGCGCGGAACTTCTTATTTTCGGCGTTGTCGAGCGACTCGACATAGTGGAGCGCGGTTTTCACGCCCTCGCCCGCCGCGCCCGCAGCCTTTTCGACGCCGTCGGTCAGGAAGCCGGGGCCCCAGAGCTGTATGGAGCTCTTCAGACCGGCCGCCGCGTAGTCCTGCATGTACTTCAGCGCGCCGCCGCCGGCATAGAACGAATAGACCGCCTGCGGTTTCAGGGATGCGATTTCGGCGAGCCCCGCCTGGAATTCGACGTTCGGGAACGGCAGCGTCAGTTCCTTGATGATCTTGCCGCCGCCCGCGACGAAGCTCTCCTTGAAGCCAGCGACGGATTCTTCACCCGCGGCATAACCCCAGGAATAAGTGACCGCGGTCTTGATGCCGGCCTTGATCATCGCGATGCCGGTGGCGACGCCGGGCTGGCTGTTGCCGAAGGAAGTACGGAAGATGTTCTTCGCGCATTGCGCGCGGGTGAGCACGTTCGCGCCCGCGTTTGGAATGAGCGTCGGGATTCCGGCTTCGCGCGCGATCTTGGCCATCGCCATGGCAACACCGGAGTGAACGGTGCCGATCAGCACGTCCACCTTTTCGCCCTGCACGAGCTTCGAGGTGAGTTCGGTCGCCTTCGGGGGTGCGGATTCGTCGTCGACCTTCACCCATTCGATGGTGCGGCCGGCGAGCTTGCCGCCCTGCTGCTTCACATAAAGATCCATCGCGTTGGTGATCCCGTCGCCGAGCGCGGCGAAGGTGCCGCTGTATGGCAACAAGAGACCGACCCGGAGCGGCGCGCCCTGCGAAATCGCGGGACGGGCGAAGGGAAATGCTGCGGCAGCGGCGCCGACGCCCGCCATCTTCAAGGCGTCGCGGCGCGTGATACGTGATTTATTGTGCATATACTTTCCTCCCTGTCTGGCAATCGCCGCGAGTTTTGCTTCCTGCCGCGTCACAAACCACGCAAAGGAAACATCCCGTTTCTTCGATCCCAGCTGCAATCAAGTATGGCTGCGCGAGCAGTTGGCGGCAAGCATGTTTCTGGTTCGCTTGGCGAAAAGGGCAAGAATGTCCGCGCGATGGTTGGGATACCAAACGCTGTGCGCCGCAAGATTGCAGTCGAAACAGCCCAATGTATTATAATTCATAACGACATAATCCGCATTTTCGCGCGGGACGAGCGATTGTAATGTGATATAATGATCGACAATCGCCTCCGCAGCGAGGCAGACTAACGACAAGAACAACGAAGTTCAGGGGAGGAAAAAATGGCTTCGAAGACCCGTATTTCGCGCCGCACATTTACCGCGGGCATGGGTGCCGCCGGTGTCGTCGCAGGCACCGCTCCGTTCAACATCATCTCGGCGCAGGGCGCGCCGCTGAAAGTCGGGGTGCTCCTGCCGCGTTCCGGCGCGCAGGCCGGCATCGGGCAGGACTGCCAGCGCGGCGTAGACATCACCGCCGGCATCCTGAAGGACCTGAAGCTGCCGACGCTTCAGATCATGAACGGCGACACCGAAACCAACGTCGAAGTCGCCCGCGCGCGCGCCGAGCGCCTCATCAACGAAGGCGCACAGTTGCTGGTCGGAGCCTTCGATTCCGGCCAGTCGACCGCGATCGCGCAGGTCGCCGAGCAAAAGGGCATTCCTTACGTCATCAATATCGCCGCCGCGCCGCCGATCACGGAGCAGGGCTACAAGTTCGTATTCCGTAACTTCCCGACGGCGCCGACGATTCTTGCGAACGCTTTCGAGAACCAGATCGAAATCTTCAAGGTGACCGGCAACGCGCCGAAGACGGCCGTGTTCATGCACGTGAACGACACCTTCGGCTCGGCGATGCAGAAGGGTTTCACCGGCACCATGGCGAAGTTTGCGGACACCCCCTACAAGGTGCTCGAGACCATCGCTTATGACGGCACCGCTCGCGATCTTTCGGTGGAAGTCGCGAAGGCGAAAGCCACGAACGCCGAAGCGCTCGTAATGGTCAGCCGCCTCAACGACGCGATCCTGATCACGCGCGAACTCGTGAAGCAGCGCTGGTCGCCGAAGTGCGTTCTTTCGATGGGTCCGGGCTGGTATGAAGACCAGTATCTCAAGACCCTCGGCAAACTCGGCGACGGTCCGATGAGCTTCGTGCCGTGGTACGACCCGAACAAGAAGCTCTCGAAGGCGCTCGAAGCCGCGCTCGCGAAATCGCATCCGGGTATCAACATGAACACGAACCATGTTTATACCTTCGAGGCGTTGCTGGTTGCCGCCGACGCCTACAAGCGCGCCGGCTCCGCCGATCCGAAGGCGCTCGCCGACGCGATCCGCGCGACCAACATCAAGGACAACGTCTCGCCGGGTCCGGGCATCCAGTTCGATGCCAAGGGCCAGAACGCGGCGCTGCGTAACTCGGCGATCCAGAATCGCGGCGGCAAGCTCGTCACGATTGCGCCGAAGTCGGCGTCGAACGCCGCCGCCGAACACCCGATGAAGCCTTACGACAAGCGCTAAGCAGCGTTTGCATCACGAATTGCTCCGGCCGCTAACCGCGGCCGGAGTACCGATGCGCAGGGCAATCCAGTGACCACCGAAGTCGTTCTGAAAATCGCGATCAGCGGCGTGCTGACGGGCCTTGTCTATGGCCTCATGGCGCTCGGTCTTTCGGTGATTTTCGGCGTCGTGCGCGTCGTCAATTTCGCGCATGGCGAGATGATGACGATCGCGATGTATCTCGTGATCGTCTTCTTCTCCGCGCTCGGTCTCGACCCGCTCCTGATGCTGGTGCCGATCTCGGCGGTTCTGTTTGCGCTCGGCTATCTGATGCAGCGCGCGATCATCAATCCCTTCATCAACCGGCCCGAGCACAGCCAGTTCATGCTCTTGGTCGCGATCGCGCTGATTATGGTCAACGCGCTCCTGCTAATCTTCGGGCCGGATTCGCAGGGCATCACCACTTCGTATTCCTTCGACAGCTTCGATATCGGCGGCATCATTATCGACGCAGGCAAGGTCTATGCGGCGATCGCGGCTCTGATTGTCGCTGTCGCGCTGTTTGCTTTTTTCCGCCTCACGCTGACCGGCAAGGCGATCCGTGCCTGCGCTGACAACTACAACGGCGCGCTGGTCGTCGGCCTCGACGTGAAGCGGCTCTATGCGTTGACCTTCGGCATTGGGGCTGCCTGCGTTGGTGCTGCCGGCACCATGCTGATGATCGTCACCGACGTGACGCCTGCGATCGGACCGGCTTACACGCTGCTTGCTTTCGTGATCGTGATTACCGGCGGGCTTGGCTCGATGCCGGGCGCAATCGTCGGCGGCATCCTGATCGGCCTCACCGAAGCGCTCGGCGGCTTCTTCTTCACGCCGTCCGCGAAGACGATGTTTTCGTTTGCAATCCTCGTGCTCGTTCTTCTCTTCCGCCCGCAGGGCATCATGGGACGGAAAACGGCATGAACCTTCTTCTCGAAGGCGTTCCACGCAGCGCACTCATTCTGCTCGCGCTTTTCTTCGCCGCTCTCATCGCCGCGCCGATGGTGCTCAACGACTATCTGATCGTCGTGCTCATCACGATTCTTTATTTCGCTTATGCCGGCCAGTGCTGGAACATCATGATGGGTTTCGCGGGCCAGCTTTCGCTTGGCCATGCGCTTTACATCGGTCTTGGCGCCTACGTGACGGCGGCGCTCTACGTGAAGTTCGGCGTGAGCCCTTGGATCGGATTGTTGCCGGCACTCGTGATCGCTGGCGCTGTCGGCGCCGTGATCGGCTTTCTCGCGTTCCGCTTCGGCGTTTCCGGCGTCTATTTCGCGATTCTCACAATTGCCTTCGCCGAGTTCGCGCGCATCGGGTTCGATCATTTCCCTTGGGTCGGCGGCGCGGCGGGCTATTTTCTTCCCGTGGCGAATTATACGCAGAATGATTTCTTCAACCTGCGCGGCAGCCAGACGATGTTCTATTACATCCTGCTGGCGATGACGGTGCTTGCCTTCGTGCTCTGTCATCTGCTGCTGCGAAGCCGCGCCGGGTATTACTGGCTTGCGATCCGCGAAAGCCCCGAGGCGGCGGAGGCGCTCGGCATCAACATCTTCCGTTACAAGATGTATGCGGTGGTGCTCTCGGCGGCGCTCACTTCGCTCGGCGGTGTGATCTTCGCGTTCTTCTACAACAATCTTTTTCCCGAGCAGGTCTTCCATATCTCGCGCTCGATCGAGTTGATCCTCGGTCCGATCATCGGCGGCATCGGCACGCTGTTCGGTCCGGTCGTCGGCGCGTTCCTGCTCACTGGCCTTGCGGAAGGCTTGCGCGAAGTCATGCTGCGTCTCGGCATCGATCTACCGGGCGTGAAGCAGGTCTTCTATGGCATCTGTCTGCTTTGCGTCGTGATGTTCCTGCCCGAAGGCGTATGGCCGCCACTGAAAAAGAAACTCGGCCTCGACCGCGACACCGGAAAGAAGGGGAGCTGACGATGGCGCTCCTCGAAGTTTCCGGCATCTCGAAAAGCTTCAGCGGCCTCAAGGCCGTGCAGAACGTGTCGTTCGAAGTGCCGGAAGGAAAGATCGTCGGCCTGATCGGCCCGAACGGCGCAGGCAAGACCACCTGCTTCAACATGATCGCGGGCGTCTACAAGCCCGACACTGGAACAGTAATGCTAAACGGCGCGCGCATTGACGGCCGGCGCCCAGACGAAATTTGCAAAGCCGGCATCGGCCGCACCTTCCAGATCGTGAAGCCTTTCGCGGGCCTGAGTGTGCTCGACAACGTCGTCGTCGGCGCGCTGAACGCTGCTGCGTCTGTCTCGGAAGCGCGGCAAAAGGCCGACGAGGTTCTCGAAATTCTCGGGCTGGCATCGAAGCGTTTGCAAGCGGCCTCGACGCTGACGCTTCCAGACCGCAAGCGGCTCGAGGTCGCGCGTGCGCTTGCGACACGGCCAAAGCTTCTTTTGCTCGACGAAGTGATGGCGGGCTTACGTCCGACCGAAATCGACCAGATGGTTCGCGTGCTTCTCGACCTCAACAAGCGCGGGCTCACGATCCTGCTGATCGAGCACGTCATGCGCGCGGTGATGGCGCTTTCCGGAAACGTGATCGTGCTCCACCACGGCGAGCTGATCTCGCGCGGCACGCCGGATCAGATCGCGAAAGATCCGAAAGTGCTCGAATGTTATCTCGGGGAGGAAGCGCTGTGATCCTCCAGATCGAGAATCTCGACCTTTATTACGGCGACGCGCAGGCGCTCGACCGCGTCTCGCTCGAAGTTGGCAAGGGCGAACTCGTCGCCATCGTCGGCGCGAACGGCGCGGGCAAATCTTCGCTCATTCGCACCATTGCCGGCATCGAACGGCCGCGCGGCGGCAAGATACGCTTCAAGGGCGCCGACATCACCGGCAAGCCGAGCTACGTCGTCTGCAACCTCGGTATCGGTCAGGTTGCCGAGGGCCGCCAGATTTTCCCGTCGCTCTCGGTGCAGGAAAATCTCGAGATGGGCGCGTTGCTGCCGCGCGCGCGTACGAAACTCGAAAGCGAGATCGAACGCGTCTATTCGCTGTTTCCGCGTCTCGCCGAGCGCAAGGAGCAACTCGCCGGCACCATGTCGGGCGGCGAGCAGCAGATGCTTGCAATCGGCCGCTGCCTGATGGGCCAGCCCGAGCTGATCATGTTCGACGAGCCTTCGCTGGGCTTGGCACCTGCGCTGGTGCAGGAGCTCTTTCAGACCATCCGTAAGCTGCGCGAGACGGGTCTGACCGTTTTGCTGGTCGAGCAGAATGTCGCGATGTCGTTGAAGCTCGCGGATCGCGCCTATGTCATCGAGAACGGGCGTATCGTCCTGTCCGGCACTGGAGAAAAACTCTTGCACGACGACGGTGTGCGGCAGGCCTATCTCGGTGTTGCGCACTAAGTTACCTGACAGCGCGAATCTAAATCTCCAGAACGGCTAGCTTCTGGCCTTCCGCAACGATCGCACCTTCCTCGACGAGAAGCGTCTTCACTTTCCCGCCCTGCGGAACAAGCACGGGAATTTCCATCTTCATCGATTCCAGAACGAGTAGCGCGCCGTTGCGTGCGACTGTGCCGCCTACCGCGACTTCGATGGTCCGCACGATGCCGGCGATCTCGGAGCGGACTTCGAATTCGGCCATTTTCATTTCTTTCGGCAGATGAAGTAGTCTTCTCGCAGCATTCTTGCTGCCGACCAATTCTGTCAAGCGTTTCACGGAAAGACGAATGAGCTGGGAAAAAGAACTCGAAGAACTTCGCCGCCGCGAAGAACTCGCGAGGAAAATGGGCGGCGAAGAGAAAGTGAAGCGGCATCGCGATGCCGGCAAGCTTACCGTCCGTGAGCGGATTGAGCGCCTGCTCGACAAAGGCAGTTTCCACGAAGTCGGCGCGATTGCGGGCAAGGGTAAATACGACGCGAGCGGCGATCTGATCGACTTCCAGCCCGCGAATTTTGTGCTCGGACGCGGCAAGATCGACGCGCGCGCTGTCGTCGTCGGTGGTGACGACTTTACCGTGCGCGGCGGCGCGGGGGATGCCGCGATCATGCAGAAGCAGGTCCATGCCGAGCAGATGGCGAACGAACTTCGCCTGCCCATCGTGCGTCTGATCGACGGCACCGGCGGCGGTGGCTCGGTAAAGACCATCGAGGTACTCGGCTACACCTATCTCGCGCACAACCCCGGCTGGGATTGGGTCGTGAAGAATCTCGGCACCGTGCCGGTGGTGTCCCTGGGTCTGGGCTCGGTCGCGGGGCTGGGCGCCGCGCGCCTCGTGTCGAGCCACTACTCGGTGATGGTGCAGGGCATCTCGCAGATGTTCATCGCGGGTCCCCCGGTGGTGGCGCGAACCGGCATCAACATGACCAAGGAAGAACTCGGCGGCGCGGAAATTCACGCGAAAGCCGGCGCGGTGGACGACGTGGTTGCGAGCGAAGACGAAGCCTTCGCCCGCGCGCGCAAGTTTCTCTCTTATTTGCCGTCGTCGGTGGACGAGCTTGCCGAACGCAGGACGCCGTCGGACGATTCCGCGCGCCGCGAAGAGGCGCTGCTCTCCGC
>JAIELW010000016.1 GCA_019752575.1 Xanthobacteraceae bacterium | reverse complement strand
GGGCCGTTGCGGCTTTCCCAGATGTTCGTGCCGAGGTGATGGTGATAGCCGCCTGCCGCGAGAAACTGCGCGCCGGGTAACGTTGCCGTCGGCGCAAAACCGATTACGTCGCCGTAAAATTTTCGCGCCTTCGCCAGATCGTTCACTTCGAGATGAACATGGCCGACGCGCGTGCCTTCCTTCACCGGCATCCGTGCGAGCGCTTCGACATCCGCTTGCGCAAGCAAGCCGTCGAAGTCGAGCGGGCGGTTCGCCATCTGCACCTGATCGCCGCGCCACGTCCATTCGTCTCGGGTGCGATCTCGGTAGATTTCGATGCCGTTGTTGTCGGGATCCCAGACATAGATCGCTTCCGAGACGAGATGGTCGGCAGCGCCAAGCCTCACGTCGCTCGCAGCGAGCCGCGCGATCGCGGCGCCGAGCGACGGCCGGTCGGGGACGAGGATCGCGACATGATAAAGACCCGTCTCTTTGTAGTTGCGCGGCGCGATGCCGGGCACGATGTCGAGCCGCAATACGTCCGCCTCGCGCGTGCCGAGCATCGCGGTTGTGTCCGTTCGCTCGCGCAATGCGAGCCCGATCCTGTTCACGTAGAAATCGAGCGCGCGATCCGCATTGGAGACCCGGAGCGCCGCGGGTCCGAGCCGAAAGCCGTCGGGAAGTTTGCCGGTCATGGCTGCCTCAATTGATTAACAGATGGGTTCTTCGGTTGCGTGAACAAGCGCTTCGACTGCATGGAATCCCTTGCAAACCGGCAACTTCGCCGCGACTTGTGGACGCCGGACGCCCGTTTTCCTTGCCTGATCCGGTCCGATTGGCTACGTAATTTTGCACACCCCGGCCAGTTCTGTGCCGGGGTTTCTTTTGCGTGGTCTGGAGTAATCCCGGTGACGAACGTGGTGGTCGTCGGCTCCCAATGGGGCGACGAAGGCAAGGGCAAGATCGTCGACTGGCTCTCGGAGCAGGCCGACGTCGTGGTCCGCTTTCAGGGCGGCCACAATGCCGGCCATACCCTCGTCATCGGCAACAACACCTACAAGCTTTCGCTGCTTCCCTCCGGCGTCGTGCGGCCGAACAAGCTTGCGATCATCGGCAACGGCGTCGTGCTCGACCCGCATGCGCTGGTCTCGGAAATCGACCGGCTCGCGGGGCAGGGCGTCGAAATCTCGCCGAAGAATTTGCGGATCGCGGAAAATACTTCGCTCATTCTTTCGCTCCACCGCGAGCTCGACGGCCTGCGCGAAGGCGCGGGGCCGGGGCTCAAGATCGGCACCACCAAGCGCGGCATCGGTCCCGCCTACGAGGACAAGGTCGGCCGCCGCGCGATCCGGCTCATGGATCTCGCCGAGCCCGCGCAGCTCGATGCGAAACTCGATCGTCTGCTCGATCATCACAACGCCATTCGCCGCGGCCTGAATCTGGAAGAAGTGAAGCGCGCAACGCTGCGCGAGGAATTGCTTTCGGTCGCGCCGCGCGTGCTGCCGTACATGGATCGCGTGTGGCATTTGCTCGACGAAGCGCGCCGCCGCGGCGACCGCATTCTGTTCGAAGGTGCGCAGGGCGCGCTCTTGGACGTCGATCACGGCACCTATCCTTTCGTGACCTCGTCGAACACGGTGGCGGCGCAGGCCGCGACCGGCTCGGGTCTCGGGCCGAACGCGGTCGGTTACGTGCTCGGCATCACCAAGGCCTACACGACGCGCGTGGGCGAAGGGCCGTTTCCGACCGAGTTGAAAGACGACATCGGAAAGAGATTGGGCGAGCGCGGGCATGAATTCGGCACGGTCACCGGCCGCCCGCGCCGTTGCGGTTGGTTCGATGCCGTACTTGTACGACAGTCGGTGCGGACCGGCGGCATTCAGGGCATCGCGTTGACGAAGCTCGACGTGCTCGACGGCTTGAACCCGCTGAAAGTTTGCGTGGGGTATCGCCTTAAAGGCCACGATATGGATTACTTGCCGGCTAGTCAGGGCGCGCAGGCGCAGGTCGAGCCGGTCTATGAGGAGATCGAGGGCTGGCAGTCTTCGACACGCGGCGCGCGCTCCTGGGCGGATTTGCCAGCGGCGGCGGTCAAATATGTGCGGAGAATCGAGGAGCTGATCGACTGCCCGGTGGCGCTGGTTTCGACCAGTCCCGAGCGAGAGGACACGATTCTGGTCCAAAATCCGTTTCAATCGTGAGGCAACGATTTCTTGGGTATTGCGTTGAGATAACCGGGGCCAATGACCGATTACCGTCCACTGCTAGCGCGAGCGATCGCAGCACTTGACCCGAATACGGGCGAGGCGCGCCGTGCGGTCTATGACCGCGCGCGGACGGCGCTGGTCAACCAGCTTCGCGGCATGAACCCGCCGCTCGCCGAAGCCGAAATCACGCGCCAGCGCCTTTCGCTGGAGGAAGCGATCCGCAAGGTGGAGGGCGAGGCGACTGCCGCGCCCGTCGCCCCGCCGCCGCCCTCGGCCGCCCGCGATGCGCGTCCGCCGCGCGGCGAACCGCCTCCGCGTCCGGCGCCGGCAACACCGCGGCGTTCCGAGAATGGAATGCAGGGTGCGCAGGACGCTTCCTACGACGATCTGAACGATTTCGAACCGCAGCCGCGCGATCCTCGTGCGCCGCCGCGCGGCGGTAGCCGTCCCGATCCGCGCGAGCCCGCGCCGCCGCAAGCCCGGCCTGAGCCTTCGCTGCGTCCGCGCGGAGCGCGCGGCAGGGCCGATTATGCGCGCGACGATGCGCGCAAGGCTTCGCGCACCAAGCTTGTCGTTCTCGGCATTATCTTCATGCTGCTTCTGCTCGCGGGAGCGGTCGGCTACGTGCATCGCGACCGCGTTCTCTCGATCGTCGCGGGTACGATCCCGCTCGGTACGCAGCAGGAAGAAGACGCGCCGGCGCCCTCACAAAACAAATCGAGCGATCGCGTTCCGCAACAGACCCAGCAGCAGACGCCGTTCGCGCCGACCCAGCAGCCGGCAGGCACGGGGATGCGTGCACTCCTGTTCGAGGAAAATCCGGGAACGCAGCAATTCACGTCGCTCAACGGCACCGTGACCTGGCGCACCGAAACCATCAGTCCCGGTCCGGGCCGCTCGCCAGAACTCGCCGTTCGCGCGGAGATCGATATTCCCGACCGCAAGATGAAGGTGGTCCTTTCGATCCGACGCAATCCGGAAACTTCGGGATCGGCGAGCCACTACATCGAGATTCAGTTTACCGGGAACGACAGCTTCGGCGGGATCGCGCAGGTGCCGGTGGTCAGGCTCAAGAACAACGAGGCCGCGCAGGGCGTGCCGCTCGCGGGCATCAGCATCCGCATTGTGCAGGGGCTATTCCTGATCGGCCTATCCGCCGTGGAAAGCGACCGCGAGCGCAACCTGCAGACCCTGCGCTCGCAGCCATGGCTCGACATTCCGTTCATCTACGACAATGGCCGCCGCAGCGTGATCGCCTTCGAGAAGGGCCCCGCTGGCGAGAAGGCGATGGCGGAGGCCTTCGCGGCCTGGGGCGGGTAAGTGGTTTTGTCATCCCCGCGAAAGCGGGGATCCATACTCCCTGTGCCCGTGGTGTTTCCGAGCCTTTGCGAAAGTAATTTCCAGTCGTGGTTATGGGTCCCCGCATTCGCGAGGACGACATGAATAAAAAAGGCCGGGCTTTCGCCCGGCCTTTGATTTTTTTGGGTAGTGCGAACCTCACATCGCAGGAAGCGCCGCCGCCGGCGCTTCGATCTTCTGCATTCGCTCGACGACCGCCTTCTGCACCTTCTCGAAGGCGCGGACCTCGATCTGGCGCACGCGCTCGCGCGACACGCCGAATTCCTCGGCGAGTTGTTCGAGCGTGACCGGATCGTCGGCCAGGCGGCGCGCTTCGAAGATGCGGCGTTCGCGCTCGTTCAGAACGGTCAGCGCACCCTCCAGCGCCTGATGGCGGTTCGACTTCTCTTCCTGATCGGCGAGGATCGCTTCCTGGCTGTCGCTCTCATCGACCAGCCAATCCTGCCACTCGCCGGCTTCGCTATCGGCGCGGATCGGCGCGTTCAGCGAAGTATCGCCGCCGAGGCGGCGGTTCATCGAGATCACTTCTGCTTCGGTGACGCCGAGCTTGGTCGCAATCTTCTTCACATGCTCGGGCTTCAATTCGCCTTCCTCGAGCGCGGAAATCTGGCTTTTGGTTTTGCGCAGGTTGAAGAACAGGCGCTTCTGCGCGGCGGTTGTGCCCATTTTCACGAGCGACCACGAGCGCAGGATATATTCTTGAATCGACGCGCGGATCCACCACATAGCGTAGGTGGCAAGCCGGAAGCCCTTGTCGGGTTCGAAGCGCTTGACCGCCTGCATAAGGCCGACATTGCCTTCGGAAATGACCTCGCCGATCGGCAGGCCATAGCCGCGATAGCCCATCGCGATTTTCGCGACGAGGCGGAGATGGGAAGTCACGAGCTGATGCGCGGCATCGCGGTCGTCATGCTCGCGCCAGCGCTTGGCGAGCATGAATTCCTGCTGCGGCTCGAGCATCGGGAATTTGCGGATTTCGGAGAGGTAGTGCGACAGGCCGCCTTCGGCGATGGCGGGCAAGTTGCCGGTAGCTATACGGGCCATTGAAGTCCCTTCTTTCTCGGCCCCCGTTTCGGCGGGCCGTCCCGCCGCTGCTCGAGGATGAGCCAGCGGCAACACGCAAATATAGGAACGCATCTGGCGGCTTTAAGGTGCGCAAATGAAATTTTTTTAACCCGCGGCCATCATGGCTCAGGCTTTTTTGAAAGATTTCTCCAATGTGGCGAGCTCTTTCGGCAATTTGCTTTCAAAGGAGAGCAATTTGCCCGTCGCCGGATGTGAAAAGGCGAGGCGGAAGGCGTGGAGCGCCTGGCGGTTGAGCGCTTCGAGCGCCGCTCGCGTTTTCTGCGGAAGCAGCGCCGCCTTCGACTGAAAGCCCGCGCCATAGACGCTGTCGCCGAGCAGCGGATGCCCGGCACGCGCAAGATGCACACGGATCTGGTGCGTGCGGCCCGTCTCCAGTTCGCATTCGATCATGCTTGCCGCCGGCCTGTCGTCGGCGCCGGGGTATTTCCGCAGCACCTCGTAATGCGTGACGGCTTCCTTGCCGCCTTTGCGCACCGCCATTTTGACGCGCGAGCGCGGGTCGCGCGCGATCGGGGCGTCGATGGTGCCGCGCTCCGGTTTCGGTACACCCCAGGCAAAGGCGAGATAGCCGCGCGAGAGATCGCCGGTGCGGCCGTGATCGGCGAATTGCGCGGAGAGCGAGCGATGCGCGTGGTCGTTTTTTGCGACGACCAGCAAGCCGCTCGTGTCCTTGTCGAGACGATGCACGATGCCGGGGCGCTTCTCGCCGCCGATGCCGGAGAGCGACGCGCCGCAATGCGCGATCAGCGCGTTGACTAACGTGCCGGAGCGGTTTCCCGCCGCCGGATGCACGACCAAGCCCGCGGGCTTGTCGATCACGATCACGTCCTTGTCTTCGTAGACGATATCGAGCGGGATTTTTTCGGCAGCCGGTTTCGCGGGCTCCGCTTCGGGGATCGCGAGCGCAATTTCGTCGCCCGCGTTGACCCTGTATTCCGGGTCTCTTACTGTCCGGCCGCTCACTTCGACCGCGCCTTCGAGGATCAGCGCTTTCAGCCGGGTCCGGCTCAACTGCTTGATTCTGTCCGCGAGAAAACGGTCGAGGCGCGCGCCTTTATCTTCCGCGCTCGCGGAAATTTCGAAACGCTGTCCGTCTGAATTCGTCATGGCCGCCAAGAAAAAGAATCCTCAAACGCAAGATACCGAAGTCCCGCTCGATCCGCAGCAGGAAGCGATGGTGCGGAAGCTGAAGCGGATGGCGGTGTTTTCTAGTGTACTGATGATCGGCGGATTTCTCGCGATCTTCGGCGTGATCGCCTACCGGCTATCGAATGCGCCAGCCCCACAGGCGGCCGCGATCCCCGCGATCACCAATGCACTGCCGAAAGGCTCCAAGGTGGTTTCGACCGCGGTGAGCGACGGGCGGATCGTGGTCACGATCGAACGCGACGGCATCACAGAGCTGCGCGTGTTCGATCTCATGACGTTGCAGTTGCGCGGCACGCTGCGCCTCGAGCCGCAATAGCGAGATGCCGCGTTACGCCGTCTTGCTCAGAGCCGTGAATGTCGGGGGCACCGGTAAGTTGCCGATGAGCAAACTCAAGGCGATGTGCGAAGACGCGGGATTTGCGGAAGTCCAGACCTATATCGCGAGCGGCAATGTCGTCTTCGAAAGCCGGCTCCCGGAAAAAGAGGTCAAGGCCGCGCTTGAAAAACGCCTCGCGGAATTCTCCGGACGCAAGGCAACAGTGCTCGTTCGGACGGCCTCGGAAATGAAAGCAGTCGTTGCCGCCAATCCGTTTCCGAAGGCGCCGACGAAATTCTGCGTGGTCCACTTTCTTGATAAGAAGCCGCCGGCTGACGCGCTAAAAAGCGCCACCGGCGTCAACGGCGAGAAGATGAAGCTCGGCAAGCGTGAGATTTACGTTCATTACGTCGGCGGTCAGGGCAGATCGAAACTGAAAATCCCTGCCACGGCCGAAGGCACCGCGCGAAACATGAATACGGTTGCAAAGCTCGCCCAGATGGCGGCGAGAGAGTAGCGTATGGACCTGCTCGTCTTTTTCGCCGTGCTCGCCGGTGCCGCGATGCACGCGGGCTGGAACGCGCTCGTCAAAACCGGACTCGACCGCACGACCTCGATCTTTCTGCTGGCTTTCATTCAGGGCGCGATCTCGCTCGCGCTGTTACCGTTCTTCGCGGTGCCGCTTGCGGCGAGCTGGCTTTGGATCGCGGTCTCGGCGCTCTTGCACACCGGCTACAAGATTTTTCTGATCCGCGCTTATGAGCATGGCGATCTAAGCCAGGTTTATCCGCTTGCGCGCGGCTCCGCGCCGTTGATCGTGGCACTCGTTGGCATCTTCGTGCTGGCCGAAGGCATGACGTTATCGAAGTTCGCGGCAGTCTGCGCAATCGGGCTCGGTGTGATGCTGATGTCTTCGAAGCTCGGCTCGGCGGAAGCGATGCCGCGAAAGGCGCTCGCTTATGCGCTCGGCACCGCGTTATTCACCGCGACTTATACGCTGGTCGACGGCCTCGGCGCGCGCATCTCGGGTACGGCATCGGGCTTCACGCTGTGGATGTTCGTGGGCGACGGGGTCTTGATGACGCTCTATGCGCTATTCGTGCGCGGGCGCGGACTGTTTTCGGCGGTGCGCGGCAATCTCGTCAGCGGCACGGCGGCGGGCGCGTTGTCACTAGGCTCCTACTGGATCGCGATCTGGGCTTTCACGCTCGCGCCGATCGCGCTGGTCGCAGCACTGCGCGAGACGAGTGTGCTGTTTGCGATGCTGATTGCGGTTTTCGTTCTGGGCGAGAAGGCGAGCTTGCAACGCTGGCTTGCCGCTGGCGTCATCCTCGCGGGCATCGTCTTGATGCGCTTGTAAAGAAGAGAGGTAATGTATTGCCGCTTGCTCGTGCGGCCCGCGCGCTGCTAGAACAATTCCAACGCTCCCTTCGTCTAGCGGTTAGGACGCGGCCCTCTCAAGGCTGAAACACGGGTTCGATTCCCGTAGGGAGCGCCATCCCCACCTAATCGGCTCGTAGATTTGCAAGCCGCCGCGCGAACCCGCACAATCTCTATTTTGAGTTTGGGAGCATGACAGGTTCGCGACTAAACGCCGCCTTCGATTGGATCGAGCGTATCAACGCAGCGCAGACGCCAGACGAATTGATCGCGACACTCGCCAAAGCCGCCGCGGAATTTGGCTTCGAAGCCACCGCGATTGCCGCGTTCCCGCATCCCGACATCCCTTTCGATCAGCGGGTGCTCGAGCATCGCTGGCCGGATGGCTGGTTCGAGCACTACATGTCACAAAATTATATCGACGCCGATCCCGTGTTCCGCCACTCGAGAACGTCGCTGCGTCCGTTCGAGTGGTCCGAGGCGCGTTACGAAAAGAAATCGAAGGCGGCGCAAGTGATGAACGAGGCTGCGGACTTCGGTTTCTCCGCTGGGTTTTGCGTGCCGGCGATGACGCCGTTTGGCCCGATCAACGTTACCTTCGGCGGCGAGCGCAGCGAAATGTCGCGCGAAGACAAAGGTCTGCTGCATCTTATTGCGATCTATGCACAATTCCGTGCGACCGAACTTCTCGCCGGCAAATTGAAAGTTGTCGCGGAGGTTTTGAAGCTCTCGCCGCGTCAACTGGAGGTATTGCAGTGGTGCGCGGAAGGTAAGACCAGCGACGCCATCGCAAAAACATTGGGCATCAGCACGCATACCGTGCTGACCCACATCGGCGGCGCCTGCCGCAAGCTCGGCACGCGCTCGCGCACCGCGGCCGTTGCGAAAGCCGTCCACGCCGGGCTGATCAGGGTGGCTCCCTAGTTTCAGGGATTGGCGGGCGCGGTCCGTTCGGAGAGTGTTCGCGCAAAACCAGATTCGCCGGGATCTCCATGAACTATCAGGACGCCATCGAGCGCGCGATCGCGCTTCGCCTTCGCGCGAAGAAGGAGAACGACAACGAGCGCAGGCAGAAGCTGCTTGCATTGGCGCAGGGCTGGGAGGCTTGGGCGGAGTACTGCCGCGAGCACACAACGAAAGGCGAAACGCCGAATGCCGCAAACCGGCCTGCGGAAGATATTTAAAAACACGCGCCGCGCGAGCTTTCAGGCCGCGCGGCGCGAATTCTTCAAACGATCTTCACCGACATATCCGGCAGACCTTCGATCTTGCACAGGATCACGTCGCCCTTCACGACCGGGCCGACATTCTCCGGCGTGCCGGAATAGATGATGTCGCCGGCGGCGAGTTCGAACGCGGTGGAGAGCTGCGCGATCTGCTCGGCAACCGACCAGATCATGTGCGTGAGATTCGAGTTCTGCTTCACCTGGTCGTTCACCGCGAGCGAGATCGCGCCCTTCTGGAAGTGGCCGACCTGTTCGACCTTGTGGATCGGGCCGATCGGCGCCGATTTGTCGAAGCTTTTGCCGATCTCCCACGGTTTCTTCTCGTCGCCGAGTTTGCGCTGCAGGTCGCGCCGCGTCATGTCGAGACCGACCGCGTAGCCGAACACATGATCGAGCGCCTTCTCGGCGGGGATGTTGGTGCCGCCCGATTTCAGCGCGGCGACCAGTTCGACTTCGTAATGATAATTCTTGGTGAGCGACGGATAAGGATGGTCCGCGACCGTCTTCACCGGCACGTTCTGGATCGCGTCGGTCGGCTTCTGGAAAAAGAACGGCGGCTCGCGGGTCGGATCGGAACCCATCTCGCGCGCATGCGCCGCGTAATTGCGGCCGATGCAGTAGATGCGGCGGACCTGAAAGCGCTCGTCCGAATTCGCAATCGGAATGTAGGTCGCGGAAACCTGAAACGGGGTTTTGATCTGGGCTTGCGCGGGCGTCGTGCCCGCAAGCGCGAGGCCTGCGCCCGCAACGGCTGCGCCTTTAAAGATGTCACGGCGGTTCGGAGTCATGGGTTCCTCCTGATGAAATCCGGCTTGCCTTCTGGAACGGCCGTTGGCGGCTTCTGCTTTGTGACGAAGCCTGTCACGCTGCGGGGCGCCTTGTCACCGGCGTACTTTGCTGCAGCCGCGAGCAGTTCCCCGCGAGGCCTATTTCAGGTTGTATGGCAGTATCGGTTACGATTCGCGTGACCGGGGTGTGAATTTTCGCCGGTCGTTTTCGAAAGTTCGCGTCTGCCAGAGACAATGAAACGCCCAAACTTGAACTTCGCGTTCGATCAGTTCGACGTCATTGATCGCACAAATACGCCGGCGCAGCTCACCGCGGCGCTTGTGCAAGCCGCCAATCAGTTCGGCTTTAAAGCCTGCGCGATCGTCGCGTTTCCGAACCCGGGCGTTCCGTTCGAGCAAGGAATCTTCTCGCAGGATTTTCCGCCGGGTTGGCTCGAGCACTATCTCGCGCAGAACTATCACGACGTGGATCCGATATTGAAACGGGCCAGCACGCTCTTCCGTCCGTTCGAGTGGACCACGCAATCCTTCCTGCCCGAAGCGGGCGAAAGGACAGCGCGGATGATGAACGAAGCCGCCGAGCATGGCCTGGTGGCGGGGTTCTGCGTTCCCACGCATACGCCGCAAGGGCCGGTGGCCGTGGGCTTCGCGGGAGATCGCGTCGAGCTCTCGCAGGAGAACCGCGCGGCACTTTGCCTGATCTCGCTCTATGCGCAGACCCGCGTGAGCGAGCTTATTGGCTTGAAAACAGCGCTGTCGCGCCAAGCCAATCCGCTCTCGCCGCGGGAGCGCGAGGTGCTCAAGTGGTCCAGCGAGGACAAGACCACGAACGAAATCGCGGACGTTCTCGGTATCAGCGCCAATACCGTGATTACCCATGTCGCGAGCGCCTGCCGCAAGCTGGGCGTCTCGTCGCGCACCGCGGCGGTCGCAAAGGCGCTCCGCGCCCGGATCATCTGAGCCGGCCTTGCGCGCGGCCGGCCGCCACGCCCGGTTGTGGGGAAAAATTTTGTACTTATGGGGTACAACCAGCGCATGAATCTTCGCGCGCCGCACTAGCGCTGCCGCAAAGCCCTTCCTAGATGGCGCAATCGCCCGATTCCGGGCCGGGGGAGCGCCATCCATGAACGCCGCCGTCAATCCGCGCGAAGAGACGATCACGCTGAAGCAGGCCAAGAAGCTCGTGCAGTGCATGGCGCAGGAGCAGAGCTTCCTGCTGCTTTCGCCGCCGGGCGTCGGCAAATCCGAGATGGTCTATCAGGCGGCGGCCGAAGCCGGCCTGCCGTGCCGCTCGCTGCTCGGCACCCAGATCGCGCCGGAGGACGTCTCCGGCATCCCGCGCATCATCGGCGAGCGCTCGGTGTTCTGCCCGCCGCGCGTGCTGCTTCCGGAAAATCCGGAGCCGTTCTGTCTTTTTCTCGATGAGCTTCCGGCCTGCGCGCCGGACGTGCAGAAGGCGTTCTACTCCCTTCTGTTAGAGCGCCGGCTCGGCGAACACGCGTTACCCCAAGGCACGTGGGTTGTCGCAGCCGGCAATCGCATGCAGGATCGCGCGCTGGTTCGCGCCATGAGTTCCGCGCTCGTGAACCGCGTCACGATCCTGCATCTGCGCGTGGACGCCGGCGAATGGCTCGCCTGGGCCGCGAAGAATTCGATCCGCGAAGAGGTTCGCGCCTTCGTCTCCTACATGCCCGACGCCTTGATGCGCGCCGTTCCTTCCGAGCCGGTGCCGTTCTCGACGCCGCGTGCCTGGACGTTGCTCAGCCAAGCGCTCGACATGGCGGAAGCGTCGGGAATTCTGACGAACGAAACGCGCCGCGCGCTCGCCTTCGGGCGGCTGTCCGCGGAAGATGCCGCCGTGTTCTGCGCGCTCGCCGAGGAAGCCATCGGCAAGATGCGGCCGATCGAGGACTACATCGAATCCTCCGCGCTGCTTCCGAAGACCGACGCCGCGCGCTGGTTCATCCTGAACTGCATCCGCCAGAACGTGCGGGAAGGAAAGCTCGCGCACCTGAAGCCGAAGACGGTGAACCGCTTCCTCGGCAGCCTGCCGCCGGAAAACCAGCTCACGCTGATGACCGAACTCGTCGAGCAATGGGGCGCGCTCGGCGCCGACAAGTCGATGCTGAAGCTCCTGAAGGAAGTCACCGCGATATGAAGCCCGTTCCTACCGCCGACGAGACGCTCGCGCGCATCGAGCGCGGGCTTCGCATGGTCACGGTGCCGATGCCGCATCTCGCGGGACTGGCGGCGGCCGTGCGCTGCTCGATCGACGACCGCGTGCCGACCATGGGCGTCTTCGCCTCGGGCCGCATGGTTGCGAACCGGCAGTTCGTGGCGAAGCTCCGGGAAAACGAACTCGTCTTCGTGCTCGCGCACGAGCTCTTACATCTCGCGCTGCGCACGCACGACCGCGCCAAGGGATCGGGCCGGCTCGAGTTTAATTACGCGCACGACTACATCATCAACGACATTCTGCGCGCCGAACTCGGCTTCACGCATGTGCCGGCGGGCGGGCTCGACATGCCCGGCGCCAAGGAGAAATCCGCCGAGCGCATCGTGATCGAGATGCGCAAGGACGGCGACAAGATGAAATCGAAAACACAGGTTTGGGACGGAGAGGAAACTTCCGCACGCGGCGCGCTCAACCCGTCCGGACAAGGTCAGCGCAACGCGGATGACGCCGGCGACGTCATGGACGACGCCAAGGAGCGCGAACTGTTTCCCGAATGCCGCGACGGGCAGTCGCGTCAGAAAGCGAATATCGAACGCGAAGCGGCGAAATCCGCCGCGCTCGGGCGGGCGATGGGCGCCATGAAAGGCCGCGGGCTCGAGTCGGGCGATGTCACGCAAACGGTGATGGCGCTGCGCGGAATGTACAAGACGCCGTGGGAGGCCGCGCTGCAGAAATGGATCGAGTCGGTAGCGCCCGGCGAGCGGACTTATCTGCGCCCCTCGCGCCGCGAAGTGAGCGGCAGCGATGTCGTGCTCGCGGGCCGCAAGCGCGAATCCTGGATGCTCAATATCGTGCTCGACACCTCCGGCTCGATGACCGGCGAAATTCCGCGCGCGCTCGGCGCAATCGCCGATTTCTGCGAGCAGTTGTCGGTCGACGAAATCCGTCTCCTGCAATGCGACGCGCAGGTGACGAACGACGAAATGCTCTCGCCCGAAGCGCTCGCAAACTATCAGGTGAGCGGCTTCGGCGGCAGCGATCTTACCCCCGGCATGCGCGCGCTCGCCGAGGATGCGCGTGTCACCGCCGCACTCGTGATTACCGACGGCGACATCGCTTTTCCGCCGGAGGAAATGCCCTACGACGTGCTCTGGGTGGTCACGCCAAACGTCTATTCCAACTTCAATCCGCCTTACGGACGGATCGTCCGCATGCAGCAGGGAGGCCGCGCATGAAAGTCGTGCAGGAACTGGTGACTTACTTCGACCGCCGCGGCGAGCTTTCGCAGAAGCAGCTTCGCGCGCTCTTGGATCAGGGTTTTCTCGCGGCGGACGCGCCGCCGAACATGCTGGAGCTCGCGCACGACATCGGCGCGAATTATTACTTCCGCGTGCGCGGCGACACCGAGGGCCAAGTCTGGGGCACGGATATCTATACCGGGGACTCGCTGCTTTCGGTCGCGGCGGTCCATGCCGGCCTCGTGAAGCCCGGCGATACCGCGGTCGTGAAGGTCACGGTGGTGCAGCCGCTTTCGGCGTATCAGGGTAGCATCCGCAATAACGTGAAGTCCTACGACTTCGGGCGTTACGGAACCGCGTACAAGCTCTCGGCGATTTAAATTCGGCAGTGATAAATGTAATATGGCATCGCTAACCCTCCCCTCGACGGGGAGGGTGGCTTCGAGCGCAGCGAGAAGCCGGGTGGGGTGTGGCCAACGAAGTCGCGCGAAAACTCCGAAACGAACTGACGCCTCACGAGCGGAAGCTTTGGCGACGTTTGCGAGCGCTTTGGTTCTCGCACGGATTTCATTTTCGCCGGCAAGCGCCGATCGATAATTTTATTGTCGACTTCGTCTGCTTCGATCAGAGACTGGTGATCGAAGTCGATGGTGGTCAGCACGGAATGAGTGCATTCGTCTCGAAGGATATGGCGCGAGACGAATATTTGACGCGGCATAATTTTTGCGTTCTTCGATTTTGGAACAGTGAAGTAGACGCAAATCTTGATGGCGTAATGGAGCGCCTGTTGTTGATTCTGACAGCTCCCCCACCCCGGCGAGCTGCGCTCGCCGACCCTCCCCGCATGGGGGAGGGTTAGCGACATGCAAAACAAAAAAACGCCCGCTGGATCAGCGGGCGTTTCGTAGCGATAAGTCTCAGTTCCCGTCGCTGCTGTCGCGCTTGATGTCCATGCTGTGCGCGCGCTGGTAGGACTGGATGTCCTTGAATTTTCCGCTCGCGTCGCGAACCGCGTAGAGCTTCTTGCCCTTGGAGCTGTAGAGCACCGTGCGGCGGCCCTTCTTGCGCTTCGTCTTTTTCTTCTTGGCTTTCTTTTTGGTTTTCTTCTTTTTCGCTTTTGCCTTCTTACGCTTCTTCTTCGCCATATCCGTTCCCCTTGTCGTTGCCGCTAATCGGATGGCGGACATTAGCGCGCGCCGAAAAATTTTCGTCAATGGCTAATTCGTGCGCTCCACGAATTCGGCATCGCCGGTTTGGCAACGCAGCGCCGCTGACGCATACTCGCGCCATCACATAAAAACAGTTCGCAGGGAGCCTCGCGTACCGCCATGTCCGCAAACGAAAACCGCCGCATCGTGCTTGCCTCGCGTCCCGAAGGCGAGCCGAAGCCCGAGCACTTCCGGCTGGAAAAGACAGCGATTCCAACGCCGAAAGACGGCGAGGTGTTGCTCAGGAATCTCTGGATGTCGCTCGATCCCTACATGCGCGGGCGCATGAGCGCGGCGAAGTCCTATGCCAAGCCGGTCGAGATCGGCGAGCCGATGGTCGCGGGCACGGTGAGCGAGGTCGTCAAATCCAACCGGCCGGAATACGTGCCCGGAGATATCGTGTTCTCCTATACCGGCTGGATGGACTACGCGGTCTCGAACGGCTCCGACCTGCGCAAGCTCGATCCCAAACAGGCGCCGGTGCAGACCGCGCTCGGCGTGCTCGGGATGCCCGGCATGACCGCTTATCTCGGCATGCGCAATATCGGCATGCCCAAAGAAGGCGAGACGGTCGTGGTCGCCGCGGCTTCGGGGCCGGTCGGCTCCTTCGTCGGTCAATACGCGAAGCTCAAAGGCTGTCGCGTGGTCGGAATCGCCGGCGGCGCCGACAAGTGCAAATATCTGCTCGATGAGCTCGGCTTCGATGCCGCGATCGATCACCGCGATCCGGAGATGCCGAAGAAGCTCACGGCGGCCTGCCCGAAAGGCATCGACGTTTATTTCGAGAATGTCGGCGGCAAGGTGTTCGATGCGGTCTTTCCGCTGCTCAATCAGTTCGCGCGTGTGCCGGTTTGCGGGATCATCGCGCATTACAACGACGTGACGCCGCCGCCGGGGCCGGACCGCACCGGCATGCTGCTCGGTGGAATCCTGCGCCGGAGTCTCACCATGCGCGGGTTCATCGTGTGGGACTTCGCGGCACAGAGCGGCGACTTCTATCGCGAGGCGGGCCAGTGGCTGCGTGAAGGCCGCATCAAATATCGCGAGGATATCGTGACCGGGCTCGAGAATGCACCCGAGGCGTTCATGGGGCTTCTGAAGGGCAAGAACTTCGGGAAGCTCTTGGTGAAGATCGCCTAGCGTATCACGTCGTTCAATACACGCCGATAAGCTTGAGGCCCGCGACGAGCAGCACGAGGCCGAGCGCCTTAAGTATCATCGGAGCCGCGAAGCGTATGCCAAAGGTCGTGCCGACAATTGCACCAAGGAAAACCGCGACAGCGTAAAGCGGCAAGTCCGGTGGCAGTGCTTTGAGAATTGCGACGTTGCCCAGCAGGCCTGCGGTTGAGTTGCAAAGGATGAAAACCGCGACGACGCCGGAAGCTATCCGTGTTGCCGACCAGCCTAAAAATAAAAGTAACGGCGACAAAAAAATCCCGCCGCCCGTGCCGGTAAGTCCTGCCAACAGGCCAATGCCTGCGCCGCAAAGAGCCCCGAGCCACACCGGCGGATCGCGCGGTTCAGCATTCGCTTTAAGCTCCTTCGGCAATAGCAGGCGGACGCCGCCAATCAGCAACACGACACCGACGAGCGGTTTGTAATAGGCGCCGGGCAACTGGATCGCACCGCCGACAAACGCGAAGGGTGCCGCGCCCAGCAGAAAGGGCCACAACGTCCGCCAGCGGAACAGGCCTGCGTGCCAATAGCGGAAAGAAGTAAACGAGGCGACGAGGACATTTAGCGCAAGCGCGGTCGGGCGCATCACGGCGGGCGCGAGACCGAAGAGCGCCATCAACGCGATATAGGCGGATGCTCCCGCATGCCCGACTGAGGTGTAAAGCACCGCGCCTAGGAACATGCATACGGCAAGGAGGAATTCGTAAGATAGCAGTTCTGGCATGGCATGAAACGAGGATTGGACGCGAAAAGCGTCTTCGATACGCGGCAGACTTGATCGGAAAACGCCAGCGTTCGGTTTCGTCAAACCGGCGCGGCGAGCGGCCACCTTCGGCGGTGGATCGCGTGAGCGATCGCGAAATCTAGGCTGGAATATAAAGCCAGAGCAAGGGGCCTAACGCGCCCGGCTTTGCAGGTTGCGGATGCGCTGCGCGAGCGAGACGCGGGCTTCTTCGCTCGAAGAGGGCGTGCCGTTCTGATGACCGTTGGCCTGGGTGTCGGCTGCGAGCAGTTGTTCGATCGGAGAATTCGCGCCTTCGAGATTGATCGCAAGCCGCGCGACTTCGGCCGCGACATCGTTGATGCGTTCGCGCAAGAGCGCGCTTTCCATGCGCTCCTCGGCCCAGGATTTTTCCGCCTGTGCGCGCAGCGAAGCGGCCTCCGCCGCCATGCGGTCGCGGTCCTCGCGCAACTGCGCGAGCGCGCCCTCGAGCTGCGCCTTCTCGGATTTGAGAATCTCGATGGTTGCCTGGAAGGCTTCGGTCTTCGCGTGGGCTTCTTCGGCGAGTGTCTGCGCTTCAGCGCGGTTGCGTGCGGCGTCCTCCGTGGCGGCACTCAGTTTGGCGCCGGTAGCGGAGAGTTGTTTCTGAAGTTCGCTTTCACGCTGTTGCGCGGCCGCGAGCAGTTCACCTTCGCGCTTTGCAAGATGCGCCCCAAGTTCCCGCTCGCGGCTTGAGAGCCGCGTCTGCAATTCTTCCGCGCGCTTGTTCGCAAGCGCGGCTGAGTGTTGCGACTCCCGTTTCATCTCTTCGATGGTCGCCACGAGCGCTTCGGTTTCGTGGCGCGCGTTCGAGAACAAGGTTTCCATCTCGCGCAAACGCGCTTTCAGGTCTTCGGCTGTGCTATGTTCGAGGTTCAGCGACTCTTTTGCGCGCTCGGCGGCATCACGTTCGGTTGCCATGCGCTGCTCGGTCGTAGAAATTTCGCGCTCCAGCATCTCGATCCGGCTTTTCAGCGTGTCGCGCTGCGTCTGCAGTGCGACGATTTCCACCTGGCGGCTGTCGGATTCGTTCGTGACCGAACCGATGACCCGCTGGGCCCCGGCGATTTCCTTTTCTTTCGCGGAAAGCGCTGCTTCGGCATCGTGCAGCATGCGCGACTGTGCCGAGAGTTCTTCCTCGGTGGAGTTCAGCTTGCCGCGCAACGTGCGCTCCTGCGCCTCGAGCGCGGTCGCGCGCGCGGTTTTCGCCTCGACTTCGTTCTTGAGTAACCGCACGGCCTCGCTCTTGCGGCCGATCTCGGCGAGCTGCTCGGAGGTTTTGAGCTTGAGTTGCTCGACGCTGTTCTCTAGACGGCGCGTCGACATCGCAAATTCGGCGCGAAGCTGGTCCTTGTCCGCCTGGATTTCGACCATCGAAACCGGGATCGCGCCTTCGATGCGCTTGGTCGTGAGCCGCACCGCGCGATGCCAGACCGCGGACAACGTAACAAGCGCGATCAATGTCGCGCCGAGGAAGCCAAGGGCGAAGAACATGATCGCTTCGATCATGCTTCGCGATCCTTATGCCTGCAGCAAACCAACGCCGACCCCACGCAAGACGCCACCCAACGGCCTTCACTTTAATGGAAGGCCGCAAATTCCGCCACGGCGCGAAGGCGTTGCGGCGCGGATTAGGGTTAAGAGTGGCGGCTCAGAGCGGGAACCAGGTCGCGGTCGGCGTAAACTTCAGGTAGCCGATATTCGCGCCAAGCCTTAACCCCACGCCGGTTCGTATCGGAACGATGACAACGCGGTCCCAGGTTACCGCGGTCATGCCGAAGCCGCCGACGAAATAGGCGGAGCCGGAGATGCCGACATAGCGGTTATAGAGTGTTTCCAGCGCGGGCAGATTGTAGACCAGCATCATCACGCGCGCGCCTTCGCCGCCGACGTCGAAACCGATCGAGGGACCCTGCCAATAGACGCGGCGGTCGCCGGCGTTGCGGGTGTAGAGCGTGCCCTCGCCGTAGCGCAGCCCGACCGTGATCGCGCCGCCCGCTTCCTCGCCGAGAATGTAACCGTTCGGCTGGCCCCAGCGCTTGGTCGCGCGCTCGACCAGAAGTGCCAGTTCGCGCGAGGTGGTGCCGAAGAAGCGATGGCCCGTGTCGAGGATCTCGTTATTCGAATAGCGCTGGTTGTAATTGTTCTGCTGCGCCTGCGCCGCCGTCAGCGCCGCAAGAAGAGTGGCAAAAGCGAGCAAGGTGGTGCGGAATGTCATGGTCATCTCCGGCTGAAAACCGCGGGCAGATGGCGCAGCAATTGCGCCCTTTTCAGGCCCGGACGGCGGCCTTAACCCGACGCATACCGGCGGGCCCTAGCCTCCGAATCAAAGCCCGATGCGCGGAATCTTGATCGCTCGGGGATGATTAGGGAAGCGTGAAGCATGCAAAGGCGCATTTTGGGCGGATTACTGGCGGTCTGGTTCGTGGCGACGGTGGCGGCCTTCTCCACCAAGGCCGCGACCAGCGAGCGGATCGTGAACGACCCCAACACCGGCGTCGCGCTCTATGGCTACGATGCCGTCTCTTATTTCATCGACAAGTCCGCGCGGCAGGGAGCAACGGAATACGAGTTCCGTTTCGCGGGTCTCACCTGGCGCTTCCGTTCGGAGGCGAACCGCGCGGCCTTCATGCGCTCGCCGGAAGTCTACGTGCCCGAATTCGGCGGCTACGATCCGCTTGCCGTCGGAGAAGGCGTGCCGCTCGAAGGCAATCCCGCTTTCTTCGCGGTCAGCGGCGGAAAGCTGTTTCTGTTTGCGCGCGAGGAAAGCCTCGCCCGGTTTCTCGCCAATCCGAAAAATCTGTTCGATGCGGCGGCGAATGCCTGGCCCGGGGTGCGGAAGAAGCTGGTGCCTTAGAATTCTGCCTCAGGAAAACTTCACCTCTCCCCGTGGGGGAGAGGTCGGCGAACGGAGTTCGCCGGGTGAGGGGGTTCTGAGTAAAAGTTCTGACGCAGTACCCCCTCACCCCAACCCTCTCCCCCTTGGGGAGAGGGAGTAAGAATCAAAACTGCGCTCCGCCCGAGGCGATGAAGCTCGGCACTTCGTAGTCGTCTTTCTTCTTTCCGTAATGCAGCGTTGATCCGCCGGGCGTTTTCACCGATCCGCCCGCCGCCATCAGGATGGCGTGGCCGGCCGCGATGTCCCATTCGCTGACCGGCGACAGCCGCGGATAGACGTCGGCTTTGCCTTCGGCGACGCGGCAGAATTTGATCGAAGAGCCGATCTTCACCGTTTCGGCGACGTTGCGCTTCCGCAGCCAGTCTTGTGTCGCGCTATCGAGATGCGAGTGGCTGACGCAGGCGACAAGGTTCTTCGCAGGCGTGCGCACGCGAATTCTCTCCTCCGGCACGTTCTCGATCTTGATCCCCGGCACAAGCGGCCAGCGATAGGCGCCGCCGGCACCGCCCGCATAGAGCTCGCCGAGCGCGGGGGCATAGATCACGCCGAGCGCGGGGGTGCCTTCGGCGAGGAAAGCGATGTTGACGGTGTAGCCTGCGCGCTTCGCGATGAAATCGCGCGTGCCGTCGATCGGATCGACCAGAAAGAACGTGCTGCCGGGCTTTTTGCCGGAGCCGCCCGCGACCGCTTCCTCGCCGATCATCGGCACACCGGGAAGAAGCGCGGATAGATGCTTCTCGATGATCGCTTCGGCGGCTTCGTCGGCGTCGGTAACGGGGCTCGCGTCGGGCTTGGAACGGGCGACCACGCCGGTCGCCGCCATTTCGCGGATTTTGGTCCCGGCGTTGGCTGCGGCCTCGATCATGCCGGTCAGAATTCGAGCGCGTTCGGTGCGATTCACTTCCGTATCCCAGTGCCCTTGGCCTCTATCATGCGGGGGGCCGCTCGACCAAAGTGCTTCGAATCGCATAGGGCTTGGTTATGAGCGCTCCCGTCGAACTCACCGCCCTCGACCTTTCCGCGATGCTTTGCTCGAAGGTCTGTCACGACGTCATCAATCCGGTGGCGGCGATGGAAAACGGCTTCCAGCTCCTGGAGATGGACCAGAAGCCGGAGTCGCGCGAGGAGGCGATGAAGCTGATCCGCCACAGCGCGGTGCAGGCGACCGCCAAGCTCAAATATGCGCGGATCGCTTTCGGCTCCTCGGGTTCGCCCACGGCGCAGCTCGATGTCGGGGACGCCGGCGAACTCGGCAAGCAATTGTTCGAGCCCGATCTGAAGGTCGAGTTCACGATCCCGAAGACGTTGCTCGCAAAGAACCGGGTAAAGCTGCTTCTGAATCTCATGCTGATTGCCGCCGGTGCGGTGCCCCGCGGGGGTGTCATGAAGGTCGATCCGATCGGCTCAGGCGAAACAATGGGCTTCTCGGTGAAGGTGGAAGCCGAGCGGGTGCGGCTCCAGCCGGTGACCGAAAGTCTGCTCGCGGGGACCCCCGCCGAGCCGGTTACCGCCCAGACCGTGCAGCCTTTTTATGCGGGCGTGCTGGCCCGGGAGCAGGGCATGAAGATCGCGCTCGCAGCCGGCGCCACCAGCGCGACCCTGACCGCGCAATAGGCCAGTAAAATCAGGGGTTCCGGCGGTTCCGGATTGGCCGGAAACGGCGGCCGTTTTAATCAATCTTAACCCTCCCGAACCGATACTTACGCCGCATTGCGGACCGGGCCCGGCAAGGGTCGAGGCCCGCCTTTGGGATATGCGCGGCCGCCATGGAAGACTTGCTCCGGGAATTTCTGATCGAGACGAACGAAAGCCTCGACGTCGTCGATAACGAGCTTGTCCGCTTCGAACAGGAGCCGAACAACGCCGACGTGCTCGGCCGCATCTTCCGGCTCGTTCACACCATCAAGGGCACCTGCGGTTTCATCGGCCTGCCGCGCCTCGAGGCGCTCGCGCATGCCGCCGAAACCGTGATGGGAAAATTCCGCGACGGCGCGCCGGTGACAGCAGAAGCCGTGTCGCTCGTGCTCGTCACCATCGACCGCCTGAAAGCCATTCTCGCCGAACTCGAAGCCACGAGCGCCGAACCCGCCGGCTCCGACGGCGACCTCATCGTGCAGCTCGAGCAGATGGCGCTCGACGGCGGTGCGCCCGCGCAGCCCAAGGAAGAAATCACGATCGGCACGCTCAGCCCGCAGGTGCTGGAGCGTCCGCTGCGTCCGGGCGAAGTCTCGCTCGACGATCTGGAGCGCGCTTTCCGCGACACGCCGGGACCGCAAGAGAAGAAAGCCGACAAGCGCGAGAGCGAGCGCCGCACGGGCGAGCGCCGCCATCCGGATACCATGCCGAACGGCGCGCAAACCTTGCGCGTCTCGGTCGATACCGTCGAACGCCTGATGACGATGGTTTCGGAACTGGTGCTCACGCGCAACCAGCTCCTCGAAATCGTCCGCCGCCATTCGGAAAGCGAATTCAAGGTGCCGCTGCAGCGGCTCTCGAACGTGACCGCCGAGTTGCAGGAAGGGGTCATGAAGACCCGCATGCAGCCGATCGGAAATGCCTGGGCGAAGTTGCCGCGCATCGTGCGCGACCTCGGTCACGAACTCGGCAAGGACATCGAACTGGAAATGCACGGCGCCGAGACCGAACTCGACCGCCAGGTGCTCGACATCATCCGCGATCCGCTGACGCACATGGTGCGCAATTCTGCGGATCACGGGCTTGAGCGGCCGGAAGAGCGCATCAAGGCCGGCAAGTCCGCGAAAGGCACGATCCGGCTCTCCGCCTATCAGGCGAGTGGCCAGATCGTCATCGAAATCGCGGACGACGGCCGCGGTCTCAATCTTTCGAAGATTCGCAGCCGCGCGATCGAAGCGGGTTTGATCGAAGAAGGCGACCAGCCGAGCGAAGCGCAACTGCACAAGATGATCTTCGCGCCCGGCTTCTCGACCGCCGAGAAAGTCACAAGCGTCTCCGGCCGCGGCGTCGGCATGGACGTCGTGAAGACCAACATCGACCAGATCGGCGGCACGGTCGATCTGCGCTCCACTCCGGGCCGCGGCTCGACCTTCTCGATCAAGATTCCGCTGACGCTCGCGATCGTGCCGGCCCTGATCGTGCGCTCGGGCGGCGAGCGCTACGCGATCCCGCAGGTGGCGGTGGTCGAGCTCGTGCATCGCGGCTCCAACGCCAGCCTCGTCGAGGAAATCAACGGCGCGCTGGTGCTGCGCCTGCGCGACAAGCTCTTGCCGCTCCTGTCGCTCTCGCAGCTCCTGAAGTTGCCGAAGCGGGATGTCGCGGAAAGCGAGGCCTTCGTCGTTGTGATGCAGGTCGGCGCGAGTCTGTTCGGCATCGTCGTGGACGACGTGCTGCATACCGAGGAAATCGTCGTGAAGCCGGTCGCGGCGAGCCTGCGCGACATCAAGGTGCTCGGCGGCAACACCATTCTCGGCGACGGCTCGGTGATCATGATCCTCGACCCGAACGGGATCGCGGATTCGATCGGCGCCACGCGCGAAGAGCGCACCATCGACGACTTCTCCGCGAAGGAAGTCGCGCTCGATGACGATGCGCTACGCTCCGTTTCGATGCTGGTGTTCCGCTCCGGCACCGGCTCGCTCAAGGCGGTGCCGCTCTCGCTGGTCACGCGCCTTGAGGAAATCGACGCCAAGAAGATCGAACTCTCCAGCGGCCGGCCGATGGTGCAGTATCGCGGCGGCCTGATGCCGCTCGTGCCCGCCGACGCCAATGTGAAGCTCGCACAGGACGGCACGCAGCCCTTGCTCGTATTCACGGATGGCGGCCGTTCCGTCGGTCTCATCGTCGACGAGATCGTCGACATCGTGGAAGACCGTCTCGAGATCAAGGTCGCGAGCGAAACGCCGGGCGTGCTCGGCTCAGCGATCATCCGCGAGCAGGCGACCGAAGTTATCGATGTCGCATACTTCCTGCCGCTCGGTTTCAACGACTGGTTCCACGGCAAGGGCGCGGCGCGCGAGAAGAAGAAGCTTCTGTTCGTCGACGACTCCGCCTTCTTCCGCAATATGCTTGCGCCGGTCCTGCAGGCGGCCGGCTATGACGTCACCCCGCTTCCGGGCGCGAAAGAAGCGCTTGCCTTGATCGAGCGCGGCGCGCGCTTCGATCTCGTCGTCACCGATATCGAAATGCCGGAAATGGACGGCTATGCCTTCGGCGAGGCGCTGCAAGCCAATGCGCGCACGGCGCATCTGCCGGTCGTCGCGCTTTCCTCGTCGCTTTCGGGCGCTGCCGTTGCCAAGAGCGAGCGCGCGGGCATGCATGCCTATGTCGCGAAATTCGACCGCCGCGGGCTTTTGCAGGCGCTCAAAACCGCCTCTGCCGATCTGCAGGAGGCCGCATGAGCAAGGCCGTTGAAACCGAATTCGTCACCGCATGGATCGCCGGACAGCTGTTCGGTATCCCGATTACGCGCGTGCATGACGTGTTCGAAGCCGAGCGCATTACGCATGTGCCGCTCGCCCCTTCGGAAATTTCCGGCGTACTCAATCTGCGCGGCCGCGTCGTGACCGCGCTCGACATGCGCAAGCGGCTCGGCTTGCCGCCGCGCGAGGATGCAAAGAAACAGATGGTGATCGGCATCGACCATGAAGGCGAGGCTTACGGCCTGTTGGTCGACTCGATGGGCGAGGTGCTGAAATTCGCTTCCGACGCGATCGATGCGGTGCCGATCAATCTGCAGAAAGACTGGGCGGCGATCTCCGCCGGCGTCTACCGGCTCGAAGACCGGCTGATGATCGTGCTCGACGTCGAGCAGATTCTCGATTTCAGGAAAGACACGCTCGCCGCGTGATACTCAAGAAGGAACTAGGAAATGAAACGCTGTCTCATCGTTGACGACTCCAGCGTCATCCGCAAAGTGGCGCGGCGGATTCTGGAAAATTTCGGCTTCACCGTTATCGAGGCTTCCGATGGCCGCCAGGCGCTGGACGCTTGCGGCAAGGAAATGCCGGAAGCGATCCTCTTGGACTGGAACATGCCGGTCATGGACGGCTTCGACTTCCTGCGTGCGCTGCGTTCGATGCCCGCTGGCGACAAGCCGAAGGTCGTATTCTGCACCACCGAAAACGATCTCGCGCATATCGCGCGCGCGATGCACGCCGGTGCGGACGAATACATCATGAAGCCGTTCGACAAGGAAATTGTCGAGGCGAAGTTCCAGGAAGTCGGATTGATCTGATCCGGGTACGGGCGCCGGAATAACGTCGTCCGCTTCCAAGAATGTCGCAGCTTCGTCCCCTTCCGCAAACGAAGAACGCGCTACCGGTGCGCGTGATGATCGTCGACGACGCCGTCGTCGTGCGCGGTCTTGTCTCGCGCTGGATCGGGCTGGAGCCGGACATGCAGGTCGTCCGCGTCTGCAAGAACGGGCGCGAGGCACTGGAGCAGCTCGAGATCGCAAGTCCGGATGTCGTCGTGCTCGACATCGAAATGCCGGAACTCGACGGTATCGCGACGCTGAAAGAACTTCTGGTCAAACGGCCGCGGCTGCCGGTGATCATGGCCTCGACGCTCACCAAACGCGGCGCGGAAATTACGCTGAAAGCGCTTTCGCTCGGCGCATCCGACTGCGTACCGAAGCCCGACATCAATCAAGTTGCCGGGGTTTCCGAAGAATTCCGCCGCGATCTGATCGACAAGATCCGCCACCTCGGTGGCCGCCGCAATTCCGTCGTTGCGCTGCCACGCCAGGAACTTCGCGCCGCGCCGCTTACGCATAAGACGCTCGCGACCGACATCGGGCTGCGGCCTTTTTCGAAAACTCTGCCGCGCGCCATCCTGATAGGCTCTTCCACTGGCGGGCCGCAGGCGCTGGCGGTTCTGGTCAAGGGGCTCGCGCCGGTGATCGACCGCGTGCCGGTGATGATCGTCCAGCACATGCCGCCGATTTTCACGGCGACGCTTGCCGAGCATCTCGGCCGCTTTGCCGGCAAGCCCGCGCGCGAAGCGATCAACGGCGAGCCGCTGAAACCCGGAATGATTTATGTCGCGCCCGGCGGCAAGCATCTCGCGCTGATCAAGCGCGATCATGGCGTCGAAGTCGTGATCGACGATTCCGCCCCGATTCATTTCTGCAAGCCCGCGGTCGATGCGCTGTTTCTTTCGGCCTCGAACGCGCTCGACGGCCGCGCATTGGCGATCGTGCTGACCGGCATGGGCTCCGACGGCAAGAAAGGCTCGCTCGCGATCGCCGACAACGGCGGCAATGTGATCGCGCAGGACGAAGCAACCAGCGTGATCTGGGGCATGCCGGGTTCCACCGCCAATGCCGGTGCCTGCGCCGCCGTGCTGCCCATCAACGAAATCGGCCCGAAGGCCGTCCGCATTCTTTCAGGAGATTTCTCGTGACGCCGCACGATTATGCTTACCTAAGCAAACTCCTGAACGAGCGCTCGGGTCTTCAGCTCGCAGGCGACAAGCAATATCTGATCGAAAGCCGCCTGCTTCCGGTCGCGCGCCAGAACAATTGCGGCTCCATCGGCGACCTCGTTGCGAAGCTCAAGAGCTTCGCGGAGGAGCCGCTGCGCCAGCGCGTCACCGAAGCGATGACGATCAACGAGAGCTTCTTCTTTCGCGACAAGACGCCGTTCGACCGCTTTCAGGATACGGTGCTGCCTTACATGCAGAATATGCGCGCGGCGGCCAAGCGCATCCGCATCTGGTGCGCGGCGGCTTCGACCGGACAGGAACCCTATTCGCTCGCGATGATGTTCAAGCAGGCCGGGGGCGAGTTCGCAGGCTGGAAGATCGAGATCGTCGCCACCGATATCTCGACCGAGGTGATCGAGAAGGCGAAGTCCGGTCTTTACTCGCAATTCGAGGTGCAGCGCGGACTGCCGATCCAGTTGCTGCTCAAATACTTCAAGCAGGACGGCGACCAGTGGCGCATCTCGCAGGAATTGCGCGACATGGTGCAATATCGCCAGCACAATCTGCTAGACGATTTCGCGTCGCTCGGCATGTTCGACGTGATCTTCTGCCGCAACGTGCTGATCTATTTCGACAGTAAGACGAAACAGGATGTGCTCACGCGTATTTCGCGCTCGCTCGTGAAGGATGGGCAGTTGCTTCTGGGTGCTGCGGAGACCGTGGTCGGCTTCACCAATATGTTCATGCCGATGCCGGACAAGCGCGGGCTTTATGTGCACGCGGCGGCGAAGAAGCCTGAACCGAAGCTCGCGGCTTTGACCGCGTAACCTCATCCTGAGGAGGCGGCATCAGATGTCGGGCTTGCCCGACATCTGGATAAACAATGCACAAGTCGGCTAAAGCCGACTTGTGTGCCGCCGTCTCGAAGGATGAGATTTGAAACGCTCATGGTTCGAGACGCGCTCGCTAACGCTCGCGCTCCTCACCATGAGGAATAAAAAAGGCCGCCATCCGGCGGCCTTTTTTCTTCTCCCTCTCCCCAACGGGGAGAGGGTTGGGGTGAGGGGGTACTGAATCAATTGATACAGATCCCCCTCACCCGCGCCTGACGGCGCGACCTCTCCCCGCCGGGGAGAGGTGAGATTACGTCAGCCTTTCGGCATGGTCGCTTCGATCTTGTCGAAATACTTCTTGATCAGTTCGACGTTCTCCGGGAACCGCACGGGCTTCGCGAATTTGAGCGCCATGTTCAGTTCGGCGAGAATTTCTTTTTTCTCTTTCTCCGGAATCGACTTGTCGGCGGTGACCGTGGCGATCTCCTTCTTCAGCGCTTCCGGCGGCTGCGAGAATTCGCGGGTCTTCGGATCGATGCCGGACATCACGAGGCCGACATTGATCGATACGTTGTCGAGTTCCTCTAGGTTGGCGAAGCCGTGCTTTTTCGCGGCGGTCTCGAGCTCGGCGACGAGTTTCGGATCGGGCTTGTCGCCCTTGATCTTCGCGGTGACGGCGTTGAGATCGCCTTGCGCCGCGATGTAGCTCTGCACCTGCTTCTCGCTGAGCTTGATCTGCTTGATTTCTTGCGGGGCGCCTTGTGCGCCCGCGGGGGCTGCCGCAACGGCAAGCGCGGCAAGAGCAATCATGGCCGCGCGGATGAAATTCTGCATGGACGAATCCTCGGGTGTTCCGGATGGGGCAGGAGAGTGAGGAATTGCATTGCGGCCAATCTGCGGCCAGCGCAAAGCGGAGTTGCTCACAGGTTCTGGAGCGGCGGCGCGAACCGTAGTAAGGACGCCGCCCATGCAGGACATTATTACCATCTCCGGCCTGTCGAAAACCTACGCGACCGGCTTCAACGCCTTGAAAAACGTGAACCTCGGCATCCGCCGCGGCGAAATCTTCGCGCTCTTGGGCCCGAACGGAGCCGGCAAGACCACGCTGATCGGGGTCGTCTGCGGCACCGTCAATCCGTCGTCGGGTACAGTCACGGTCGATGGTCACGATAACGTCACGGACTTTCGCGCCGCGCGCGCGCTGATCGGGCTGGTGCCGCAGGAACTGACCACCGACGCGTTCGAGTCGGTCTGGGCCACGGTTTCCTTCAGCCGCGGGCTGTTCGGCAAGCCGAAGAATCCGGCGCATGTCGAGAAAACTCTCAAAGACCTTTCGCTCTGGGACAAGCGCAACGACAAGATCATGACGCTCTCCGGCGGCATGAAGCGCCGCGTGTTGATCGCGAAAGCGCTTTCGCATGAGCCGAAGATTTTGTTTCTCGACGAGCCGACCGCGGGCGTCGATGTCGAATTGCGCAAGGACATGTGGCAGGCGGTGCGGAATCTGCGCGCCTCGGGCGTCACCATCATTCTGACGACGCATTATATCGAAGAAGCCGAGGACATGGCCGACCGCATCGGCGTGATTTCGAATGGCGAGATCATTCTGGTCGAAGAGAAGAAGGCGCTGATGCAGAAGCTCGGCAAGAAGCAGTTGACGCTGCAGTTGCAGGAGAAGCTCATAGCGCTGCCGCCGGGGCTTTTCGGAGGCGCGCAGCTTACGCTTTCCCCCGATGGCGACGAGCTCACGTATACCTACGACACCCAGGCCGAGCGCACCGGGATCACGCGGTTGCTCGCCTCGCTGACCGAGGCCGGGATTCGCTTCAAGGATCTTTCCACCAAGCAAAGCTCGCTCGAAGAAATCTTCGTCGGCCTCGTGCATCAGGACAGAAACGGAGCGGCGAAATGAAGGGGTGTCATCTCTCTTTTCCCTCCCCCTTGCGGGGAGGGAAGTTTGCCGAGCGAAGCGACGGCAAACAGGGTGGGGGTGAGCGGCGTCACCCCACCCGGTTGCTCGCTAACGCTCGCAACCACCCTCCCCATCTAGGGGAGGGAGAGAGGGGTTGTGCGAAAGACTGCATGACGAAGAGAGAGACAGTCCAATGAACTGGCGTGCGGTGAAAGCAATCTACCGCTTCGAAATGGCGCGTACCGGTCGCACGCTGATGCAGAGCATTCTCGCGCCCGTGATTTCGACCTCGCTCTATTTCGTGGTGTTCGGCGCGGCCATCGGCTCGCAGATCACGAAGATGGAAGGCGTCGATTACGGCTCCTTCATCGTGCCGGGGCTCATCATGCTGACATTACTCATGCAGAGCGTGATGAACGCCTCGTTCGGCATTTATTTTCCGAAGTTTACCGGCACGATTTATGAGCTGCTCTCCGCGCCGATTTCCTTCGTCGAGATCGTGATCGGTTATGTCGGCGCGGCGGCGACCAAGTCGATCATCCTCGGCCTCATTATTCTTGCGACGTCTTATCTCTTCGTGCCGGTGCGGATCGCGCATCCGGTCTGGATGCTTTCGTTCCTGGTGCTGACGGCGGTGACCTTCAGCCTCTTGGGCTTCATCATCGGCATCTGGGCCGACGGCTTCGAGAAGCTGCAGGTGGTGCCGCTGCTCATCATCACGCCGCTCACCTTCCTCGGCGGCGCGTTCTATTCGGTCAACGTGCTGCCGCCGTTCTGGCAGGTCGTCACGTTCTTCAACCCCATCGTCTACCTGATCTCGGGATTCCGCTGGAGCTTCTATGAAGTCGCGGATGTGAACGTCGCGATTTCGCTCGCCATGACGCTCGCATTTCTCGCAGGCTGCATCGGCATCATCTGGTGGATTTTCAGGACCGGGTACCGGTTGAAGAACTGACGTAGGCGCCGGTTACTGCGAAACTCCGCCGCGTAAGCCTCCCCATTTCAGAGGAGCGCTGACGCTTTCGCAGTGCGGAAATGCCGGCGAGATAACCGAAGATTTTATCGGCCTCCACCGGTGGTAGGTTGTCCGGTGCCGCCAATCTTGCTTCGATCTCCTGGGGAAATGGCAACAAGGGGGCGGCGATGGCCTTCAAAGATTCGCTGGCTATTCAGTCCATCGAAGACAAGCTCGGCTGCGGCTTCTGGAAGCGCGACGTAGGCGCCGACGAGATGGAGTGGTCGCTCGGCCTCTTCAGGCTCTACGGGGTGAACCCGGACAAGCAGCGCGGGTCTTATTCGTTGATGCGCGAGACCCAGCACCCCGAGGACCGCCTTAACTTCAAGACCATCGACGGCAATGTCAGGGCCGGCACGCTGTTCGACCGCGAGTATCGCGTGGTGCTGCCCGGCGGCGTCACGCGGAGACTGGCCCATCGCGGTCAGGTGGTCTTCAACGCGAACGACGAGCCCTCGTTCGATGTCGCGCTGGTCTGGAACGTGAACGAGAGAAACCAGTTGCTCAACGAAGTTTTGGCTGACGAACGGAAGGTGCGGGTCATTCTCGACGCGCTCGATTATTTCTTCAGCTTCCCTGCGGAGGATAGCCAGCATCCCGGTTTGATCGACGCGCTGCCTTATCTTGCTGCGAGACGCGGCCGGTCATAGCGGCCGTCTGGTGGATTTCAGGACGGGATATCGGTTGAAGGATTGACGGCGCTTGCTTCGGCTTAGGCCGCGTGCGGTCGTACCTGCGACGCGATTTTTCTGCCGCTTTCCGCTTCGGTGCGAGATAGATTGTAGGCCGCCTGTGCATTGAGCCAGAAGCGCGCGCTGGTGCCGAAATAGCGCGCGAGCCGCAGTGCAGTATCGGCACTGATCTCGCGCCGGTCGCGCAGGATGTCGTTGATGCGGTTGGCCGGCACCTTGAGATTCCGCGCCAGCGCGTTTCCACTGAGATTGAGCGGCTTCATGAATTCCTCGTGCAGGATTTCGCCGGGCGACGTGCGGATGCGCATGATGTTCTCCGTTTTCAATGGTAGTCCACGATTTCGACGTCGTAAGCGCCGTCTGCCCGCCAGATAAAACAAATCCGCCATTGATCGTTGATGCGGATGCTGTGCTGGCCGCGGCGGTCGCCTTTGAGCGCTTCGAGGCGGTTCGCTGGCGGCACGCGCAGATCGCCTAGCGTCTCGGCATAGTCGATCATGTCCAGCTTCCGCCGTGCGACCTTGGCGATGGGGCGCAAATGTTTCGCGGGCGCGTCGCCCCGGAACAGAGCTTCCGTGGCGCGGCCTTTGAAGCTCTTGATCACGGCTTTATGTAGTACGTATTACGTACAATGTCAAGCAGGCTGCATTGCGAGCATCGGGCGAATTTTCAGGACCGGGTACCGGTACGCCATCCTCCCGCCACATTGCAGGAATATAATCCTAGACACTCCCGCTCATCGAGGGGCGCTTCGCGAGGCGTCGCACAAGCGGAGCGGGAGGCGGCGCTTCTGCGCCTGCATTCGCAGTGCAGGTTCAGGAGCGGCTTCGGGGCACCGCCCGGCGAGACTAGGCTCGCCTGCCGGGAGCACGGCTGACGGAGAGGCGTTCTTTCGGGAGCGCTTCACGAAAAGCGCGGCCCGAAGCTGAAGAAACGCCGAGACGGAGCGCCGAAAGGCGGAGCGCGCTTTTTTTAAAGAGGCGCGCGACAAAGGACGAAGTTGCGCCTTGCGGCGCTCCGTCCCCCTTCCATTCATCATCCGGGCTGAAACGCGCCGCGGAAAGGAGAACGTATGCCATTCGCAACCCGAACTCGAAATTTATTCTCCCTCCCCTTGACGGGGAGGGTGGCGACGTTCGCGATAGCGAACGGAGCCGGGTGGGGTGATGCAGCACCCCCCACCCTGTTTGCCTTCGCTTCGCTCGGCAAACTTCCCTCCCCGCAAGGGGGAGGGAGAAGAAAATTGGACTGCCGATGAAGCTTGCGGATTCGCTTCGTCTCGTCAGCAACACTCTTTGCATCGCGCACTTCTGCGATCGCGCCACATGCAAGCGCGCGAAGGAGTGCAGGGGCAATGCCGAGCGTTGCCTTACTCTCTATTCAGATTCCGTGCCGTTAGAGGCGCGGGAATTCGTCATCGATCTTCTGAATTCGCGCGAGCTTGGCTATTCGTTCGAGGAAGCGCTGCGGCGGGATCGGGAAGGGGCGAGGGCGTTCGCGGCGTGGAACGCTTCTGTCATTCCGGGTCGCGACAAAAGGCTCCGTGCGCAAGTCCATCCTATTCGTCATTGCCGGGCTTGACCCGGCAATCCATCGGACCTCTCAAGCTGTTGAAGCGCTTCATGGATGGCCGGATCAAGTCCGGCCATGACGAGAAAAAGGGAGCGAAAGTGTCACCCCAAACAAAAACCCCGCCACGAAGGCGGGGTTTTGAAGCTTGTATGCGGGAAGGCTTACGCCGAGATGCGTTCGTCCGCGTCGGTCGGCTCGCGCAGCACATAGCCGCGGCCCCAGACCGTCTCGATGTAGTTCTTGCCGTTCGGCCATTCCTGGGCCTTCGAAGCGTTCGCGAGCTTCTTGCGCAGCTTGCAGATGAACACGTCGATGATTTTGAGTTCCGGCTCGTCCATGCCGCCGTAGAGATGATTGAGGAACATCTCTTTCGTGAGCGTGGTGCCTTTGCGGAGCGAGAGCAGCTCCAGCATCTGATATTCCTTGCCGGTCAGGTGCACGCGCGCGCCGTCCACTTCGACCGTCTTCTGGTCGAGGTTTACGACGAGGTCGCCGGTGTTGATGACCGACTGCGCATGACCCTTCGAGCGGCGCACCACCGCGTGGATGCGCGCGATCAGCTCGTCCTTGTGGAACGGTTTGGTGAGATAGTCGTCGGCGCCGAAGCCGAGACCCTTCACCTTGTCCTCGATGCCGGCGAGACCGGAGAGGATCAAGATCGGAGTCTTGATCTTCGCGACCCTGAGCGACTTCAGAACCTCATAACCGGACATGTCCGGGAGATTCAGATCGAGGAGGATGATGTCGTAATCGTAGAGTTTACCGAGATCGACCCCTTCTTCGCCAAGGTCGGTCACGTAAACGTTGAAACTTTCGGACTTCAGCATCAATTCGACGCTTTTCGCCGTCGCGCTGTCGTCTTCGATTAGCAGAACGCGCATGCCAATCCCCTATCCAGGCCTCTTTGGGGGACAAATCTCACTCCAGACTCGCCCCGCCTGCGTGCCTGGACTGACTCTTTCTCGACTCGCGACGCTAACCAGCAATGGTTAACAGATTCTGATTCTGTCCCACAAGCGCGGCCCGTGAAAATATTCGCGAATCGGCGTAAGCTATTGACCGTTCGGAATTTTCCTCAGGCCGGCTGGTTAAAGTACGACTTCAAGAAGCCAGACCAAGCGACTCCCTCGGATTAAGCCCGCGTCCTGCGTGCCCTTCGATCCAAGGCGTGATCGGATCATTAACGAAGCCGGTAAAGATCGGGTAAACAAGCACTTGGCCCGTTAAGCGGTGATTCTCCATGAAGGCCTTGGCGGAACAGATCGCGGAACTCGACGGAGCCCTTATTTATGGGCGGGTCGCGGCTGTCCGGGGCCTCATGATCGAGGTGGCCGGGCCGGTGCACGCAATGCCCGTCGGGGCGCGCATCACCATCGAAACAGGCCTTAACGGCGGCGTTCCCTGCGAGGTCATCGGTTTCGCCGGGGATAACGCGGTGGTCATGCCGTTTGCGGCGGTCGAGGGCGTCCGGCGTGGCTGCCGGGCCATCGTCTCGCAGGCGGGTGCTGCCGTCCGGCCGTCGAACGCCTGGCTCGGCCGGGTCGTGAACGCGCACGGCCAGCCGGTGGACGGCAAGGGCCCGATCAAGCCCGGCCATTCGCCTTATCCGTTTCGCGCACCGCCTCCGGCCGCGCATACAAGAAAGAGAGTGGGCAAGCCCCTCGATCTCGGGGTCCGCGCGCTCAACACCTTCGCCACGACCTGCAAGGGCCAGCGCCTCGGCATTTTCGCGGGCTCCGGCGTCGGCAAGTCGGTGCTGCTCTCGATGCTCGCGCGCTTCACGGCCTGCGATGTCGCGGTGATCGGCCTCGTCGGCGAGCGCGGCCGCGAGGTGCAGGAATTCCTGCAGGACGATCTCGGCCCGCAGGGTCTTGCGCGCTCGGTGGTCGTGGTTGCGACCTCGGACGAGCCGGCGCTGATGCGCCGTCAGGCAGCACTCCTTTCCATGGCGATCGCCGAATACTTCCGCGACGAAGGCAAGGACGTCCTTCTTCTGATGGACTCGGTCACACGCTTCGCGATGGCCCAGCGCGAGATCGGTCTTGCCGGCGGCGAACCGCCGACAGCGAAGGGCTATACGCCGACCGTGTTCTCCGAGCTGCCGCGGCTGCTCGAGCGTGCGGGACCGGGGCCGGACCAGGGGACGATCACTGGGCTCTTTACAGTCCTGGTCGATGGCGACGACCACAACGAGCCGGTGGCCGACGCCGTGCGCGGCATCCTCGACGGGCACATTGTTATGGAGCGGGCGATCGCGGAGCGCGGTCGTTACCCGGCTATTAACGTTTTGAAGTCGGTCTCCCGGACCATGCCGAAATCCTCCGACCCCGAGTTCTATCCGGATGTGGTCAAGGCCAAGCAGTTGCTCGCCACCTATGGCGACATGGAGGAGCTGATCCGGCTCGGGGCCTACCGGCAGGGGTCTTCGGCCGAGGTGGACGAGGCGATCCGGCTGCAACCGGCACTCGAAGCCTTCCTGTCCCAAGGTAAGGAAGAAAAAACGAATCTAGGCGATGGTTACCGCGCACTCGCTCAAATTGTTGCGAGTCCAGTAACTGAGCCCTAACCGGTCGCGTGGAGTATCGCCGGGATGAAATCGCGTGAAACCCTCATTCGCCTGAAGCGCTTTCAGGTCGACGAAAAGCGCCGTCAGGTCGCCCAGATCGAGGCCATGGTCGCCGAGTTCGAGCGCATGGCCAGCGATCTCGAGCGCGAGATCTCGGTCGAGCAGGACCGCGCCGGCATCAACGACCCCGGTCACTTCGCTTATCCGACCTATGCCAAGGCCGCGATCCAGCGCCGCGACAACCTCAAGCGCTCGGCGCAGGAACTGCACGCTCAGCTCGAAGATGCGCGCGCGCAGCTCGCCGACGCGTTCGAAGAGTTGAAGAAGGTCGAGATCCTCGAGGAGCGCGATCAGGTTCGCGGCCGTGGCGCGGAAGCCGCGCGCGAGCAGGCCGAGATGGATCGTATCGGCGCGCAGCGCATCCGGGTCTGATCTCTCTTAAAATCTTCTGCGCGTGATCTTGTCCGAAAACCGGTACCCACTTTTCGGGATCACGCGCTAATTAAACGCTTCCCACCGTCTTCAGCCGCACGCGCGGGTGGATTTCCGCCTGCGACATGACGGAGGTCTGCGGACGGAAGCGATCGACGATCTGCCGCACGAAGGGGCGGGCACCCGCGCTTGTCAGCAGGACCGGCGCCTCGTTCATGCGCGCGGCCTGTTCGAAACGCTCGCGGACCTCGTTCACGAACTCGGTCAGCTTCGAAGGCTGCATCGCAAGCGATTTGTCGTCGCCCTGGCCCACGATCGACTCGGCGAAGGTCTGCTCCCACTTCGGCGAAAGCGAAATGAGCGGCAGGTAGCCGTTTTGCGAGGTGTGCTGCGCGCAAAGCTGGCGGGCGAGGCGCGCGCGTACCTGTTCGACGATCTGGGTTGCGTTGCGCGTCGCCGGTACGGCTTCGGCGATGCCTTCGAGGATGGTGCCGAGATCGCGGATCGAGACACGCTCGGCAAGCAGAAGCTGCAGCACGCGCTGAATGCCGGAGGTCGAGATCTGACTCGGCACGATATCCTTCAGCAGTTCGGCCTGCTCCTTCGGCAATTCCTTCAGGAGCTTCTGCACTTCCGCGTAGGAAAGCAGGTCCGACATATTAGCCTTGAGCACCTCGGCGAGATGCGTGGACATGACGGTGGCGGCATCCACCACCGTGTAGCCGCGCAAGGACGCTTCCTCGCGTAAGCTCTCGTCCACCCAGGTCGCGGGCAGGCCGAAGGTCGGCTCGGTGGTGTGGTGGCCCGCAAGATTCACCTGGCCGCCCGCCGGGTCCATGACCATGTGGCTGCCCGGATGCACCTTCCCGGAGCCCGCATCCACCTCTTTCAGTTTGATCGTGTAGGCGTTCGATTCCATCTGCACGTTGTCGAGGATGCGCACCGACGGCATCACGAAGCCCATCTCGCTTGCGATTTGACGGCGCAGCGCCTTGATCTGTTCGGTTAGGCGATCCGAGCCGTCCGGCGAGTTCACGAGCGGCAAGAGCGCGTAGCCGATTTCGATCTTGAGATCGTCGATCTTGAGTGCGTTCGAGATCGGCTCTTCCTGCGGCAGGCTCGGTTCTTTCGCGGATGCCTTGGCCGCTTCCGCCTGCGCCGCAGCCTTGTTTCTTCGCGTGCTGACAAAGGCGAGTGCGCCGGCGCCGGCGCCGAGCGCGAGGAAGGGCAGCATCGGCACGCCGGGCAAGAGCGAAAGCACGATCATGACGCCCGACGACATGCCGAGCGCTTTCGGGTAATTCGACAATTGCTTCATCAGCGCCTTGTCGGCGGCGCCCGAGACGCCCGCTTTGGAAACCAGCAGGCCGGCGGCGGTCGAGACGATCAGTGCGGGGATTTGCGTAACCAAGCCGTCACCGACGGTCAGCAGCGTGTAGACCTGACCGGCTTTGGCGAAGGTCAGGCCCTGCTGCGCCATGCCGATGATGATGCCGCCGATGATGTTGATGAAGACGATCAAGAGGCCGGCGATCGCGTCGCCGCGCACGAACTTCGAGGCGCCGTCCATCGCGCCGTAGAAGGAGCTTTCGTCTTCGAGGTCCTTGCGGCGCTTGCGCGCGGTGTCTTCGTCGATCAGGCCCGCCGAAAGATCGGCGTCGATCGCCATCTGCTTGCCGGGCATCGCGTCCAGGGTGAAGCGGGCGGCGACCTCCGCGATACGGCCCGAGCCCTTGGTGATGACGATGAAGTTCACGATCACGAGGATCGCGAACACAATGATGCCGATCACGAAGTTGCCGGCCATCACGAAATTGCCGAAGGCCTCGATGACGTGACCGGCGGATGCGGTGCCCTGATGCCCGTGCGTGAGGATCAGGCGTGTCGAGGCGAGGTTCAGTGCGAGCCGGAACATGGTCGCAATCAGGAGTACGGTCGGGAAGGCGGAGAACTCCAGCGGGCCCTGAATGAAAAGGGCCGTCATCAGAATCAGCACCGACAAGATGATCGAGAGCGCCAGCAGAAGGTCGAGCGCCATCGGCGGCAGCGGCATGATCAAAATGACGAGAATGCCGAGGACCGCGACCGCGAGCATGAGATCGCCACGGCGCAGCATGGCGCCGATCTCGCCCATCGTCGGCATTTTCGGCTTGTAACTGACGCCGCCAGCGGCGGTCGTGTCGCTCATGAAGTGCCCAGTCCCGAATCGTCTTGCCGACGCCAAACCCCGGCAAGAATTGCCCAGTTTATGGTTAGCGAAGAGTTAATCGGGAACTGCGCGGGGGTGGAAATCTTTATGCCGCAACAGTTTGCGTGGTTAACGAAAGGTTAATGCCATTCGTCGCTGTCATTCCGGGGCGCGGCGAAGTCGGGTTCACCCGACTTCGCATTCAAATATGCGCAAGTCGGATAAATCCGACTTGCGAAAGCTCGCGAACCCGGAATCCAGAGCCGCTTGCGCTAACTGCCCTGGATTCCGGATCGCCGCATACCAAGTCGGCTTTAGCCGACTTGGTCTTTGAAATTCCAATCTCGGATAAATCCGAGATTGGCGGCGTCCGGAATGACAAATAAGTTTCGACATAATCATACAAACGAACAGCCTCCATCGTTCTCGCGCGCCGAAGGCGCCGAGGTTTGCCAAGGACGCCCCCGGAATTCCGAGGGCGCGCGG
>JAIELW010000027.1 GCA_019752575.1 Xanthobacteraceae bacterium | reverse complement strand
CGCGCCCTCGGAATTCCGGGGGCGTCCTTGGCAAACCTCGGCGCCTTCGGCGCGCGAGAACGATGGAGGCTGTTTGAGATTCTCTACGATGTCGTCCCCGCGAAGGCGGGGACCCATAACCCCAGTGCCAAAAATTGGAAGCAGGTGGTTATGGGTCCCGGCTCGCGCTCGGCTTCGCCTCGCTTGGCCGGGACGACAAACATCAATTCAACAAATACTCCCCGTTCACCGCTCGAAACTCCGACGGCTTGATCAGCCGCGCATGCACCACCGTGACCGAGTGGAGCGGGCCAACCAGCTCGCGCGACCAGAAAGAGAGGAAGCGCGACAGCGTCGGGAATTTCGGGAACAGGTCGTATTCCTGCCAGACGAAGGTCTGCAGGAGACGCGGGTGATCAGGCAGCCGGTAGAGGATCTGGGCGGTCGTGAGCCCGTACCCGTCGAGCTGGCGCCGGAAGTCTTCGGAGACACGATTCATCGGACATCCTTAATTCGGATGGACGTCGAATGGTTCGCCTGCCCTCAGGTAATTACAAGCCTGAATAGTGAAAAATCTGTTTAGAATCAGGGCACTAGCAGCGAGCCTCCGAGGCGGCTAACAACCCTGGCGAGTCTGGCACTCAAACTCGCCTAGTGCCAAAAAAGTTGACTCCTTGCCTTGAAGGTCGGAAAACCCCGCCCCATCTGGCGTGCAGGCGGGGTCGTACCGGCACGCCGAACGTTCCAATTCGCTACCAAAATCAAGGTCTTGGAGGACTGCTTATGAAATTTCGTCCGTTGCATGACCGTGTCGTCGTCCGCCGCATCGAGGCCGACGAGCGCACGAAGTCGGGCATCATTATTCCGGATACCGCGAAGGAAAAGCCGGCCGAAGGCGAAGTGATCGCCGTCGGCCCCGGCGGCCGCGACGAAGCCGGCAAACTCATTCCGATCGATCTCAAGGTTGGCGACCACATCCTGTTCGGCAAGTGGTCCGGCACCGAAGTGAAGATCGACGGCGAAGATCTCATCATCATGAAAGAGTCCGACGTTCTTGGCGTGATCGAAAAGACCGCCTCGAAGAAGAAGGCCGCGTAAGCGTCCGCGTCAGGATCAGGAGTAGAAAACAATGGCTGCCAAAGAAGTAAAATTCTCGGTCGAAGCGCGCGACAAGATGCTCCGCGGCGTCGACATTCTCGCCAACGCCGTGAAGGTCACGCTCGGCCCCAAGGGCCGCAACGTCGTGCTCGACAAGTCGTTCGGCGCACCGCGCATCACGAAAGACGGCGTCACCGTCGCGAAAGAAATCGAGCTCGAAGACAAGTTCGAGAACATGGGCGCACAGATGGTGCGTGAAGTGGCGAGCAAGACCAACGACATCGCCGGTGACGGCACCACGACCGCGACCGTGCTCGCACAGGCGATCGTGAAAGAGGGTGCGAAGTCGGTTGCGGCCGGCATGAACCCGATGGATCTGAAGCGTGGCATCGACCTCGCGGTCGAAGCGGTCGTTGCGGACCTCAAGAAGAACTCGAAGAAGATCACCTCGAACGAGGAAGTCGCCCAGGTCGGCACGATCTCGTCGAATGGCGACCAGGAAATCGGCAAGTTCCTCGCCGACGCCATGAAGAAGGTCGGCAACGAGGGCGTCATCACGGTTGAAGAAGCGAAATCGCTGGAAACCGAGCTCGATGTCGTCGAAGGCATGCAGTTCGACCGCGGCTACATCTCGCCCTACTTCGTCACCAACGCCGACAAGATGCGCGTCGAGATGGACGATGCCTACATCCTCATCAACGAGAAGAAGCTCTCCTCGCTGAACGAAATGCTCCCGGTTCTGGAAGCGGTCGTGCAGTCGGGCAAGCCGCTCGTCATCATCGCCGAGGAAGTCGAAGGCGAAGCGCTTGCGACCCTCGTCGTGAACAAGCTTCGCGGCGGCCTCAAGGTTGCGGCCGTGAAGGCTCCGGGCTTCGGCGATCGCCGCAAGGCAATGCTGCAGGACATCGCGATCCTGACCGGCGGCACCGCGATCTCGGAAGATCTCGGCATCAAGTTGGAGAACGTCCAGCTTAACATGCTGGGCCGCGCCAAGAAGGTGATGATCGACAAGGAAAACACCACGATCGTCAACGGCGCCGGCAAGAAGGCCGACATCGAAGCGCGCGTTGCGCAGATCAAGGCGCAGATCGAGGAAACCACCTCGGACTACGACAAGGAAAAGCTGCAGGAGCGTCTCGCGAAGCTGGCGGGCGGCGTGGCCGTCATCCGCGTCGGCGGCGCCACCGAAGTCGAAGTGAAGGAAAAGAAGGATCGCGTGGATGACGCCATGCATGCGACCCGCGCGGCGGTGGAAGAAGGCGTGCTGCCGGGTGGCGGCGTGGCCCTCCTTCGCGCCGTGAAGGCGCTCGCTCGCATCAAGCCGGAAAACGACGATATGCGCACCGGTGTCGAGATCGTGAAGAAAGCGATCCAGGCGCCTGCCCGTCAGATCGCGCTGAACGCGGGCGAAGATGGCTCGGTTATCGTCGGCAAGATCCTCGAGAACGACAGCTACTCGTTCGGCTTCGACGCGCAGTCCGGCAATTACGTCGATATGGTCAAGAAGGGCATCATCGACCCGACCAAGGTCGTGCGCACCGCGCTTCAGGACGCAGCCTCGGTCGCGGCTCTCCTGATCACGACCGAAGCCATGGTCGCCGAATTGCCGAAGAAGGGTGGCGCCGGCGCTCCGGCGATGCCGGGCGGCGGCATGGGCGGGATGGATTTCTAAGTCTGTCCTACCGAATACGAAATGAGAAAGCCCGCTCGAAAGAGCGGGCTTTTTTGTTATTCTGTCATTCCGGACGTCGCGCAGCGGCGATCCGGAATCCAGGGCTGCTTGCGCAAGCGGCTCTGGATTCCGGGTTCGCGCCTTCGGCGCGCCCCGGAATGACAAACTAGAACTGCGGCCCCTTCGAAATCTCGTGTTTTTCCGTTAGCGCAGGATCGTTCGCGATCCGGCCGCAAATCTCGAACGCACAGCGAATGGCAGACTCCACCGCCCCTTCGATCCAGCCGTGTTTCAGCGAAGTGTGCTCGCCGCAATAATGCGACAGGCCCGACGGCCGCCACACATCCTGAAAAAGATCACCCAGTTGATACGGCTCGAACAGCGCAAACGCGCCGCTCGCGAATTCGTCCTGATCCCAGGTGTGCGACATGCCGCCGGTGCACTTCGGCGCAAGCTCCTCGTAGGTCGTGCCATGCACCTGCGCGACATCGCTCAGCGCATGACGGATACGATCATGAGGTTTGAGCGCGCTCCAGCGCAAACTGTCCGCGCCCCAGGTATAGCTCGCGAGCAGCACGCAGCGGCCCTGCTTGCCCTCGTACTGCTCCTTGATCGGATAAACGATGCGGCGGATCGGAAAATCTGTGATCGTCGAGCCGCCGGTGATTTTCTCCTCGCCCCAGAACGGCTCCGAAAATTCGAGAATGACCTTGCAGGCATTGTCATAGTGCAACTGGCGGATCGCGCGGTTCTTCGCAAAATCCGTGAAACCGTTGGTCTTGATATGCCGCAGCCCGGTGAAGGGAATTGCGTAGACGATCAGGTCGAACTTGCGGACCGACCTGTTGCCTGTCGCCCTGTTCTCAAGTTCGACATAGACCCTGTCGCTGCGCAGCTTTTCGTTGGTATCGACCGCAACGACGCGCTGATTGTATTCGGTGATACTTGATACTTCTTCCGCGAGCCGCCGCGGCAGCAAATCCATGCCGCCTGCGATCTGTTTGTATTCGCTGCTGCCGAGCGCCAGAAGATCGTCGAGCACCGCCGTCATGGAGGTCGAAAGCAGGCTCTCCAGATTTTCTATCAGAACAACGAAATCCTGCGCCGCCGCCGAGAGCTTCGTCTCCGGCTTCTTCTCGCGCGTCAGATAGGCTTCGTCTTTGAGAAACTCGCGCAGCGAGAATACGTCGAGCGCCGCTCTCACCTGATGATACTTCTTCAGATCGTCAGGCGAGGAAGAGTTCTCCTTGATCTCGTCGACCGTAAAACTGTCCGGAAGATCGCACTTCCTCTTGATAAAGTTATTTAGGCAGAGGAGAAAAATCTGGTCGGCGGCCCGTTCATAAGCCGGATCGCTTCGCGCCAAACCGAACATACCGAGCGGACCCAGCTTCTCGGTCTTGATCTTGGTGCGCGGCGTTTTCTTGTTGCTGAAATGCAGGAATGTCTGGTCGCAGAAATTTTTGAAATTCCAGGTCGAAAGCCCGAAATGCTTCACGAGATCGAGCGTCAGTTTGTGTTTCGTGGGTATGCGCATCGCCCCGGCTTCCGCATAAAGCCCGCTCGTGAATCCGTCGCGCAAGGTTTTCACGCGACCGCCGGGAATATTGTTCGCCTCGTAAATGCGGACGCGATGTCCCGCGCGCTGCAGCAGCCACGCACAAAGAAGTCCAGACATGCCGGCGCCAACGACGGCGATGTCCTTCCGATCCTGCGATTTGGGACTCTCGCTTTCCCAGTTGCTTAAGAGTCGCGAGTACTCGTCCTGCGTATAGTCCGCTGGCGCCTTGAACATGATTGCCGGCATCGAAAATCCTTGAGCAATTTCCTTGAGCCGAGCCTATACGGGCCTGCCGTTCCGCAACAGCTTCAGCGTTTTATAAACATATTCATTCGCCGGCGTTGGTATTCCGTGCTTCTTGCCGAGTTCGACCACCTTGCCCTGTAGCCAGTCGAGCTCCAGCCGGTTGCCGCGCTCGACATCCTCGCACATCGACGCCTTGATCGTCGGCAACGCGCCTTTCGCGCGCGCGAGCAATTTGTCTGCTTGCCCTTCGAGCGAAACGCCTTCCTTGATTCCTACCGCCTCGGTCTCTTTCATCAAGGACACGAACAACGCAGCCGTATCCGGGTCGGCGAGAATCGGCCCGATCGGCGAGCGTGTGCTCGCGGTCGCGCCGGACATCGCGATGAGAAATACGAATTTTTCCCACAAATCTTCGCGCACCGTTTTAGAGAAGCTGGCTTCGACTTTCGCCAGACGCATTTCATCGCAAAGCGACTGCAACCGCGCATCCTCGCGCCCATCCAGAAACCCGCAGCGAAAATTCGCGAACGTTCCGTGCTGCGTGATTTCGCCCGGCGCGGTGATCACCGCGGAAATTCGCGTCGGTGTGAAGGCGACGATGTCGCCGAGGATCGGCTTCAGCCGGTCGACCGAGTCGATGCCGTTCTGCATCGTGAGCACGCGCGTATCTTTGCCGATGAATGGCTTCGAAAGTTCGCCCGCTTGCTCGGTGTCCCAGAGCTTCACCGCGAAGAAAACGAGATCGACCGCGCCGACCCGTTTCGGATCGTCGGTCACATTCGGCTTTTTGATGTGCATGTCGCCGAGCGCGCTTTTGACCTTCAAACCGCTGCGCTCGATCGCCTGCCTATGCGTGCCGCGCGCGATGAAATGAACCTCGTGCCCCGCTTCGGCGAGCCTTCCGCCGAAATAGGAGCCCAAGGCCCCCGCTGCCATCACCGCGACGCGCATACGACTTCCTCTCCCCGTCATTCCGGGGCGGCGCGAAGCGCCGAACCCGGAATCCAGTTATAATAAGAAATGCACTTCGTCTATTTGTTCGGCAGTAAACGCAATGGACGCTTTATCTCGGCGTTACGCGCGATCTCGTTCGCAGAACCTCGGAACATAAATTTGGTGAAGTACCGGGATTTTCGTCGCGATACAAAATAAAGCAATTAGTTTGGTTCGAAACGCACGACAACGCACCGGCAGCAATCGAGCGAGAGAAAGAAATCAAGAAGTGGCGCCGCGAATGGAAAGTAGCTCTGATCGAAAGAGAAAACGCCGAGTGGCGCGACTTATATGAGATAATGCGATAGGCCGCTCTGGATTCCGGCTTCGCCTCCCTTCGGTCGGCGCCCCGGAATGACATTCGAAAGGTAAAGGCGCGGCCGAAACCGCGCCTTCTCCGATCCGCTTTGCGGAAATTCAGACCGTGAACTTGCCGCTCTTGGCGTCGGCGTAGCGCTGGTTGATCACGTCCCAGTTCACGACGTTCCACCACGACTTCATGTAGTCGGCGCGGCGATTCTGATACTTTAGGTAATATGCGTGCTCCCAAACGTCGTTGCCGAAGATCGGCATCTGGCCGTTCATGATCGGGCTGTCCTGGTTCGGCGTCGTCACCAGCGAAAGCTTGCCCGCCTTATCGGAAACGACGAACGCCCAGCCAGAGCCGAACACCGCGGTGCCGCGCGCGTTGAAAGTCTCCTGCAGCTTGCCGAACTCGCCGAACGCTTCGTTGATTGCCTTGGCGATCTCGCCGGTCGGCGCGCCGCCCGAGCCGCCCATCACCTGCCAGAACATGGTGTGGTTGGCGTGGCCGCCGCCCGAATTGCGAACGACGCCGCGCAGATTTTCCGGCAGGCTCGAAATATTCGCGATCAGCTCCTGGATCGGGCGCTTGAACACATCGGCGTTGTCCTTCGCCGCGTTGTTCAGGTTGTTGATGAAGGCGACGTGATGGCGGCCGTGGTGAATCTCCATGGTCATCTTGTCGATATGCGGCTCGTTCTTGTCCGACGCGTAAGGCAGCGGCACCTGCTTGAACGGCCCTTCCATTGCCTGTGCGAACACATAATCGCTTTTCACGGTGGCATAGGCGGTGACGGCGGCGGCACCCATCATCAGGGTGCGGCGATTGACGGCGAGCATGAAAACCTCCCAAAAAGAATGATGTGGCCGCGGCTCTCGCGGCCATCGCGCTGCCTGAACGCCCGGGCAGCATTGCGGGAACACGGCGGAACGCAAGATAGTTTCACCGCTCCGCGATTTTGTGAATGGCTCTGGAATAACAGGACCGCATGCCTTCCCTATTTACCGTCGGCTATGAGCAAACCCCGCTAGGCGATGTCATCGATGCGTTGCAACGCGCAAAAGTGAAGATTTTGATCGATACCCGTGCGGTCGCCGCCTCGCGGCGCGCCGGATTTTCCAAAAAAGCGCTTTCGGCCGCGCTCGACGAAGCCGGCATTGCTTATCTGCATTTTCAGAAGCTCGGCACGCCTGCGGAGGGGCGCGAAGCCGCGCGCGCAGGCAATTACGAGAAGCTTTGGAAAATTTACGGCAAGCACATCAAGACCAAACTCGCGCAAGAAGAGCTCGCCGAAGTGAACAAGCTTGTCGAAGCGGGCAAGAAGGTCTGTCTCTTATGTTACGAGAGGAAGCCCGAGGAGTGTCACCGCAGTAAGATTGCGGAGCTGGTGGCGAAAGAAACCGGCGCCAAGATCGTCGATCTGTTTCCGGGGCACTTTATCTGATGGCGAAGCTTGGCAAAATTTACGCAGGCATCGGTGGCTGGACCTTTGAGCCCTGGCGCGGCGTATTTTATCCGAAACGATTGGTACACGCGAAGGAACTGGAATACGCGAGCCGTGCGCTCACTTCGATTGAAGTCAACGGCACGTTCTATCGGACACAGAACGCAAAGACGTATCGGAAGTGGGCGAGCGAAACGCCCGACGGCTTCGTCTTCGCGCTTAAAGGCGTGCGCTACGCCGTAAACCGTCGCGTGCTCGCGGAAGCCGGCGACTCGATCAAGCGCTTTATGGATTCAGGTGTCACGGAGCTAGGCGACAAACTCGGCCCCCTGCTCTGGCAATTCGCACCGGCCAAGAAATTCGACGAGGCGGACTTTGGAAAGTTTCTGGAACTGCTGCCCGAGAAATTCGACGGGCGGAAGATCCGCCACGTCGTCGAGCCGAGGAACGAAACTTTCTCAACGCCCGCGTTCATCAAGCTCGCGAGCGAGTTCGGCGTTTCGATCTGCTACACCGATCACATCGATTACGTGAACACCGCCGACATCACCGGTGATTTCGTCTATGCCCGCCTCCAGCGCGGCAAGGACAAAATAAAAACCGGCTATCCGCCAAAAGAGATCGAAACTATAGCCAAGCACGCGAAAGTTTGGGCGTCAGGAAAAGACGTGGCCTCGCTGCCGCACGCGGACAAAACGAAACCCGCCGCGGAGCCGCGCGACGTTTTCATCTATTTTATTAACGAAGGAAAAGTCCGCGCACCGGCGGCGGCGATGGAATTGATCAAGAAGCTGAAGTGACGAATCCCGGTTCGTCATGGCCGGGCTTGTCCCGGCCATCCACGCCTTACAACGCAACTAACCGGCTTCGATTGTCTGCCGGGCGGCTAACACGAATTTATCCATTAGCGCTTTCGAACGGGTCAGGCGAACTCTCAAACGCATCGGGAGCTCGAGTTGTATGCCCTTCCCATTTGTACCGCGATTGCAAATGTTAAGCACGTGGTCTCCCTTAAGTTTTGGATGGTCGGCCACAGCGAACCCTTGTTTTTTCAACTCTGCTTTGAACCGCTTTATCCGCTCACGATATAGACCGCCAAAATATACGGTCTCGTCGCGATCGTGCTCGTTCCTACAGCCGTGTATTGCGAGCACGAGAGCGCTCTTCCTTACGAGTTTCAGACATCTGGGTTCATCGAAGCGGCTTGACGTAATGTGCAGCTCGTTCGATCGGATTGCTTCAAACGAATAAAAGCTGGTGTCGTCTTTGGCGATTGCCATTGCGATCTCTTTTGTCCGCGGCTCAATTCGCCCGCCATGAGGCGCGATGACGACGGCGCTTGAATCACGAGGCTCCACGCGAATATGGAAGTCCTTGCCCTCGGTCTCGTGTTCGGCCAAGTGCGCAAAATTGCGATAAATATCCTTACTGGCCGCCCGCTTTGGCACTAGGTATTTTTTCCTTGACAAAAATCACCCTGACGGGATAGCGTATCACACCCGTTTCACGAAGGGCGCGTTCTGGAGGCGTCTCGAATGCGGAAGCGGGCACGGCGCTTCCGCGCGTGCATTCGCAATGCATGCGCCGGAGCGGATGCGGGGCACCGCCCGGCGAGACTAGGCTCGCCTGCCGGGAGCACGGCTGACGGAGAAGCGGAAATTCGTTTCCGTTTCACGAAAAGCGCGGCCCGCGTCCGGATAAACGCCGTCAGTGGAGCGCCGGAAGGCGACGCACGCTCCTTCGCCGGGGCGTGACACAAAATACGGATGCGCCTTCCGGTGCTCCGCTCCCCTCGTCCAAGGGCGAGGCGACGATCCGGGAGCTCCGGCACTCCGCCAGCGAGAAAATATTCTGCTGTTTGAAATTTGAACCCCATCCCGACGGCGTGCTGAAGACGCTAATCCAGCGTCCTTCTGAAACGCGTCACCGCGATCGTCATCGCGACCAGCATCAGGACGAACAGTGCGAGCACTTCGTATTGTAGTTCGGCGAAGCCGGAGCCCTTCAGCATGATCGAGCGCACGATCCGCAGATAATGCGTGAGCGGCAGCGCCTCGCCGATCCATTGCGCCCAGCCCGGCATGCCTGCGAACGGAAACATGAAACCGGACAAGAGAATGTTCGGCAGAAAGAACATGAAGGTCATCTGGATCGCCTGCAGCTGGTTCTGCGCAACCGTCGAGAACGAATAGCCGATCGAAAGATTGGTCGCGATGAAGAGCGTCGATAGCAGCGCGAGCAAGAGCAGGTTGCCGAGGATCGGTACGCCAAATAGCAACACTCCAAAGCCGATGATGAGCGCGGCTTGCGTGAACCCCACCATGATGTAGGGAATGATCTTTCCGACCATGATCTCCAGCGGCGAGATCGGCATTGAGAGGAGACTCTCCATCGTCACGCGTTCAACTTCGCGCGTTACCGAGAGCGCGGTGAAGATCAGCATGGTCATTGTGAGAATCGTACCGACGAGGCCAGGCACGATGTTGAGCGAACTCACCGCGGCAGGGTTGTAGCGCGCGTGGCTTCTGATCTCGAACAGCGGCTGCGTCTGGTCCGGCAGCATGCGCTCGTTGATGAGCGCGAGCTGCACGATCCGGTTTAAGCTTCCGAGCGCGGTGCCCGAGGCAACCGGATCGGTCGCATCGGCAGCGACAAGCAGCGCCGGCATATCTCCTCGCCGCAGTGCGCGCTCGAAGCCTGCGGGAATTTCGATCGCGAACAGCACCCTGCCCGACGCGAGCACTTGGTCGAATTCCTCTGCCGAGGAAAGCCGGTGCGTGATCTTGAAGTATCCGGTCCGCTCGATCGCAGCGAGTATCGTGCGGCCGACGTCGCTGGTCTCCTGCAACAAAACGGCGGTCGGCAAATTGCGCGGCGTCGTATTGATCGCATAGCCAAACAGCACGAGCTGCATCACCGGAATCATGACGATCATCGCGAACGAAACGCGGTCGCGGCGAAGCTGGATGAACTCCTTCGTGAGCATCGCACGAACGCGGCGCCAGAAACCGGGCTGACGTAAAACGCTCAGCATGACGCAATCCTGTCATTCCGGGGCGCGAGCAAAGCTCGCGAACCCGGAATCCAGAGCCACAAATAATTACCTTGCCATATCACTCTGGATTCCGGATCGCGCTTCGCGCGTCCGGAATGACAAGGAAGAATCACAGCCTCGCTCATTGAAAGTTATCTTTCGAGCGGTTCATCAATTCGATGAAGACATCCTCGAGTGAAGGCTCCGAGCGCGTCCAGACGAACTTCTTGTCCGCGCGATAAGGCTTGATCGCCGCCTCCAGCTTCTTCTCGTCGCGGCCGGAGACGTGCAGGCTGGTGCCGAACGGCGCCACCATATCGACGCCCGGCTTGCCGTCGAGCTGGTGCAGCAACTTCTGCAAATCGTCGCCGCTCACTTTGTAAGTGATGAGCTTCGACTGCTCGATCACCTCTTCGACCGTGCCATGCGTAAGCAACTCGCCATATGCGATGTACGCGATCTCGTGGCAGCGCTCGGCTTCGTCCATGTAGTGCGTCGAGACGAGTACGGTGAGCCCGTCGTTCGCAAGCGCATGAATCTCGTTCCAGAATTCGCGCCGTGCCTTCGGATCGACGCCCGCGGTCGGCTCGTCCAGAAGCAGCAACTGCGGCGATGGCAACGTACACGCGCCGAGCGCGAGCCGCTGTTTCCAGCCGCCGGAAAGCTGCGCCGCGAGCTGCTCCTCGCGGCCGTGAAGTCCTAGACGATCGATTATCTCGCGTGCGGATTTCACCGGCGCGTTCAATCCGTAAATCCGCGCGACGAATTCGAGATTCTCGCGCACCGACAGATCCTGATAGAGCGAGAAACGCTGCGTCATGTAACCCACATGCCGCTTGATCTGGTCGGCCTCGGTGCGGATGTTGTAGCCAAGGCACGTGCCCTCGCCCGAGTCCGGCGTGAGCAGTCCGCAGAGCATGCGGATCGTCGTAGTCTTGCCCGAGCCATTCGGCCCGAGAAAGCCATAGATCGAGCCGCGCTTCACCTGCATCGAGAGATCGCGCACGACCACACGGCCGTCGAAGGACTTTGTTAGTCCCTTCACATCGATCGCGATGTCGGGTGCGCCTGTCATTACTTTTTCTCGCGCGAGGTGACCGTGACATTCACCGGTTGACCCACGCGCATCTCCGCGGGCTTTTCGGGCAACGCTTCGATCAGGAATACGAGCTTGTTGCGCTCCTGCTCGCTATAGATCACGGGCGGCGTATATTCGGCCTGCCGCGCGATGAAACTGATCTTGGCATTCTGCGCGGTGCAGCCGTCGCAATGGACAGTGACAACGTCGCCGATTGCAATGCGCGGCAGCATCGCCTGCGAAACGTAGAACCGCACTTTCACGTTTCCGGGCGGCAGGATCGCGATGATGGGGCGCCCGGCGACGACAAGCTCGCCCGCGCGAAAATAGACCTGCTGGATCACGCCTTCGACCGGACTGACGATGGAGCGTCTGGTCAGGCGCGTCTGCGCGGAATTGAGTTTCGCTTCTGCTTCCCGCAATGCCGCCTGCGCGTCGTCATAAGACTTCTGCGTGCCGCTGTTCGTCTTCACGAGTTGCTCAGCGCGCGCGAACGCGGTGCGCGCATTTTCGAGCGCCGCGCGCGCGGCGAGTTCGTCCGCCTTCTGCAGATCGGCTTCGAGCGAAAATAGCGGCGAGGTTTTCGAAACCTTGTCGCCTTCGCGAACGTTCAACACTTCAATGCGCCCGTTCTCGTCGGGCCCGACGAAGATCAGGTTGGCTTCGATCCAACCCTGAAAATTCTGCGTTCCGTTCTGCCCGCACCCTGCGAGCATAATGAGAATAGGCAACGGCAATAAAAAAATACGGAACCGCCTCATGACCGCTCCTCCTTGTCGAACAGAATTTCGATATGCGCTTTCATCAAAGCCTTTGCGTCGAGCGGCTCGAACTTGTCGAACATTGACTTCCACATGATCGCGGTCAGCGCAGGCGCGACGATAAGTTGGGGAAAGCGCGCAAGCGTGTCGCTCCTGAGTTCACCCTCTTTCGCCGCACGTGCTGCGCGCGTGCGAAATGCCGAGATCGCGCGGGAAATGATTTCGCGATAATAAAACTCCGCAAGTTTCGGAAAACGCGGCCCCTCGGTCAGGATCAGACGGACGATGTCTTTGCGCCGCGTCGAAATCACCTGATCGACGAAAAGATCGGCGATCCGGTTCGCAGTCTCGCGGAGCGGCACTGGCCTCGCGTCTTTACTGGCCGCGAGCACGGCTTCCAGCATGCCGACCACCGGGCTGATCTGCACGCGCAGAAGTTCCTGAAACAGCGATTCCTTGTCTTTGAAGTAGAGATAGATCGTGCCCTTCGCGACATTCGCACGCTTCGCCACATCATCGAGGCGCGCGGCGGCAAATCCGTTCTGCGAAAATTCGTCGAGCGCGGCAGCAAGAATGAGTTCCCGCTTGCCGCTACCCTGCTCGTGCCGGCGCGAAGGCTTTCCGCCCGCCGGTTTCGGCTTCTTATTTGCTGCTGTTGTCATGCCCCAACTATGACTGACTAGTCAGTCATAAGTCAAATCATCAACATGGCGATGAAATGCATACAAATTCAAGGTTTTAGGGGATTGCTACTCACCGCAGGCGAAGGGAAGTTCTCGCGTGATCTTCGTCGTGCCCGAAGTCAGCGTGATCTCCATGAACTGACAGTCGAGCCCTTCGAAAAACTGGGCCCGGTAGCTCACGCCGTTGTCGCCGACATAGATGTCGGAAATATTCCACGCCCGCAGCACTTTCTTCGTCTTGCGGTTGCGCAACACGATCTGCGCCTGCCTGCCCTGCGCGAAGATATCTTTCTTGGAATTGGATTCCAGTTTTACGCGCACGAGAAAGCCGGAAAACTTGCCGCCATCGTTGCCTTTCCATTGCGCGCTGAAATTCCACGCGCCAAATCCCTCAAGCGTGAAGATGTTAGGAGAGAGCTCTCCACGCTTCCAGGAATAATTGCACCGTGAAATCGGTCGCTTGTGCACGGTCCGCAAGGCGCTGCCGTGCGGCTGCGATATCGAAAGGTAATGCAAGGATGAATGCCGCGGCGATCAGACGCCGCAACTTCTTGCTCACTCTGCCGGCTGCGACGAAGGCAGCCGCGACTCCGCGCGGTTCGCCAGGAACGATATCGCGATGGTCGCGACCATGAACAACGCCGCGAATACAGCAGTCATGATCAGGACCAGGCCGAACCCGCCCTGCCCGTGCAGCGCCGCGATCAGCGAAACCGCAAGACCGCTCGAGATGAAGGCAAGAAAGAAGCGCACCGCAAACACGCGCCCGCGCCAGGCATCGGCCGTGTAACGAGCGATCACGACATCGCCGACCGTCACCTGCGCGTAGATCGCGGCGATCGAGAGTGCGAGCGCGCCGAGCAGGAGCGGGCCCGTCGCGTAATAGGCCCACACCACGCCGGCAACCTGCAGCACGCCGATGAAAGCCAAGAGGACGTGTGGTGCGACGCGCGATACCAGCCGCCCGACGGTGAGTTGCGCCATGCCGCCGAACAGGAGCACGCCCGTTGCTACCGAGCCGAGGAGTACGAGCGGAATTTGCTGCGCCATGCCCTCGTCGACGATCTTTGGAATCGCGATCGTGAGAATATTGAAGACGATGCCGCCGGAGAACGCGAGCAGCGCGAAGAACGCGAAGACGGACACCATCATCGCGCCGGTGAGCGGCACTTCCGCGACTTTCGCGCGCTGACCGGCCTTATCCTTCTCTTCTTTGGTCAAATAGAGATAGGCAACGCCGACCACGGCGCAGATCGCCGCCGGAATGAGAAAAGCCGCGCGCCAGCCGGTATACGCCATCAATGCAGCGGTGATGCCCGGCGCGAACGCAACCCCGAAATTTCCCCACACGCCGTTGGTTGCAAAATCGCGGCCGCGGTCGCGCGCATTCGTGACCAGCATCGGAATGCCGACGGGATGATAGATCGCGGCGAAGATGCCGAGCAGCAGCAGCGCCCCCGCGAGCCAGTAAACATTCGGCGCGGCGGCGGCGGCAGCCATCGAGACCGCACAGCCGAAGAAAAAGATCGCCATGATCTTGCGCCGGCTCCAGTGATCCGCGAGCCAGCCCCAAGGCAGCGAGAACAGGCCGAAGGCTACGAAGCAGGCGGTCGAAAGCGCGATCAACTCCGCATAGGAACGCGCGAGCGCCGCCTCGAGTCCTATCACCACCGTCGGAAAGACAAGCAGCACATAGTGGTCGATGAAGTGCGCGATGTTGATGAAGCGGAGATGATTGCGCGTTTCTTCCATGGCGTTTCTCATTTTGTTAGCCGGTTATATAGCCCGGTTTGGATACCGCCGCTCTCACGCCATCGCGGACGGTCTATGAAAAAAGTCTGCAACTGGAGGCAATCGAATACCCCAATTCCACTCATAATTGCAGCCTGCAATTGGGATATCGTGGCCCTCGCGGAACCTGTCGCAACAATCGTAGGCTGAGAGCGGGTGCGGCAGCTCGCTTCTGGTTTTAGTTCCTAAGCGCTCTGGACGTTGCATGTCGAAATGCACGGGCAAAACAAGCATAGCCGTATCGTTCGCGGCTTCGATTCTTGCTGTCGCAACTGCGCAAGCGCAGCAAGCGTCGATTCCCATTCAGGCTTATGAACGTCTGATCCAACCGTTCGAAACCTACATCACAATCCCCTATCTGCATCAGAAGGCCGATTTCTTCGGCGGTATCGACGCCGCCAAAGCGACGACTTTCGCATGGGTGGGGGCGACTTACGCGCCGGGAACGCTCGTCGAAGACGGCTGGCGCGTCCGCTTCATGGGCGGCGCAGGCAAGTATTCTTATCGGACGGCGATCGTTCCGGGCGGCATCAACGATGCGAATGCGTTCTCCGTCGAACTACTCGGCGGCTATCGCAAGACCTTCGGCAATATTTATGGACACACGATCTATGTCGGTGCCTTCGCAGGCCTGCATTATGAAGATCAGATTCTGGCGTTCGACGATCCCTTCAATCCCGCGCGCGGCAGCGAAGCCGGGATCAAAGGCTCGCTCGAACTCTATTCGCGGATCTGGCAGCGCTACATCGTAACCGCCTTCGGCTCTGCTTCGACGGTACACAGCAAGTATTATGCGAAGGCGGCGCTGCAATACGAGCTGAACGAAACCTGGGCGCTCGGCGGCGAAGTAGCCACGATGGGCGATGCGCGCTACAACGAACAACGCGCCGGTCTTGCTGCGTCCCTCACCTGGCGAAAGAAAATCTTCTCGCTTTCCGCGGGAATGCTGGAAAACTCCGGCCGTGGTGACGGCGTTTACACCACCCTCTCGGTCTATTCACCGTTCTAGCGCAAAAGACGGCGCGAGATTCCGAAAAAGCTTCCAGCGAAAGCGGCAGCGGACTACATTCCGCGACCGACTCTTTCGTTTATTCTCCAGGCATGAGCAGCATTTCTTCAGGCAATCTTCTCGGCCCGCTTTTCGCAAGCGCGAAGATGCGCGGCGCGCTTTCCGATAGCGCGATGCTTCAGCGCATGCTCGATATGGAAGCGGCGCTCGCCCGCGCCGAAGCCGCGACCGGCGTGATCCCGAAAAGTGCGGCCGCACCGATTGCGGCTGCCTGCGTGGCAAAGCGCTTCGATATCGCAGTAGTCGGTAACGCGGCCGCACAAGCCAGCAATGTCGCAATCCCGCTCGTCAAGGCGCTGACCGCCGCGGTCGCCAAACGCGACAAGGATGCCGCGCGCTTCGTGCATTGGGGCGCGACCAGCCAGGACATCATCGATACCGCGACGGTGCTCGCGCTGCGCGATGCGTCGGCGCTCCTCGAGCGCGATCTCGCTCATGCCATCAAGGGTTTCGTTTCGCTTGCGAAGAAGCACCGCAACAGCGTGATGGCCGGACGCACCTGGCTGCAGCAGGCACTGCCGACCACCTTCGGTCTGAAAGCGGCGGAGTACGCGGCATCCCTCGCCCGCTCGCGAACGCGCATGATCGCGGCGGTTGAAGAGGCCTCCGTGCTTCAATTCGGTGGCGCAGCAGGAACGCTCGCAGCACTCAACAAAAAAGGCACGCTTGTCGCAAAAGCCCTGGGCAAATCACTCGATCTCGCGGTCCCGCCCGCGCCTTGGCACGCGCACAGCGATCGTCTCGTGAACGCAGCAAGCGCAATCGCCATCGCAATCGGAGAATGCGGAAAGATCGCAAGCGACGTTTCCCTGCTGATGCAGACGGAAATCTGCGAGGTTTTCGAGCCTGCCGGCAAAGGGCGCGGTGGCTCCTCGACCATGCCGCAGAAGCGCAACCCCGCGCTTTCCGCGCAAATTCTCGCGGCCGCCAATCTCGCGCCCGGATTGGTTTCGTCGTTGCTCGCGGGACTGACGCACGAGCAGGAACGCGGCATCGGCGGCTGGCAGGCGAGCTGGCTCGCATTACCCCAACTTCTTTTGATCGCGTCCGGCGCTTTCGAGCGCACCGCTGAGATTGCAACCGGCCTCGAAGTCGACCAAACGCGCATGCGTGCCAATCTGGACCTTTCGAATGGGCTCATCATGGCGGAAGCAGTGCAGTTCGCGCTCGCCGAAAAACTCGGCAAATCGCGGGCACACGATCTCGTTGCAGAGGCTTCGAAACAGGCGCTCAAGAGCGGCAAGCATCTGCGCGGCGCGCTAAACGAAATTCCGGAAGTCATGGAAATTCTTTCGGGCAAGAAGATCGCCGGACTGTTCGATCCGGCGAATTATCTCGGGGAAGCCCAGAAGTTTATCGACGCGGCGATTGCGAGCGCCGAGCGCTCACTGAAGAAATAAGAGAGAACGATGCCGATCCTCGAAGCCAACGGAATCAAGATCAACTATCAGATCGACGGCGCGGACAACGCGCCGGTGCTGATGATGTCGAATTCGCTCGGCACCAATCTGCATATGTGGGACAATCAGGTCGCAGCCCTCGCGAAGCGCTTTCGCGTCGTGCGGTACGACACGCGCGGCCACGGCAAGACGGAAGCGCCGTTATACCCCTACACTTTCGCAATGCTCGGTCAGGATGCGATCGCGCTGATGGATACGTTGAAGCTTACGAAAGTCCGCTTCTGCGGTCTGTCGATGGGCGGCATGATCGGTATGTGGCTCGCGCGGAATGTGCCTGCTCGCATCGAGCAGCTCGTTCTCTGCAACACCGCGGCGAAATTCGGCCTCACCGAAATCTGGAACCAGCGCATCGCGACCGTGCGCACCTCCGGCATGAAGGCGATCACCGGCGCCGTGATCGAACGCTGGTTCACGAAAGAGTTTCGCGAGAAGTCTCCGAAGGAAATCGACCGCATTGTCGAAGCACTGCACGCGACGAAGCCCGAAGGCTATGCCGGAAACTGCGCCGCGATCCGCGATGTCGATCAGCGCTGGTCGATTTATGAGATAAAAACGCCAACGCTCGTCATCGGCGGCAAACACGATCCGGCAACGCCCTATGAAGCGGCGGAGTTGATCGCAAAGCGCATCCCCGGCGCGAAGCTCGTCGGCCTTGACGCAGCACACCTTTCCAACATCGAACAACCTGACGCTTTTGCAAAAGCACTCAATGGATTTTTGAAGGGTTACAAGTGATGCGGTTCTGACATTCGTATCCCGTCGCAGCAGGCATATTTACGAATGTCAGAACCAAAGGATCACTTGAATTTAAAACTGGCTGGTGTCCTTTCGTATCCGGCGTTCGCTCGGAAGGCGCTACAAGGTTAAGCGAACGCCGGATACGGGACACCAGCAATGGACGAGCGCGAACGTCATGAAAAGGGAATGGCGAAACGCCGCAAGGTGCTCGGCAACAAATGGGTCGATCGCGCGGTCGCGAACCAGAACGATTTCAACCGCGACTTCCAGGACCTGATCACGCGCTACGCCTGGGGCGAGATCTGGACACGGCCGCATTTCGACGAACGCACGCGGCGCCTGATCGTGATCGGCTCCATGGTGGCGCTCGGCCGTTGGGAGGAATTCCGCCTGCATGTGCGTGCTGCCATGACCGAAGGCGGTTTCACCAAGGACGACATCAAGGAATTGTTGTTGCAGCAGGCGATCTACTGCGGCGTGCCGGCGGCAAACACCGCCATGCACGAGGCCGCGCAGGTCTTCGCGGAAATCGAAAAGACCAGCTGACCTCGCCACCGTCACAAAACCGTGAGAATGCCGCCGCTTTTCACATGCGCGGCTTTTTGAAGGAATAAAACTCCTGCGGAAAGGCGAAAAAAGGGGGAACCCGGCTACTTCATGAAAGAGCCGCGACCAAAGTAGTTTTACTTCCACATTCTCTTGACGGCAGGGATTTCCTCTGCCTAGCATCAGGAATTATAGACGAGGTTTTTTATGTTTCGTAGTCTGTTAGCCGTTCTCGCAGCCTTGGTTGTGACCAGCGGCACCGCCACTGCCAGTCGCAGCGACGCTCCGCTGAACGAGCGCATCACCAGCGCACAAGCCAAGCTGAACGAGATTGTCAAACTCACTGAGCCGGATGCTTCCGAAAAGAAATTCGGAAGCAAACTCGCGCAGCATTGGAACAACCACCGTTGGAACAACCATTGGAACAACTGGCATAACTGGGGCAATCATCGCAATCCTCACCACTAAGCCATTATGCGGCGGACCTTACGGCCCGCCGCTTATTTTTCAGAGATGACATCCGCCTTTTGCCAAACCAGCCTGCTGGTCGTGCAGCCAACGCCGTTCTGCAATATCAACTGCACGTACTGCTATTTGCCGCATCGCACTTCCACCAAGCGGCTATCGCTTGAGACGGCGGAGCCGCTCTTTCAAAAACTGCTTCGCTTCCCGACCGTTTGGGATTCGGTAACGGTCGTCTGGCATGCGGGCGAACCGCTTGTCCTGCCGCCCGATTATTATGAAGCGATGTTTCAGTTGATCGAGCGCGTCGCGCCGCCAAGTCTGAAGGTACGTCATTCGTTCCAGACCAACGGCACGCTGATTACCCCGGCATGGTGCGATTTCATCAAGAAATGGAACATAAACGTCGGCATCAGCATCGACGGTCCCGCCGAGTTTCACGACAATTACCGTAAGATGAGGAACGGCACCGGCTCGTTCGAACGCACCTACAAAGGCATGAAAGCGTTGCAGGATGCCGGCATCAGCTTTCACGTAATTTCGGTACTCACACTCGAGAGCCTGCTTCAGCCAGAAAAGATGTTCGAGTTCTATGCCGTCAACGGCATCGACTATGTCTGCTTTAACATTGAAGAACAGGAGGGCGCGCACAGCCGATCCCGTTTCGTGAACGAAACCGCGGGCGACGCAAGCTATCGCGCCTTTCTGCAAAAATTTCTCGAACTGAGTTTCCGCAGCGAACAGTTCGTTCCTGTACGCGAGATCGAACACGCTCTCCGCGCGATCGCGGCGCATGGACAGCAAATGAGCAACGAGGAAGCGGAGCCGTTCCGTATCCTGTCGGTCGATTGCGAGGCAAATATCTCCACTTTTTCACCGGAGTTGCTCGGCCTAGAACACCACGCCTACGGCAAGTTTGAATTCGGCAACCTGCTGACGGATAACTTCGAGAAAATTTCCCACCGCATCACCAGCAGCAAACTGTACGCGGACGTAGCAGCCGGCGTCAGCAAATGCAGAGCCGAATGCGCGTATTTCGGACTGTGCGGCGGTGGCGCCGCAGCCAACAAGATTTTCGAGAATGGATCCGCCGCCTCTACGGAAACCGCAAGCTGCCGCAAACTGATGCGCTCCGTCGACGTAGTGCTGGACCTGATCGAGAAACTGCCGGCAAGCGCGGTCGCCGAAGAACTGGCGAAGCGCAATCGTGCGGAGCCTCCGGCCGCTCCGCTGCATCAGCTCTGATCGCCCGGCCTAGTGCGTGCCGCGCGAGCGCAATGACGCTTCGCGGAATGCCTGCGGCGTGGAGCCGGTCTGCTTCTTGAAGAAGCGCGCAAAGTGCGAGGGGTCCGCGAAAGCGAGATCGTAGGCCACTTCGCCGATCGTGAGATCCGTGAACACAAGCTGCCGCTTCGCTTCGGTGAGGAGCCGTTGGCGAAGCAAATGCCCCGCGGTGACGCCGGTCGCACGCTTGACGTGATCGTTGAGGCGATCCGCCGTCATCGCGAGCTTGCCCGCATAAAAACCGATCTGCCGTTCTGAGCGGAAATGCTCTTCGATCAGGCGGCGCAATTCTTCGACCGTCGCGTCGGCCGGTGCCAGCGTGATCGTGCCTGAAAGTGCGCGGCTCGCGGCAAGGCGCGCAACCTCGACGCCGATCAGCGCAAGCATCGCGCGCATTGCGACATCGTGACCTTCGCGGCCGAGAAATTCTTCTTCCAGCAGATCGCGGCAGAGCGCGGAAAGCCGTGCCGTTTCCGGCGCCGCAACCGGCATCAGCGGCTGCGCCGCGATGTGCTTGAGCCGCGCAAGCGCGACATTCGCCTGCTCGCCCAAAGACTCCGTCACGTCCTCGGTAAAATTGATGACATAGCCTTCGGTGACCTTGGGCTTGAAGCGAAAGCCGTGCGCGACCGTCGGCGCGAGTAACATCACCACCGGCGCCTCGAAATTGATCGACTCCGCCTCGAGATCGAGCGTGCCGCCGCCCTGCTCGATCAGCATGATCTGGAAGAGATTACGGTGCCGGTGCGGCGCAATCACCCAGTTATTTCCGGGCGAGCGGTGCGTCAGCCGCTCGATGTGCACGAAGTCGAACGCCTGGTCGTCCGGCGGATCGCCGTAGAGGTGGTAAAGTGGAAGAGCTGCCCGCTTCATGGGCGGAAAATAGGTCAGCCGGAGAGTAAAAGAAAAGCGCTCTCTTGCATCAGGCTTTACGCGAAAAAGCCCTGCCGGAGAGGCGGGGCTTTTCCTTTGTTTACAGCGGGTTAGCGCTTCTGCTGCTGACCGCCTTGCTGACCGCCCTGCTGGCCACCCTGATTGGGGTTCTGCTGGTTCTGCTGGCCACCCTGCTGGTTCTTCTGGCCGCCCTGTTGCTGGTTCTGACTGCCCTGCTGCTGGTTTTTGTTCTGGTTCGGATTGTTCGCCATGGACTTTTCACTCCTTGAAGGTTCCTCCCCTTGAGCGCTAACCCGCATTTTCTGGCTTCGTTCCCCGGAACTTTCACGGGTTTTGCATCCTGCGGCGAATGTGCGCGCAACCGTGAATGGAAATAGCGGCCGGCGATTTGTCGGTAGGCCGCGCTTCAAGCTAGTTTCGCTGAAGGGCAAGGGACCGCACCGGCAGAAGTGCGGAATTAGGTAGATGGAGTATTTCCTCCAGCAATTGATCAACGGCCTCGCGCTGGGCTCGATCTATGGCCTCGTCGCGATCGGCTACACGATGGTCTACGGGATCATCGGCATGATCAATTTCGCCCATGGCGATATTTTCATGGTCGGCGCCTTCGTGGCGCTGATTGCGTTTCTGATCCTCGTCGCAATCGGGATTACCGCAATTCCGCTCGCCCTTTTTCTCGTTCTGATCATCGCGATGCTACTGACGTCGCTTTACGGCTGGGCGGTCGAGCGCATCGCCTATCGCCCGCTGCGCGGCTCGTTCCGCCTTGCGCCGCTGATCTCCGCGATCGGCATGTCGATCGTGCTGCAGAACTACGTGCAGCTTGCCCAGGGCGCGCGCGTGAAGACCTTGCAGCCGCTGATCACCGGCGTGCATACGGTCCTCGATCTCGGCAACCGTTTCGTCGTGCAGATTTCCAACATCCAGATCCTGATCATCCTGACGACGCTCGCCTTGATGAGCGGTTTCTCATGGATCGTTTCCTCGACTTCCCTCGGCCGCGACATGCGCGCCTGCGAACAGGATTTGAAGATGGCGGCGCTCTTGGGCGTCGATACCAACCGCACCATTGCGCTCACCTTCCTGATCGGCGCCGCGCTCGCGTCGGTCGCAGGAATTATGTACCTGCTCTATTACGGCGTGATCGACTTCCACATCGGTTTCGTCGCCGGTGTCAAAGCCTTCACCGCGGCGGTGCTCGGTGGCATCGGCTCGTTGCCCGGTGCGATGCTCGGCGGCCTCTTGATCGGGTTGATCGAGACCTACTGGTCGGCCTATTTCTCGGTTCAATATAAGGACGTCGCCGCCTTCTCTATTCTGATCGTCGTCCTGATCTTCATGCCGACCGGCATTCTCGGCCGCCCGGAAGTCGAGAAAGTATGAGCGCGGAAAAAACCGGAAAATCTTCGGTGCTCTCGCACGCGCTGAAAGATGCGCTGATCGCGGGCATCGTCGCCTTCGGCTTGTTCATACTGCTGCTTGGTTTTCTCACGGACGACTCTCGCGGACCCTTGCAACTGAGGCAACGTCCGGTGCTGCTTGCAAGCATCGTCGGCATGGTTTTCGTCGGACGCTTCCTGATTTCGCTGCTTTATTACAATGCGCCGGCGCTGCGCCATTGGCTCGGCAAGCTCTGGTTTGCAATCTGTGCCTTCGCTGCACGATATAAATGGCAACTTGTAGCGCTAATGTTCGCCGTCGCCGCAAGCCGTATCTATTACGCACCGCAGTCCTGGCCGCTGGCCCTGATTATCGTCGCCACGACATTCATCGGCGTGCGCTTCGGGTTTAGTGCGGCGCTGCTCGTTTTTGCGGTGCTGTTTCCGGTCACGTTCTACAGCAACCCCTATTACCTCGGCATCGCGATCATCATTCTTACTTATGTGATGCTCGGCTGGGGCCTGAACATCGTCGTCGGCCTCGCCGGATTGCTCGATCTCGGTTACGTCGCATTCTACGCGGTCGGCGCGTATTCCTATGCGATCATCGCGCAGGCCTATGGCTGGTCGTTCTGGGTTTGCCTGCCGCTCGCAGGCCTATTCGCAGCCTTCTTCGGAGTTCTGCTCGGCTTTCCGGTGCTGCGTCTGCGCGGCGACTATCTCGCAATCGTCACGCTCGCGTTCGGCGAAATCGTCCGCATCGTGCTGCTCAACTGGATCTCGCTCACCAATGGGCCGAACGGCATCGGCTCCATTCCGCGCGCGACCTTCTTCGGAATTCCGTTCAACCCGACCGAAGCCGGCTTCGCCGCGACCTTCGGGCTTGAATTCGATCCAACGCATCGCACGGTGTTTCTGTTTTACGTGATCCTCGCGCTCGCGCTGATCACGAACTGGGTAACGATCCGGCTTCGCAAATTGCCGGTCGGCCGCGCCTGGGAGGCATTGCGCGAAGACGAAATCGCGGTGCGTTCGCTCGGCATCAATCCGACCAATACGAAGCTGACGGCATTCGCCATCGGCGCGATGTTCGGTGGGTTTGCAGGCGCCTTCTTCGCGACCCGCCAGGGCTTCATCAGCCCGGACTCCTTCACGTTCCCGGAGTCTGCGCTGATCCTTGCGATCGTCGTCTTGGGCGGTATGGGCTCGCAGATCGGCGTGGCGGTCGCCGCGACCGTGATGACCGCTAGCTTCGAGCTGTTTCGCGAGTTCGAGCAATTCCGTCTCGTGATCTTCGGCTTCGCAATGGTCGGCATTATGGTCTGGCGTCCGCGCGGCCTCGTCTCGACGCGCGAACCCACGGCTTATCTCAAGGAACGCAAGAAGATTTCGGTCGAGCATGTCGCGGAGGGTCGCGGCTGATGACGAACGCACCGATCCTTTCGCTCGACCAACTGACCATGCGCTTCGGGGGGTTGCTCGCCGTCGACAGTCTTTCGTTCAACGCGAAACGCGGCGACATCACCGCGCTGATCGGCCCGAACGGCGCCGGCAAGACCACCGTCTTTAACTGCATCACCGGATTCTACGAGCCGACTTCCGGCGGCATCCGCGTCACACACGACGACGGCGACAGCTTTGCACTGGAAAAACTTCCTGACTTCAAGATCGCGCGGAACGTTCATGTCGCGCGCACCTTCCAGAACATTCGCCTCTTTGCCGGCATGACCGCGCTCGAGAACCTTCTGGTGGCCCAGCACAATATGTTGATGCGCGCTTCGGGCTACACGGTCTTCGGTCTGTTCGGGTTGCCGGGCTATCGCAATGCCGAGCGCGAAGCGATCGATCTTGCGCGACACTGGCTGGAAAAGACGCGACTCACAGAGCGCGCCGACGACCCTGCCGGCAGCCTGCCCTATGGCGCGCAGCGTCGCCTGGAAATTGCCCGCGCGATGTGCACGAAACCCGTGCTGCTCTGTCTCGACGAGCCCGCTGCCGGCCTGAACCCGCGCGAGTCCGACGAACTCAATACGCTACTGCGCTCGATCAAGAACGAGACCAGGACTTCGATCTTGCTCATCGAACACGACATGAATGTCGTCATGGAAATCTCGGATCACGTCGTGGTGCTCGATCACGGCAAGAAAATCTCCGAAGGCACGCCGGATTTCATCCGCAACGACCAGAAGGTGATTGCCGCCTATCTCGGCGTCGAAGAGGACGCGGTCGAAGCCGTCGAAGCGGAGGTAGGCCTGTGACCGAGCCGCTGCTTTCGATCAAGGGCGTTTCCGCATTTTACGGCAGCATTGCCGCGCTCAAGGGCATCGACGTCGAGATCATGCCCGGCGAGATCGTCACCATCATCGGTGCGAACGGGGCCGGTAAATCCACGCTGATGATGACGATCTGCGGCAATCCACAGGCGCGCGAGGGCAGTATTATTTTTGAAGGCCGCGACATTACGGATCTCCCGACCTACGAAATCATGCGCATGAAGATCGCCCAGTCGCCGGAAGGCCGCCGCATCTTCCCGCGCATGACGGTGTTCGAGAATTTGCAGATGGGTGCCGCCACCGCCGAAGGCGGCGACTTCAGGAACGATCTTGCCCGCGTCTATTCGTTGTTTCCGATTCTGGAGCAGCGTAGCACCCAGCGCGGCGGCACGCTCTCGGGTGGCGAGCAGCAGATGCTTGCGATCGGCCGCGCGCTGATGAGCCGCCCTCGCCTGCTGCTTCTGGACGAACCCTCGCTCGGGCTCGCCCCTCTCATCGTCCGGCAAATCTTTTCAGCGATCCGCGATCTGAACCAGCGCGAAAAACTCACCATCTTTTTAGTCGAGCAGAATGCGTTTCATGCGCTGAAGCTCGCGCATCGCGGCTACGTCATGGTCAACGGCCGTATCGCATTGCAAGGAACGGGGCGCGAACTCTTGGAACGTCCGGAAGTCCGCAGTGCATACCTCGAAGGTGGCCGGTAGAAATACGGCGCGTAACACCCGCATAAAAACCCGTGACAACTCACGGATTCCCGCCAAGAATGGGGAGATACCAACCCGTAACATCGCTTTGTTTCAGAGGGAGAAACTATGAAAAGCGCACGTCTCGTTGGCTTGTTTGCTGCCGCTACCTTGCTCGCGGCAGGCACGTCGGCACACGCCCAGCTCACCGTCGGCGTCGCCGGTCCGATGACCGGCCAGTATGCGTCCTTCGGCGAGCAACTCAGGAACGGCGCGACGCTCGCGCTCGAAGACATCAATGCGGCTGGCGGCGTTTTGAAGCAGCAGCTCAAGCTCGTCATCGGCGACGACGCCTGCGACCCGAAGCAGGCCCGTGCCACCGCCGACCGTCTAACCGGTCAGCGCGTGCCGGTCGTTTTCGGCCACTTCTGCTCGTCGTCTTCGATCCCGGCGTCGGAAGCTTACGCGGAAGGCAATGTCCTGCAGATCACGCCGGCTTCAACAAACCCGACCTTCACCGAGCGCAAGCTCTGGAACGTGTTCCGCACCTGCGGCCGCGACGACCAGCAGGGCGCGCTCGCGGGCAAATATCTTGCCGACAATTTCAAGGGCAAGAAGATCGCGATCCTCGACGACAAATCGACTTACGGCGCCGGTCTCGCGAACGAAACGAAGAAGGCGTTGAACGCGCTCGGCGTCACCGAAGCGATGCGCGAATCCTATACGCAGGGCGACAAGGACTTCACCGCGATCGTCTCACGCATGAAGGCGGCTGACATCGATGTCGTCTTCGTCGGCGGCTATCACACTGAGTCCGGCTTGATCCTTCGCCAGATGCGCGACCAGGGCATGAAGACGCTCTTGATGGCAGGCGATGCGCTCGCGGACAAGCAGTTCGCAGCGATTACCGGCCAGCACGCCGGCGGCGTGTTGATGACCTTCGGCTCCGATCCGCGCAACCGCCCTGCGGCTGCCGAGGTCGTGAAGAAGTTCAAGGCCAAGGGCATCGATCCGGAAGGCTACACGCTCTACACCTACGCCGCGATGCAGATCTGGGCGGCGGCGGTCGAGAAAGCTGGCAGCGTCGATCCGAAGAAGGTTGCCGAAGTCATCCGCGCCGGAAAATGGCAGACCGTGCTTGGCGAAATCTCCTATGACGCCAAGGGCGACATCACCGTCACCGATTACGTCATGTACGAGTGGAAAGCCGATGGCACCTACGCGGAACTGAAGAAGTAAGTTTCTTCACATCGAAAAAGAGAGCCCGCCGGAAACGGCGGGCTTTTTTGCGCCTGGTCCCGAAAAGCATGTCCCCGGACTTGATCCGGGGATGGTGCCGGTTTTTGGATAAGGTCATGCGCAAAAAATCACCCAAACTTTGCGAGCCCAGGAAACATCTCGAGCAGCCAGAAGCTGAATGTCGTGACCCAGCCGGTGAGAAAAGCGATGCCGGTGAGCACGAGAAACGCACCCATGATCTTCTCGATCATGCCGAGCCTCGCACGCATCTTCGCGAAGAAACCGAGAAATGCATCGAGCGCGAAAGCGGCAATCACAAACGGTATGCCGAGGCCGAGCGAATAGACGGCGAGCAGCCCTGCTCCTCTCGCGACCGTCTGCTCGGAAGCTGCGACCGCGAGGATCGCGGCAAGCACCGGGCCGATGCACGGCGTCCAGCCGAACGCGAACGCAAGCCCCATCACGTAGGCGCCCCACAAACCGACCGGCTCGTTCGGTTGCAGCCTTGTCGAGCGATAAAGAAACGCGATGCGATAGACGTCGAGGAAATGCAGTCCCATCGCGATGATCACGAGACCTGCGACAATCGTGAGCCAGTAAGACCAATCGCGCAGCAATCCTCCCACCGCCGAGGCAGTCGCGCCGAGCGCCACGAAAACGGTCGAGAACCCGAGTACAAAGAGAAGTGCTGCCGCGATCTCCCGTCGCGCGACCCGCGAAACGCTCCTGCGTGCGGCCAGCTCGTCGAAGCTCGTGCCTGCAAGATAAGCGAGATACGGCGGCACCAGCGGCAGCACGCAGGGCGAAAGGAAACTGAGCAGGCCCGCGATCAGCGCGGCAGTTAGCGAAACTTCGGTCATCTAGTGGACTTCATGCGCGTGTGCGGCGCAGGACGCAAGCCTGCTCGCCGGATCGTGATGCTTGCCGCGAAAACCCCGGCGGGTTTTAGTCGCGGCCATGAAAAACCTGATCACCGATGTCGCAGGCGTGCTGGTCGGCCACGCTGACGACACAAAAATCGCAAGCGGCACCACCGCAATTATCTTCCAGGAGCCAGCGGTGGCGAGCGCGGACATTCGCGGCGGCGGCCCCGGCACGCGCGAACTTGATTTGCTCGATCCGATCGCCACCGTCGATCACATCGACGGGCTCGCGTTTTCCGGCGGCTCGGCCTTCGGATTAGACGCAGGCGCGGGCGTGCAGGCATGGCTCGCCGAACAAGGCCGCGGTTTTGCGGTCGGCCCATCGCGCATTCCGATTGTACCCGGTGCGATCCTGTTCGATCTCTTTTCGGGCGGCGACAAGAACTGGGGCCGCTTCCCGCCCTACCGCGATCTCGGCTATCTCGCGGCGAAAAATGCCGCGAAAGATTTCAGGCTCGGCAGCACCGGCGCGGGTCATGGCGCCAGCACGCAGAACCTGAAAGGCGGCATTGGCTCGGCGTCAGCGCAAACGGAAAGCGGCCACGTCGTGGGAGCGCTTGCGGCGGTCAACGCCGCGGGACGCGTGACATTCGGCGATGAGGGACATTTCTTCGCAGCCGCCTTCGAACAGAACGACGAATTCGGCGGCCGTGGATTCCCCAAACAACAACAGAAAATCGAAATCGCGCTCAAGGGCGATTTGCGGCAGAACACGACGATCGCGCTGGTCGCGACCGATGTTATCCTGACGAAAGCGCAAGCGAAGCGTCTCGCCGTCATGGCGGGCGCCGGTCTCGCGATGGCGATTCATCCGGTCTACACACCGCTCGACGGCGACGCAGTCTTCACCGCAGCGACATGCAAGAAAAAACTCGACGATCCGGTGCGCGATCTCGCGCGTCTCGGCGCAATCGCCGCGCAATGTCTCGCCCGCGCGGTCGCGCGCGGCGTCTATGAAGCAGCCTCGCTTCCCTTCCCCGGCAGCCTGCCGTCGTGGCAAGACAAATACGGCCGCTAGTTTTTAGAGAAGCGTTCCGCGGCAAACGGCGCAGGATCCGTGAACGGCGCCGCACCCGTCATCATTTCCGCGAGCAACCGTCCCGACACCGGCCCGAGCGTGAGTCCCGAATGGCCGTGACCGTAGTCGAGCCATAAGCCTTTCTGTCCGGGAACGCGGCCGATCACCGGACGCGAGTCCCAGAAACAGGGGCGCGCACCGAGCCACGGCCTCGGCTCCACCGGCTCGCCGAGCGGGAAGAGTTGTTTGGCATAGGGCATTAAGCGGTCGATTTGCACCGGCGTCGGCTTGGCGTCGCGATGCGCAAACTCTGCTCCCGTCGTGATGCGAATGCCCTGCTCCATCGGCCCGAGAATGAATCCTACTTCCGCATCGAGTACCGGCCGCGTGAGCGAAGCATTCCCCTTCACGGAGAAATGCCAGTGATAACCGCGCTTGACCGCAAGCGGAAGATCGACACCTAGCGGTTGCAGGATGTCCGGCGACCATGGCCCCAGCGCCAGCACCGCTTCTTCCGCGTGAACTTCGCCGTCCTCTGTTGTGACCGACCAGCCGCCGTTCGCACGCTTCAAGGTTTTTGCATCGCCCTTCGCGTTCTCGCCGCCGAGCGAGAGATAATGCGCGTTAAACGCGCGCGACACGCCGAGCGGATTCGAATAGCTCGCCGCCTTCGGCCAAAACACGCCATGTTTGAAAACGGGCGACAACGACAGCTCGAGCGCTAAAGACTGCTCGACCGAAAGTTTCTCGTAAGGAATTCCGTATTCGTCCGCGAGCGCAAGCTCCTTCGCCATTTTGTGGAGTGCGTTTTCGCTCCGGTACACGCGCAGCCAGCCGGTATGCCGCAGGTAGCGCTGCGCGCCGGCCGCCTCGACCAGCGCTTCATGCTCGGCAAGCGAACGCTCGAACAGCGGGCGCATGATGCGCGCCGCGAGTTCGAGCCCTTCGGGCGTCGTCGCCTTGCGCACATTCCAGAGCCACCGCGTGATCCAGGGCAGAAACCCGGCGTGATAGTTCGCCTCGGTCGCCATTTTCAGGGCGACGCGCGTCAACGCCTTGATCGAGCGCGGAAACGGATAAGGGAAAAGCGTATTGCCCTCGATGATGCCGGCGTTGCCATAGGAGGTGCCCTCGCCCGGCCCCTGGCGATCGACGAGCACGGTCGAGACACCCCGCTTCTGCAGATGCAGCGCGGCTGAAATGCCGACAATGCCGGCCCCGAAAACGATTACATTTTTCTTTTGACCCATAGGATATATCTATTGATTGATTTCGGCAGTTTCTAGACCCTTCTTGGTGTCATTCACAGGCAAATAACGCGCCCGAACGCTAAACTACTGAAAGAATGGGAATTCTTCACGCCGGATGCCATGGGTCCGAAACATGGGCCTGAAATCTAGTCTCGAATGGCTCGGCCGGCAGGGCACAAGGGCCGTGGCGGCGAGTCTCGCCATAGGCATCGCAATTCCCCCGCTCGCTGCCGCGCTGAAACCGGCCTTTCCGCTGGCGATCTTCCTCCTGCTCGTCTTCTCCTTTCTTCGCGTCGATCCGGCGGAATTGCGCGCGCGCTTCGCCTCGCCGCTGAAAGTCATCGCGGCCAGCACCTGGATCATGATCGTGATTCCGGTGCTGCTGGGCCTCCTGTTCACATGGCTCATGCCCGACCGCTTCGGCCAGGGGCTGATGCTCGGCCTCATGATGTATGCCGCGGCTCCGCCCGTGCTCTCCTCGACCGCGTTCTCCGCGTTGCTGCGTCTGGATGCGGCGCTCTCGCTCGCGGTGCTGATCGTGTGCACGGCACTGACCCCCATGGTCGCCCCCCTCATTGTGCTGAACTTCGCGCGCGACACGCTCGATCTCGACGCCGGACAACTGAGCCTCCGCCTTTTCGCCTTTCTCGGCGGCGCCTTCGTGACCGCTCTGCTCGTGCGCCGCGTCGCGGGTCCGCAACGAATTGCAGCCAATGGCGGCGTAATCGACGGCGTCAGCGTGATCCTCTTGATGATCTTCGGGATCGCTTTGATGGACGGAATTACGGCGCGCGCCATCCGCGAGCCCGCTCTTGTTTTCGGACTCACAGCTTTCGCCTTTGTCATGGCGATTGGCCTTTACGCCTTCATGTCGCTCTTGTTCTGGCGCGAGGGCGCGGAGCGGTCGCTCGCCCTCGGGTTTTCAGCCGCCCACCGCAACATGGCCGTGATGGTCGCTGCCGCCGGGGCCAGCCTTCCGGAGCATACCTGGCTCTACTTCGCAGCCGCGCAGTTTCCGATCTATCTGGTGCCGCTCATGGTGACGCCGGTTGTTCACCGTTTGCTGGAGAAGCGGTTGCCGGGCGGCAAATAGCCGTGTTACGGCCTGCCCTTGGAGCCGCTGAAATGCCGACTCGTCCCCTTCTGATCGCACCTTCCATTCTCGCCGCCGACTTCGCAAAGCTCGGCGAGGAAGTACGCGCAGCCGATCAGGCCGGCGCCGATTGGATCCATGTCGACGTGATGGACGGCCACTTCGTGCCGAACATCTCGCTCGGGCCCGCCATCGTGAAGGCGATCCGCCCGCACACCAAGAAAATCCTCGACGTGCATCTGATGATCGCGCCTGCGGACCCATATCTCGAGGCCTTCGCGGAGGCAGGCGCGGATATCATCACGATCCACCCCGAAGCAGGCCCGCATCTCGAGCGCTCGCTCTCGGTGATCCGCGACCTCGGCAAGAAAGCGGGCGTCGCACTCAATCCCTCGACGCCGGAAAGCACCATCGAATACGTGCTCGACAAGGTCGATCTCATTCTTGCGATGAGTGTGAACCCCGGCTTCGGCGGCCAGAGTTATATTCCTGCCGCGACCGCGAAGATCGCGAAATTGCGCAAGATGATCGGCGATCGCCCGATCGATCTCGAAGTCGATGGCGGCATCACCGCCGAAACCGCGCCGTTCGCCGCCAATGCCGGCGCGAACGTGCTGGTCGCGGGCTCCGCCGTCTACAAGGGCGGCCCAGCGCAGTACAAATCGAACATCGACGCGATCCGCGCTGCCCAAAAGCGCGCCGCCGCATGAGTAAGAAATGATCCCGCGCTACAGTCGCCTCGAAGCGGTGCAAATCTGGTCGTCTGAGGCCCGCTTCAAGATCTGGTTCGAAATCGAGGCGCACGCCGCCGACAAGATGGCGGAGCTTGGCGTCATCCCGAAGGAAGCGGCGAAGGCAATCTGGGCAAAAGGCAAGAACGCGAAGTTCAATATTGAGCGCATCGACGAAATCGAGCGCGAAGTGAAGCACGATGTCATCGCCTTTCTCACGCACCTCGCGGAGATCGTCGGCCCCGAAGCGCGCTTCGTGCATCTCGGTCTTACTTCGTCGGATGTGCTCGACACCTGCCTGAACGTGCAGCTCACGCGCGCCGCCGATCTGCTCCTTGCCGATCTCGATAAAGTTCTTGCCGCGCTGAAGAAACGCGCGTTCGAGCACAAAAACACCGTCTGCGTCGGCCGCTCGCACGGCATTCACGCGGAACCGACGACCTTCGGCCTCAAGATGGCGGAAGCCTATGCCGAGTTCTCGCGCGGCAAGGAGCGCCTCCTGCGGGCGAAAGAAGAAGTCTCGACCGCCGCCCTCTCCGGCGCGGTCGGCACATTCGCGAACATCGACCCCAAGGTCGAAGCCTATGTCGCGGCGAAGATGGGACTGAAGGCCGAGCCGGTTTCGACACAGGTGATCCCGCGTGACCGTCACGCCATGTTCTTCGCGACGCTCGGCGTGATCGCTTCGTCGATGGAGCGGCTGGCCACCGAAATCCGCCACTTGCAGCGGACCGAAGTGAAGGAAGCCGAAGAATTCTTCTCGCCTGGCCAGAAGGGCTCGTCGGCGATGCCGCACAAGCGCAACCCGGTGCTTTCCGAAAACCTCACCGGCCTTGCGCGCATGGTCCGCGCTTACGCACTGCCCGCGATGGAAAACGTCGCACTCTGGCACGAGCGCGACATCTCGCATTCCTCCGTCGAGCGCATGATCGGCCCGGACGCGACCATCACGCTCGACTTCGCTTTGAACCGTCTGGCGGGGCTGATCGAGCAACTCGTGGTCTATCCCGACAACATGAAGCGCAATCTCGAGATGTTTGGCGGGCTCGTCCATTCCGAGCGCGTGCTCTTGGCGCTTGCCCGCAAGGGCATGGCGCGCGAAGACGCCTATCGTCTGGTACAGCGCAACGCCATGAAGACCTGGGATGCCGGCGCCGACTTTCAGCAATCGCTCAAGGCCGATGCGGATGTCGCAAAACTTCTGAGCGCCAAAGAGATCGACGCCTGCTTCGATCTTAGCCATCACCTTGCGAACGTCGATGTGATCTTCGCGCGAGTCTTTGGAAAATAAGACTTCGGAAAATAGCAAATAAAAGTACGGCTCCGCGAATTGTAGCGGCCGTGGAAGCCGCCGTAATAGCAGAAGCCGAACGCGGGCGAAGCAACCGAGGTGAAAATTCAGCGCGCGAACACAATTTCGCCGTGCGTTTCTCTCGCGAAAAACGCTCGCGCTTACTTTCCGGCTTTTACTTCCGCCACAGCTTCCGTGAGCAACGCGTCCATCTTCGTGCGAACGTCGGCATCGCTCACGCCTTGCTTGCCCTTCGTGTCGAGATCGCCGCGCACTTTGCGGAAGACGTCATCGTCGCCCGCTTCTTCGAAGTCGGCTGCGACCACCGATTTCGCGTAGGCCTCCGCTTCCGCGCCCGAAAGACCGATTTGCTCGGCGACCCAGGCGCCGAGTTTGCGGTTGCGGCGCGCGGTGGCCTTGAATTTCTGCTCCTCGTCCAGCGCGTATTTCTTTTCGAAGGCTTCTTCCCGCTTGTCGAAGGTGGTCATCGCTCGCCACTGCTCCCGGATTTACTGAAGGCCGCCGTTGAATATAGGCCGCTTTATCCTATTTCAACTGCGTCAATCGGCCATGCGAAAGCCCGCGGATCGGCCGCTATTTGTATTGAAGAAACCGATCAGATAGGGTCGAACGAACTAGAAACGGGGCGGAGTCGCCTGCGTTTTTCGTGCCAGAAAACCCGGTTTTCCAGACGATTTAGCAGTGAGTACGCCCGGAGTTCTGGTTCGAGATGGATTTTTTGAAGTCACGGTACACGCCCATGAGCCGCCGCCGCCGCATCTACGAAGGCAAGGCCAAGGTCCTTTACGAAGGCCCCGAGCCCGGAACGCTGATCCAGCATTTCAAGGACGACGCCACCGCGTTCAACGCGAAGAAACACGAGATCGTCGACGGCAAAGGCGTGCTCAACAACCGCATCTCGGAATACGTCTTCCAGCGGCTGAACGACATCGGCGTCCCCACGCATTTCGTGCGCCGCCTCAACATGCGCGAGCAGTTGATCCGCGAAGTCGAGATCATTCCGCTCGAAGTCGTCGTGCGCAACGTCGCGGCCGGCTCGCTTGCGACCCGCCTCGGGCTCGAGGAAGGCACGCAGCTCCCGCGCTCGATCATCGAATTCTATTACAAGAGCGACAAGCTGAACGATCCGATGGTCTCCGAAGAGCACATCACCGCCTTCGGCTGGGCCACGACGCAGGAAATCGACGACGTGATCGCGCTCGCGATCCGTGTGAACGATTTTCTCTCCGGCCTCTTCCTCGGCGTCGGCATCCGCCTGGTCGACTTCAAGATGGAGTGCGGCCGGCTGTGGGACAACGACATGGTCCGCATCGTCGTTGCCGACGAGATCAGCCCGGACAGTTGCCGTCTTTGGGACATCAAGACCGCCGACAAACTGGACAAGGACCGCTTCCGCCGCGACATGGGCGGCCTGATCGAGGCCTATACTGAAGTCGCGCGGCGTCTCGGCATCATGTCCGAGAACGAACCGCCGCAGGGCACCGGCCCGGTGCTGGTGAAAAGCTGAGACTTCTCGCGTTCGTGCCGTATTTCTGATGTGGATGTTCGGCGGGGGCGATTGCCCCCGTCCGCGTTTCGGCTAAACGGTTCTTAGAAAGGTCTTCGAGATGAAAGCCCGCGTCACCGTCACCCTGAAGAATGGCGTGCTCGACCCGCAGGGCAAGGCGATCGAAGGCGCGCTGAAGTCCTTGGGCATCGAAGGCGTGGAAAGCGTCCGTCAGGGCAAGGTGTTCGAGATCGAACTCAAGGACGGCGATAAGGCAAAAGCCGAAGCCGCGCTCAAGGCCGCCGCCGACAAATTGCTCGCAAACACCGTCGTCGAAAATTATCGCGTGGAGTTGCTGCCGTGACGTTAAAGTTCGACGCATACGTCGAACAATTGAAATCGCTCCTTGACCAATTAAAGGCCGCCCCCTTTATGAACCTTCGCGAACTGAAGCAATTTCCTGAAGCGAGCGGTTGCTATGCACTAACTGAGGATAGCAAATATCTTTACGTGGGAATCGCGAGAAATTTTCGACAGCGTATGCGTAATCATACCAGTGGCCGAGCGGAGCAATCTGCATTTGCATTCAAACTAGCCCGAGAATTAACTGGCCGAAAGACTGAATATACAAAGGCAGGATCGCGCAAAGCCTTGATGCAAGACCCGATCTTTGTGGAAGCGATGAAAAGCACTACAAGCCGCGTGAGATCAATGAGAGCGCAGATCGTTCAAATCGAGGATCCGTCCCAGCGATACTTATTTGAGTTTTTTGCTGCTTTAAGTCTTGAAGCTCCGTACAACGACTTTAACACTCACTAGAACATGCAGGCCGCTGTCGTTCTCTTCCCCGGCTCCAATCGCGAAGGCGACGTCGCAAGCGCGATCAAGCGCATCTCCGGCAAAGCCGCGAATATCGTCTGGCACGGCGACAGCGACCTGCCGTCCGGCACCGATCTCGTCGTGCTGCCCGGCGGATTCTCTTACGGCGATTACCTGCGCTGCGGCGCCATCGCGGCGCGCGCGCCGATCATGAACGCGATCCGCGCGCATGCCGAACGCGGGGGCCTGGTGCTCGGCATCTGCAACGGCTTTCAGATTTTGTGCGAAGCGCAGCTTCTTCCCGGCGTGCTCCAGCGCAACGCCCAGCTCCGGTTCATGTGCAAGGAAGTTTATCTGCGCGTCGAGCGTTCCGACACGCCGTTCACGCGCCGCTACAACGCAGGCGACGTGTTGAAAATTCCGGTCGCGCATGGCGAAGGGAATTATACGGCAGATAAAGAAACCATCGAGCGTCTCGAAGGCGAAGGCCGCGTACTCTTCCGCTACGTCTCGCCGGAGGGAGCAACCGACCCAAAATGGAATCATAACGGCGCGACGAATGCGATCGCCGGCATCCTCTCCGAGAAACTGAACGTGCTCGGCCTGATGCCGCATCCGGAAAATCACGTCGATCCGCTGATCGGTCCGACCGACGGGCGCGGATTATTCGAAAGCATCAAGACCGTCCTGGAGGCGGCGTGAAAAATCATCTGCGTAACCTTTCTTCACCTCTCCCCGACGGGGAGAGGTCGGCGGACCAAGTTCGCCGGGTGAGGGGGAACTGCATCAATACTTCTTTCGCTCAATCCCCCCTCACCCCGACCCTCTCCCCAATGGGGAGAGGGTGATAAGCAATGCTTGCAAACGAAATAAAAATCACGCCCGAGCTCGTCGCAGAACACGGTCTGAAGCCCGACGAGTACGAACGGATTCTGAAACTCATCGGCCGCGAACCTTCGATCACCGAGCTCGGCATCTTCTCGGCGATGTGGAACGAGCACTGCTCGTATAAATCCTCGAAGGTGCATCTGAAGACCCTGCCGGTGACCGGTAAGATCGTCATTCAAGGCCCCGGCGAAAACGCCGGCGTCATCGACATCGGCGACGGTCAGGCCTGCGTCTTCAAAATGGAAAGCCACAACCATCCGTCCTACATCGAGCCTTATCAGGGTGCGGCGACCGGCGTCGGCGGAATCCTGCGCGACGTCTTCACCATGGGCGCGCGCCCGATTGCGACGCTGAACGCGCTCCGCTTCGGCTCGCCCGATCATCCGAAAACGCGCCATTTGGTTTCCGGCGTCGTTGCCGGCATCGGCGGTTACGGCAACTCCTTCGGCGTGCCGACCGTCGCAGGCTCCGTCGGCTTTCACTCGCGCTATGACGGCAACATTCTCGTGAATGCCATGGCGGTAGGAATCGCGGACACCGACAAGATTTTCTATGCGAAGGCGACCGGCGTCGGCCTCCCTGTCGTGTATCTCGGCTCGAAGACGGGGCGCGACGGCATCCACGGTGCGACCATGGCCTCCGCCGAATTTGGCGAAGGCGCGGAAGAAAAACGCCCGACCGTGCAGGTCGGCGATCCGTTCTCCGAAAAACTTCTGCTAGAGGCCTGTCTCGAAATCATGGCCAAGGGTTGCGTCGTCGCCATTCAGGACATGGGTGCGGCAGGCCTCACCTGCTCCGCGGTCGAGATGGGCGCGAAGGGCGATCTCGGCATCACGTTGGACCTCGAAAAGGTACCGGTGCGCGAAGAAGCGATGACGGCTTACGAGATGATGCTCTCGGAAAGCCAAGAGCGCATGCTGATGGTGCTGAAACCCGGCAAGGAAGCGGAAGCCGAAAGCATTTTCAAAAAATGGGGGCTCGACTTCGCGATCGTCGGCTACACCACCGACACGCTGCGCTTCCTCATTCGTCACAACGGCGAAGAAATGGCGAACCTGCCGATCAAGGAGCTTGGCGATCAGGCGCCGGAATATAATCGACCGTTCACCGGGCCGAAAAAATTACCGGTGCTCGACGCAAGCACCGTGCCCGCGCCGAAGTCGCTCGCCGATGCGCTCGAAAAACTCGTGGCCTCTCCCGACCTCTGCTCCAAGCGCTGGGTCTGGGAGCAGTACGATCATCTCATTCTGAATAACACCGTGCAGCGCCCCGGCGGCGACGCTGCCGTCGTGCGTGTGCAGGACGGCCCGAAAGCGCTCGCGCTCTCGACCGATGTCACGCCGCGCTACTGCGAAGCCGATCCGTTCGAAGGCGGCAAGCAGGCGGTCGCCGAATGCTGGCGCAACCTGACCGCGGTTGGCGCAACGCCGCTCGCGATCACCGACAATCTGAATTTCGGAAATCCCGAGCGGCCGGAAATCATGGGCCAGTTCGTCGGCTGCATCCGCGGCATCAAGGAAGCGTGCTTGGCGCTGAACTTCCCGGTCGTGTCGGGCAATGTCTCGCTTTATAACGAGACCCATGGCCGCGCGATTTTGCCGACGCCCACGATCGGCGGCGTCGGCCTGCTCGCCGATTTTCAGAATTCGGCATCGATCGCCTTCAAGTCGTCTGGCGAAGCGATCCTGCTTCTGGGCGACACGCGCGGCTGGCTCGGCCAGTCGGCATATCTTTCGACCATCGCCGGCAAGGAAGAAGGCGCGCCGCCGCCGGTCGATCTCGCGGCCGAAAAACGTGCCGGCGATCTCGTCCGCGATCTGATCGCGAAAGGCCGCGTCACCGCCGTGCACGACTGCTCGGATGGCGGACTGCTCGTGACAATCGCCGAAATGGCAATGGCCGGGGGCATCGGCGCGACCCTCGAACTTTCGCCGGGCGGAATCCCGCCTCATGCCTACTGGTTCGGAGAGGATCAGGCGCGCTATGTCGTCACGGCTCCGGCCTTGGCGCTGCCGGAAATAGAAGCAGCGGCAAAAGCAGCCGGCATTTCCGCGACCCGCCTCGGCCTTACCGGCGGCGAGCAATTGACCTTGCCCGCAGAGCGCCCAATATCTGTGGCTGAACTGAAGAAACGGCACGAATCCTGGTTGCCGGATTACATGGCGGGCAAGAGCTGACGGCCTGCGCTTTGGAGTGAACGGCAATGCCGATGGAAGCCGCCGAAATCGAACGCCTGATCAAGGAGGCGCTTCCGGACGCGACCGTCGAAATCCGCGATCTCGCCGGCGACAACAATCATTATGCCGCCACGGTTATCTCCAATAGTTTCAAGGGCAAGAGCCGCGTGCAGCAGCATCAGATGGTCTATGCGGCCCTGAAGGGGCAGATGGGTGGCGTGCTTCACGCCCTCGCGCTACAAACCGGCACCCCGGAAGGGTGAGACAAGGACTTTTGAGAACCCATGAGCATTCAGGATTTCATCAAGAACGAAGTCACCGGCAACGACATCGTGCTGTTCATGAAAGGCACGCCGCAGTTTCCGCAATGCGGCTTCTCCGGCCAGGTCGTGCAAATCCTCGACTATGTCGGCGCGCCCTATAAGGGCATCAACGTGCTCGACAGTGCCGAACTGCGCCAGGGCATCAAGGACTATGCAAGCTGGCCGACCATCCCGCAGCTTTACGTGAAGGGCGAATTCGTCGGCGGCGCGGACATCGTGCGCGAAATGTTTCAGGCCGGCGAACTGCAGAGCTTCCTCGCCGAAAAAGGCGTGAAGGTCGCCGTGAAGGCGTAACGCGCCGAAATGATATTTATCTTCGTCATGCCCGGCCTTGTGCCGAGAATTTTCATTTCGAGTTTGTCATTCCGGGGCGCGAGCGGAAGTCGGGTTTACCCGACTTCCGGATTTAATACGCGCAAGTCGGATAAATCCGACTTGCGAAAGCTCGCGAACCCGGAATCCAGAACCACAAATAAGGCCCTGCTGTTCCGCCACGGATTCCGGATCGCGCTAAAGCGCGTCCGGAATGACAGATAAAATAGCCGCCCCACCGGGCGGCTATTTCTTTTGAGCCCGCGCCACATACGTTCTCAATTCGAATCTCAAATAGCCTCCATCGTTCTCGCGCGCCGAAGGCGCCGAGGTTTGCCAAGGACGCCCCCGGAATTCCGAGGGCGCGCGGGAT
>JAIELW010000034.1 GCA_019752575.1 Xanthobacteraceae bacterium | reverse complement strand
GCGCGCATTGCCGGCCTTGATCGCTTCGCCGCCGTCGGTGGCTTCGAGATTCGAAACCAGAATGAATTTGTTCGCCAATCTTATACCTCCCCCTTGAGGGGGGAGGTCGGCCGCCACAGGCGGCCGGGTGGGGGTGGCAGCGCTGGCTTTTTGCGGCTCACCCCACCCCGCCGCTTCGCGGCGACCCTCCCCATCGAGGGGAGGGTAAGCAAGCACAAAACATTTTTGGTTCGCCCGAATCGTCGCGCGGATCACTTCCGGCGGAATATCGAGAAATGCCGCCTCGAATTCGCCGAGCAGCACGACCGGCCACTCGACCAGCCCTGCTACTTCTTCCAAGAGCGCATCGTCTTCGACCAGTTCGAGCCCCTGCGCGAGTGCGATGTTCTTCGCGTCCGCGAGGATGATTTCCTTGCGCCGGTCGGCGTCGAGCACGACGCGCGCGGCTTCCAGTTTCTTCGCGTAATCGTCGAGCCGCTTCACGGTGATTTCGCCCGGCGACATCACACGATGCCCGAGCGTTTTGTTACCGGACTTCACGCCATCGATGTCGAAGCGCACGACTTCCGGGTCTTCGGTTTCCGGCCCGAAGGTGCAGATGATCGAGTGCAAAGGCCGCACCCAGATGAGGTTGCCTCCACCCCAGCGCATCGACTTCGGCCACGGGAAGGAGCGCACGATCGAGGGGATCAGCTCCGCGATCACTTCTTGCGTGGCGCGGCCCTTCTTTTCGGTGATCGCGATATAGAAGTCGCCCTTCTTGTCGTTCTGGACTTTCGCTTCCGAGATCGACTTGAGGCCTGCCGCTTTCAGGAAGCCCTGGATCGCGCCGTCCGGGGCGCCGACGCGCGGACCCTTCTTTTCTTCTTTCTGATCGGGCTGTCTCAAAGGCAGGCCGTGAACGGAAAGCGCGAGCCGCCGCGGCGTCACGAATGCCTTCGCTCCTTCATAGACCAGCCCTCCGTTCACCAGTGCGTCGGTGACCAGCTTTTTTAGATTCTCCGCAGCCTGCCGCTGCATCCGCGCCGGGATTTCTTCGGAGAACAGTTCTAGGAGAAGGTCGGGCATACCGGAGCCGCGTGGATGTTCCGCGCGTGCCTATCAAGCCTTCCCGCCGTTGTCACGCGGCGGCTGGTTCATCGGCACCAGATGAAATTTCCGGCAATGCGGGCAGCGCTCATAGCGCTTTGTGAGCAGGTTCAGCGCGAAGAAGGAACGTGGATAGACGCCGCCACAGCCGGGGCAGGTGGCTTCGCCGAGGAAGCCTTCGCGCACCTTGTCCTTTGCGAGCCGGTTTACGAACCCGAACATCGCAAGCGTGAAGAGTGCCACGTAAATTACGAGCAGCGGCCCCCACATATTCGGACCGAGACCGAAAAAATTGATCTGCGAAAGATAGATCGGGAAGTTAAGCAGGAAGTGTAGCACGATCCCGAAAAATGCTGCTAGCCATACGCTCCTGCCTTCGGCGTAGCGCTTGAAGAACAGCGCGATGAAAGCGCCGTGCAGGAAGCACACCATCAGGCGCTCGGTGAGAAAGCCGTTGAAGTAATAAAATGGGAGCGCCGCGAGCTGCGGCGAGCGCGAAAGCCGCTCCGCGATGAACCAGAGTTCGCCGGTGCCGAAGCCGAGACCCACGGCGAGCGCAATCGCGACCGCGTTCTCCGGCTTCAGGGTTTTTCTGATCGAAGGCACACCGAGCGCCAACCACTTCGCGATTTCCTCGGTGACCGGCGCATAGAACAATGTGATTGCAGTGAGAAACGCTCCCGCGCCGAGCAAGCCCGTCAGCAACTCATGGAGCGGAAGACGGATGTAATAAAACGCAATCGGCTGCGCAGGTAATGCGAAGAAGAATGCGAGAATGAGAACGCTGCGGTCTTCGCGTTTCGAGAGCCGCCGGACCAGCAAACCGATCACGACGATCGCAAGAACCGTCGTTATGATTGCTGCGATCAGGATTCCCATACTTGTAAGTTAAACTTTCCGACCGAATAGACCACGCTTTTCGTTCTGAATTTCAGGCGCAACCTTGAATAATGAAAAAGAGCTAATCGGACGATGGCCCTCAATGCTGACTTCTAATTTCTCGTCTTCAAACTTAACCCAAATTCCTGGATCTCTTTGTTCATTTACAAAATCTACAACTTGACCGAAGTGATCTTGTTTTATGACAACTGCCATTGATAACACCGACGTATCATTGTCGCGATCAAAGAAAATCTTTCCTAGCAACAATCCTTCATCTTCTTCCGATAGGTTGTTTGATATGTGAAATTGACAAGAGAGTCCTTGAAGTTTTTCTTTTATACTGTCGTCGTAGGAGTCAACTACACATTCAAAGGCTATGCTTTAATAGACTTTATTCCCGTAGACTTCTGGATCCATCGATAGTTGAGATGAGTAGTTTATCACTCGTAGTTCTATTCGATATGGTACGAGTAATTTAGGCACGACCTACGCTTTCAACTCTGCGAGCTTCGCGACAATCGCAAAACGGTCCGCAAGCCCCGCGAGCGCCGCGCGGTGCAGCTCGGCGGCGGAAAGCGCAGGTCCGCCGGTGGGGTCGGGCAGGTCGCGCGTGGCCGCCGCATCGGCCACGACCGTCGTCCGATAACCGAGGTCGAGTGCCGCGCGCACGGTGGACGAAATGCACATATGCGTCTGGAAACCGGCGACGATCAGCGATTTCTTTCCGGTCTTCGTGAGTAGATCCTGCAGGTTCGTCTGTGCAAACGCATTCGGCAGCGGTTTCTCGACGATGGCTTCGCCCGAAGCGCTCGCAGCCTGTGGCGCGAGTTTGAAGGCATCCGCAGCCGGATCGAACAGCCCGCCCGCGCGGCCTTTGTGCTGCACGTGGATGATCGGCGCGCCCGCGGCGCGCGCGGCCTTTAGCAAGATCGCGATGTTGTCTAGCGCGGGTGCGATGTTCACGAGCGGCAGCTTGCCGTTCACATATTCGTTCTGCGCGTCGATGATGACGACCGCGCTCTCGGAAAACTTGCCCGGCTCCAGCGGCGCACCGGCCATCTCTAGCAAGGTTTTTGGTGCGCTCATTTAGCGGCCTCCTTCGGTCTTCAGCCACGCCGCGCCACAGGCTTTCGCAAGCTCGCGGACGCGCAGGATGTAGCTCTGCCGCTCGGTGACCGAGATCACGCCGCGCGCGTCGAGCAAATTGAAAACGTGGCTCGCCTTGATGCACTGGTCGTAGGCGGGCAATACCATCAAATGTTCTTCGCCGCGGTCGCCGTCGGCGAGATATTTCTTGCAGGCGTTCTCTGCCATCTTGAACTGCTCGAACAGCATCACGGTGTCGGCATATTCGAAGTTGTGCCGCGAGTATTCTTTCTCGGCTTGCAGAAAGACATCGCCATAGGTGACTTTCCTGTCGCCTTCGAGGCCATTGAAGTTGAGGTCGTAGACGTTCTCGACGCCCTGCACATACATGGCTAAGCGCTCCAGGCCGTAAGTGAGTTCGCCCGATACCGGCGCGCACTCGAAACCCGCGACCTGCTGGAAATAAGTGAACTGCGAAACTTCCATGCCGTCGCACCAGCACTCCCAGCCGAGGCCCCACGCACCGAGCGTCGGACTTTCCCAGTCGTCCTCGGCGAAGCGGATGTCGTGGACTTTGGCGTCGATGCCGATCGCGGCGAGCGATTGCAGATAGAGCTCCTGCAAGTTCGGCGGCGAGGGCTTCAGGATCACCTGATACTGATAATAGTGCTGCAGCCGGTTCGGGTTCTCGCCGTAGCGGCCGTCCTTAGGGCGCCGCGACGGCTGCACATAAGCGACATTCCACGGCTTCGGTCCGAGCGCGCGCAAGGTCGTCGCTGGATGAAAGGTGCCGGCGCCCATCTCCATGTCGTAGGGCTGCAAGATCACGCAGCCCTGCTTCGCCCAGAAATTCTGGAGCGCAAGGATCAGGCCCTGAAACGAGCGGGCGGGCGATAGCGGATCGTTCTTGTCGGACATTGTTGCGCCGGATCGAAAATCGGCGCGACCCTAGGGAGGCAGGGCGGCGAAGGCAAGCTACTCGTAAGAGAGCGCCACCACCGGGTCCATCTGCGCCGCCTTGCGAGCGGGCAGATAGCCGAACAGAAGCCCAGTCAGGAACGCGCAGGAGAAAGCGAGAATCGCAGGCAGCGGCGAGAGCAGGATCGCAACCCCGAAACTCTGCACGACCAGTGCGACGGCAATGCCTAGGAGCACGCCGGCGAAACCGCCGATTCCGCAGACCACGAGCGCCTCGGTGTTGAACTGCAGGAGAATGTTGCCCATGCGCGCGCCGGTCGCCATCCGCACGCCGATTTCGCGCGTCCGCTCGGTGACGGAGACGAGCATGATATTCATGACGCCGATGCCGCCGACGAGCAACGAAATCGCCGCGACCGATGCGAGCAGGATCGTCAAAGTGTCCTGTGTCGCAAGCGCCGTTTCCAAAATCGACGAAGTGTTCCTGATCTGGAAGTCGACCACGCCGCGATGCCGCTCGGTGAGCAGCTTCTCGATCGCGGCTTCCGTCGGCTTGATCTCGTTCGAGTCGCCGACCAGCACCGTGATCGATTGCAGATAGCGCTTGCCGAAAATCCGCATGTATCCGGTCGAGAGCGGCATCACGACGAGATCGTCCTGATCGGTGCCCCAGGGCGTAGCACCCCGCTGCGCGAGCACTCCGACGATCTCGAACGGCACGTTGCGGATCAGAAGATATTTTCCGACCGGACTGCTACCGTCGGGAAACAGCGTGCGCGCGACCGTCTGGCCGAGCACGACCACGGGCGCGTAGCCCTTCACGTCGTCTTCGGAAATGAAGCTGCCTTCTGCCATCGGCCAGTCGCGCGCTTGCACATAGCCCGGCCACGCGCCGAGGATCGCGGTCTGATAATCGATGCCGCCGTAGCGCACGGTCGCGCGGGTCGCCCGCTCCGGTGAGATCGCGACCACCGCGGAAAGCTCCGCGATCGCGCGCGCGTCTTCCTCGACGAGGGTCGCGATGTCGCCGCCAGCCCGCACGCGCGCGGCACCCGGCCGCACCACGAGCAGATTCGTACCCATCGCGGAAATGCGTTCCAGCACCTGCTGCCTGGAGCCGTCGCCGATCGCGAGCATCGCGACGACCGCGGCGACGCCGATCACGACGCCGAGAAGCGTCAGCGCCGTGCGGAACAGGTTCACGCGCATCGAGTTGAGCGCCATCTTTGTGGCTTCGACCAGATCCGGCAGCCAGCGGTTTTTCGCGCTCAGATTCAGATTGAATACGGGTGCTTTCGCGTTCGCCGCCCGGCTTCTGCGCTCGTCCAGCTGGATCAGGCCGTCGGCGATATGAATCGTGCGCTCGGCATGCTCGGCGATCGCGGGATTGTGGGTAATCAGAATGACCGTGCGGCCTTCGGTATGCAGTTCTTTGAGAAGCGCAAGCACTTCCTCGCCGGAGCGGCTGTCGAGTGCGCCGGTCGGCTCGTCCGCGAGAATTACCGGCGCCTCGTTCATGAGCGCACGGGCAATGGAGACGCGCTGCTGCTGGCCGCCGGAAAGCTCGGTCGGCCTGTGCGTTGCCCGCTCGCCGAGGCCGAGTCGCGTAAGCAGTGCACGCGCACGCGTCACGCGGTCGTGCTTCGTACGCCCTGCATAGGCAGCGGGAATCTCCACGTTCCCGGACGCGGTGATTTCCGGCAGAAGGTTGAAGCGCTGGAATACGAAGCCGAACGTGCGGCAGCGAAGCGCGGCAAGTTCGTCGGAAGATAAAGTCGCTACATCGATTCCGGCGACCCGATATTCGCCGCTCGTCGGCCGGTCCAGACAGCCGATGATGTTCATCAGCGTCGATTTGCCGGAGCCGGACTGGCCCATGATCGCGACGAAATCGCCGGCTTCGATCGCGATCGAAACGCCGTCGAGCGCGCGGACGACGGTTGTGCCTTGCTGATAGTATTTTTTGACGTTGCTGATCTCGATCAGCGGCGATTGCGGTGCCGCCGTTCGCGCGGCCTGCGAAGTTCTTGCCTTATGCTGCGCGGCGCTCATTTGCCGAATTTCTGAAAGCTGAAGCCTTTCTGCTTCTGCTCTTGGTTTCGCGCCACCTGTCCGACGACAACAAGCTCTCCAGCCGTCAGACCGTTTTTGATCTCGGCGAGATTGCGGTCCTGCAGGCCGACGGTGACGCGCTTCACTTTCACCGAGCCGTTTTCGAGCACGCGCACGGTGAACCCGCCCTTTTCGCGCTGCGAGGGGCGGAGCGCTGCGACCGGCACGAGCAGCGCATCCTTCACGGAACCGAGCACGAAGAAGACCTGCGCGGTCATGTTCGTCATCAGCTCGCGGTCCTTGTTCGGCACGTCGATCAGCACGTTATAGAGAATGACGTCATTCACCGTTTCCGGCGTCGGGTACACTTGCCGCACGGTTGCCACGTAGCGCTTGTCGGGCATCCCAAGCGTCGTAAAGTAAACCTGCATTCCCGCTGCAATGCGCGGGATGTCCGCTTCTGCAACCTGTGCCCAAACCGTCATCGTATCGAGATCTGCGATCCGCACGATGATCGGCGCGGTCTGATTTGCGTTCAGCGTTTGCCCTTCAAACGCGATCTGATTGACGATCGTGCCGGCTAGCGGTGCAAAAATCTTGGTGTAGTTAAGATTGGCCTCGTCGCCGGCGAGGGTAGCTTCCATTTCCTTGATTTGCGCCTTGAAGGCGGAAATCTTGGCTTGATTGATTTTCAGGTTTGCGGTCGCAAGCTCGAAAGCGTCCTTGCTGGTAGCATTCGTCGAATAGAGCGAACGCGCGCGCTCCTCGCGCGCCTGATCTAGACCGAGTTGCGCGCGCGCCTGCTCGAGTTGCGCCTTCAGGTTCTCGATTTTGGCGCGGTCGGCGAGCACGCGGGTCTGGTAAACGGTGGGATCGATCTCGGCGAGCAATTGCCCCTGTTGGACCGTGTCGCCTATTTCAACGGTAACTTTGCGAAGCTGCCCCGAGACTTGCGTACCGATATCGACCCAGGTTTTCGGGCGCACCTGCGCGAGCGCGGTCACGGTTTTTTCGAGATCGCCCTTGATCACCGCCTGCGTGCGATAGGAGGCGGCATCATCGCCGTTCCCGCCGACAAAATACCAGCCGAGCCCCGCGATCAACACGCCGATGAGCGCAAGGCTCGCGACCCAGCGCTTGTCCTTAAGCTGCGGGAAGCGGGCGGCGATTTTGGAGGTGTCGGGCGTCTTCAGCATGGCGCGTTACGATTTGCGCGGACGATAGGTGCCGGTTACGGGATCGCGCTCGAGCTTGCGGACTTCGCCTTCCGCGTTACGCACGCGCTCGAGATCTTCGTTCGCTTTCTTCTCTGCCATTGACCAGAGCTTGGCGCCGATTACCGCGCCTGCCGCGCCAATCAGCCAGACGACCAGAGGAGGCATCGTATCCCTCGCGTGAAAGCCTATAGACCGTAGCGGCCCCAGAGCGCGCGTTCTTCGAGCGCGCCGAGCGCCGTCTTCGCCCAGTCGCCGGGCAGTATAGCGCCGGACATGCCGGGAATGCGACGGGCGAAAAAACCGCTCGGCGGCGCGATCAAAGGCAGCGCGACGTTCTTGCCGAAGCGTTTCTGGAGCGTGCCGCGCAGGTCGCCGATCCCGTCGATCAGGCCATATTTCAGCGCCTGCCCGCCGAGCCAGTATTCGCCGTTGAAGAGAGCCTTATCGGAAGCAGCGAGGCGTTTGCCGCGGTTTTTCTTCACGAGCGCGATGAAGTCCGCGTGGATGCTTTCCTGCAGCGCTTTCAGGCGGCGAATGTCCTCCGGCTTCTCCGGCAGGAAGGCATCGAGCTGCCGCTTGCTGTCGCCGGCGGTGTAGACGCGCCGCTCGATGCCGAGTTTCTTCAGCATCTTCTCGAAGCCGAAACTCGCGGAGACCACGCCGATCGACCCCACGATGGAATAGTTGTCGGCGACGATCTCGTCGCCCGCGCAGGCGATCATGTAGCCGCCGCTTGCGGCGACGTCTTCGACAAAGACGATAACTTTTTTCTTGTTTCTATCCGCAAGCTGGCGAATGCGCTGGTGGATGAGATGCGATTGCGTCGGCGCGCCGCCCGGCGAATTGACGACGAGCGCAATAGCGGCAGCCTTACGATAGGAAAACGCGCGGTCGAGTTGCTTGGATACCGACGCGAGCGACATCGAGGAGACGAGCGGCATGTTCATGCCGATGGGTCCCGAAAGCCGCACGACCGGCACCACCGGACGCCTGCGGAAGAGGCGGAAGAAGAAGCCGTTCTTTTCGCTGCGCGCCATGGTCAGTCTCCGAATATCGAAGCGCCGTCGCGAAGGATTTTTTCCGCCACCGCGCTAGGTCTTCCGTTGCTGTCGTTGAGAATGATGCCGGGGAGCATCTGTGTCGGCGTCTTTCGCCCTTTGATGGCTCGCACGATCATACGGATCGCGGCGGAATCCGGCTCCGGAAATACCGGCAGCATTTCGATAGCACCGAAGCGCCCATCCATCGACTTAAGGATTGGTAATGTCGCTTCCGGCCGATGAATGATCGTTAAGCAGCCGCCGGCTTTCAGATGCCGCGAAGCGCGTAAAATCCACCGCTCGGCTGTGGTCGGGTCCGCGACATGCGCCTTTGCGCGGGAGGCGTCCGGCGAGGGTTGCAACATTTCCGCGTCATTGAATGGCGGGTTCATGATCACGAGATCATAGGCATCCATCTGCAGCGGCAGGTCTTCGGTAATGTCGCCGCGCAGGATGCGCGCGGCGTTACCAAATCCGTTCCGGATCGCGTTCTGGGATGACAATTCCGAAAGTGCCGGGTCGATTTCGACGAGCGTCACGATCGAAGCCGCCTTGCGCGCGAGCAGGGCGAGTCCCGCGGTGCCGACGCCGGCGCCGAGGTCGAGCGCCATGTTCGCTTTCGGCGCGGCTGCCGCGAGCAGAATGGCATCATGTCCGGCACGGTGGCCCTCTTTCGGCTGCAACAATTTCAGCCGCCCGCCGAGGATCGCGTCATCGGAAGTCTTCATTTCAATCGGATTTCAGGTCGCCGCCGTAGCCGGCTTCGGTGAGCAGTCGCTTCGCGCGCTCCTTCTGGTCGTCGGGCACGAGCAGGCGGCGCGGTAAGAAACCGAGCGAGCCTTCCATCACGCTCATATTCTGGTCGGCGACGAAGCAGGGAATGTTCGCAGACTTCAGCAATGCTTCAATGGCGGTAATCAAAACCGCGTCGTTGGTGCGAACCAGCTCATGCATAAATCAGCGGCCGTTTCCCGGCGCGGGATAAGAAAGATACGTGAGCCGCTTCAATTCGCGCCGTCCGCGCGTCACCGTGTCGAGGATCAGACCCGACATCAGCGACAGGAACGACAAGAGCATCAGCGCGGTCGCGAGAATCGCGGTCGGCAGCCGCGGCACCAGGCCCGTTGCGAAATATGTCTGGAACACCGGAATCGAAACCGCGATGGACATCGCGAAGAAGAAGAAAGAAACGATGGAGAAGAATTGCATCGGCCGCTCGGTGCGGAACAGTTTGCCGATGGTCCACAAGATGCGGATGCCATCGCGATACGTGTTGAGCTTCGAAGCCGAACCTTCGATCCGCGCGTAATAAGGCGTCTCGATCTCCGCGACCGGCATGCCGAGTTCGAGCGAATGCACCGTGAGCTCGGTTTCGATCTCGAATCCGGTCGAAAGCGCGGGGAAAGATTTCACGAAGCGCCGCGAGAAGATGCGGTAGCCGGAAAGAATGTCGTTGAAGCTCTTGCCGAAGATGCGCTTCACGAATTCGGTCAGCACACGGTTGCCGAAACGATGCCCCGGACGATAGGCGGCCTCTTCCTGGTCGACGCGCGCGCCGACCACCATGTCGAGTTTTTCGGCTACCAGCGTTGCGATCATCTTCGGCGCGCTCGGCGCGTCATAGGTCGCGTCACCGTCGATCATTACGTATACGTCGGCGTCGATGTCGCCGAACATGCGCCGCACGACGTGCCCTTTACCCTGCCGCGTCTCGACGCTGACGATCGCGCCCGCTTTCAGCGCGGCTTTGATCGTGCCGTCCTTCGAGTTGTTGTCGTAGACATAAATGTCCGCGGCAGGCAGTGCCGCGCGGAATTGCTTCACGACCGTGCCGATCGCCGCCTCTTCGTTGTAGCAGGGCACGATCACCGCGATCTTCAGCCCTTGCGGCAGACGGGCGCGGGCGGCGCTTTTGGACTTGGCGGCAGTCCGGGTGAGCATCCTAGTTCTCCAAAAAAATGGGCGCCCGGCGGCGCCTGTATCTATGCCGCAAGCGGATGCCGGGGGAAAGCGGCGGCGCCGTGGCGGTTGCTTGGGGTGGGGTACGCTCATTAAGGTGCGGAAAATGGAGTGTTAATCGCGTGGCCGTCGTCCTGCCCTTCGAGGCGCCTGAGCCTTCCATCGAACGCCTGAGCAGCCTCGTCCGTTCCGATCTGCAAAAGGTCAATGAACTGATTCTGAGCCGCACAGGCTCGGAAGTGACCATGATCCCTGAGGTCGCGAACCACCTGATCTCTTCGGGCGGCAAGCGCCTGCGGCCGATGTTGACGCTCGCGACCGCGGCCCTCTCCGCTTATCGCGGCACCGGCCACATCAATTTGGCTGCGGCTGTAGAGTTCATGCACACGGCGACGCTTCTGCACGATGACGTCGTGGACGAAAGCGAGCTTCGCCGTGGCAAGCCGTCTGCTCGCATGGTCTGGGGCAACGAGGCGAGTGTGCTGGTCGGCGATTTCCTGCTCGGGCAGGCGTTTCGCATGATGGTCGAGGTCGGAAATTTGCGCGCCCTCGAAATTTTGTCCACCGCCGCCGCCGTGATCGCCGAAGGCGAGGTCATGCAGCTTGCGGCCGCGAAAAATCTCGACACCACCGAAGACGCTTACCTCGCGGTAATCCGCGCAAAGACCGCGGAGTTGTTCGCAGCCGCTTGCGAAGTCGGGCCGGTGATCGCGGATCGGCCCAAGGGCGAGCAGGAAGCGGCTTGCTCTTTCGGCAACAATCTCGGTATCGCCTTCCAGCTCGTCGATGATGCGCTCGATTACGGCGGCAGCCGCGCCAAGATCGGCAAGAATGTCGGTGACGATTTTCGCGAAGGAAAAATCACCCTGCCGGTCATTCTCGCCTTCCGCCGCGGTAGCGAGACGGAGCGCGCATTCTGGAAGAAGTGCATTCAGGACGGAGATCTCGCAAACGGCGATCTCGAACATGCAATCGAGCTATTGAAGAAGCACCGTTCGCTCGAAGACACCGTCGAGCGCGCACGCCACTACGGCGCAATCGCGAAAGATGCGCTTGCAATCTTCCCGCAGTCGGACGGCAAGCAGGCGCTTCTCGATGTGGTCGACTTCTGCGTGGCGCGGGCGCACTGATTTTTATTGAGTAGTTGTCATTCCGGGGCGCGAGCACCCATCTCGGGTTTATCCGAGTTTGGTCGCGCGTCCGGAATGACAAGCTATCGCAACGTCGTCGCTTTCACCCACCAGTCCGGATAGCGCGCGCGGATAGCTTCCACCTCGGTCTTCGCGTCGGCTTCGGACGCGTAGATTGAGAACACAGTCGAGCCCGATCCGCTCATGCGGATCAGAATTGTGCGGTCGACTGCGCGCAGAGCCGCCTCTGCTTCCGCGACATGGGGCGTCACGCGCCACGCTGCGCGTGTGAGATCGTTGTTCTGCTTCGCCAGAAATTCGAGGAAAGCGCCTCGCTCAAGCGGAATGTCGCTTGCACGGATGCCGAACTCCGTTGAGCGCTTGACCTCAGCCTCGTCGAACGCGCGATAGACGGACGGCGTCGATGCCGGCGTGCCGGGCCAGACGAGTACGGCATGCAGCGCGGGAATCGAAACCGGTTCAGAAAGAATTTCACCGGCTCCGGAAACCAGCCGCGCCTTGCCCTCTAGACAAACGGCAACATCCGCGCCGGTTTCGTGTGCCGCTTGAAACAGCGCCGGATCGTTCAATGCGATATCGTTTTCCTGTGCGAGCAGCCGCAGCGCCGCTGCCGCATCCGACGAGCCGCCGCCGATTCCCGCGCCCGCAGGTAGATTCTTCGTGAGCGAGAACTCGCCGCCGCCAAGCCGGGGAACTTTCTGCTTCAGTGCATGCGCCGCTTTCAGCACCAGATTCTTTTCGGGCTCGCCGGCGGCTTGCGCGAAAAGCCCGCTGACGCGGATTGAAAATGTATTACCGCCGGGCGCGAATTGCAGATCGTCGCCGTAGTTTGCAAATGCGACCAGACTCTCGATCGGGTGATAGCCGTCCGCGCGGGCGGAACCCACATGCAGGAACAGATTGATCTTTGCAGGAGCGGTGGGCGGCGTATTCATCGATGCATCCGGAGCCTCGAGTGAGGGGTATAGCAAAGGCACCTTGGCGGTCGATTCTGCCTTGAAATGCGGCCATGCGCGTCCTTGCGATGGCCATGAATCGAGGGCATGGTGCGGCCACATGCGCCCTCTGGGCGTATTTTCACAGAAGTTACAGAAGAAGGGCGTGATGCAGCCTCATAGTGTCTTGCGGACTTCATTCCATTTCGGTGCCGTTGCGCTGCTGTTCGTGTCCGTATCGGCAGCCGCACAGGCACCGTTGCCGCGCATCCCCGAGTTTCATATTTCGTCGCCTTCGGGAAGCTATCTCGCCGCGCGGATCGCGCGCGCGGAGCGCGACGTTTCCGCAGCCTCGAATTTCTATCGCTCGGTCCTGCGGACCGATCCGAAGAACCCGGATCTGCTCGAAATCACGTTTCTCGTCACCCTGCAGAGCGGCGCCGCTGAGGAAGCCTTTCCGCTCGCCGAGCGCCTGATCGTGATCGATAAGTCGCATCGCATCGCCAGGCTCGCGCTCGGCGTGAAGGCGTTGAAGACGAACCAGTTTCAGCAGGCACGCACGCATCTTGCGATTGCGGGGCAGGGTCCGATCGCCGATCTCACCGCGACGTTGCTCACCGGCTGGACCTGGTACGGCCAGAACAACGCGAAGAACGCAGTTGCGCAGATCGACAAACTTTCCGGGCCCGACTGGTACAGTCTCTATAAGGAGCTTCACGCGAGCCTGATCCTCGACCTTTCCAACCAGCGCACCGATGCGCTGAAGCGCATCGAACGCGTGCGCTCGGTCGATCCGAACTCGCTTCGCAACGTCGATGCCTATGCGCGCATGCTCGCACGTGCCGGGCGCGAGCAGGAAGCCGAGAAACTCTACAGCGATTTTTCGCGCGCGCTGTCGCGCCATCCGTTGATCGACGCTGCGATCGACGAATTGAAGCGCAACGGCAAGCTCGCCCCGCTCGTCGCGAACGCGGCTGGCGGCGCTTCAGAGGCGCTCTACGGCCTCGGCGCAGCACTTAGCCAGGAGCCGGGCGGCGAAGATCTCGGCATGCTCTATTTGCAGCTTGCGATCTATCTGAACCCTGAGCATCCGCTCGCGATGGTTGCGCTCGGCAGTTTGTTAGAAGCGACCAAGAAATACGAAACCGCGATCGAAACCTACGACCGCGTGCCAGATAGCTCGCCGCTCAAGCGCAAGGCGCAGATTCAGCGTGCGCTCAATCTCGACGTGCTCGAGAAGAAGGACGAAGCGCGCGAAGCGCTGAAAGCGCTCGCCGAAGAAAAGCCGGACGAGATCGAAGGCCTGTTCGCCTACGCGAACGTCTTGCGCGCGGGCAAACGTTACAGCGAAGCGACCGAGGTCTATACGAAAATTCTCGGTGTGCTGGGCGAGCCCAAGCGCGAACACTGGTCGATCTATTACTACCGCGGCATGAGCTTCGAGCGCGCGAAACAGTGGCCGCTTGCGGAAAAGGATTTCCAGCAGGCGCTGAAACTTTTTCCCGACCAACCGCAGGTGCTGAACTATCTGGGCTATTCCTGGGTCGATCAGGGCGTGAATCTCGATCAAGCGCTCGACATGATCCGCAAAGCGGTCGCGCTGCGCCCGAAGGACGGCTATATCATCGACAGTCTCGGCTGGGCTTATTACCGGCTCGGCCGCTACGATGAAGCGGCGGCCGAACTCGAAAAGGCCATTGCGCTTTCGCCGTCCGATCCGACCATCAACGACCATCTCGGCGACGCTTATTGGAAGACCGATCGCAAGCTCGAGGCGAAGTATCAGTGGTCGCGTGCGCTCGAGAACAAGCCGGAGCCTGAAGACCTTCCGAAAATCCAGAAGAAGCTCAAGGACGGCCTGGACGAGACAGTTCCGCCGCGCGCGGAAGAGCAGAAAGATCCCAACAAGGGCTAGCGGTAACGAAGCCGTGATCTCCCGCCGCCTAGCGGTTGGGTAATTGCAAAGCCATACTGCGCCACCGCCTTCCTGGTTGCGTGGGTGCAAATGGCCGAGATCGTCTGGGATGAGTTCCGTCTGGTGCGGGCAATAGCGGAAGCCCGCTCGCTGGCGGGTGCCGCCGACGCGCTCGGCATAAACCATTCGACCGTTTTCCGCAGGCTTGGCTCTCTCGAAAAGGCGATGGGCGCGCGGCTATTCGAGCGCAGCCGCACCGGCTACGCGCCGACCGCGGCCGGCGAGAAGATGGTCGATCTCGCCAATCGCATTGCCGACGAGATCGTCGATCTGGAGCGCAAGATCACGGGGCAGGACCTGCGCCCTTCCGGCGATCTGCGCGTGACCACGAACGACACGCTGCTCGTGCATCTGCTGTCGGAAGTATTCGTCGGCTTCCGCCGCGCTTTTCCCGAAATCAATCTCGACATTGTCGTCGGCAACGAACCGCTCAATCTCTCGAAGCGTGACGCCGATATCGCGTTGCGTGCGACCGAGCGGCCGCCGGAGAGCCTGATCGGCCGCAGGTTAGCTGGAATCCGCTGGGCGATCTTCGCGGCAAGCGGCGATGCACCGAAGAATTTCACCGCAAGCGATGCGCGCCGCTACAACTGGATCGGATTGTCGGACGGCATCGGCGGCCCGAAGCCGACGAAATGGTTGCTCGATAATGCCGGTGCCGATCGCATCGTTTACAAGCTGAACACCGTGCTCGGTCTTGCCGAGGCGGTAGCGGCAGGCGGCGGCATGGCGCTGATCCCGTGTTTCATCGGGGCGGCGACGCCGGGACTTACGCGCGTCGCATTCCCGGAGCCGGAGATCGAGGCGGGCTTATGGCTGCTCACGCATCCCGATCTCAAGAACACCGCTCGCGTGCGCGCATTCATGGATTACACCGCGGCCGAAATCGGCAAGCGCCGTGCAATCATCGAATGCACGAATGACGTGGCGATGAAGAACGGAAAAGCCGAAGCCTAGTTGCTGTCGGCCTGCGGCGTGCGTGTGCGCTTGGTCACGTTCGGCCGGCCGCCGCGCGAGAAATCGCAATACATGAAGCCCATGCCGGACACCGCGCCGCGGAAACTGTATTCGCTGGTTTTCGTCAGCACGAAGCAAGGCGTAAACGGCAGCCCCTTCAGTGTCGCACAAATCTGCTCGCCGCTTTCGTAGAGCGTGTTGACCGGCAGCCGCACGTAACGCGTCGGGTCCTTGCCGAGAATCCGGATCGTGCCCGCGGCGGAGCCATCGTTATTGATGCGGCCGACGCCGGTGGTACCGTCGAAGCAGCTATAGGAAAATAGTTTTCCGGCGACGAAGGTGCGCGCCTGCTTCGCGCTCAAGCTTTCAGCCTGCGCGGAGGTCGCGAACAGCAAGGTTGCGGTTGCAAGGACGCAGAAGCGAATCATCTGAAGGAACCCGCCAACACCCCTCTCACAACGTAGCGCAGGAAGCGGCATATCTTGTCAAGTTAAAGGGAAAAAACGGTTATCAGCCAACTTTGACGACGGTGCGTCCGCGCACCTGTCCCGCAAGAATTTTAGGCGCGATCTCGAAAACGCCTTCGAGCGGAATTTCAGTCGTCATCGCGGCCAGTTTCTTGCGGTCGAGATCGGTTGCTAGCCGCGCCCAGGCTTCCTGTCTGCGCGGCTTCGGACACATCACGGAGTCGACGCCGAGGAGTGAGACGCCGCGCAGAATGAATGGCGCAACAGATGCGGGCAAATCCATACCCGCGGCGAGACCGCAGGCCGCAACCGCGCCGCCGTACTTCGTCATCGACAACACGTTCGCGAGCGTGTGCGAGCCGACCGAGTCGACGCCGCCGGCGAAGCGCTCCTTGCCGAGCGGTTTTGCCGGCTGCGAAAATTCCGCGCGATCGATGATCTCCGAAGCGCCGAGCGATTTCAGATAATCGGCTTCGGCTGCCCGCCCCGTGGAGGCGGCGATCGTGTAGCCGAGCTTGGACAGGATCGCGATTGCGACCGAGCCGACACCGCCCGCGGCACCCGTTACGACAATCGGGCCGTCGCCGGGTTTCACGCCGTATTTTTCCAGCGCGATTACGCAGAGCATCGCGGTGTAACCGGCCGTGCCGATGGCCATCGCTTCACGCGATGTCATTCCTTGCGGCAATTTTACGAGCCAGCCGCCTTTCACGCGCGACTTCGCGCCGTAAGCGCCGAGATGCGTTTCGCCTGTGCCCCAGCCGTTGATAATGACGCTATCTCCGGCCTTGAAATCCGGATGCGACGAACTTTCGACTTTACCGGCGAAGTCGATGCCCGGAATCATCGGGAAGCGGCGCACGACCGGCGCCTTGCCGGTGATCGCAAGGCCGTCCTTGTAATTCACGGTGGAGTATTCGACCGCGACCGTTACGTCGCCGTCCATGAGCGCCGCTTCGTCGAATTCGCCGAGCGCGGCGGGCTGGCCCTTCTCAGGGACTACAATAGCTTTGAATTTTCCCATGGCGGGTTTCTAGACGGGTTTACGCGGGGCTAGCAACCGGACGCGCGACAGGCTTCTCGACGATGGGCAGGTTCACCGCGGCCGCGAAGAAGCCGAGGAGGATCGTGAGATACCAGATCACGTCATAGGAGCCGGTGCGCTCGTAAAGTATGCCGCCGAGCCATACGCCGAGGAAGCCGCCGACCTGATGGCTGAAGAAAGCGAGGCCCGCGAGCATGGTGAGCCAGCGCGTGCCGAACATCAGCGCGACCAGCGCCTGTGTCGGCGGAATGGTCGAGAGCCAAAGCAAGCCGATCGTCGCGCCGAAGATCATGGAGGTCAGCGGCGAAGCAGGCACGAGAATGAAGACGAGAATGGCGAGCGAACGCAGCGCATAGATTGCCGCGAGAATGTATCGCTTCGGCATCTTGTCGCCGAGATAACCCGCACTGATCGAGCCGATGATGTTGAAGAGTCCGATCAGGCCGATGGTCCAGGCGCCGATATCGATGCCCAGTCCGCGATCGACGAGATAGGCGGGCAGGTGAATCGTGATGAAGAACACCTGAAAGCCGCAGGTGAAATAACCGAGCACCAGAAGAACGTAGCTGCGGTGGCTCAGCGCCTCGCGCAAGGCTTCGCCGGCCGACTGCGCAGGCCCGCTTGCGGCGCTCGTTTGCGCGTCCCGCGGTAAGGCAAGCGCGAGCGAAAGCGGCATTATCGTGAGCACGATAGCCGCGAAAATCAGCAACGTGGAATGCCAGTTCAGTGATTGATTCAGCCCCACCGCGAGCGGCGAGAACAGAAACTGTCCGAACGAACTTGCCGCCGTGCCGATACCGAAGGAGAGCGAGCGCCAGCTCACTGGCAATAGTTTTCCGAACGCGCCGATCACGACCGTGAACGAAGTGCCCGCAAGGCCGAAGCCGATTAGCGCACCGGCGGAGACGATCAATTCGGTTTGTGAAGTCGCATAAGCCATCCAGGCAAGGCCAAGCGCATACAGCGCGGCACCGATCCACATCACGCGCACCGCGCCGAATTTGTCTGCGATACCGCCGACGAAGGGCTGCGCCGCGCCCCACAGAAGCATCTGTAAGGCGAGCGCGAGCGCATAGATGTCGCGGTCCCAGCCTTTCTCCTGCGTGACCGGTGAGAGAAACAATCCGAGCGTCGAACGCGGGCCGAAGCCAATCAGCGCGATCAGGCAGCCGCAGATCAGGATGATGAGCGGCGTGCGCCAGCCGAGTTGAAAGCGCGGGGCGTCAGCGGAAGTCATATGCGCTTACGCCGCGCTCGCGCCGAGGCGCGCGACCGGCTTCTCGACAATCGGCAGATTGATGAGCGCCGACAGCACGCCAAAGGTCACCGACAGCCACCACACAAGCGCGTAGGAGCCGTAAAGTTCGAATGCAAGTCCGCCGAGATAGACTCCGAGGAAGCTGCCGACCTGATGGCTGAAGAACACGAAGCCATAGAGCATCGCGAACCACTTCGAGCCGAACATGATCTGCACGAGCGAGGACGTTGGCGGCACGGTGGAAAGCCAGGTGATGCCGGTGATGACAGCGAAAGCGAGCGTCGCTTCGACGCTCGGGGGGATCGAAACGAAGATCGCAATCGAGATCGCGCGCGTCAGATAGATCGCGGAAAGGATGTAGCGCTTCGGCACCTTATTGCCGAGCCAGCCCGCGCCGAACGAGCCGACGATGTTGAAAAGGCCGATCAGCGCCAGCGTCCAGCCGCCGACCTGCGCGGAGAGCCCGCGGTCAAGGAGATACGACGGCAAGTGCGCGGTCACGAAGGCGAGCTGGAAACCACAGGTGAAGAAACCAGCGACCAGGAGAACGTAGGACTTGTGTCCGAACGCTTCGGCGAGCGCTTCGCGCAGTGTCTGCGCCTGCTCCAGCGTCGCGTTCTGCGAATTGACGGCCGTCTTGTTGCTCGCCGTCATCAGCGCGGTCGCGAACGGGATCACCAAGAGCACGAGCGCCGAGAACACGAGCAGCGCGTACTGCCAGCCGTAGTTCTGGATCAGCGCGACCCCGAACGGCGCAAACAGGAACTGACCGAACGAGCCGGCGGCAGTGCCGGCACCGAATGCAAGACCGCGCCACTCTTCCGGCACGACCTTGCCGAAAGCGGTCAGCACGATGTTGAACGAACACGCGGAGAGACCGAAGCCGATCAGCACGCCACCCGTGATGTTCAGCGTCAGCGGCGTGGTCGAATAGGTCATCAGCGCGAGGCCAAAGAAGTAGAGCACTGCGCCGCCGGCGAGCACCTTGGCCGTGCCGAAGCGGTCGGCAATCGCACCGGCGAAGGGGGTGCCCATGCCCCAGAGCAAATTCTGAACGGCGAAGGCGAGCGCGAACACGTCGCGCCCCCAGCCGTATTGCGCCGACATCGGCGTCAGGAAGAAGCCGAACGACGAGCGCGGCCCGAAGGTAACGATCGCGATCAGGCACCCGAAGATGACGATGACGAGAGGGTTCTTCAGAAAGGAAAGCAGCGGCGCAGGCGCGGCGGGCGCGGGTGTCGACATCTTGGTCCCCGGCTGCCGAATCTTCTGTTTGCGGCGCGGGCTGCCTTCGCGCGGGCGAAACCTAGCCGCGAAGCTTATCAGGCGAAAATCGTTTTGCGCTGCGCTGCTATCGAGCCCACGCATAGGCCAATTGGGCAGGGGGACTAGCAAAAGCGCGCGGGATGGGTTATATATTTGCTCCAGGTGAGAATAAGCCCCGGCAAGAGCCGGTCTTTTCTGTATCCGTATATGCTCAATAAGAGCACATATGCTGCCGGAGAGAAGATTGGAAGCGCCAATGGTCACCGTCCTTGACCGCAACATCCGCCCCGAAGTCGAAGTCGTGACCCCGCCGGTGGCGCGCGGCGAATTCGTCGTGCCGCGTCCGGGAACGGGCGCTGCCGCGAAGAAATTCGGCGTGCTGCCGATGCCCAAGCTCGAATGGAACGCCGAGGTCGAGCGCGAGACCGCGCACCTCTACGAGAAGGTCAAAGCCGTCATTCCGCCGGTCGAGTGGCCGTTCCACGCGCCGTATGTGCATGCGATCAACAAACTGAAGAAGCAGCGCAACGCCGTACTGCTCGCGCACAACTATCAGACGCCGGAAATTTATAACTGCGTTGCCGACTTTGTCGGCGACAGCTTGCAGCTTGCGAAGGAAGCCGCGAAGTCGAAGGCCGACATCATCATCCAGGGCGGCGTGCACTTCATGGCCGAAACCTCGAAGCTGTTGAACCCAAACAAGACCGTGCTGATCCCCGACCTGCGCGCGGGCTGCTCGCTTGCCCAGTCGATCACGGGCGAGGACGTGCGCCTCTTGCGCGAGCGTTATCCCGGCGTGCCGGTCGTCACTTACGTCAACACTTCCGCCGACGTGAAGGCGGAGAGCGACATCTGCTGCACCTCGTCGAACGCGGTGCAGGTGGTCGAGAGCTTCGGCACCGACCGCGTGATCTGCATTCCCGACGAATTTCTTGCGCGCTGGGTTGCGACCCAGACCAAAGTGAAAATCATCGCCTGGAAGGGCCACTGCGAAGTGCACGAGCGTTTCACGGGTGAGGAACTGCGCCGTTATCGCGAGGCCGATCCGACCGTGCAGATTCTCGCGCACCCGGAATGCCCGCCCGATGTGATCGCAGAAGCCGATTTCACCGGCTCGACCTCCGGCATCCTGAACTATGTGAAGACGAAAAAGCCGAAGCGCGTCGTCATGGTCACCGAGTGCTCGATGGCCGATAACGTGCAGGCGGAAGCGCCGAACACGGAATTCATCCGCCCGTGCAATCTCTGCCCGCACATGAAACGGATCACGCTGCCGAAGATTCTCGACAGCCTCGTTTATCTTCGCGAGGAAGTCGAAATCGATCCGGCGGTCGCCGCGAAAGCCCGCCGCGCGGTGGAGCGCATGATTCATTTGAAGAGCTGATGAGCGCAAACAACGAGCCTCATGGTGAGGAGCGGGCGAAGCCCGCGTCTCGAACCATGAGGCCCTATCCTTCGAGACGCGCGAGCTCCGCTCGCGCTCCTCAGGATGAGGCTTAAGGTAGCCCGATGTCCGACTCCCAGCGCACGACCGATACGCTCACGCCGCGCTCCTGGAGCGGGCACGACGACGTGGTCATCGTCGGCGGGGGTCTTGCAGGATTGTTCTGCGCGCTGAAATTGTCTCCGAGGCCGGTGACGATCGTGACCGCAGCACCCATCGGCGAGGGCGCGTCGTCCGCCTGGGCACAGGGCGGCATCGCAGCCGCGGTAGGCGAGGGCGACACCATCGACAGTCACGTCGCCGATACGTTGGCTGCCGGCGCCGGCACGGTGGACGAGAAAGTCATTCGTGCGATGGCGGAAGAAGCGCCCGCGCGCATCAACGATCTTCTGAAATACGGCGTACCCTTCGACCGCGATCTCGAAGGCAAGCTCATGCTCTCGCGCGAAGCGGCGCACTCGCACAAACGCATCGTGCGTGTGCAGGGTGACCGCGCGGGCGCGGCGATCATGGCGGCGCTCGTTGCGGCGGTACGCAACACGCCGACCATCCGCGTGCTCGAAGGTTTGGTCGTCGACGATCTCTATATCGACGGCCGCTATGTCACCGGCATTCACGCGCGTCCTGCGGGGCGCGCCGGAAAACCGATGGCGCTGCCCGCGCGCGCGGTCGTGCTTGCCTCCGGCGGCATCGGCGGTCTCTACGCGATCACGACGAATCCGCGCGAAGCACGCGGGCGCGGACTCGCGGCGGCTGCGCGTGCGGGCGCGACCATCGCCGATCCCGAATTCGTCCAATTCCACCCGACCGCGCTCGATGTCGGCAAGGACCCCGCGCCGTTAGCCACCGAAGTGCTGCGCGGCGAAGGCGCGGTACTCGTAAACAAGAGCGGCGAGCGCTTCATGCTGCCGGTTCATCCGAACGCAGAGCTTGCGCCCCGCGACATCGTCGCGCGCGCCGTCTTCGCGGAAATTCAGGCTGGCCGCGGCGCGTTTCTCGATCTGCGCCCGGTGGAAAAATTCTCCGAGCGTTTCCCGACAGTCTTCACTGCGTGCAAGGCGGCCGGTCTCGATCCTTCCAGCCAGCCAGTGCCGATTGCGCCTGCCGCGCATTATCACATGGGTGGCGTCTTGGTGGACGCGAACGGCCGCGCGACGCTGGATGGACTTTGGGCAGCGGGGGAAGTGGCGAGCACCGGTGCGCATGGCGCGAACCGGCTTGCCTCGAATTCGCTTCTCGAAGCCGTCGTATATGCCGCGCGTATTGCCGAGGACATCGGCGGGTTGATCGCGCTGCCGCAGACGCTGGCATGGCCCGCGGACTCCTGCGAAGTGCCGCCGCCGCTCGCCCCCGAAGGCATCGAGGACGCGAAGCGTCTGCGCGAGACCATGACCGCGCATGTCGGCGTGATCCGCAGCCGCGCGGGCCTCGTGCATGCGCTCGGAGAAATTCTGAATATCGAAGCGACTGCGAAGCGCCCGTCCGTGCGCGACATGGCGACGACGGCGCTGCTTGTAGCCAGCGCCGCGCTTGTCCGCACCGAAAGCCGGGGCGGACATTTCCGTTCCGATTTCCCGAACCCGGATCCTTTGCAGGCGCAGCGCACCTTCATCGATCTTTCCGAAGCGCGGCGGATCGCAATGCAGGCGACCGCGAAGGCGGCATGAGAAGTCCCGCGCGCCAAATCTTCACCCTCATGGCCGGACTTGATCCGGCCATCCAGAGCGGCTTTACCGCGTCCCCTGGATGCGCGGGTCAAGCCCGCGCATGAGGGGAACACAAAAATGACTGATCTCGTCGCCCCCGGCGCATTCCTTTCGCCGCTCGTCATTCAGGAGGCGGTGAAGCGCGCGCTCGATGAAGATCTCGGCCGCGCGGGCGATGTCACGTCGTCGGCGACGCTGCCCGAAGGCATTCAGGCGAAAGCGAAGCTGGTCGCGCGTAAAGCAGGCACGGTTGCAGGTCTTCCTTGCGCGGCCCGCGCCTTCCGCATGCTCGCGCCGAACATCAAGTTCGATGCGAAAGTCCGCGACGGCGACAGCGTAAAGGCGAATACGACGCTTGCGATCGTAGAAGGTCCCGCAATCGCGATTTTATCCGGCGAGCGTGTTGCGCTGAATTTTCTCGGTCATCTTTCCGGCATCGCGACCATGACCGCGGCTTACGTTGCGAAGATCGCGCACACCAAGGCGAACATCACCGATACGCGAAAAACCACGCCAGGCCTGCGTGCGCTGGAAAAGTACGCCGTGCGTTGTGGTGGTGGCGTCAATCACCGCTTCGGCCTCGATGACGCGGTACTGATTAAAGACAATCACATCGCGGTCGCCGGAGGTGTTGCGAAGGCGCTGGACGCCGCGCGCGCGGCGGTCGGCCACCTCGTCAAAGTCGAGATCGAGGTCGATAACCTCGATCAACTCAAGCAAGTGCTCGCGAGTGCCAAAGCCGATGTAGTGCTACTCGACAATATGGACACGAAAACTCTTCGCGACGCCGTTGCGCTCTGCAAAGGCAAAATAGTCACGGAGGCTTCAGGCGGCGTCACGCTGGAAACCGTCGCGGCGATTGCCGAGACCGGCGTGGACGTGATTTCCTCCGGCGCGCTCACGCATTCGGCGCCGAGCCTCGATGTGGCTTTAGACATCGAAATCTAGTTTCAGCTGTCATTCCAGGGCGCGAGCGCCGCTTCGCTTACATCTTCTCCCTCCCCTTGACGGGGAGGGTGGCGAGGTGAGCGTAGCGAACCGAGCCGGGTGGGGTGACAGCGGAAATAGTTGTTCGCCGGGATTCACCCCCACCCCGCCTCACTTCGTTCGGCGACCCTCCCCACAAGGGGGAGGGAAAGAAACGCTTGCCCTTCGGAACAAACTACCGCCCCCCAAACCTCAGCCCAGGCGCCGGGCGTTCCTTCAAGACCTCTCGTCTGAAACGATACATCGCGGCCGGGCGGCCGCCAGTGTGGGTCGAAACCTCGCCGGTCGGCTCGACGAGTGCAGTGCCTTCCACGAGCCGCCGGAAATTCTGCTTGTGCAAATGCCGTCCTGCGATTGCCTCGACGGTCCGCTGCAATTCGGTCAGTGTGAACTCGTCCGGCATCAGTTCGAATACGACCGGACGATATTTCAGCTTCGCTCGCAGCCGCGAGATCGCAGTCGCCAGAATCCGGCGATGATCGAATTGCATCGGCTCGCCGAGCGGCTCGGCCTTGCTGCGCGCAGGCGCAGCCTCGCGTCCATCGCGCTGTGCTTCGGCGATTAATCCTGCGGAGTAGAGCAATTCGTAGCGTTCGAGCACGCGCTCTTCGTCCCAGGACGAACCTTCCGCGCCGAACGAAAGTCTGATGCGCTCGCGCGGGCCGAACTCAGCGCCCGCAACGGGCTTGGCGCTCTTTGCCCAAGCATTCAATGCAGGCAGGATCGCGGCGTCGAGAATTTTCGGCCGTCCGTCGCGCCAGTCTTCCCAGGGAAAAAATTTGTACCACGGCTCGAAGCGCGCGCGCGGCACCTTGACCGCGTTCGCGTCGGAAGCGCGCGTGAGCGCGAGATATCCGACCGATACGACATGCGGCGCGGTGTCGCCTGCTTCTGCATGCCGGCCGCGGTCGCCGAAGGTGTAAAGCTGCTCGACATAGCCGACTTCAAGCGCGGTCTGCTCCGCGACGAAACGGCGAAGACCAATTTCGAAGGTGCGATGCTCCAGCGCGTCGAATGGGCCTGACGGCAGGCCGAGATTGCCGTCGCCGGCGATAAGGATGAGCGGCGTATCCGCGTCGATTGCAACAATCGCGGCCGCCAATCCGATCTCGATTGCGGTGCGCGGGTGCTGCTCGTTCGCCATATCCTAGCGTATCACGAGTCAGATTTTGATGACGAAAGGTTCGGCTTCCTCGATCCAGGCGCCGCCAAAGCTACCTTTGCCGATCGCGCGCACAGCTTCGACCATACGGCCATTGCGGTTGAGCAGCTTGTCGCCGAATTTCACGATACGCGGATTGGGTTGCGCGGTGACGGAGGCTTTTCGGATCGTATGTGCAATCTCGGCTTCGTCGCGCTCCGGCTGAATCGCACAGGCCGTAATGAAGGCCGCCGCAGTCGAGCGGCTGATGCCGGCGAAGCAATGCACGACAATCGGCTTCTCGCGCTTCCAGCGCTGTATGAAAGTCAAAAGCTCGGCAACATGCGTCTCCGCGGGCGCGACCATTCCTTCGAGTTCGTCTTCGATATCGTCAATCGAGAGAATAAGATGGTTCTCTTCGACAATCCCGTGCGGCCTCGTCAAGCGCGACGTATCGCGGATGAGCGTGACGACATGCTCGGCACCTGTCGTCGCGACGACGTCGTGCATCCGGGAGAGCGAGCAAACGTGAATCATTTTCCGTCCGAGAGTTCCTTGAAGCGGGCGAGGAACCGCTTCTCCGCGGTCCCCGCATTCCACGGCGTCAGGTAGCGCTTCTCGGCGGCTGCGTCGAGACCCGGTGGGGTGCCGAAAAAACGCTTCGCTTCCGCTTCCTTGAAGCCCGCAAGCCTCGTCGCCTCGAGATAGGCGGCGTGCCGGTCGGCTTTCTTCACATGATCGGCGAGCGCCGCGGGCCAGCGCGCAGGCAAGCCGAAGCGCAGGGACACCGCATGCAGCAGACGATTCTCGACTGCCTTGTAGTCCGCGCGCAGCACCGCCTTGAACGGACTGATGAGATCGCCGACCACATATTCGGGCGCGTCGTGCAGCAGTACCGCGAGCCGCCAGCGGCGGTCTAGATTTGCGGCAATCTTCCGCGAAATTGCATCGACGAGCAGCGAATGCTGCGCCACCGAAAAAATATGCGCGCCGGTCGTCTGTCCGTTCCAGCGCGCGACACGCGCGAGGCCATGCGCGATGTCTTCGATTTCGATGTCGAGTGGCGAGGGATCGAGGAGATCGAGCCGGCGGCCCGACAGCATGCGTTGCCAGGCGCGAGCCGACGTCTTAGTCACTTCGCAAGTTCTCGGTGCCGGTAACAAGTTGTCAGATGGTCGTTGACCATGCCGGTCGCCTGCATGAAGGCGTAGACGATGGTCGGCCCGCAGAAATTGAAGCCGCGCGCCTTCAGTTCTTTCGACATCGCAATCGAGATTTTAGAATCGACCGGCACGCCGCCGTGGGCTTTGATCTTGTTGATCTTCGGCTTGCCGTCCATGAAATCCCACAACAGCTTCGAGAAGCCCGGACCCTTCTCCTGAATCTCCAGCCATGCACGCGCCGATTGCCGTGCGCCGTGAACTTTCATTTTGTTGCGGACGATGCCTTCGTCCTTCATCAGCGCGTTGAGCTTCCTCGCGTCATAGCGCGCGATCTTCTCCGGGTCGAACTTGTCGAAGGCTTTGCGGAAATTTTCGCGCTTGCGCAGAATCGTGATCCAGGAAAGCCCGGCCTGAAAGCCGTCGAGGATCAGCTTCTCGAACAGTGCGCGGTCGTCGTATTCCGGCACGCCCCACTCGGTGTCGTGATAATGAACGTAAAGCGGATCGGCGCCGCACCAGACGCAGCGCTTCTTGCCGTCGGCATGCACGTATTTTTTCATGGCGCGATTATGCGCCGAAACCCGGCTCTCCGGGAAATGTAAAACGCGCCCAGCCCGGTTTCTGCAAAGAAATCTCGATTCCGCCCGCGGTAATCTTCTCGCCCTTTGCGAGGGCCTCATGCACGCGGTCGAGGCGCAACATCGCGAGCCCCTTGCCGTTGATGCCCGACCCCATATGACCGGCCGCTCGCGTGCCTGCCTTCACTTCTGCGCCGGGAAAGGGTGCGTTCTCGAAGGTTACCGGCACCACGCGCGTGCGCGGTGTGGTCTTGCGCTCCATGCGCGAGACGACTTCCTGCCCGATGAAGCAGCCTTTTTCGAAATCGACTCCGTTCAGTTGATCCATATCGGCTTCGTGGGGATAGGCGTCGGAATAGATATAGTCCTTGCCGCCTTCCGGGATGCCGAGGGCAATGCGCTTTTCGTGATAGTTGCTCGAGTCCACCACTTTGAAGCCCGCGCCTTCGAGATCTGCGTTTGCGCTGTCTGCCGGAAGCACAAGGCGCTGATCCAGCGCAGGATGACGCGGATCGTCGAATACGATGCCGAGTTCGGCGGTCGCTTTGCCTTCGAGGATCGCAGCGACTGCGAGGTCGGGCCGCTCCTCGATCGAGACATTGGCACGGAGCTTATAGAATCCGAGCTTCTTCGCGATGTCGTCGGCAAGCGCTTTTGGCGTATCGAGCAGAAATCCGCCGCCGTCCTCTTCGTTTGTACCAACCACGAAAAAGTCGGCGACGATCTTGCCCTGCGGGGTAAGCAACGCCGCGAATCGTGCCTGATCGGGCAGGAGCGAATCGACATCGTTCGTGATGATATTTTCGAGGAACTTCCGCGCGTCCGCGCCGGTTATCCGCAGAACTGCCCGCTCATTGAGGATTGCCGCGCGCATCCGACCTGGTCCCGATTTCGGTTGATGCGGCCAGGAAGACCGCTTGCAAAGGATTTCACCGACAAGTAATGCCGCAGAGGGGGACCGGCAAGGCCGGTCATTTTCGCGGGGCCGGATGGCCGAAACCTACGATCTCGTTCTCGCCGGCGCGACCGTTGTCAATCACGATGGCGCGCTCGCGCGCGATATCGGCATCCGCGACGGCAAGATCGCCGTGATCGGCAATATCGGTCCCGGCGCCGCACGCGAATTCTGGCAATGCAGCGGGCTGCATATACTCCCCGGGGTGATCGATACGCAGGTGCATTTCCGCGAGCCGGGGATGACCCACAAGGAAGACTTGGAGACCGGTTCGCGCTCGGCGGTGATGGGCGGCGTCACGGCAGTATTCGAAATGCCGAACACCGATCCGCTGACCATCGACGATGCGGCCTTCGCCGACAAGATCGGCCGCGCCATCGGGCGCATGCATTGCGATTTCGCCTTCTTCATTGGCGGCACCGCGACGAACCACGATCGTGTCGCGGAGTACGAGCAGCTTCCCGGTTGCGCGGGCATAAAAGTTTTCATGGGCTCGTCGACCGGAAAACTATTGATTCCGGACGACGCCGGTCTGCGCGCGATCCTCGAAAATATCCGCCGCCGCGCGTCGTTCCACGCCGAGGACGAACCACGTCTCTCCGAGCGCAAGGGCGAACGGATCGAAGGCGATCCGCGCTCGCACCCGGTGTGGCGCGATCCGGTTGCGGCCCTCCTTGCGACTACACGGCTCGTTACGCTCGCGCGCGAAACCGGAGCGCGCGTGCATGTCCTCCATGTTTCGACCGCGGAAGAGATCGACTTCCTTGCGCAGCACAAGGACGTTGCGACCGTCGAGGTGACGCCGCATCACCTGACGCTGGTAGCGCCGGAATGTTACGAGCGGCTCGGCACGCGCGCGCAGATGAATCCGCCGGTGCGCGATGCGCGTCACCGCGACGCGATCTGGCGCGGAGTTGCGAACGGCACCGTCGATATTCTCGGCTCCGATCACGCGCCGCATACGCTGGAAGAAAAAGCGAAAATCTATCCCGCTAGTCCCTCCGGCATGACCGGCGTACAGACGCTCGTGCCGATCATGCTCGATCACGTAAACGCGGGACGCCTTACGCTCGATCGCTTCGTCGATCTCTCGAGCCACGGCCCGTCGCGCATTTTCGGAATTGCGAACAAGGGCCGTATCGCAGTGGGTTACGATGCCGACCTCACCGTCGTCGATCTCAAGCGCCGCGAAACGATCACGAACCAATGGGTCGCATCGAAAGCCGGTTGGACGCCTTATGACGGCATGAGCGTCACCGGCTGGCCGGTCGGCACCGTCGTGCGCGGCACGGTCGTCATGCGCGACAATCAACTGCTCGCGAAAGGGCAGGGGCAGCCGGTGCGTTTTCTCGAAGCGCTGCCGAAAGGCACCTAATTTTCTCGCCGCGGTTTCCTAAGGTGTCATTCCGGGGCGCGGGCGCAGCCCGCGAACCCGGAATCCAGAGCTACTTGCACAGCCTTGCCGTTCCGCCCCTGGATTCCGGATCGCGCTTCGCGCGTCCGGAATGACAAGAAAATTTTTTGACGTAAGAAGTGTGATCAATCGCCGGCGACGAAAAACTGCCACTTGCCGTCCGGCGAGATGCCGGCGCGGAAAAAGTTGTACGAGCCGAATTTCTGCATCTCGCGAAAATCGAACGCGGTTACGAGGCGGAATAATTCCACGCGTTGCTCGGGCGTGAGTTTGTCGAGCTGCATCGCGTGGAAGTAGGGCCACACGAACATCTCCTGCGCGTTACCCTTGTCGAGATGTACGAACGGCATCTCCAGCACCTCGATCAGGGTCGAGAGCACCTCGACGCCGCCGCTGTCGGGAAAAGTCTTCTTCCAGAAGTCGTCGGCTTCGGTTTCGCCGCCGAACGAGATCACTGTCTGGTTGGCTTTGACGAGTGCTGCGACCTTCGCAATATCGCCCGTTCGCGCCGCCGCAAGAATCTCCTCACGGATTTTGCGAACCGGCTCGGGTAGCCGGGAAAGATCGCGAATAATTTCGGCGGGCGCTTTTTGCTCGCGGATCGTCTGCGTCTTCACCTTGTTCTGGGCAACGGAAGGCGTTGCCGCGAAGAATGCGGCAAGCGAGCCAAGACAGAATGCGCGAAGCAAAGCCCTCATGATTTCCCGCGTGAATATCTACGGGTCACTTTAGCGCGAATGGCGGCGATACGCGGAGAAAATTACTGGCGGTTGGCCGCGATCGTGAATTCGCCGCGGCGGATGCGCTCGCTCAGGCCCTCGGCATATTGCGCGGCCGCTTCCTCGCCGTAGGTCGAGACCAGTTCGTTGATCGCGGTGAAAAGCGCCACCTGCGCGAGGCAGTCGCCGTCGATGCCGTCGAGCCGGGCTTCTTCCCAGGCGTCGTTGAGGTAGCCAAAGGCCGCGCGGCGCTCGTCCTCCGAGCGCGGTTCCGCGACCTTGCCGATCCTCAATGGCGCCATGTTACGCAAAACGATCCCCTCGCGGGCTTGCCGCCCGACGTTATTTACCGACCTTAACGGGGGGCAGGAGTTCCGTCGTCACGGACCTTTAAAGAAGGTTAACGCGAGAGAGCGTTTTTGACTTCAATTGCCGTAGCGGAGCGCGATATCGCGCGAGAGACGGCTGCCTTCGTCGAGAAAGCGCTGGATTGCGACCCGCGCGGCGGGGGTGCAGGTCCGGTAGGTCTGCTCATACGATGTGTAGCCGCGGTTGAAACTCGTGACTAGCAACGCTCGCTTGTCGCCGGGAAGCGCTGCCGCGTCGATCAGCGCCTGCATCTCCACCCGCCATTGGCCCTGTTCGGCGCCGCCGCAAAGCGGACGTAGATAATGAAGCGCGCCGAGAATCTCGGAGAGCTGAATGAGGTCGGCTTCATAAGCCGCGCGATCGGGCGCAGGCGCTTGCGCATGCAGCGGCGCGCTGCAGAGCAGGAAAAAAGTGAGGAGAAGATAAGGAGCCCGCTTCATCACGCGCCGATATGCGCTTGTTCGAAATGCCGGGCAAGCGCGAACCCGGATCATGCTTTCGCGGCTTCGACCAGTTTGGCTGCGGCTTGCGCCGCCTCAGCCAATCCTTCCGTCGTATCGAGCGCGGCGATTTCGGAAATATGGAACCAGCCGGTTTCGCTCGCTTCGGGTCCGGTTTTTTCTTCGCCGGAGACAATACGCGCGGCGAAAATGGAGATTACGTAGCGCTTGCCGGGAAGCGGCACTTCGCGCTCGCCTGACTTCGCCAGAATTTGGATTTCGACCGACACCTCTTCACGCGCTTCACGAATCGCTGCGTCTTCGGAAGTCTCGCCCGGTTCGACGCGTCCTCCGGGAAAGCTCCACTTGAAAGGCGATTTGGCGCGCCGGGCTAACAGCACTTTGCCGTCCTCACGGAATATCGCCGCACTCGCGGCGAGGATCGTTTCTATGACTTCCTCCCGCGCAGCACCTTGCCGGGATTGAGAATGCCGTTCGGATCGAGCGTCTTCTTGATCGCGTGCATCACCGAAAGCGCGACCGGGTCTTTCGCTTTTGCGAGCAGATCGCGTTTCAAAAGACCAATGCCGTGTTCGGCGGAAATCGAACCCTCGTATTTCGCAACGATCGCGTGCACGGCGTCGTTCACCGCTTCCCACTTCGCCATGAACTTTGCCTTGTCGGCGCCGAGCGGCTGGCTCACGTTGTAATGCAGATTGCCGTCGCCGAGATGACCGAATGCGACCACGCGCGCACCGGGGATCATCTGTTCGACCTTTGCGGTGGCTTCTTTCACGAACGCAGGCACCGAAGACACCGGCACCGAGATGTCATGCTTGATCGAGCCGCCTTCGGGCTTCTGCACGTCGGACATGCCGGTTCGCAGTTTCCAGAGCGCATTGCGCTGGTCGACGCTGTCGGCAATCGTCGCGTCGGTGACGAGGTTTTTCTCCATGCCGTCCGCAAGCAGCGATTCCATCAGATCGCGCGTGCGCATCTCGTTATCGCCGAAAATTTCCGCGAGTACATACCAGGAACAAGGCGAGGCGAGCGGATCGCGCGCGCCGGGCAGGTGCCGAAGGTCGAATTCCAGCGCGATGCGCGGCATCAGCTCGAAACTCGTGAGCGAACTGCCGGCGCGCGCGAAAGCAAGGTTCAGGAGCGACAACGCCGCCTCCGGCGAGGACACTCCGATCCATGCGGTCGAGATCGCGCGCGGCGCGGGAAAGAGTTTCAGCACCGCCGCGGTGATGATGCCGAGCGTGCCTTCCGCGCCCATGAAAAGGTGCCGGAGATCGTAGCCGGTATTGTCTTTCTTGAGCTTGCGCAGCCCGCGCAGGATTCTTCCGCCCGCGAGCACGACCTCAATCCCGAGCACGAGATCGCGCGCATTGCCGTAGGCGAGCACCTGCGTGCCGCCGGCATTGGTCGAAAGATTGCCGCCGATGGTGCAGGAGCCTTCCGCGCCGAGCGAAAGCGGAAAAAGCTGTCCGGCTTTCGCGGCCGCTTCTTGCGCATTCTGCAGGATCACGCCGCTTTCGACCGTCATCGTATTCGCGGGTGCATCGACTTCGCGGATTTTATTCATGCGCGCGGTTGAGACAATGATCGCATTCTTGTCGAAAGGTATTTGCCCGCCGACGAGCCCGGTGTTGCCGCCTTGCGGCACGATTGCGGTTTTCGTCTTGTCCGCGAGCGCAAGAATTTTTGCGACTTCTTCGGTGTTCGCGGGCTTCAGCACCATCGCGGCCTTGCCGCGATAAAGATCGCGCTGCTCGCGCAGGAACGGCTCCATTTCGCCAGGCGCGCGGATCGCGTTCTTCTCGCCGACGATTTTGGCGAAGCGCGAAAGGAGCGCTTCCTTCGAAGGCTTCGCGATTTTCTTTTTCTTCTTCATTTCGGTGCTGCGGCGCGCGAAAGACGGTCCCGGATAGCCTCGCCAAGACCTTCGCCCGGAACCGGGGCTACGGCAATTGCCCTTGCGCCGCTGGCGTCGAGTTCGCGCAGATAAGCGTAAAGGTTGCTCGCCGCTTCTGTGAGATCGCCCGCGGGCGACAGATTCAAAACTTTGCGGGCATTGCGCACGCCTTCGAGGTGGCGCGAGCCGAAAGCAAGCAGCGCCTCATCCGCGTTCACGCTTGCCACATCGAGCCGGAGCCGCGCGCGCGGCGCATAGTGTGACGTCATCATGCCGGGCGCGGATATCTCATGCTTGCTGACCGCAGCGAGCGGTCCGGTAATCTCCTCGATCTCGGCACGCGCAATTCCGCCGCTGCGCAACAGCCGGGGCGTGCCGCCGGAAAAATCCACGATCGCGGATTCGATTCCGCCCTTGCTTGCGCCGTCGTCGAGGATCAGATCGATTTTGCCGGAAAGATCGTCGGCGACATGCTGTGCCGTGGTCGGCGAGACATGGCCCGAGCGGTTCGCGCTCGGCGCCACGATGGGGAAGTCCACGGCGGCGAGAAGCGCACGCGCGACTTCATGCGCAGGCATGCGGATTGCGACCGTATCGAGTCCCGCGCGCGCAAGCTCGCAGACCGCGCAATCCTTCTCGGCTTTTACAACGAGCGTGAGCGGCCCCGGCCAGAGCGCGCCCGCGAGCGAAATCGCAGCGTCGCTGAAACTGCCGAGCCGCTTCGCTATATCGATGTCGCGCACATGCGCGATCAACGGATTGAACGAGGGCCGCCCCTTCGCTGCGTATAGCGACGCCACCGCGCGCGGATCATCCGCCCGCGCGCCGAGGCCGTAAACCGTTTCGGTCGGGAAGGCGGCAAGCCCGCCCGCACGCAGAACGCCTGCGGCCTCGGCGATTGCCGCAGCGTTTGCGCGAAGGATTCGCGTCTGTTTGCTCATGCTGTCGCGGCTCACGTTGACGGGTCCTGCAGCCTTGGTCACTGTAAATTCCGAAGTAGGGCCGGTATGGCCTTGGCGCGCGCGAAGCTCAAGCGCGGCCTTAAAAATCGCGGAGTGAGACATGATCTATCGCGCGCCGGTTTCCGAGACGCTGTTTTTCATGGAGCATTGCACTAGCCTGAACGAGATTGCCGGCAAGGGCGCGCAGGCCGATCTCTCGCTCGATCTCGTGCAGTCGGTGCTGGAAGAAGCCGGGAAATTCGCAGCCGAGCGCCTCGCGCCTCTGAACCGGCAGGCCGACCAGATCGGCTCGAAGCTGGTCAACGGCAACGTCGTGACGCCGCCTGGCTGGAAAGAAGCCTATCGCGACTGGATCGCCGGCGGCTGGAACGGTCTTGCAGGCCCCACCGAATACGGCGGGCAGGGGCTCCCGGTGATGGTCGCCTCCGCTTGCTTCGAATTCTGGAGCGCGGCCGCGATGTCGTTCGGGCTTTGCCCGCTTCTTACCTTCGCGGGCGTTGATGCGCTCGAAGCGCACGGCTCGGAGGAACTGAAAGAGACCTATCTTGCGAAGATGGTCAGCGGCGAGTGGCCGGGCACCATGCAGCTCACCGAACCGCAATCCGGATCTGACCTCGCGAACTTGCGCACCAAAGCCGTGCCGCAAGGCGACGGCACCTATAAAATTTCCGGCACGAAAATTTTCATCACCTATGGCGAGCACGACATGACGGACAACATCGTCCATCTCGTACTCGCGCGTCTTCCCGATGCGCCCGCGGGCACCAAAGGTATCTCGCTATTCCTCGTTCCAAAATTTCTCGTGAATAAGGACGGCAGCTTGGGCAAGCGCAACGACGTGCGCTGCCAGTCGGTCGAGCACAAGCTCGGCATCCATGCGTCGCCCACCTGCGTGATGGTCTATGGCGACGAAGGCGGCGCGATCGGCTATCTCGTCGGCGAGGAAAACAAGGGCCTCAACTGCATGTTCACGATGATGAACAATGCGCGCCTCGGCGTCGGCGTGCAGGGCGTGGCTATCGCCGAGCGCGCGACCCAGCAGGCGCTGCAATATTCGCGTGACCGCAAGCAAGGCAAGGCTCCGGGCGCGAAGGACTTAAGCCCGATCGGCGAGCACCCGGACGTGAAGCGGATGCTGATGACCATGCGCGCTCTCACGAACGCCTCGCGCGCGATTTGCCTGCGCACTGCTTCCGCGCTCGACCGCGCGAACAACACGAACGATGCCAACGCGAAGAAGATTGCTTCCGAGGAAGCAAGCCTGCTCACGCCGATTGCCAAATCCTTCTCGACCGACGCCGGCATGGAAGCCGCGACACTCGGCGTTCAGGTGCATGGCGGCATGGGTTTCATCGAGGAAACCGGCGCCGCGCAACACATGCGCGACGCGCGCATCACCGCGATCTATGAAGGCACCAACGGCATTCAGGCGATCGATCTCGTCGGCCGTAAAATTGGTCAGAGCGGCGGCGAAACCTTGAAACGACTGATGGCTGAGTATCGCAACACCGCAAACCAAGTTGCGAAGTCGAACGATCCGGCTTTCGGCAAGACCGCGCAGCGTCTGAACGAGACGCTCGATGCGCTTGAGCGCGCGACGAAATACATGTTCGAGGCGATGAACCGCGATCAGGCCGAGGCGCTTGCGGGCGCAACACCTTATCAGAAGCTTTTCGGTCTCGCAGCCGGCGGTTCGTATCTCGCGCAGGCGGCGCTCGCTGAGCGCGTCGGCGGCGCACCGGCAAGCCGCGTCGCGGTCGCTCGTTTCTTCGCGGAAAACCTCTGCACGCAGGCGGCAGGTCTCGAAACAACGGTTACCGAAGGCGCGGCCTCCGTCGCGCAATCTGAAGCGGCATTGGTCGCGTAAATAACATGCGTCATGGCCGGGCTCGTCCCGGCCATCCACGCCTTATCTGACTTTCCGCGCGCAAGGCGTGGATGCCCGGCACAAGGCCGGGCATGACGAGTGGGAGAACTTTGATGTCGCTTAAACGCAAAACGTTTTTCATCACCGGCGCCTCGCGCGGCATCGGGTTAGCGATCGCACTCAAGGCCGCGAAAGAAGGCGCAAACATCGCGATTGCCGCCAAGACCGACACGCCGCATCCGAAGCTGCCCGGCACCATCCACTCGGCGGCGGAAGAGGTCGAAAAGGCCGGCGGCAAGGCGTTGCCGCTTGTCGTCGATGTCCGCGACGAAGTAAATGTCAACGAAGCGATGAAGAAGACCGCCGACAAGTTCGGCGGCATCGACATCGTGATCAACAACGCGAGTGCGATCCAGCTTTTGCCGACCACGCAACTCGACATGAAGCGCTTCGATCTGATGCACCAGATCAATACGCGCGGTACCTTCGTGGTTTCGAAATTCGCGATCCCGTTCCTCGAAAAATCGAAGAACCCGCATATCCTCATGATGTCGCCGCCCTTGGATATGAATCAGAAATGGTTCGCCCCGCACACCGGCTACACCATGGCGAAATACGGCATGAGCCTCGTCGTGCTGGGCCTCTCGGGCGAGCTTAAATCGAAGGGCATCGCCGTGAACGCGCTCTGGCCGCGCACCACGATTGCGACCGCGGCCGTGAACAATCTCCTCGGCGGCGATGCGCTGATGCAGCGGAGCCGCACGCCGGATATTCTCGCCGATGCGGCCATCCGCATCTTCGAGAAGCCCGCGCGCGAATTCACCGGGAACTTCCTGATCGACGACACGTTTCTGGCAGGCGAGGGCGTCACCGATTTCGATAAATACCGCGTCAATCCGAGCCAGTCGCTGCAGATGGACTTCTTCGTTCCCGACAATATCCCCACGCCAGCAAGCGTGAGCTTGGCGCCGCTGAAGGCGGCAGGCTAACATCGGGAATGACAACGCTCCTTCTCACGCATCCTTCCGCGCTCAATCATGCAACGCCGCTCGGCCATCCCGAGCGGGCGGACCGTATCCGCGCGCTGAACGAGGAATTCGGCCACGAAAAATATTCGATGCTCGCGCGCGAGGATGCGCCGATGGCCGAACTCGGCGCGGTCACGCTCGCTCATCCGATGGAATATGCCGAGAAGCTGCGCGAAGTCGTGCCGGATGAAGGCGCGGTGCGCGTCGATGCCGATACCGTACTTTCCGCGAAAAGCTGGGAGCCGATCATGCGCGCGGTCGGCGGCGCGGTGTACGCGGTCGATGAAGTATTCGCAGGAAAGATAAGCAATGCCTTCGTCGCCATGCGCCCGCCGGGTCATCATGCCGAAACGGCGACGCCGATGGGCTTCTGCTTCTTCAACAACGCCGCGATTGCCGCGCGTCATGCGCAGAAGAAACATGGCGCCGAGCGCGTCGCCATTGTCGATTTCGACGTGCATCACGGCAATGGCACGCAGGATATTTTCTGGAGCGATCCCACGGTGCTTTATTCTTCCACGCATCAGATGCCGCTATACCCCGGCACGGGCGCGAGGAACGAAACCGGCGCTGCGAATACCATCGTCAACGCGCCGCTTTCTTCCGGCGACGGCGGCACGCAGTTCAGGGAAGCGTTCGAGAGCGTGATCCTGCCGCGCATCAATAATTTCCAGCCGGACCTGATCGTGATTTCCGCGGGCTTCGACGCGCATAGAAACGATCCGCTCGCGAGCCTGAACCTCGTCGAGGACGACTTCGCCTGGGTCACCGGAAAGCTCATGGATCTTGCCGACAAGCACGCCAAGGGCAGGGTCGTATCCCTGCTCGAAGGCGGTTATGATCTCGAAGGTCTCGCGCGCTCGGCCGGCGCGCATGTCCGCACGCTGATGCGCGCCTGAACGGAAATTCGCGAATGGCAAAAGACACCAAAGACGTAAACGGCGATGTCGCCGCTATGCCCTTCGAGAAGGCGCTCGCGGAACTGGAGCAGATCGTCGCGAAGCTTGAGAGCGGCAACGTGCCGCTCGAGGATTCGATCAAGATTTACGAACGCGGCGAGGCGCTGAAGAAACGCTGCGATGCGTTGCTCAAGGACGCCGAGGCGCGGGTGGAAAAGATCGCGCTCGACGCCAAGGGAAAACCCACCGGTTCCGCGCCGCTCGACGATTAATAAGCATTCTTATCTTTTCCCTCCCCCTTGCGGGGAGGGTGGCGAGCGCGAAAGCGCGAGCCGGGTGGGGGCACAGCTTCACCCCACCCCGTTCGCTCACTTTCGTTCGCGAACGACCCTCCCCATCAAGGGGAGGGAGAAGATTACCTGCGGCACCGCTCGCCTTGTATAAGCCTCGAAAACGCTGATAGTTTCGCCTGCAATGACCGACCGCCCGCAATCCCGCACGCCGCTGCTCGATACCGTGGACACGCCGGATCAAATCCGCGCGTTGCCGGAATCGAGCCTGCGCCAGCTTGTCGACGAGCTTCGTCTCGAAACCATCGACGCGGTTTCGGTGACGGGCGGCCATCTCGGCGCGGGGCTCGGCGTGGTCGAGCTCACGGTTGCGCTGCATTACGTTTTCGATACGCCGCACGACCGCCTGATCTGGGACGTGGGCCACCAGGCTTATCCGCACAAGATCGTCACCGGCCGCCGCGACCGCATCCGCACGCTCAGAATGGGCGGCGGCCTCTCGGGTTTCACCAAGCGCGCCGAGAGCGAGTACGACCCCTTCGGCGCGGCCCACGCCTCCACTTCGATTTCCGCCGGCCTCGGCATGGCGATCGCGCGCGATCTCAAGGGCGAAAAACGCAATGTCGTCTGCGTAATCGGCGACGGCGCGATGTCCGCGGGCATGGCCTATGAGGCGATGAACAACGCGGGCGCCGCGGGCAGCCGTCTGATCGTGGTGCTCAACGACAACGACATGTCGATTGCGCCGCCGGTCGGCGCGATGTCGGCTTACTTCTCGCGGCTGATTTCCGGCCGCACCTTTAACGCGCTGCGCACGACCGGCAAGAAAGTAACCGCGAAACTGCCGAAGCGCCTCGACGACATGATCACGCGCGGCATCGAACATTGGCGCGGCTACATCACCGGCGGCACGCTGTTCGAGGAACTCGGCTTCAGCTACATAGGTCCGATCGACGGCCATAACCTCGATCACCTGCTGCCCGTTCTGAAAAACGTGCGTGACAACGAACCGGGTCCGGTTCTCGTTCATGTGGTGACGCAGAAGGGCAAAGGCTACGCGCCCGCGGAAGCTTCCGACGACAAGTATCATGGCGTCGTGAAGTTCGATGTCGCGACCGGCGCGCAGGCGAAATCGAAAGCACAGGCGCCGAGCTACACCAAAGTTTTCGCCGAAAGTCTCGTGAAAGAGGCGAGGAAGGACGACAAGATCGTCGCGATCACGGCGGCGATGCCTTCCGGCACCGGTCTCGACATTTTCGGAAAAGCCTTTCCGTCGCGCACCTTCGACGTCGGCATCGCCGAGCAGCACGCGGTGACCTTTGCAGCGGGCCTCGCCACCGAAGGCTACAAGCCCTTCGCCGCGATCTACTCGACTTTCCTGCAACGCGCTTACGATCAGGTCGTGCACGACGTTGCGATCCAGAAGTTGCCGGTGCGCTTCGCAATCGACCGCGCGGGCCTCGTCGGCGCCGACGGCGCGACGCATGCCGGCTCCTTCGACGTCGCTTATCTCGCCTGCCTTCCCGGCATGGTGGTGATGGCGGCGGCCGACGAAGCCGAACTCGTGCATATGGTCGCGACCTCGGCGGCGATTAACGACCGCCCATCGGCCTTCCGTTTCCCGCGCGGCGAGGGCGTCGGCGTGCAGCTTCCCGCCGAAGGCAAAGCGCTCGAAATCGGCAAGGGCCGGATTATCCGTGAAGGCACCAAGGTCGCGCTCTTGTCGTTCGGCGCGCGTCTCGCGGAATGTCTGCGTGCCGCCGACGAACTCGCAGCACTCGGTTTCTCGACGACGGTCGCGGACGCACGTTTCGCGAAGCCCCTGGACCGCGATCTCGTGCTGCGTCTTGCGCGCGAGCACGAAGTGCTGATCACGATCGAGGAAGGCTCGATCGGCGGCTTCGGCAGTCACGTACTCGAATTGCTCGCTCGCGAGGGCGCGCTCGATCACGGCGTGAAAATCCGCCCGATGGTCTTGCCGGATATCTTCCAGGATCAGGACACGCCGGCGAAGATGTACGAGCAGGCGGGTCTCGATGCGCGCGGCATCGTCACGGCCGCGCTCTCGGCCTTCGGCAAGGACGAGTCGAATTTGCTGCGGCCCCGCCGCGCATAAGCAACGGCTTTCATGAAAAAGACGATGCGCGCCGATCAGTTGCTGGTCGCGCGCGGCCTGTTCGAAAGCCGCGCCAAAGCGCAGGCCGCGATCGAAGCGGGAAATGTCTACGCAAATGGCGAAACTGTCCGCAAAGTTTCGCAGATGCTTTCCGATGACGCGACGATTAGAGCAATGCCTGCGCATTCTTACGTCTCGCGCGGTGGGCTGAAACTCGAAGCCGCGCTGAATTATTTTAACGTTAGTCCTCGCGAAAAAATCTGCCTTGATGTCGGCGCCTCCACCGGCGGATTCACCGACGTGCTGCTCTCGCGGGGTGCTGCCAAGATCTACGCGGTCGATACCGGCACGAACCAGTTGCACCCGCGTCTGAAGAACGACCCGCGCGTCGTCTCGCTGGAGCAGACCGACATCCGCAAGCTCGATGAAGCCGCGATACCGGACGACGCGCGCCTGATCGTGATCGACGTAAGCTTCATCTCGCTCGAGCTTGTGCTGCCGCAGGCACTCGCCTTCGCTGCGCCCCACGCGGAGTTGATCGCGCTCATCAAGCCGCAGTTCGAGGCCGGCCGCGAGCACGTGAAGAAGGGGATCGTGCGCGATCCCGAGGTGCATATGGCGGTTTGCCAGCGCGTGGAATTACTGGTCGGCAGGCAGGGCTGGCGGCTGCGTGGCACGATTCCGTCGCCGATCCTGGGCGGCGACGGCAATACCGAGTTCCTGCTTTATGCCGAGCACTAGGGCGTTTCTGCCTCGTGGTTAGGGGCGGGCAAAGCGATTTTTGTTGTCATTCCGGGGCGCGAGCGAGGCTCGCGAACCCGGAATCTAGGGCCTCACATTGAAGCCTCGAATTGTCGCCCTGGATTCCGGATCGGCGCGTTCCGCGCCGTCCGGAATGACAGAACCCGCCCTTCAGGCGTCATTCATCCGTCGCAGGGCAAGTGCAGCGGGAATAGCCTTTTAATCGCCGTAAGAGTCTCTAGAAGTGCACCATCCATGCACGGCATGAACCAGATACCAGCCTCCGGCGCGACGCCGGCGGGCCTCAGCCCTTGGCGCCTCGAGCTGACCGAGACGGTCAAGCTCGCGCTGCCGATCGCACTGACGCAGCTCGGTCAGGTCGCGATGATGACGACCGACCTCGCGCTCGTCGGCCGTCTCGGCGGCGATGCGATCGCGGCGGCAGCACTCGCCCAGGTGATCCTGTTCACGGCATTCGTCTTCGGCATGGGTCTGACTTCGGCGGTGGCGCCGCTTGCGGCGCAGGCTTTCGGCGCGCGCGATCCGCGCATGGTACGCCGCTCGCTTCGCGTCGGTCTCTGGGCCGCGACCATTCTCGGCATCCCGCTCACGCTCGGACAGATGTGGGGTGAGGAGTTGTTGCTCGCGCTCGGCCAGCAGCCGAAGGCAGCGGCGCTCGCGCACGACTATCTGATGGGTCTCGCCTGGTCGCTCATTCCGGCGTGGTGGTTCATCGCACTGCGCGGTTTCATGGGCGCCGTGAACCGCCCGCAGCCCGCGTTCTGGATCACGCTTGTGGCGGTGCCCGCGAATTTCGTCATTGCTTACGTGCTGATCTTCGGCGCCTTCGGCGCGCCCAAACTCGGAATCCTGGGCGCGGGCGTGGCGACGACGCTCGTGAACCTCGGCATGTGCGCGGCGGCGCTCTGGGTTTGTTACGCGCTGCATCCGTTCAAGAAGTATCATGTGCTCGGCCGCTTCTGGCGCTACGACGGTCACCTGATGAAGCAGCTCGTCGCAATCGGCACGCCGATGTCGCTGACGTTCCTGCTCGAATACGGCTTGTTCGGCAGCGCCGGTCTCGTCGTCGGATTGTTCGGCGCGAGCGCGCTGGCGGCGCATCAGATCGCACTGCAGATCGCGGCGATCCTGTTCATGATTCCGTTCGGCATTTCCCTCGCCGCCACCGTGCGCGTCGGTCAGGAGGCGGGCCGCAGGAATCCGCAAGGCGCGCGCCGCGCGGGCTTCGTCGCGATCGGTCTTGCGCTCGCGTTCATGACGATCATGACGGTGCTGACCGTATCGCTGCGCGATGTGCTGCCGGTGCTGTTCCTCGACGGAAACATGAAAGATGCGGCGGAAATCGTTTCCATCGCTTCGTGGTTGATGCTCTTAGGCGCGACCTTCTTTGTCGCCGATGGCGTGCAGACCGCGATGGCGGGCTCCTTGCGCGGCCTGAACGATACGAAAATTCCGATGCTCTTTGCGCTGGTCAGCTTCTGGGTGATCGGGTTCGGTGCGCTTTATGTGCTCGCGTTCCCGCTGAAACTCGGGGTCACCGGCGTCTGGATCGGCTTCACCATAGGCCTGATCGTCTATTGCATCCTCTTGGTGACGCGCTTCCACCTCTTGACCGCGCGCGGCTACTTGCCCGAAGCGCCGAAGGACGAAAACGCCTTCGCCAAGGCGAAGCCGCTTCCGGCGGAGTGATTTAGCCGCTAGGTCTCGCTTTATGAGCGAGGAAGTCACGATCAGCGCAATCGGGCGGCAGGGCGACGGCATTGCCGAAGCAAAGCAATGCCGCGTGCATGTGCCGTTCACGTTACCCGCCGAACGTGTCGAGATTTCGCACGATGGCGAGCGCGGCACGCCCGAGAAAATCGTCGAAGCGAGCGCGGAACGTATCGCGCCGGTCTGCAAGCACTTCGGCGTTTGCGGCGGCTGCGCTTTGCAGCACTGGAAGGCGGAGCCCTATCTCGCTTGGAAGCGCAATCTCGTTGCCGACGCGCTCGCACGCGAGGGCGTAAGCGCACAGATCGCGCAAACGATTCCGGCCTACGGCGCTGGGAGAATCCGAGCGGTGTTTCACTCCGGACGCGGCGAGAACAAGAGCGCGGTCGGTTTCGCCAAACGCCGCTCGCACGAAATCGTCGACCTCGAAGAGTGTCCGGTTCTTGCGCCGGAACTGGAAGCGGCGCTGCCGATCGCACGCGAGCTTGCGAAAATTCTGCTTGCTGCCGGAAAGCCTATCGATCTGCACTTCACCGTCGCCGAGCGCGGCCTCGATATCGACATTCGCGGGCCAGGAAAGCTGGCGAAGCCGGTGGAATCGAAACTCGTGAGCTTCGCAGCGGCAAGAAAACTGCTGCGCCTCTCTCTGCACGGAAAAACCTTGGCGCAGCTCGCAGCACCGACCCATCTTGCGGGCAATGTACGTGTGAATTTGCCGCCGGGGCCGTTCCTGCAAGCAACCGCTGAGGGCGAAAGAGCGCTCGCGGAAAAAGTGTTACAGGCTGCTGCAGGCGCGAAATCCGCCGCCGATCTTTTCTCCGGTATCGGCACATTTGCGCTTCGGCTCGCCGGCAAAATGAAGGTGGCGGCATTCGACAACCACGAGCCGTCGATCGCCGCCCTTCAGGCCGCAGCCAAATCGCCTGGCTTGAAGCCGATCACGGCTGCCGCGCGCGATCTGTTCCGCTGGCCGCTGGTCGTGGACGAACTGAAGAAATTCGATTTCGTCGCGCTCGATCCGCCGCGTCAGGGCGCGGAAGCGCAAGCACGCGAATTGGCACAATCAAAGGTGAAGCGCATCGCTTACGTCTCCTGCGACGCCGACACATTCGCGCGTGACGCAAGGATTTTAGTCGAAGGTGGCTTCAAGCTCGGCGAGGTCACGTCGGTCGATCAATTCCGCTATTCGCCGCATGTGGAATTGGTTGGCGTATTCTTTAAAAAGTAATTCGTCGTCCCCGCGAAAGCGGGGACCCATAACCCTCGGTGTTCAAGAGTCGAGAGGCAGGTGGTTATGGGTCCCGGCTCGCGCTCGCACTACAAGTCGGATTTATCCGACTTGTAGCTATATAAATGCGGAAGTCGGGTAAACCCGACTTCCGTGCTCGCTTGGCCGGGACGACGCGGAGGATCAATTTCCCCACCTCTGCATCCACATCTGCTCGCCGATGGTGCAGGAGACGCGCGGCGGCTTCGCCGCCGGAATCGTTTTCGCGATCCAAGGGGGCGTGATGCCGGAAACTTCGAGAATGAGTTTTTGCCGCACGGCGTTGACGAACTGCGCTTTGTCCCGCACCGGAATAACGAACGAACCCGGCCCGCCGATCACGCAGTCCTCGTAATATTCGTGCAGGTTGCTGATATCGAGCATCGAGCCTGTCGGCGCTTTCAGCATCAGGGGCAGGCCGTTGATGATGATGCCCTTGGCGACGATCTCGTCGCGCGTCGGCTCGATCAGCGGGCCCTGATTGTTGGTGCCGTCGCCGGAAATGTCGATCACCCGCCGCACGCCCTTGAAGTCGGAGGTGCCGAATTGAGCGGCGGAAAAAATCAGTCCGCCCGAGATGGAAGTGCGATAGGTCCGCCGCACGGGCGCCGCTGCGAGCCGCGCGGCAAAAGCGTCGGCTGAGGCCTTGCCGTCGATCAGCGTCCAAGGCACCACGACGGTCTGCTCGTGCGTGCCGGCCCATTCGATGTAGATGATCGCGATCTTGCCGTGCGCGCCGCCGCGCAGCGCATCGGCGAAATCTTTTGAGGTCAGCGCCGTGATGTAACCCTCGCGCTGGAGCGCGAGTTCGTCGAAATCCATCGAGTAGGAGATGTCGACCGCGAGGACGAGTTCGACATCGACCGGTACCGGCGCACCCGCGCGTGAAGGCAGCGCGAGAAGCGCCGCGAGCGAAGCCGCGAGGAGCAGGCCGACTGCACGCATCGCCGAATCCTCCTTTGAGGATTAGCCATGCAAAAGGTGGCATGAAACGGGCAGGCGAGGGAGGGGTCTAGTGTCCTGAATCCGAAGTTCGCCACACATTTACAGCGCGCTCTAAGCGAACTGAATTAGCCGTCCAGAGATTCCGTTGACACGATCTCGATGCCGAAGCCGGCGAGGCCGACATAAGTGCGCGTGCGCGAGGCGAGCAACCGGATCGACGAAATACCGAGATCGCGGAGAATCTGCGCCCCGACGCCGATTTCGCGCCACTGTTCGGCACGCTGCGCCTCGGTGGAATCGTCTTTCGCTCCGGGTTTGACCACCGGCACGCCGGCGGTGCCGTCGCGCAGGTAAATCAATACACCGCGGCCTTCGGCCTTGAAGCGCGCAAGCGCCTTGTGGATGACCGCCCCGCCGCCGATCACGTCGCCGATCACGTCGGCGCGATGCAGCCTGGCTACGATGTTCTTGCCTTCGCCGATCTTGCCGTAAACGAACGCGATGTGATGCGTCTCGTCGAAGGGGGTCGTGAAGGCATAGCCGGTAAGCGGCCCGATCTCGCTCTGCACCGGAAATTCCGAAACGCGCGTGACCAACTTCTCGCGCACCTGCCTGTAGGCGATGAGATCGGCGACCGAAACCTGCGCAAGCTTGTGCTTCTCGGCGAAGGCCGTGACCTGCACGCCGCGCATCACCGTACCGTCGTCGTTCACAAGCTCCGAGATCACGCCGACTGGCGGCAGGTTCGCGAGCTTGCAGAGATCGACACAGGCTTCGGTGTGGCCGGTACGCATCAAGACGCCGCCTTCGCGCGCGATCAGCGGGAAGATATGGCCGGGACGGACGAAATCCGCGGCGCCCATATTGCCGTTCGCAAGCGCCCGCACGGTGGTCGTGCGCTCTTCCGCGGAAATTCCAGTCGTAGTGCCATGCCTGGCATCGACCGAAACCGTGAAGGCGGTCGTGTGCGGCGCGTCGTTGTTCGCAACCATCGGATTGAGATTGAGCCGGTGCGCTTCGGCCGTCGTCAGCGGCGCGCAGACGATGCCGGAGGTATGCCGCACGATGAACGCCATCTTCTCCGGCGTGCAGAGCGAAGCGGCGACGAAAAGGTCGCCTTCGTTTTCGCGGTCGTCGTCATCGGTGACGGCCACGATCTCGCCGCGCGCGAACGCTGCAATCGCTTTCTCGACCCGGCTCTGTTCGGCGGCGTTCATATTCCGTACTTACGCGCCTGGCTTGGAGGAAACGGCCATTCGGACGTCATGCCGACCTGGCCGCGGTGGCGGAGATACTGGTCCGCGAGCACACAGGCCATCATCGCCTCGCCGATGGGGACTGCGCGGATGCCGACGCAAGGGTCGTGACGGCCCTTGGTCGATACTTCCGTTTCCGCACCGTAGCGGTCGACCGTGTCGCGCGGCGTGAGAATGGAAGAGGTCGGCTTCACCGCGAAACGCGCGACAACCGGCGCGCCGGTGGAAATGCCGCCTAAGATTCCCCCGGCATGGTTCGATAGAAACACGGGGCCGTTGTTGCCCGCGCGCATCTCGTCTGCGTTCTGCTCGCCGGTAAGTTTCGCGGCCGCAAAGCCCGCCCCGATCTCGACGCCCTTGACGGCGTTGATGCTCATCATGGCAGCCGCAAGTTCCGCATCGAGCTTGCCATAGATCGGTGCGCCGAGGCCCGCGGGCACGTGCTCGGCGACGATTTCGATCACCGCGCCAATGGAGGAGCCGCTCTTGCGGATGCCGTCGAGATAATCTTCCATCTTCTTCGCGGCTTTCGCATCCGGGCAGAAGAACGGATTATTCGCGATTTCTTTCCAATCCCAATTTGCGCGATCGGCTTCGATCTCGCCCATCTGCACGAGCGCGCCGCGGATTTTCACATCGGGAATGATCTTGCGCGCGACCGCGCCGGCGGCGACGCGCGAAGCGGTCTCGCGCGCGGATGCGCGACCCGAGCCGCGCGGATCGCGGATGCCGTATTTCATGTCGTAGGTGTAGTCGGCATGGCCGGGGCGATATTTGTCCGCGATTTCGGAATAATCCTTGGAGCGCGCATCGACATTCTCGATCAAGAGCGCAATCGGCGTTCCGGTCGTTTGTTCGACGCCTTGCTCGTTCACGTAGGTGCCCGAGAGAATTTTAACCTGATCCGGTTCGCGCCGCTGTGTCACGAAACGCGATTGTCCCGGCTTGCGGCGGTCGAGGTCGGCCTGGATGTCCTCGGCTTTCAGCGGAATGCGCGGCGGGCACCCGTCGACCACGCAGCCGATCGCGACCCCGTGGCTTTCGCCGAAGGTGGTGACGCGGAAGAGATGGCCGAAGGTGTTGTGCGACATGTGGCAGCTTGTAAGAGCGCGGGAAAGCCGGGTCAAACTGCCGTAGCGTTAACTACGCTGCATCCTGCTCATGCCGCAGAGCGGCGGGGAACGCTGGCCGCGAGAAGTTTGCGCGCGGCCTTCGAGGCCGCTGCCGCATAGCCGCGGTCGCCATGCACGAGGATCAGCGAAATCGCGCCTTCCGAAAGCAGCCAGATTTCGCGGGCGGTTTCCTTCGGCGTATTTGCGCCTGCCTTTGTAAGCAGATCGGCGAAATGATTCTCCAATTCAGACCGATCCGATTCTGAGCGAACCGTTCAAGCTCGGTCCGGCGCAGGGATCGAATGGAATGAAGATGCGGTGAAGCGCTATCGCTACGACGCCTAACTGTTCTCTTTCCCTTCCCCCTTGTGGGGAGGGTCGGCGAGCGTAGCGAGCCGGGGTGGGGGTTCGTAGATGTTCAGAGATTCGTTGGAGTACACCGTCGAGATTTGAATCGATTTCATTGTTCCAAAAACGAAGAATAGTGAACCCCTCGTCATTTAAGAATCGATCTCGAACGGAATCCTTCAAAGTTGCTTCGAGGGTGGTGTGCTGTCCGCCATCCACCTCAATTGCCAATTTCGAACCGAAGCAAATAAAATCGACTATATAGCTCTTGATTGGTACCTGGCGCCTGAAATGGTGGCCGCTATTTCGAAGAGCGCGAAGTCTCGACCACAATTTTATTTCTTGTGGCGTTAAGTTCTTTCGGAGAGTTCTGGCGCGTTCGGTGGCCATTCACTCCACCCGGCCGCTCGCTACCGCTCGCGTCCACCCTCCCCATTAAGGGGAGGGAAATTTTTATTACTTCGCCGCGATCGCCATCCGCGGCTGCACGATCGAAGGCTTGGCGTTCAGCCCTTCGACCTGAAAACCGGCGACGCGCTTGTAGTTGTTCGCGACTTCTTCCAGTTCTTCCTTCGAAAGCACATCCGTGACGACATTGAAGCCGTTCGGCGCGCGCTGCTCGACCATTTCCATTACGCGCTCCGGGCCGTTACCGCGATTGAGCAGCACGAGCTGCGAAGTCGCCGGACGGCGTTCGGCTTCGTAAGCTTCAAGCGCGGCGTTCGTCTCGCCTTTGTCCTGAATTTCGCGCGCAAGCACGCGCGCGTCGAGGATCGCCTGCGAGGAGCCGTTCGAGCCGATTGGGTACATCGGATGCGCGGCGTCGCCTAAAAGCGTCACCCGTCCGTGCGTCCAGCGCGAAAGCGGGTCGCGGTCCACGACCGGATATTCGAAGACATATTCGGCGTCGCGGATGAGACCCGGCACGTCGAGCCAGCCGAAATCCCAGTCCTTGAACCACGGCGCGAATTCTTCGGGCTTGCCCGCGCGGTTGTAATCCTCGCGCCGCCATTCGTAATCGGCGGCAAGTTCGCGCTCGGCGATCCAGTTGATCAGCGGCTCGCCGCGTTCGCTGTCTTCGCGCGAAATCGGATAGGCGACGAATTTCACCTGCGGATAGCCCGCCATGATCATCGAGCGGCCGGAGAGATAAGGTTTGCCCTTGGTGACGCCGCGCCAGAGGATGCGCCGGTTCCAGAGCGGCGCGCCTTCTTCCGGATGATAATGCGCGCGAACCGCCGAATGGATGCCGTCGGCGGCGATGAGCAGGGAACCGTCTTCGCTCGGCAACGCTTCGCCATCCTTGCCCGTGAAGAACACGCGCACACCGTTCGCCGTTTCTTCCCAGCGCGAGACGTGATGGCCGGTGAGCGCGTTCTCCTTGCCGATGCGCTCGATCACGGCGCGCAGCAGGATTAATTGCAGTTCGCCGCGATGGATCGAGAATTGCGGCCACTTGTATCCGGCCTCCAGCCCGCGCGGCTCCGACCAGATCTGCTTTCCGTGCTTCGAGAAGTAGGCGAGCTCGGAGGTGCGGACGCCGGTGCGGTCGAGTTCTTCGAGGAGCCCAAGCTCGATCAGTTCGCGGCCAGCATGCGGCAGCACGTTGATGCCGACGCCGAGCGGCTTGATCTCTTTGACGCTCTCGAACACGCGGCACTTCACGCCGATCTGATGCAGGCTCAGCGCAAGCGCGAGCCCGCCGATGCCGCCGCCTGCGATCAGGACGGTCATTCTTTGTTGCCGTTCTTGGTATTGAGCGTCATGTCCGGCGCGTCCGGGTTCTTCAGACCGATGATGTGATAGCCGGAATCGACGTGCAGCACTTCGCCGGTGACGCCGCGCCCGAGATCGGACATGAGGTAAAGCGCGCTCGCGCCGACTTCCTCGTTGGAAACGTTGCGGCGCAGCGGCGTATTGTATTCGTTCCACTTCAGGATGTAGCGGAAGTCGCCGATGCCCGAAGCTGCGAGCGTCTTCACCGGCCCTGCCGAGATCGCGTTCACGCGGATATTCTTCGGGCCGAGATCGGCGGCGAGATAGCGCACACTGCATTCGAGCGCAGCCTTCGCGACCCCCATGACGTTGTAATGCGGCATCCACTTCTCGGCGCCGTAATAGGTGAGCGTCGTGATCGCGCCGCCGCGCGGCATGCGCTTCTCGGCGCGCTGCGCGATCGCAGTCAGCGAATAGCAGGAGATCGCGAGCGTCATGTTGAAGTTGTCGGCGGTGGTATCGACATAGCGGCCGTCGAGCTGCGCCTTGTCGGAGAAGGCGATGGCGTGAACCACGAAATCGAGATCGCCGATCAGCCTGTCGCTCGCTTCGAACACCGCGTCGATGGTCGAAGGATCGGTGACGTCGCAGTGGCCCGCGACCTTGGCGCCGAGTTCCTCGGCGATGGGCTCGACGCGCTTCTTGAGCGCGTCGCCCTGATAGGTAAGCGCGAGCTGGGCGCCGGCGCCGGCGCAGGCTTTGGCGATGCCGTAGGCGAGCGAGCGGTTATTGGCGATGCCGAATATGAGCCCGCGCTTTCCGCGCATCAGCCCGCTGGTATCGCTCATTTCTTGCCCCCGGCTACGCCAAACGAAGCCCCGCCGTTTCCGTCAGGGGCGTATTTTGTATGACATGGGGCCGGGACGGGCTTCAAGGCGCACCAGCTTCACGGCTTGTAACGCTGCGAAACGCAATTCTCGTCATGGCCGGGCTCGTCCCGGCCATCCACGCCTTAGCTGTGGTGAGGTGTGAAAGGCGTGGATGCCCGGCACAAGGCCGGGCATGACGAAGAAGCGATTATCCGCTGCCCTTCAGCTTCTTCGCCAGCGCCTCGAGTTCCGCATCCGCCCCTTCGGGCAGCACGATGTTGACCGAGACGAGGAGATCGCCAGGGCTCCCGTCCTTCTGCGGCAGGCCCTTGCCCTTGAGGCGGAAGACGCGGCCGCCCGAGGTCTTCGGCGGGATTTTAAGATCGACTGCGCCGGAGAGCGTCGGGACTCTAACAGAGCCCCCAAGGATCGCGTCTTCCAGCGGCACCGAAACCTCCGCGCGCAGGTTCGCGCCTTCGGGTTTCAGGTCGGGGTGCGGTTCGAGATGGATCGTGATGATCGCGTCGCCGCGCACGGCGCCGGGGAAGCCTTGCCCGCGCAGCCGGATCTGCTGGCCTTCGATGACGCCCGCGGGGATCGTCACCTCGACCTCCTTGCCCGAAGGCAGCATCACGCGCTTCTTCGCGCCGGTAACGCTTTCTTCGAGCGACACCGAAACCGAGAGCACGGAGTCCGCGCCCTTCGATTGCGCCGCCTCGAATTCCTCGTAGGCAGTCTCGCCATGCGGGGCGCGCCCGCCGAAGATGTTCGAGAGAATGTCCTCGAAGCCGCCGCCCTGCCGCTGCGCGCCGCCGCGCGAGGCACGGCGCTGGAAGCCGCCGGGTCCGTAGGAGAAGGTTTCGAAGATCGTCTCGCCGCCG
>JAIELW010000015.1 GCA_019752575.1 Xanthobacteraceae bacterium | reverse complement strand
CGCGATCGGACGCAGGGGATATGACATGAATTCCAACGCAAAACGGCGGCTGCAAGCCGCCGTTCTTTCGAAATGCGCGAGCAAAAGAACTGCCCGCCGCTGATACAATTGTGGAGTATACCGGAACACTATCTTAGCAGCGCCACCCTGTCAAGGATTATTTTCCCATGCTAGTCCGCCCGCTTGGCGGGCTGTTTGTCGTATTCTGCGGCCATGAAAGCGCGCTGCCGCTATATTTCGTGTTCTGCTTTTACTTTGTGAACGTCCCGGCCAGCCTTTTGCCGCCGGGGATCGGGGCAGCGCTACACGATCAACTTATTATTTACCGTGTGCGGGCGGGTAAGCCGGAAGGTTTTATTTAGAGGCGCGCGGTACGATCGGTCATCAAAGTAATCTCTGCCTTTGATGGTATTGCCTTCCGAAAGCCCGGGGTCCCTCAGCTCCGGGCTTTTTCTTTGTCATAGGTCTTTTCTAGAGCCGGTATTCGCCGCACTCCACGCACTCGTACATGATCGAGACGCTGGCGTCGTCCCTCGTAAAGCGACTGGCTTCGCGAAACACCGTGCAGCCGCACTTGCAGGGTGCTTGCCTGACTACAGGCGGTAAATCTTTCGACTTCTGCGGAATAACTCGGACCGACATAGCGGCCCCCTGCACGTTAGGCGGGAGCGCTCACTGCGGGTCTCTCTGTTGGCGGTCGTGGCCTAGTGCTGGACGCCAATAACCAAACCATGCGCGTTAAACGGCCGGTTAGCTAGCGCGGTAGCGGACTTAAGGGACACGGTTCTTGTCCCTTTCAGACAAATGGCCGCTTGGCCTTTTCGCCTGTCTTTGCAGGCCTTTGCGTCGCATTACTTGGTGCCGCGGGCCCCGCCCGGCTTGATCGCGGGCCGGTTCTTGCCGTTGGAATTGCTGCCTTTTGCTTGCGGCTGCGTTTTCTTCTGTTGTCCCTTCAGCGCTTTCTTGGTCATGACGCGCTCCTTTCGAGGAGCGGGAACGCTTGAACCCGCCGAAAGTTGCCGCGGCTATCCTGCGACTTCGCGCGTCATGAAGCGGCTGAAAGGATTTTCCGTGTAATCCGCGAACGGCCCGCAATAGCGGAAACCCGCGCGCTCATAGAGTTTCAGCGCCGGCACGAAACCCGGCGAGGAACCGGTTTCTAACCACAGCATCGCGATCCCCGTGGCCTCCGCCTGCGCGATCACGTGTTCGAGCAGCGCGCGGCCGAAGCCCATGCCGAGAAAACGGTCGTCCACGCGCATCGACTTGATCTCGCCGTTCTCGCAATCGAGCGTTTTCAGCGCGGCCATGCCGGCGAGCGTCTCGCGGTCCCATGCGGTCCAGAACTTGACGCCAGGCTGCTTCAACTGATCGGCGTCGAAGGCGAAGCAGGCGCCCGGCGGCGAGTGTTCCGCCATGCCTTGCAGATGCCGCGCCACCAGCGCGCGGACTTCCGCGCCGGAAAGATCGTCTTCGCGGAAGGAAAGCATGGTTCGATTGAGCATCGGCACCCCCACCCGCTCGCTTACGCTCGCCTCCCTCCCCCGCTTGCGGGGGAGGGATTCAGGGTGGGGGTGCGGTTCGGTCTGCGCTTCCGTTTTTTGCTTTTGCGCGAACCTTTCGGCTCCAGCATCGGCCAGCGCACCAGATAATTCTCGTAGTCGCGCACGCGAACCTTACCCTCGACCCCGCCGACGCGCCCGCGCACGGAAATCCCCGCCTCATGCACTGTCTCGGGATTACCCGAGACAAGCGGATGCCACCACAAGAGGTCTTTGCCCTCCGCCACGCGGCGATAGGCGCAAGTTTTCGGCAGCCAGAAGAACTGCTCCTCGGGCGTGATCTTCACGCAGTCTTTGACGCGCGTCATGCGGTTTTCGTAATCGGAGCAGCGGCAGGCTTCGCAGTCGAGCAAACGGCAGGCGACGTTGGTGTAATAGACCTTGCTGGTATCCTCGTCCTCGAGCTTCTCCAGGCAGCACCGCGCGCAGCCGTCGCAGAGCGATTCCCACTCTTCGGAATTCATTTCTTTGAGCGATTTTCGGCGCCAGAAGGGAACAGTCATGGCTCCTCATACGTTGGGCATGCGCCATTAACAATGTAATAGCGCCCTATTCGCTTACCCTTCCCCGCGCCTGCTATAACCCCGGCCTCTTCTTTCCCGCGCGAGTTCCGCCTTGGCAGACCAGCCCGCCCCGCCCCCGTCCGGTAAAGGCTCGAAGAGACCGCCGCTCGAGCGCGCGGGGATCACGGGATGGCGCCGCACGCTGCTCGATCTCGATGCGTGGCTGAACGCGGCGCTGTTCGCATTCTGGATTTTCCTGCGCGCGAAGTGGGAAGCCTATTCCGCCTTCGTGGACCGTTTTCATGTGAGCGGCTTCCGGCGGCTCGCGGTCGAAGGACTTTCGGAAACGGCGACGCTCGGCACCTGTGCGTCGGTTCTCCTGCTCGCGCTCGCGGTGCCCGCCTTCGACGAAACCTCCGACGAGGATTGGCTCAAGCGCAGCGAACTCGCGGTGACCTTCCTCGACCGCTACGGCAACAAAATCGGCGAGCGCGGCATCAAGCATAACGACTCGGTGCCGCTCGAGGAGATGCCGGATCATCTGATCAAGGCGGTGCTCGCGACCGAAGACCGCCGCTTCTACGAACATTTCGGAATCGACGTGGCCGGAACGCTGCGTGCGCTGACTACGAACTTCCGCGCCGGCGGCGTCGTGCAGGGCGGCTCGTCGATTACGCAGCAGCTCGCCAAGAACCTGTTTCTTTCGAACGAGCGCACCATCGAGCGCAAAATCAAGGAAGCCTTTCTCGCGGTCTGGCTGGAATCGCGGCTGAAGAAAAACGAAATCCTGAAACTCTATCTCGACCGCGCCTATCTCGGCGGCGGCGCTTACGGCGTCGATGCCGCGGCGCAGTACTATTTTGCGAAATCCGCGCGCGATGTGAACCTTTCGGAAGCCGCGATGCTCGCGGGCCTGTTCAAAGCGCCCGCGCGTTACGCGCCGCATGTAAACCTGCCCGCCGCGCGTGCGCGTGCCTCCATCGTACTCGATAATCTGGTGGAAGCCGGCTTCATGACCGAAGGCCAGGTGTTCGGCGCGCGGCGCAATCCTGCGCGCGCGGTCGACCGCCGCGAGGAGCAGACGCCGAACTATTATCTCGATTACGCCTTCCGCGAAGTGCAGCAGATCGCGGCGCGCCTGCCCGCTTCGGTGATCGAGCGCGTCTTCGTCGTGCGCACCGCCTTCGACCCGGCGATACAGAAAGCCGCGGACGAGGCGATCGAGTCGTCGCTCCGCCAGTTCGGACGCGACTACAACGCGAACCAGGCCGCGATCGTCGTCATGGAAGTGAACGGCGCCGTGCGCGCGATGGTCGGCGGCCGCGATTACGGCGATAGCCAGTTCAACCGCGCAACCGACGCGCTGCGTCAGCCCGGCTCGTCCTTCAAAGTTTTCGTTTATGCGACCGCGTTCATGAACGGGTTTACCGCGCAGACGATCGTGGAAGATTCGCCCTTCTGTCTAGGTAACTGGTGTCCCCAGAACTACTCGAAGTCCTTCTCCGGCCGCATGCCGATTTTTCAGGCGCTCACGCTCTCGGTGAATATTCCGGCAGTGAGGGTTGCTGGCGTCGTTGGGCGTCAGAAAATCGTGGACACCGCGCGCAAGATGGGGCTTACGACTCCGCTTCCGATCTCTGCTCCGTTGCCGCTCGGCGCGGCCGAAGTCACGGTGTTCGACATGACGCAGTCTTATGCGACCTTCGCCGCGAACGGAAAACGCGTGCGCGGGCACGCCGCGCTCGAAATCCGCTCGCTCACCGGCGAGCTTCTGTGGCGGGACATGACCGATCTCTCCCGCGCGGAGCAAATTCTGCCGGTGTCGGTCATCAACGAAATGAATCCGATCCTCGTGAACGTGGTCGAAAACGGCACCGCGCGGCGCGCGATCCTGAACGGCATTCTCGCGGGAGGAAAGACCGGAACCACCAACGCCTACCGGGATGCGTGGTTCATCGGCCTTACCGGCAACTTCGTGGCCGCGGTCTGGTACGGCAACGACGACTACCAGCCCTTGCGGCGCATGACCGGCGGCTCGCTGCCCGCCATGACCTGGCACAAGGTCATGTCGGTCGCGCATCAGGGTGTGACCCTTCAGCAGCTTCCCGGTGTGAAGCGCGAGCCTCCGAAGCGCGACATGCCGAATGTCGCCGCCGCCCCGCAGAATCTTTTGCGCAACCGCAACACCACCTTGCCGCCGCGGGCGATCGAGCGGTTGCTCAAGCTGGAGCGTGCGTTGCGCGATGCGCGCAGCAGCGCCGGCGTTCCCGCCGCCGACAGCAATAGAAGTGCTGCCAACTAGCGGCCGGCAAGACCCTTTCGCGGCCACCGCCGCCGTGGCATTGGCTCACTTATAATAAGTACTTTCTCGAATCCGGTTTCTCGGCGTGCGCGCGCTCTTTTTCATTTTTGCACTGATCATCGGCTCCGCGAGCGGGCTCGGCATGACGTGGGTCATGTCTGCGCGGGATAACGGTTTCGGCGCGCTCGACATCGGCGTCTGGCGGTCATGGCCCAGAAGCGGGACCGCGGAGGCCGATCCCTACGCCCGAGCGAATTTCGCGCGTTCCGGCGAGCTGCCGCTCGGATTTTCGGAAGGCGTCGTCTTTGTTGCCACGACTGACGATCGCGGCCGCGCAATTGATGGGCGCTGCATCACGCGCATCAAGGGCAAGCTTCTGCCCGCGCGCTTCTGGACGCTTACCGTTTATGACGGCCGCGGGCGGCTGATCGAAAATCCCGCCGCGCGCTACGCTTTCACCAGTACCGAAGTCGTTTTCGACGCGGAAGGCGATGTCGAAGTCTGGCTCGCGCCGCGTGCGCATAGCGGCAACTGGCTGCCGACCGGAGAGAACGAACGCATCACCGTCGTGATCCGCCTCTACGACATGCCGACCGGCGTTGCCCGCAGCGAAGCCGCGCAAATGCCGCGCGTCACACGGGAGAAATGCCCGTGATCCGAATAGCGCTTCCGGTCGCTGCAGGGCTCGTGCTCGGCGGTCTCGTGCATATTCTCTCGATCTTCGCGCTGCCGCAGCTCGCGCAAAACGACGCCTATGCGCGCCTGTCCGCGCTCGGCAAGACGAACGAAATCGTGCAGGTGCCCGACCCGACGCCGTTCGAATCCCTGTTACCGCGGCTCGATCCGGCTTTCGTATTTGCCGCCTGCGTCTTCGACCTCTCGCGCGGACCGCTTGCGCTCAGCGTGCCGACGACCCCCGATCTCGTATCGGTCGCCTTCTATACACGACAGGGCCGCGTGTTCTATTCGCTGAACGATCGCGCCGCCGCGCGGCGCTCGATCGATCTGCAACTGATGACCGCCGAGCAGCGCGCGTTGCTGCCACGCGACGAGGACGTCACGGCAGCCGACCGCCTGATTATCGAATCTCCGGCAACGCTCGGAATTATTTTCGTGCGCGCTTTCGTTCGCGAGGAAGGTGCGCGTGCAAACATCCGCGAGCTTCTATCCAAGGCGAAATGCGGGCCACTCGGCGCCGTGCGCTAGTCCTTGAAGTATTGCGGGCCGCTGGTGGGATAATAAGCGACCGGCGCGCTGAGCACCGGAATTTTCGCGAGCCGCTCGTCGAACGCACGTAATGCACGCTCGGCATCGACCGCCGCCGGTGCAGGCGCTTTGATGAACAATCGCTCCAGCGCATATTTGTAGCCGCGGCTGCGTTCGCCGAGCCGGCGGTAGACCCAGCCGATCAGCATGCGGTTTTCAGCGACGCGTGCCATTGCGATTTCACGTTCCGCAGGCGTCAACCGCGAAACCCCGGTGAGGCTGCGCTCGCGTGCTGTGTCCATATCCACCACGCGCCTTGCGACCATAAAAAACGGTGTGACGCGCAAGCTGTCCGCGCGAATATCGTCCACGAGCCGCGAATAGCGGGCGGTCGCCGAACGGTACGGCGTGTCGATGATCGTGCTCGCGTATTTCTCGACGTCGAAAGGCGGTTCGTTGTTCGGCAGCATGCGCGATTGCCGAAGATCGGTAATGGTCAGGAACCACTTCTGCTTCGTGACTGGCGGCGCGATGATCGCGTAGGCCAGATCGCGGAGCATTCGCTCATCATCGGTAAGGGGCGCTCCCGAAACCGGCTCGCTGCGATGCTGCGCGGCATAAGCGCCGGCAATCGGCAACATCTCGTCATGGAAATAGGAAGGCATCGGGCGCTCGAAATCGCCGATGCGCGCGCAAGCTCCGGCCAGCGCCGCGAGAAATAGCGCTGAAAAAAGTTTTATTGGAGAGGCAGGCCGCACTTCACGCTGGACGCTTGGTGCGCCGGCGCGGTCTGCCGCCATTCCTGGTGCGCGGCTTCGATTGCGGTTCGTGAGATACCTGTTTCGCTCCGCGCTCGATCCGGATCACCGGCAGCACGAGTATCGACGCACTGTCGCCGCTATTCGCAACTGGCGGCACCGCCCGCGCGCGCTCCAGCGGAAATCTGACCAACAAACCCATCGAAGGCCTCCTTGGGCCATGCCGGGACGTCCGGCTTTTCCCAAGTAACAATCGGGTAGGGTTAACAGGCTCTTAACGCAGGAAATCTTTGACGAACTCGCTTTCGGCTAAGTCTGCGCGAGGTTCAGAAAATTTCTCCCCGCGCGGTCCTCGACCTCGACGAGCCACAGATCCGGATCGAACTTCTGCTCGCGCGCGATCTTCGCCTCTACATCGGCTTCCGGCACGAAGCCCTGCGGAAAGAAACTCGTGAATAGATGCTCGGCCGGCCGCGGGGCATCGAAAGCGCTTTGCGGCGCCGGGCCGAAAAGCACTGCCGTGCCGTCGAGTTTCGAAATTTTCACGAAGATCGCACCCGCCTCCTCCGCGCCGCGGCGGCGGACAACGGCGAAGCTGCCTTCGTTGTTGCAGCGGCGGACATAAGCCGCCACCCAGATCGTACTCTTGAGGCGCACCGAAGGATATTAGTCGATCGGCGCGCCGTTTACAGCCGCGAGCTTGGTGAAAAGGTTTTCGGACATGAGGCCGGTCACCGGCATCATCCAGTCCTTCTCGAAGCGCTCGATCGCTTCCCTGGTGTCCGGACCGAAGCTGCCGTTCATGCGGACCGGACCATAGCCGAGCCGGGCAAGCGCGCGCTGCAGCGACAGAATACGCAGCGACTTGCGTTCGCCTTCCACCGGCGCGTTGATCGAGCCCGTGATATCGCCTTTCGCGGGTGTGCGCTTGATGAGATTCAAGAGTTCGTCGCTCGGCTCAAGCGTATTCTGACCGCCCTTGCCTTTGTTGAATTCGCGGATCGCCTGCTCGGTGCGCGGACCCTGCACGCCGTCGACAGCGCCGTTGTAGTAGCCGCGCAGCGAAAGCTCGCGCTGAATATTCTGGATCAGATCCGTGACGTTGCGGGCCGGCGCATCTGACGGACGCGGTTGCGGGTTCGGCGCCGATGCATCGCGCGTGAGCAGGCTGTCGAACGTAGAGCGCGGCGTTTCCTGAAACGCGACCGCATTCACGACGACGGCAAGTGCTGCCGCGGTCGCGACTGCAAGCGCAACCGTGTCGGAGATGCGGCGCGGCAGCATCGCACCGAGCATGCGGCGGATGAGCGAGCGGCGCTTGGGCGCGCGCGCGTAATCGTCGTCGTAATCGTCACGCGCCCGGCGCGGATTGCTGATGCGTTTAGGCACTTTTCCTGACCTTCATTTCGTCGCGGCCGGCCGTGCTGGCGCGCTGGGGGAATTTCGTGATCTGGCTGGCGGAAGCCTTCATGACCGGCTGACAATCGAGCGGGAGGCGAACGAGAACCTTCGTGCCCTTACGCAAACGGCTTTCGATCTCGACCGAACCGCCATGCAGCTTCACAAGACCCATCACCACCGAAAGGCCGAGCCCGGTGCCCTCGTAAGTGCGGTCATAGGCGGAACGGCCCTGAAAGAACGGATCGCCGAGACGTGCGAGATCGGCTTCCGGAATGCCGACGCCATTGTCGGAAACGACGAGTTCGATGCCGTTGCCGCAAGCGCGCGCGACGACATCGACCTTGCCGCCAAGCTCGGTGAACTTGATCGCGTTCGAAACGAGGTTGATTACGACCTGACGCAATGCGCGCGGATCGGCGTTGATTTCGGGCAGATCGGCGGCAATGTCGGTGAAAAGCTGGATACCCGCCTGCTCGGCGCGCAAGGACATCATCTTGCGGCAGCTCTCGATCAGCGGCTTCACTGCGAACGGCTCGGTGACGATCTCGAAATGGCCGGCCTCGATGCGCGACATATCGAGAATACCGTTCACGACCGCCAACAGATGCTCGCCGGAATCGCGGATGAGGCGTGCGTAATCCTGCCGGCGGGCGGCATCGAGCTTCATCTCGTCTTCGCGCGCGAGCATCTCGGAGAAGCCGATGATCGCGTTCAGCGGCGTGCGCAGCTCGTGGCTGACGGTGGCGAGAAACTTGCTCTTCGCATCGTTCGCGCGCTCTGCTTCGCTGCGGGCACTTTCGACCGCAAGCGCATCGGCCTTGCGCGCCGTGATGTCCCGGAACACGGAGACAACCTGGCGGACTTCGCCTGCGCGGATGTCGCTGTCGATGCCGTGGCTGCGCATCTCGACCCAAACGAATTCCGGCGCGCCGCGATACTCGTTCATGGGCCATTCGCGCTGGAGGCGGAATTCCAGCGAAACCGGCACGCTGCTGCGCGCGGCATCCGAAATCGCAGTCAAAAATGCCGGGCGGTCGGCGAGGTGGACGCGATCAAACAGCCGATGGCCGAGCAGATCGGAGGCCGGGATACCGGTGAGCTGTTCGGCGGCCGGCGAAATGAAGGTGATGGCGCCGTCGCGGCCGTGGCGCGCGATCACGTCGGACATGTTTCGCGCGAGCAACTTGTAGCGGGCTTCGCTCGCGAGCTTCGCAAGATGCCCTTCGCGGACAAACGTGCTGTTGGCGAGCGCGATGCCGCCGCCATAAAGCGCGGCCGAGGCGACCCCCGCGATCGAGAGCCAGCCGGAATTGAACGCGGCGGACGCCGGAGCCGGAACGAAAAACCACAGCCCTGCCGCAGTGAGCAGCGCAACGGCGATCGTCGCCGCGATCAGGCGGCGCGAGGCGGAAAACGAGGCTTCGAGCGCGATCACGACAATCCAGGGAGCGGCAAAGGAGGCAAGGCCGCCAGTCACAGCACCGGTCAGCCCGACCAGAATGGCAAGCGCGCAAGCCGACAAAAGGTGCGCACGCTCGTATTCGCCGCTCTTCGAGAGATACCAGACCAGCAGTAGCGGGGTCAGCATCCAGCAGAGCGCGAAGACTTCGAGCGGGCCCGGCGCGCCGCGCCACGCAAGATAAAGCGGAAACACCGCAACCGCGGTGAGGCCCACGAAAAGCCGGGTCGCAAAGAACGCGCGATGCCGCGCGGCGATCACAGAGTCCTGCCGCGCGCTCGAATGCAGGAGCGCGTCGAGATAAGCCCGGATGGGCGCGAACATGGAACTACGCAACTTTACTTTCGCGGCGCGTTTTTCGATTGGTTCCGCGCCGTCCCCTCGCCTGTTCCCCGAAGAGTAAAAGTGCGCACTTAAGCGAACCCTAAATTCGGGTGGGTAGCGGGGTCCGCGCGCGTGCGAGAAGCCCTTATTTCATAGGGCTTTTCCTGGTGTCCTCGGGCATGGTGAACGATCTCTTTCCGTGCATGGTTTTCGTTCTCTTATTGTCCCGGTTTTTCGGAACCTTTGCCGCAGCAGGGCCTGAATAGTTTCGAAACCATCTCCGGAATTTCCCTCATTCGACGCGAATCTTCGTCGAAGGCCGAACGGTTCTTTGAAAGCTCCCGCGCTAGGGTGCGCAGTGACGCGGCAGATAAGCTGCGCGGGGACTACGGGCGTCATGTTCTTTCTCTTCCGGGTAGCCTTCTGGCTTTCCATCGTCGTCGTCTTGCTGCCGGCCGGGCCGAAATCGGACCCGAATGCGCCGGCGGTCTCGACGTTCGAGGCGATCGGCGCCGCGTCGGCTGCGCTCAAAGACGCGCGCGGTTTCTGCGCCCGCGAGCCGGAAGCCTGCGCGGTCGGTTCGCAGGCGTTGCAGGTTTTCGCCCAGAAAGCGCAGAACGGCGCGCGGATGCTCTACGAATTCATGTCGGACTCAAATCCGAAAAGCGACGGCCCGACCGGATCGACCCCGAAGCCCGGCCGCGACACGCTCACCGCCGGGGACCGCGAAGTGCCGTGGCTCGCACCGCAAAAGGCGACAGCGCCGCAGCATCCGCCGCGCCGCGCAGGCTAAACCGGGAAATTGTACCTTGGTTCAAGCCGCACTATATGTCCGGCATGAACGAGCGTATCGAGAAGATCATCGACGATTTCGAGCTGCTCGATAGCTGGGACGACCGCTATCGCTACGTGATCGAACTCGGCCGCAAGCTGCCGGAACTTCCGGCGGATGATCATGTCGATGCGAATAAGGTGCAGGGCTGCGCGAGCCAGGTCTGGATGATCAGCGAAAGGCTACCGTCATCAACACGTGGCGATGGCCCGATTTTGAGATTTGAAGGCGACAGCGACGCGCATATCGTGAAGGGCCTGATCGCGATCCTGTTCGCGCTCTATTCGGGCGAGAGCGCGAAGCAGATCGTCGAGACCGACGCCAATGCCGTCTTCAACAAGCTGGGCCTCGGCGAGCACCTGACGCCACAGCGCTCGAACGGCTTTCGCTCCATGGTCGAGCGCATGAAGCACGACGCGCGGTCCGCGATCGAAGCCTAATCTCGATACGCATCCATCGTCGGGCGCGCGTCTGCCGCCTGCCAGTTACGTATCGGCGCGCGATGCCTGCCGCTGATCTTCGCGGCAATTCCGTAGTGCCGCGCGAGACGATCGAGCGCGAGACCAAGCACGATCTTCGATGTGCGGCGTGGCCAGCCACGCTCGTGCTCGACCGTTTCGAGCCCTTTCAGGAAGCAGCAGACGTCGAGCAGAAGTCCTGAGAACTCCGGACCTACCGCATCGAGCGCGCGATTGAGCCGTTCTTTCGCAGCAATCACGAGATCGGAATAATGCACTGCATTTTCGCCGCCACCGCGGCGGTCATGCGCGACCGGAGAAGTCAAATTGGCGCCAATGCGCGGCGTCATCGCCGCACGCGTGAAATCCGCGCGCAGCCGCTCGCCGGCCGCGAACTGCGCTGCGTCGATCATCGGTTTACCGCTCGCATCCTTGCGGCGGGCGAGCCATGCGAGCGGGCTTTCGCTTTCGTTTACAAGCAATGCGTCCGGCGCAATGCGCGCGTCTTCGTTGCGCGCACGTACAACGCCATGTTGTGCGAGAGGATGTTGTACGGTTTTTCTCCTCCTGCTCATCGCACAACCCCGCAGATCGCATAAAGCAGATTTTCGAGTTCGGTCATTTCGTCGTCGAACTTGCGGTCGTCGCGCCGGTCCTCGATCAGGCGGCAGGCATAGGCGGCTGTCGTGCGGTCGCGGCCGAAATATTCCGCGACTTTCGCGAGCGGCAATCCGGCCGCGGTATGCGCGAGATACATGCCGATCTGCCGCGCCGTTGATACCCGCCGCGGCGAGCGTCTGCTGGAGCCAATTTCCGAAACAGCCACACCTGAAGCGCTCGCCGCAAGACGCGCCGCCAAAGCGCAGGTCACATCGAACGGTATCGTGGTGCCGCGAGCCGCCGCCAGATCCGCATGCATTCCGCCACTCTCCCTTGATAGGAATATATACGCAGTTATATACTTGACAAAAGTTCTACTAGAGTAGGATTCTACCGTCTGCGTGACAGGCCGGTGCAAGTTGTAACTGCGCTCCAAGATGAAAGGAGCGCACCAATGAGTGCGAATATTCCAACGGGCGATAAGCCCGATCAGGTTGAGATTGAAATCACGCCCAAAATGGTTGAGGCGGCTGCTAAGGTTTTTCGGGCTTGGGAGGATTCGGATGAACCAGATTCTCGTCAGATGATAAGGGAACTGCTTTTAGAAGCCCTAGGCCCCCGTGCGTCGCTCGCGAAATCAGGAAGCCATAGGCAGCTTCCGCCATGGTTCGAACGTCGCGATGCAAATTGGTGGCGACGGTTAGATTAAAGCGGCATTGCTGTAATTTTCTATCGCCCGTCAAGCCGCTTGTAATAATAAAAATCCCCGGTTCTTCCTGTCGCCAATGGCCGTGGACAATGTGGTGTCGCATTTGGGCGACGATTATCCCCTTGCTACTAATTTCGTCGGCCATGGACTTGTAGGGCTTAATATTTGAATAGAGTGCATGGATACTTCGTCGCCAGAGTTGAATCTTTCTCTTGAACTGGCGGGGTTTTTCCTCAGCAAGATCGCGCCCCTTTTTATGGTTTCGAAGTTGAGTTAGATCAACATCTAGTGCGTTTTCAAAAACGCTCCATTGGACAACGATGTGCGCTATTTCGGCCGCAAGCTCGGGGGGAATATCGAGCTTCGTTTTGGCCTTAAAAAACGGAACACTGCCCCGGTTAGGTTTATTATTCATGGCAAGAAAATCTCCCCCTCCGGCTAAAGCCAAGAAAATCATGGCCGCGCTCGTTCGCATGGAGCCAAAACCCCATGACGATCTGAAACGAGGGAAGGCTAAAGCCAGAAAAGCTAAGAGTCCCAAGCGAAAAAAGAAGGCCTAATCGGCCCTCTTTTTCTTTCGCCAGCGGTAAAAGCGTAAGGCGTTCTGACGCCTAGACCTGATCGCCGTTAATCCGCCGATAGGTTAGGCGCTTTCCTTCGATGCCTTTAAGGGCAAGCAGGGTGCGCTCCTTGTCACCAACGCCAAGGTCCAAGCGGTTATTGAAGCGAAACTCGAACTCGGTCAGGTAGCGGTTCAAGTGCTGTTCCGAGCAGAAGCTATAAACGCCCTTCATGCCGCGCTTGAAGTTGCCGAAGAAGTTTTCAACGTGGTTCGTTGTCTGGCCTTCGGGGCCGACATAAACGCCGCGCTGGTTCCAGCCGTGGCGCACGGTCTTATGGTCCGCGAACTCCTTGCCGGTTTCCGTGTAAAGGCGGGACTCGTCGGTATGCAGTTCGGACTTGCGGTCAACATTCGTAACGAGAATGTCGCGGACGGATTCAGCGGTCGCGCCCTTCACATGGAAAACGCGGGCCTTACCCTTCGGCTCGACCAGCGCAACGATCTGGCGCTTGTGACGCAAGCCCTTCTTGTAGGACTTTGCGCGCTTGGTATTGCCGATATAGGTCTCGTCAGCCTGTACGATCTTGCCGCCGCCGCCTAAAGGGCCAGCGTTGGTATCCTTCATGGCCTCGCGCAAGCGGTGCATCATGAACCATGCCGTTTTATAGGTGACGCCGATCACGCGATGAATTTCGTGAGCACTTACGCCGCGCTTGCCCGCGTTCAGCATGTGCGCCGCCATCCACCATTTCGTCAGCGGAACCTTAGAGCGCTCGAACACCGTGCCGACTTTGACCGTGAATTGGCCCGCGCACTCGACGCAATAGAATAGGCCGGGGCGATGCGACTGCTTCGCGCCTTCAACCTTGGCAATCTTCTCCGGGTCGCTGTTGCCGCAATGAGGGCAAACAGGACCATCCGGCCAGCGCGCAGCTTCAAGCGCCTCACGGGCTGCGGTTTCGTCCTGAAAGACCTTGTGGCTGAAAACTGGTTCTTTGGCCTTGGGCATCGGTAACTCCTTATGCGACCGATACTAAGGCTAGCGCGACTTTTGTCAAGTATATAACTGCGAATATATACTTATCATAAGGATTGCGGCGGGAAAGGGGAAATTCAATTTTCGATACAATCCGATCTTGCGAGAATCCGCCTGAAATCAAAACGGCTTAATGAGCACGGCGCGATCCTGTGGATAGGAATTTATCCCCGCTACTCTCCGGCGCCGGAAAATCCCTGCCCCCAAGCAGGAATTCCGCCATGCCCTTTCGCAAAGCTCCGATTATCGTCCGTGGCCCGGACTATGCCGCGATCCGCTCATTTCGCGCTGAAACGAGGGACGAAACGCTCCGCCGCGAGAAGCGCTTTCTCGGCGCAGCCCTCGAAGGTCAGGAAATCCGTTTGTTCCGCGCGCTCCGCGCCGAACGCCGGGCCGCGGCGAGCGGCAAATGCTACGATCTTTCGCGGCATTTTGCGCTCGCGCGCTTGTGTAGCACAGCCGCCTTGCGGCCTTTGCATGCGAAGCATACTTCTGAGCCAGAAAACCGCACCCGGAGCAGAACAATGACCGATACCGGCCGCCCGAAGGTCGTGAAGTCCGATGCCGAATGGCAAAAGGAACTGACGCCGGAACAATATTACATCACGCGCAAGCACGGCACCGAGCCGGCCTGGACCGGGCCTTATCTCAACGAGAAAAGCAAAGGCGTTTACAAGTGCGTCGCCTGCGGCGCGCCGCTGTTCTCCTCGGAAACGAAATACGATTCCGGGTCCGGCTGGCCGAGCTTCTACCAGCCGATCGAAAAGGGCGCGGTGTCGGAGCATTCCGACAACTCATTCCTGATGCGCCGCACTGAAATCCGCTGTGCCTCTTGCGAGGCGCATCTCGGCCACGTATTTCCGGACGGACCCAATCCGACCGGACAGCGCTATTGCATGAACGGGCATGCGCTGAAACTGAAAAAGGCCGATGACACGGACACCAAATAGCGACAACTGGAACCTTTCCGCGCTCGGCAAGATGCCGGTAGCCAAGAAAATCGCATCGAAGCAGGTCGTCCACGGGCTCACGCTCGTGGACGATTTCGCTTGGCTGCGCGATCCGAAATGGCAGGAAGTGTTCCGCGACACCAGCATCCTTCAGCCGGACATTCGCGAATATCTCGAAGCCGAGAACGCCTATACGGAAAAAGCGCTCGCGCCTTACGATCCGCTCAAGAAAAAACTGATCGCGGAAATGCGCGGACGCATCAAGGAGGACGACTCCTCGGTGCCCTCGCGCGATGGACCGTTCGCCTATTTCTCGCGCTATCGCGACGGCGGGCAGCACCCGCTCGCGTGCCGCGAGCCCGCGGGCGGCGGGCCGGAAGAAATCCTGCTCGACGGCGATGCGCTTGCAAAAGACAAAGCCTATTTCTCGCTCGGCGTCGCGTCGCATTCGCCGGATCATAAATTGCTTGCGTGGGCCTCGGACGACAAAGGCTCCGAGCTTTACAGCGTTCGTGTGCGCGAACTTGCGAGCGGCAAGGATCGCGGCGACCTCGTCACCGACACCGGCGGCGGGCTGGTCTGGCTCGACGATGCGAGCGGCTTTTATTATGTGAAGCTCGATGCCGAGCATCGTCCGTCACGGGTTTATCTGCACCGGCTCGGCAAAGACATCAAAGATGATGAATTGATCTACGAAGAATCCGACAAGGGCTTTTTCGTCTCGATCGGCGAATTGCAGGCGGACCGCTTCGCGGCGATTTCCACCGGTGATCACGACACTTCCGAAATCCGGCTGCTCGACCTGAAGAATCCTTCGGCGAAGCCGCGGCTGATCGAGCCGCGCACCGTGGGTCTGCGCTACGAAGTCGAACATCACCCGTCGTTCAACGGCGAGGAAGTGCTGATCGTGCTCACGAACGCCGGCGGCGCGGAAGACTTCAAGATCGCGACTGTGCCGCTCGCCAATCCTGGCCGTGCCAACTGGCGGGACCTGATCCCGCACCAGCACGGCACGCTGATCCTAGACTGCTCGATTTTCAAAGACTGGCTGACCCGGCTAGAGCGTCACGAAGGCCTGCCGCGCATCATCGTGCGCGAGATCGCGAGCGGCAAGGAACACACGATCGCGTTCAAGGAAGAAGCCTATTCGCTTGGCTCATCGAGCGGCTTCGAATTCGCGACCGACAACCTGCGTTTCAACTATTCGTCGATGACGACGCCGACCGAAGTCTGGGACTACGACATGCGCACACGCGAGCGCGCGATGCGCAAGCGCCAGGAAGTGCCTTCGGGCCATAACCCGGCGGACTACGTGACGCGGCGCATTTTTGCGAAAGCAAAAGACGGCGCCGTCGTGCCGATCTCGCTCATGCATCATAAAAACACGAAGATCGACGGCTCGGCGCCTTGCCTGCTTTATGGCTACGGCTCCTATGGCATTTCGATGCCGGCAGCGTTCTCGACGAGCCGCCTTTCGCTCGTCGACCGCGGCTTCGTGTATGCGGTCGCGCATATTCGCGGGGGCACCGACAAGGGCTGGCGCTGGTATCTCGACGGCAAAATGGAGAAGAAGGAAAACACCTTCACCGACTTCATCGCCTGCGGCGAACATTTGATCGCGGAGAAGTCCGCGGCAGCGGACAAGATCGTCGCCCAAGGCGGTTCGGCTGGCGGCTTGCTGATGGGCGCAGTCGCCAACCTGAAGCCCGGACTTTTCGCGGGCATCATCGCGGAAGTTCCCTTCGTCGATGTCATCAACACCATGCTCGACGACACGCTGCCGCTGACGCCGCCGGAATGGCCCGAGTGGGGCAATCCCGCCACCGACAAAGCAGTGCTCGAGCGCATGCTGCGCTATTCGCCCTATGATAATGTCGCGGCAAAATCCTATCCCGCGATGCTGGTTCTCGCCGGTCTCACCGATCCGCGCGTGACCTATTGGGAGCCCGCGAAGTGGGTTGCGAAATTGCGGGCGCTCAATACCGGCAAGCAGCCGATCTTCCTGAAGACCAACATGGACGCGGGTCACGGCGGCGCGGCGGGCCGCTTTGACCGGCTCGATGAAGTCGCGCTCGCTTACGTGTTTGCGATCGTCACCGCGGGCGCAGACGCGAAAGCATGAAACAGCACGACAGGCTCGATGTCTTCGCGACGCTCGCGATGGTCCTGCTCACGGCCTCGTGGGGTTTTCAGCAGGTCGCGATCAAGGTCACGAACGACGCGATTTCGCCAGCGTTCCAGAGCGGCCTGCGCTGCGCGGGCGCTTTTGTACTTTTGCTGATCTGGTGTCACGTGCGCGGGATCAAACTGTTCGAGCGCGACGGCACGCTCGTCCCCGGCCTCGTCGTCGGTGTTCTGTTCGCGCTGGAATTTGTATTTATTTACTGGGCGCTGGTTTACACGGATGTCGCGCGCAGCATTCTTTTCCTTTACGCAGCGCCTTTCGTCATTGCGATCGGCGCGCATTTTCTCCTACCGAACGAACGCATGGGGATCGCGCAGGTTGTGGGCCTGCTTTGCGCGTTCGGCGGGCTGGTGCTCGCACTACGCGACAGTCTTTCGGTGCCTTCGAACACAGCGCTGATCGGTGACCTGATGATGCTGGTCGCAGCGATTCTTTGGGCGGTCACGACACTCGTCATCAAGAAGACTTCGCTGGTGAAAATTCACTCGGCGAAAACGCTTGCCTATCAGCTCGGCATCACCGCGCTGTTCGTGCCCGGCGCCCTGCTCGCGGGCGAAAGCGGCATCACGAAGTTCGACGGTCTTGTCGCCGCGTCGCTCGCCTACCAGATCGTGATCGTCGCTTTTGCGTCGTATCTTGCTTGGTTCGCGCTGGTGCGGACCTATCCGGCATCGACGTTGTCGGTGTTCACGTTTCTGTCGCCGCTATTCGCGATGCTCTCGGGCGCCTATTTCCTGAACGAGCGGGTGAGCCCGCTCTTATGGATCGCGCTTGCGCTGGTTGCATTCGGAATTTGGCTGGTCAACAAGCCGCGGATATCTGCGAGCGCGCCATCGCCTTAGTGCGGCGCGGAGTTCTGCCCGCGATAGTCGTCCTGATCGTCCACGCCTGCGCGCTTCACGTGCTCCTGCAGCTCCTCGATGGAGCCGAAGCGAACCGTGCCCGCGGGTAATTCGGCTTCGATCGAGCGGTCGGAATAGAGCGTGTAAGCCATGCCCGCGATGATGCCGGAGCGAACCACCACGGGTTCGCCGCGTTCGGCTTCTTCGGGTTGCGGGGCGGCGGCGCGGCGGCGCGGCTCGGGCTCGTAAGCATTCTGCTCGGGAGCCGTTGCTGCCTCGCGGCGCGGCGGCGCCGGTTGCTGCGCCGCCGGCGCGGCGCGGGCCGCGCGTTCCTGCTGGAGCGGAATTGCACCCGCATTCTGCTGCCGGTTGTTCGCCTCCGATTGCGCGCGCATCCAGCGCGGCTCGGGGCGCGGCTGCCGGTCGGCGGCATAGTCGTCGGCGAAGTCTTCATCCTGCTGCGGCTCGGACCGGGTCTGCTGACGGGGCTGGGATCGCTGCACTTCCGGAGCCGGACGCGCATTACGCGGGGCCGGTTGCGGCGTGCGCGAAGGGCGCGGTTCGCGTGCGGGCGGAGCCGCGGGTGCCTCTTCGCCGAGTTCGTCCTGCGGAGCAGCGGCATTGCGGGCGGCCGCACGGGGCAGCGGCATGGGCGCGCGCTCGGCAAGCTCGTCGTTCAGGGACTGGCGCGGACCGGAAAGGCCGAAGCCTGCATCTTCGACGCGGTCGGCGACATCGCGTAAGGCCTTGAGAACCTGACCCAGCGCCGCGATGACAAGACCGCCGGCAAGAATGGTCGCACCGGTCTGGATCAGATCGCTGCCGAGGCCAAGTCCGGCGGCCCGGTCGGGCATTCCCGCGAATGCGATCAAAAGTCCCAGCACCGCCAAGGCTATACCGCCTAAGGTCATTACCGCAGGCATGCCCGACAAACTCCCACTACCTTACTGAACAACTTCTAGCTGCTAGGCGTTAATCCATCCTACCAGAAGGCGGCTTTTCGGTGCCATAACACTGTTTAAAGCAGGAAAAAGCGCAAGGTTGTTCCGACCGCTCGTCCGCGCTTATCTAACCCCGAAAGAAATAAGGAGATTCCGGATGACCTTCAAATTGCCAGACCTGCCTTACGCACACGACGCGTTGGCGCCGTACATGTCGAAAGAGACGCTCGAGTATCACCACGACAAGCATCACCTTGCTTACGTGAACAACGGGAATAACGCGCTCAAAGGCACTGACCTTGAAGGCAAGAGCCTTGAGGAAATCGTCAAAGGCTCGTTCGGCAAGAACCCTGCGATCTTCAACAACGCCGGCCAGCACTACAACCATCTCCACTTCTGGAAATGGATGAAGCCGAATGGCGGCGGCAAGATTCCCGGCGAAATCGAGAAAAAGATCGTCGCCGACCTCGGTTCGGTCGACAAAATGAAAGAGGAATTCATCCAGGCCGGCACCACGCAGTTCGGCTCGGGCTGGGCTTGGCTCACGGTAAAGGACGGCAAGATCGTCGTGACCAAAACCGCCAACGGCGAAAGCCCGCTGGTTCATGGCGGCAAGCCGATCTTGGGCTGCGACGTCTGGGAGCACTCCTATTACATCGACTACCGCAACCGGCGGCCGGACTACCTGAAGGCTTTCATCGAAAACCTGGTTAACTGGGAATACGTCGCCGAAATGTACGCTGCCGCCATCAAGGGCGCGTAAGTGGGCAACCCGACTTTGTGCACGTCCGGCAGGCACACCCTGCCGGACGTTTTCATTTGGAATTCATGTTTGGTCGCTACGGCTTGTCCGTGTTGCACCGCACGGCTAGGGGCTTGTGCGTCTGCATACAATTTGCACGAATCCCGCCGTAATCGCCTACTACCTAGGCTCACGGGCGCGTAGCCGGCCGCCCGTCCCATATCAGGTTTCGCCCGGCGCGAACCGAGCGATCCAACTTCCGAGACATGCGTTCTAACACCATGAACCAGCGGGTGCCCGCCGCGCCGGCCGATATGCTTGCGTTTGCCGCACTCGTGGCGCTGAGCGTGATCGCCGGTATCACCTTCCTAGATTACGGCCTCGGCTGGGACGATTACGCACATTCGCATTACGGCGAGTTGCTTTACTCCTATTACGCCTCCGGCTTCGCGGATTATCGCGCGTTCGAGTTCTCCAACCTCTTTTATTATGGCGGCGGTTTCGACCTTGCCGCCTCCATTCTCGACCGCTTCACAACGACGGATCTGTTCGAGTCGCGCCGGCTCATGGGTGCGATCGTCGGGATTCTCGGCCTGATCGTTGTCTGGCGGCTCGCGCGCCGCATCGGCGGGCCCATCGCAGGCGCCGCCGCGCTCATCCTGCTCGCGATCACACCGCTTTATTACGGCCACATGTTCATCAACGCGAAAGACTCTCCTTTCGCGGTCGCGATGATTTTCCTGCTCTACACCTTCGTCCGCGCGTTCGACGAATATCCGCGGCCTAAGCCGATGACGATCGTGCTGTTCGGTGTCGCGCTCGGGCTCTTGATCGGCACGCGCGTGATCGGCGGCATCGCGGTCTTCTTCGCGGGCACTGCCCTGCTCGTCTACATGCTCGCGGAAGCGCGCAAGCTCGGTTATCGGGAATCCGGAATGCGGGCCGCGAAGTTTGTCGGAACGCTGGCGCTCGCCTTACCGCTCGCTTACGCCGTGATGGCGCTGGTCTGGCCGTGGGCGGTGCTGTCGCCGCTCAATCCGTTCAAGGCGATCGCCTATTATTCGAACTTCTGGGAAAAGCCGTGGCGCGAATTGTTCGACGGCACGCAGATCATGATCCCGGAAATGCCGCGCACCTATCTTCCCAAGCTTTGCCTGCTCAAGATTCCGGAAATCGTCGGCGGACTTGCGATCGCGGGTATCGCCGGCTCGCTCGTTATGATTTTCCGCGGTCTCGGCACGCCCGCGAAGCGTGCGTCGCTTGCGTTGCTCGTCGCAGCGGCGCTGCTGCCGATCATTCTAACGGTCATTACCCGGCCGGTGCTTTATAACGGCATCCGGCACTTCCTGTTCGTCGTGCCGCCGATGGCGGTGCTGGCGGGTGTCGCGGTTGCCTATCTATTCGAGAAGCTGAACGAGTATCGCCGCCCGGCGGCGGTCGCGGGCGCGACTGCGTTCTCGCTGCTCGTCGGTATCACCGTCGTCGATATGGTTCGTATCCACCCGTATCAGTATGCGCTCTTCAATCATGTTGCAGGCGGCGTGCGCGGTGCTTCCGACCGCTACATGCTCGACTACTGGGCGCTCGGCTTCAAGGAGGCTTCGGAAACCCTGCTCGAAAAGATCAAGGAGCATAAGCTTCAGAAGCCTGCGAACCGCAAGTGGAAGGTTGCAGTCTGCGGTCCGGCGGCGGTGGTTGCGCTCGAACTCGGCGACGACTTCGAAGCGACGAATGACGCCAAGGGCGCGGATTTCGCGGTTTCGCTCGGCACCTTTTATTGCGCGGAGCTGTATGCGCCGATCATCAACGAAGTGCGCCGCGAGAGCGTCGTATTCGCGCGCGTCTACGACATTCGCCGCCTGAGCTTCACCACGACCTACGTTCCCATGCCGCAGGACGACAAGCGCGCGGCCACGCAGGCCACCGCGCACCCGATCCATACCTTCTGGCAGTAACGTCCCCGCCTAGCTGCGCAACGCATCCAAGAGCCTCGCCCAGCTCCGTGCGCCTTTGTGAAACGACGAGACATTGTATTTTTCGTTCGGGGAATGGATGCGGTCGTCGTCCACGCCAAAGCCGATCAGAAGCGAGTCCATCCCCAGATCGCGCTTGAAGTTTCCGACGATCGGAATCGAGCCGCCCGAGCCTTTCAGAACCGCCGGCACGCCCCACTCCGCCGCAAGCGCCGCCCTCGCCTTCTTAAGATAAGGAGAGTCGAGCGGCAGTTGCAGCGCCGGGCTGGCGCCGTGCGAAAGAAACTCGGCTTTGCAATCCGGCGGCAATTGCTTGCGGACGAAATCGCGAAACGCATCGCGGATCGCTTCCGCGTTTTGCCTGCCTACGAGCCGGAACGAAAACTTCGCGGAAGCCTGTGCCGGAATCACGGTTTTCGAGCCGATGCCCGTGTAGCCGCCGATGATGCCGTTTACGTCGCAGGTCGGCCGTGACCAGAGCTGTTCGAGCACGTGGCGTCCCTTCTCTCCGGCAGGTTGGCTAAGACCAATCTCGCCTAGAAATTTGCTCTCGCTGAAATCGAGCGACGTCCATTGCGCTTTGATCTCGGCGTCGAGTTCGCCTGCGCCGTCATAGAAGCCGGGGATTGCAATCCGTCCTTCGGGGTCGTGAATCGAAGCAATGATGCGTCCGAGCAACCTGATCGGATTGATCGCGGCACCGCCGAACAGCCCCGAATGAAGATCGCGGTCGGCGGCTTTTACGATCACTTCCTCGAGCAGCAACCCGCGCAGCATGGTGGTGATCGCAGGCGTGGTGTCGTTCCACATGTCGGTGTCGCAGACGAGCGCAACATCGGCCTTCAATTCACTCTTATTGGCTTCGAGGAAAGGCGCGAGCGAAGGGCTGCCGGTTTCTTCTTCGCCTTCGAGCATGATTGTGACCCGTAGCGGCGATTTGCCTTCCGCCTCGACGAAGGCACGCAACGCCTCGACGAAAGTCATCAACTGACCCTTATCGTCGGCGGAGCCGCGGCCGACGATTATTTTACGGCCGCCCACGGTTTTCACCTGCGGCTCGAAAGCGGGCGTTTCCCAGAGCGCTACCGGATCGGCCGGCTGCACATCGTAATGGCCGTAGAAAAGAACGTGCGGACCCGCGCCTTGCGTCTTGCTGTGCGCGACCACCATCGGATGGCCTTCGGTGTCGCGCACGCTCGCATCGAGACCGAGACTTGCGAGTTCTTTGGCGAGCCACTCCGCGGCTGCGCGGCAGTTCTTCGCAAACGCCGGATCGGTGGAAACGCTTTCGATCCGCAACAGCGAGAACAGCCGCTCGATGCTCCGGTCGAGATTTTTGTCTATCGTCGCGAGAACCTGGTCGAGCGCCATTCGCGGCCTCCTTGCCGGGAGACGCTAGCAATCCTGCGCGTGAACGAAAACGCTTTAGTGCGCCGGAGCCTCGGCGCGCGGCGCGACTTGTGCCGGCGCGACTTCTTCGAGGGGCTTCTTGCGGGTCCTCTCCGCCAAGGCTTCCGCACGGCGTTTCCCGCGCCGTGCATTCTGCAGAAGCTGCGCAATCCGGCGATACAGCAGGCGATGCGGAACGGGCGCCGCAAGCACGATTGTGTAGCCCGCGCGCAAGGCGGCGCGGCGTTGCTCGTTCGTGGGCTCCGGCACCATCAAAACGGCCGGTATGCCGCTCGCAGCGAACGGATTTGGCGATACGGAGCCGCCGGCGTCGTTCGCGGAGAGGCACGGCCCTTCGATGAGATAGAGATCCGGCGGCGATGCGGTTGACGTTTCAGCGACGGTCGCGATGCCGCTGACCTCGAAGGCCTCGAACTCGGAGAGCCTGCGTATCAGCGCTTCGCGCCGCAATTGATCGCAATCGAGCAGCACGATACGCGCCGCCATCAACGAACGCATTTTTTCCACCAACCGACCAAAGCGGCAGAGGCTTGCGATAACGCCGCTGAGGTATCCCGGTGCCGATGGTATCAAGTCGGCGCGAAGATGCAACCTATTGGCGAACGAAAGCGTCTCACTCGTTTTTAGGATGTTCGTTATCGGCGCAGGATTCCGCCCAACGCTCCCCGAAGGATCGCCCGCCCAATCGTGTTGCCCATCGACCCGCCGATTTTCTTGCCGAATTCACCGGCGACAGCACCGCCGATGCGATTAACCGTCGAACGGGTCACCTCGCGCGCAACCCTCTGTCCGGTAGATAACCTTTCGCCACGCTTGCGGTTGGTGCCGAATATGCCGCCGATCAGGTCGCCGACGCCACCGAGCACGCCGCCACTCGACTGCTGGTCGGAATCGCCTTGCTGAGTCGCATTTCGCGTTTTGATGTCGGTCTTCTTCTGCAGCATCTCGTATGCGGAGTCGCTGTCGACCGTCTCGTCGTACTTTCCTTTGACCGGGCTCTTGCCGATGACCGCCTTGCGCTGCGCATCCGTGACCGGACCGACATTGCCCGCCGGCGGGCGGATCAATGTGCGGTCGACCATGGCCGGTACGCCGTTGCCCTCTAGAAACGAGGTCAGCGCCTCGCCCTTGCCGAGTTCCGTGATCACCCGTTCGGTCTTGATCTTCGGATTGGGCCGGAAACTCTCCGCCGCCACCTTTACGGCTTTCTGCTCCTTCGGTGTGTAAGCGCGAAGCGCGTGCTGCACACGATTGCCGAGCTGCGCGAGCACGGTTTCGGGAATGTCAGCGGGGTTCTGCGTGACAAAATAGACGCCGACGCCCTTCGAGCGGATCAGGCGGACAACCTGTTCGATCTTTTCGAGCAGCACCTTCGGCGCTTCGTCGAACAGAAGATGCGCTTCGTCGAAGAAGAAGACGAGTTTCGGCTTATCGACATCGCCGACTTCCGGAAGTTCTTCGAACAACTCGGAAAGCAGCCACAACAGGAAGATCGCATAGAGCCTCGGGTTGGCCATCAGCTTGTCGGCGGCGAGCAGATTGATGACGCCCTTGCCGTCTTTGGTCTTCATCAGGTCTTTGATTTCGAGCGCCGGCTCGCCGAAGAACTTTTCGCCGTTCTGGTTCTCCAGCACGAGCAGCTGGCGCTGGATCGCGCCGACGGTGGTCGAGGATACGTTGCCATAAGTCTTGGTGAGATCGGCAGAATTATCCGCGATGAAGGTCAGCATCGCGCGCAAATCCTTGAGATCCATGATCGGCAGGCCGTTCTCGTCGGCCACGCGGAACGCGATATTGAGCACGCCTTCCTGCGTATCGTTCAAACTCATCATGCGCGAAAGCAGTAGCGGACCCATTTCGGTGACGGTCGCGCGGATCGGATGGCCCTGTTCGCCGAAAAGATCCCAGAAGACGACCGGAAACAGATCCGGCTCGTACTTCATATCGATTTCCTTGCAGCGCTTGACGATCCAGTCCTTGCCTTCGCCCTCTTGCGAAACGCCGGAGAGGTCGCCTTTGATGTCGGCAGCGAACACCGGAACGCCTGCGCGCGAGAATCCTTCGGCCATCGTCTGCAATGTGACGGTCTTGCCGGTGCCGGTCGCGCCGGTCACGAGCCCGTGACGGTTGGCAAGATTGAGACTGAGGTACTGCGGCTTCGCCGCCTTGCCTATGAAGAGCTTGTCGTCGGTATCCGCGTTCGCCATTTAAGCGCTCCTGCTTCCGGACCTCTCGAAAAGTTATAATCCGGCTTCCGTCAAGTTTCCAATCGTCCGCCGATTCCCAATCCGGCGTTGCAGTCAACAAGAAATTTGGAAAAAAACATTTTGACAGTCCGCCGCTTTTGGATGACGACAGAAGCAGACATAGAGTGCGCAAGCGCACGAGGGAGACGGAGATGCCCGCGGTTACGATCCGAAGTGACGTTATCGTAACCCGGCTCAAGGTTTTCCTCTCTGCACCGCAAAATCGTTTCCATCGATAAACAAGAACCATGGCCGCGGCGCTATCGCCGCGCCCCGCGAAGGAATGTGGTGTGCCGAAAAAGGGAAATCCATCTTATCCGATCAAGGAGATCGGCGGGATCGATGCCGTGTCGCTCGAAAAGCTCCGGGCGGTACGCATCCGGACCACGGCCGGGCTATTGAAGGCGGCAAAAGATGCCAAGGGGCGTAAGACGCTCTCGGAAAAAACTGGCATTCCAGTCGCCGAAATTCTCAATATCGTGAATCAGGCCGACCTGATGCGGATCAAGGGGCTCGGCGGCGACTATACTTGCCTCCTGCGCGGCGTCGGCGTCGACACCTTGCGGGCACTGCGGCATCGCAACCCGCGGCACCTGGCGAAGAAGATGGCAACCGAGAATGCCGAGCGGTCGCGCCGGACTGCCAAGAGCAGAAACGAGAAGGCCGTTCAGTTGCTGCCGAGCGAAAAAGCGATCCAGAAGTGGATCGAACGGGCGCGCGAACTGCCGCTCGAGATCACGTACTAGCCCGCACCCCCAGCTTGCGTTTTTTGCAGCCGGGCGTTCTAGTCGAGCCATGCTTGCAAAGCCGCCAGCAAGAACGCTTCGCGCGAGGGGCCATGCAATCGCGCTTGGCGCCCGCCCGATCATCATGGGCATCCTCAACGTAACCCCGGATTCCTTCTCGGACGGCGGCGCCTATGCTTCCGTCGACGAGGCTGTCGGGGCTGCGCAGCGCATGGTTGCCGACGGGGCGGCGATCATCGACGTTGGCGGTGAGTCCACCCGGCCCGGCCATGACCCGGTCGACGCCGCGACCGAGATGAAACGCGCGATCCCGGTGATCGAAAGCCTGGTTTCGATCCCGGCGGCGCCGGTTTCCATCGATACATATAAAGCGGAAGTGGCACGAGCGGCGCTCAAAGCCGGCGCGCATATCGTGAACGACGTATGGGGGCTTTCGCGCGATCCGGAAATGGCGAAGGCGATTGCGGACGGCGGGGCGGCCGCGATCGTCATGCACAACCGCGAGCAGATCGACGCCTCGCTCGACATCTTCGAGGACATGAAAGCCTTCTTCGCAGGTGCGGTCGAGAAGCTGCTGCGCGCGGGCGCGGCCGAAGATCAGATCGTGCTCGATCCCGGCATCGGGTTCGGCAAGACGCTCGAGCAGAACCTGCAGATTCTCGGCAATCTGGCGAAGCTGAACGACTACGGATTTCCCGTACTGCTCGGTGCGTCGCGCAAATCCTTCATCAATAAAGTGTCGCCGAGCGATCCCGGCGACCGCATCGGCGGCAGCGTGGTGACGACCGTTTTCGCGGCACTTGCCGGGGTTTCGATTATCCGAGTCCATGATGTTGCCACGCACATGCAAGCGCTCAGAATCGTCGAAGCGACGGGAGCGGCAAGTTGAAAGGCGTGATCGACATCGTAGGGCTCGTGCTGTTCGCCAAACATGGCGTCGGCGAAGAGGAAGCGAAGCTCGGGCAGCGCTTCATTCTCGACATTCGCCTGGAGGCGGATGTCTCGGAGGCCGTGAAGCACGACCGGCTGGTGGATACGGTCGATTACGGCGAAGTGGTCGCAGTGACGGAATCGATCTTCCGCGGCAAACGTTTCTATCTGATCGAAGCGGCGGCGGCGCACGTGGCTTCCGGAATCCTCGCGCACTTTCCGGCGGTCAAGAGCGCGCGCGTGACGGTGAAGAAACCGTCGGCGCCGATCTCGGCCGTGTTCGAATACGTCGCGACCACCGTCGAGCGCAAACGCGATGGCTGAGGTCTATCTCGGCCTCGGCTCCAATCTCGGCAATCGCCTCGCTCATCTCGCCAGCGCGCGCGGAGCTATCGAAAAACAGGCCGGGCCGATCCGTGCCGCATCCTCGATCTACGATACCGCCCCCTGGGGGCCGGTGCCGCAGGACAATTATCTCAATCAGGTGATCCGTATCTCGACCGCGCTCGCGCCGGCCGAATTGCTCGCCGTACTCCACGACATCGAACGTGCGGCCGGGCGCGACCGGAAGAACGAGGTCCGCTATGGGCCGCGCACGCTCGATCTCGACATACTGATCTATGAAGACCAAGCGGTGAATGACGACGGCCTTACGATCCCGCATCCCCGGATTGCCGAGCGGGCCTTTGTGCTGGTGCCGCTCGCGGAGATCGCGCCGGATATTTCGATCGGCGGCACGCCGGTCCGCGAGCTTCTCGGCCGCATCGACTCCAAAACCGTCGCCCGCTACGACCCGAACTGACGCCGCTTGGCGGGGTCCGGCTGCCCGTGGCATGTTTGGCCTGTTCAGAGTTTTCCGATGTCAGAACTTCCCCTCGCCTCCGAATTTCCGGCCGCCACGCGCGACGACTGGCTGAAGCTCGTCGAGAGCGCGCTCAAGGGCGCACCCTTCGAGAAGAAACTCGTCTCGAAAACCTATGACGGCATTTCGATCCAGCCGCTTTATGAGCGTGCGAAAAATGCCCCCCGCATCGGAGGCCGCGCCGATGGCGAGCCGTGGGCGGTGCTGCAGCGGATCGACTTTCGCGATCCGAAAGAGGCCAACAAACAGGCGTTGCGCGATCTCGAAAACGGCGCGACCGGGCTGAAACTCGTTTTTCCGGGTTCGGCGGGCGATTTCGGATTCGCACTACCCGCGACCAAGCAGGCACTTGCGCAAGCGCTCGATCAGGTCTGGCTGGACGCCGCCGAAATCGAACTCGATATCGGACCGCTCTCGAAAGATGCGCCGCTTTGGCTCGCGGAAATCGCGAAAGAGCGCGGTGTCGATCCGACGAAGACGAATTTCCGCTTCGGCTACGACCCGCTCGGTGCCATCGCTTATCACGGCAAGAGCCCTGCACCGTGGAAAGAAATCGCACCGTTCTTTGCGTCGCTGATTACAGACCTGAAGAAACAAGGTTTCAAGAAACACTTTGCCGCCGCCGACGGGCGCGTGATTCATGCCAGCGGCGGTGCTGAGGCGCAGGAACTCGCTTTTGTACTCGCCTGTGCCGTCGAATACCTGCGCGCGCTGGAAGCTGCCGGCGTGTCGCTCGATCAGGTGCGCGATGCAATCTTCTTCCGCCTCGCCGCCGACGCCGACCAGTTCCTGACAATCGCGAAGTTTCGTGCACTCCGGAAGCTCTGGGCGCGCGTCGAAGAAGCCGCTTCCCTTGCACCAAAACCGATTTTCATTTCCGCCGAAACGGCCTGGCGGATGATGACGAAGCGCGAGCCCAACGTGAACATGCTGCGGATGGCGATGGCAGTCGCCGCCGCGGGGTTTGGTGGTGCGGATGCAGTATCGGTGCTTCCGCATACGGCGGCGCTCGGCCTGCCCGACGGTTTTGCGCGCCGGGTCGCGCGCAACACACAGACGATCCTGCTCGAAGAATCCAATCTCTTTCGCGTGGGCGATCCGGCCGCGGGCTCCGGCGGCATTGAAGCCTTGACCTCTGAGCTTTGCGAAGCGGCGTGGAAGCTGTTTCAGGAGATCGAAGCCGCCGGCGGCCTCGCCAAGGTGCTGGAAGCGGGACTGCTGCAGAAGAAAATCGCGGCGACACGCGAAGCGCGCATGCGCAACATCGCGGTCCGCAAGGACGCGATCACGGGAGTAAGCGAATTTCCGAACGTTCACGAAACGAAGGAAACTGTGCTCGACGATAAGCCTGACGTTGCTGAGCTTCCCTTCCCCGCTGTGAGCGAACCGCTCACGAGGATGCGCCTCGCCGAGCCGTTCGAGGTATTGCGAGATGCCGCCGACGCGATGAAAGAGCGGCCGAAAGTGTTTCTTGCGAACCTCGGAAAAGCCGTGGACTTCACCGCGCGCACGACATTCGCGCGAAACTTCTTCGAAGCGGGCGGCATTGCCGCCGTGTCGAGCGAAGGACTTGCTTCGGCGAAGGAAGCCGCGAAAGCCTTTAAGGCATCGGGCGCGAAGCTCGCCTGCGTCTGCTCGTCCGATGAAATCTACGCGGCGCGGGCAGAAGAGGTTGCGAAAGCGCTGAAGCATGCGGGAGCTTCCGTGTGGCTGGCGGGCCGCGCTGGTGAGAAAGAAGCAGCCTACAAAAGTGCTGGTGTCGGCGGCTTCATCCATGCCGGCTGCGATGTGATCGCGGCGCTCAAAGAAGCACAAAACAAACTGTGAGCCGTCATGGCCGGGCTTGTCCCGGCCATCTCGATTTCAAGGGCATTGCGTTCCCTAAACGAGATGCCCGGCACAAGGCCGGGCATGACAAGGATATTTTAGCGCGGCTCATTCCTCGGCCGGTTGACGAACGCGACCAGCGCGTAACTTAGAAACAATAATAAAAACCACGAGCCGAATTTCGCAAGCGACACCGCCTGCCATCACGCCTGCTTGATGCCAAAGCGGACGAATTCGTAAGTCCAGGCACGTAGACGGCCGCCACTCTCCGCCCAGCGGCCGAGCGCGGCCTCGCGCCCGATGAATCGCGCGAGCGGCGCGAAAGCCGCGGCGGCGCTTCTTTTGGACGTGTCAGGTTCGGGCTTGTGCACGCAACTAACTGAAATATAAGAGGTTATTGCGGTGCGTGATTATCCAGCGCGCCGGGGTATAAATATGACGATGAGCAAGCTGCCGGACTTTTCGAAAGTTCAATTTCGCGAGAGCGCGCAGAGCGTGCCCGCGAGCGCGGCGGAGCCGTGGCTTACCCCCGAAGACATTCCGGTCAAGCCCGCGTATTCCGAGCGCGATCTCGCCGGGATCGATTTTCTGAACACGTGGCCGGGCATCGCGCCTTACTTACGCGGCCCCTATCCGGCGATGTATGTCACGCAGCCGTGGACGATCCGGCAATATGCCGGCTTCTCAACGGCGGAAGATTCCAACTCCTTCTACCGCCGCAATCTCGCGGCCGGCCAGAAAGGCCTATCGATCGCCTTCGATCTTGCGACCCACCGCGGCTACGACTCGGATCATCCACGCGTTTCGGGCGACGTCGGCATGGCGGGTGTTGCGATCGACTCCATTCTGGACATGCGCACGCTGTTCGCGGGCATTCCGCTCGAGCGGATGAGCGTGTCGATGACCATGAACGGAGCGGTGCTGCCGGTGCTCTCGCTCTTCATCGTCGCGGGCGAAGAACAAGGCGTCTCGCCGCAAAAACTTTCCGGGACCATTCAGAACGACATCCTGAAAGAGTTCATGGTCCGCAACACCTATATCTACCCGCCGCGGCCCTCGATGCGGATCATCTCCGACATCTTCGGCTTCACTTCTCAGAACATGCCGAAGTTCAATTCGATCTCGATCTCCGGCTATCACATGCAGGAAGCGGGCGCGACGCAGGACCTCGAGCTCGCTTATACGCTCGCCGACGGCGTCGAGTATGTGCGCGCGGGCATCGCCGCCGGGCTCGACATCGACCGCTTCGCGCCTCGGCTCTCCTTCTTCTGGGCGATCGGCATGAATTTCTTCATGGAGATCGCGAAGATGCGCGCGGCGCGCCTGTTGTGGGCGAAGCTGATGAAGGAATTCAATCCGAAGGATGCGCGCTCGCTTTCGCTGCGCACGCATTCCCAGACTTCCGGCTGGTCGCTGGCCGCACAGGACGTTTTCAACAACGTCACGCGCACCGCGATCGAGGCCATGGCGGCGACGCAGGGGCATACGCAGTCGCTGCACACCAACGCGCTCGACGAAGCGCTGGCGCTGCCGACCGATTTCTCCGCCCGCATCGCGCGCAACACGCAGCTTTTCCTGCAGCAGGAAAGCGGCACGACCCGGATCGCCGATCCTTGGGGCGGCTCCTATTACGTCGAGAAGCTCACGCACGATCTCGCCAAGAAAGCCTGGGATCACATTCAGGAAGTCGAAAGCCTTGGCGGCATGGCGAAGGCCATTGAAGCCGGGATTCCGAAGCTGCGCATCGAGGAAGCCGCCGCGAAAACGCAGGCACGCATCGACGCCGGCATGCAGGCCATGATCGGCGTCAACAAATACAGGCCCGAAAGCGAGGCCGAGATCGAAGTCTTGAAAGTCGACAACTCGGCCGTGCGCAAGCGCCAGATCGAGAAGCTCCAGCAGCTTCGCGCGGAGCGTGACGAGAAGGTGCTCGCACAGAAGTTAGACGCGCTCACCAAAGCCGCGGAGTCCGGCGAAGGCAATCTCTTGGCGCTCGGCGTCGATGCTGCGCGCGCCAAAGCCACCGTCGGCGAAATCTCGTCGGCGCTCGAAAAAGTCTATGGCCGTCACCGCGCGGAAATCCGTGCGATTACCGGCGTTTACAAGCGGGAGGTCGGGAATATGTCCGACGCAGTCGTCCGCGTGCAGAAGCTCGTCGAGAAGTTCGAAGCCGACGAAGGCCGCCGCCCGCGCATTCTCGTTGCGAAAGTGGGCCAGGACGGCCACGACCGCGGCCAGAAGGTGATCGCCTCGGCCTTCGCCGATCTCGGTTTCGACGTGGACATCGGCCCGCTGTTCGCGACACCCGGCGAGGCCGCGCGGCAGGCGGTCGAGAACGATGTGCACATCGTCGGCATCTCTTCGCTCGCGGCGGGGCATCTCACGCTCGTTCCCGAGATGAAGGCCGCGCTAAAGAAAGAGGGCCGCGACGACATCATGATCGTGGTCGGCGGCGTCATTCCTCCGCAGGATTACGCGGAAGTGAAAGCGGGCGGCGCGGAAGCGATCTTCCCGCCCGGCACCGTGATCGCGGAAGCGGCGGAAGATCTGCTGCGCTCGCTCTCGAAGAAGCTCGGCCACAGCCGCGCCGCGGCGGAATAAGTCCCTGCCTGCAATCCTCAAATCCGGCGCCGAGGCTGCCGACCGCTACATCGCGGGCGGATATTTGTCCGTGCGCGGAATGTCCTCGCGCTTCGCGGCCACCATCAGCGCGGGCACGATGCGGATTCAATCCGCGCACGGCATTTCCGGACATCTGGCCGAGATCGGCACCTTCGAGGGGCGCTACTTCATTGCGCTCGCGCATACGCTCAAAGACGGCGAGCGCGCGATCGGCATCGACAATTTCGTCTGGCCTGATGAAGGCATCAAGGGACGCCTTGAGGCCAACCTTGCGAAGTTTGGTGTTGCGGACCGCTCGGTGGTGCTGAAAGCCGACAGCCTGAAATTGCGTTCCGAAAAAATTCTTTCGCTCGCGCCCGGAAAGAAAGTCCGTTTCTTCCATGTCGACGGCGAGCACACGCCCGAGCATCTTTCGAACGATCTTGCGCTTGCGAGCGCCTGCCTCGACGAGCGCGGCGTGATCTGCCTCGATGACATGCTGCATCCCGGCTACCCGACGCTTGGCATCACCGTGAACGCATTTTTTGCGCACGAGCCTTCGTTGAAGGTGTTCTGCATCATCGACCGCGAGGACATCGTGGGTGCCACGAAGTTCATGATCTGCCGCGAAGCCGCGTTCGACTTCTATGTCGAAGAACTGATGCGCGTGTTCCCGAACAATATCTGGCCGATGGGCGCGGACTTCCGCTCCGGGAAAAAAGCGCTGGTTTTATCGCTGGATACGCGGCTCGCGGACATCGGGTAAAGATTCTTTCCCTCCCTCTTGCGGGGAGGGTCGCCGAGCACCCATCCCGGATTTATCCGAGATGGGCATTTTTAAATGTCTAAGTCGGCTATAGCCGGCTTGGATGCGAGGCGGGGTGGGGGTAACCCCCGGTCTGCAATTTAAACACTGTCACCCCACCCGGCTCGCGCTTTCGCGCTCGCCACCCTCCCCAACCAAAGTCGGCTTTAGCCGACTTTGGCATTCAAAATTCTCAAGTCGGGCAAGCCCGACTTGAGTGGGGAGGGAAAATTAGTTCGTCTGCCGCAAGCATCCCGATCTGCTATAAAGCCCGCGCATGACGAAGGCGCCGCGCGTTTCCCCGGACATCGCCGAACTCGCCCGCAAGGTGCTGGCGCATGACCGCGCCGCGCTCGCCCGCGCGATCACGCTCGTAGAGTCGAAAAAATCCGAGCACCGCGCGCGCGCGCAGGAGCTGTTGCGCGAACTGCTGCCGCATACCGGCAAAGCGGTCCGGGTGGGGATTTCGGGTGTCCCGGGTGTCGGCAAATCCACCTCGATCGACGTACTCGGCAGCCACCTCACCGCGGCCGGTCATCGGGTAGCCGTGCTTGCCGTCGATCCATCGTCCACGAAAACGGGCGGATCGATCCTTGGCGACAAGACGCGCATGCAGCGGCTCGCCGCGGACGATAGCGCGTTCATTCGTCCCTCGCCTTCAGCGGGCACGCTCGGCGGCGTCGCGGCCCGCACGCGGGAGTCGATGTTGCTTTGCGAGGCGGCAGGATACTCCGTGGTACTCGTCGAAACCGTAGGCATCGGCCAGTCCGAGGTCGCGGTCGCCGCAATGACAGACGTATTTCTCGTGCTGATGCTGCCGGGGGCCGGCGACGAATTGCAGGGCATCAAGAAGGGTATTCTCGAGGTTGCGGATATTATCGCAGTCAACAAAGCCGACGGCGATAACCTCCCGCGCGCGCGGGCGGCGGCGAGCGCACTGAAGGCGGCAATCCATATTTTTTCGTCCGACGCGAACGAGGCGACGCCGGTGCTGCTCTATTCGGCACTCGCCGGCGACGGCGTCGGCGGCGTCTGGGAGAGCGTGATCGCCCATCGCGACCGGCAGCAGAAATCCGGACGTCTCGCCGAAAAGCGCCGTGCGCAGGAAATCAAGTGGATGTGGACGCTCGTCGAAGAACGTTTCCAGGAACGCATTCGCTCGGATTCGAAAATCCGGGCGCGGATTCCCGCGCTCGAAAAAGCGGTTGCCGACGGCAAGCTGCCGCCCGCGATGGCCGCGGACGAACTCGCCAGGCTGATCGGCCTCTCGGACGAATGAACTCGCCGCGCGTTCGTGTCGCCGTTGCCGGCTTCGGACCGTTTCCGGGCGTACCGAACAACCCTTCGGGCGAAATCGTTCGGGCGCTCGCGAAGCTGCAGCGCTTTCGTGCGGCGAATATCGCGCTCGATGCCGCAATCTTCGAGACCGCCTATGGCGCCGCCGAAGCCGCGCTCGAAAAACTGATTGCGAAAAAGCCGGACGCGATCGTGCTTTTCGGCGTTGCCGGAGTTGCAAAGCACATTCGCGTCGAAACGATCGCGCGAAACCGGGCGTCCGTCCTGCATCCGGATCACGCCCGTTTTACGCCGCGTGTAAGAAAGCTCGTGGCGGACGGCGCGGAACGGATCGGCGTGCGCGGGCCGGCGATGCGGATGCGTGCTGCCATTCGCGGCACCGGCGCAAAAGCCGGGCTTTCGATCGATGCGGGCGGCTATCTCTGCAATGCCGTGTTCTATCGCGCGCTGACGATGACGGCGGCCCTTACCCCCGCTCCGTTAACCTTCTTCATTCACGTCCCGCCGGCCGGTGCGCGAGCCTTCTCGATGAAAATGCTGATCCGTGCGGGCGAAGCCGCCGTCTGGGCGGCCGCAAACGAAGCGCTCAAAGCCCGTTTTGTCCCGCGCCGGGACGGTTAATCCGGCCCGCTTCTTGAAACGTGGTTCCGCGGATTCCCACGCGGAGACGCGACATGACCCTCGACCGCAGGACATTGCTGACGGCCCTGACCGCCACAGGCGCCAGCGTGCCGCTAAGCGCCGCCTATGCGGCCACCGCGCCCGGCGGCGGCTTCGGCATGGATGTCACGAAATTCGGCGTGCGCCCGAACGGGGTCGACGACCAAAGCCGCGCACTCCAGGAAGCAATCAACGCAGCGGCAGGGTCTCGCGTACCGCTGTTTTTTCCTCCCGGCGTTTATCGTGCCGGCGACCTGATGCTGCCTTCCGGCACGCATCTCGTCGGCGTGCCGGGTGCCACCCGCATCGTGCTCGGCTACGGCGCATCGCTCGCGGCAAGCTCGCGCGCCGAACAGATCATGCTTTCCGGCCTGACTTTCGACGGCGCTTCGCGGCCGCTGCCGGAGAAGCGCGGGCTCATCACCATCCGCGGCACGCGCGATTTCATCATGCGCGACTGCACAGTCATTGCCGCTGGCGGCACCTCGCTGATGCTTGAAGGCGTCAACGGCGAACTCGCGAACAACGTGTTCACCGGCGCCGCCAAAGCCGCGATCTTTTCGCTCGATGCGACCGGCCTCGCAATTCGCAACAACACGATCCGCAACGCCGGCAACAACGGGATTCTGGTCTGGCGCTCGGAGAAAGGCGACGACGGCACCCTCGTCTCCGGCAATCGTATCGAAGATATCGCGGCGCGTGACGGCGGTTCGGGCCAGAACGGCAACGGCGTGAATATCTTCCGCGCCGCCAACGTGATCGTCGCCGACAACCGGATCAAGAACTGCGCCTTCAGCGCGGTACGCGGCAATGCCGCCTCCAATCTGCAGGTGCGCGGCAATTCCGCCTCCTCACTCGGCGAGGTCGCGATCTATTCCGAGTTCGACTTCGAAGGCGCGGTGATCACGAACAACGTGATCGATGGCGCAGCACTCGGCATTTCGGTAACGAACTTCAACCACGGCGGCCGCCTCGCAATCGTGCAAGGGAACCTGATCCGTAATCTGGTGACGCGCGGCAAGGCGTTCGTCGATCAGGAGGCGCGCGGCATCGGCATCGGCGTCGAGGCCGATACCGTCGTATCCGGCAACGTGATCGAAAAAGCTCCGGTCGCGGGCATCTGGCTCGGCTGGAAAGAATATCTTCGCGACGTTTCCGTCACCAGCAATATCGTGCGCCAGTCGCGCATCGGGATCGCCGTGCAGGTTTCGAAGGGCGCGGGTGCAGCCCTCGTCGCCGACAACCTGATCTCCGGCACCACGATGGGCGCGATCCTCGGCATGGACGGCTTGAGGCGGGTCACCAACGATCTGTCGCGCGACAAGCCGGAGCAATACGCCCAGCTCACGATCTCCGGAAACCGCGTGCAGTAATTACGCGACTTCCGCTTCCTGATCGTGCGAGAGGTGGCTCAAAAGCCACTTCGCGGTTCTGAGCAAGCGCGCGTCGCGGCCCATCGGCCCGACCAACTGCACACCGAGCGGCAGGCCGTTCTCGCCCTGCAAGAGCGGCAGCGAAATCGCGGGCAAGCCGGTCAGCGTCCATAGCGAGCAGAATGCCGGATCGCCGGTGGCGCCAAGCCCCTTCGGCGCGACGCCGGTCGCCGAGGGCGTCAGGATCGCGTCATAGTGGTCGAAGAAATCCGCGAGACCCGCGCCGTATTGCTTTGCCTGCGAGAGCGCTTCGAGATAGCGCGTGGCCGTTACCTTGCGGCCCTCGGCGATAAAATCCCTGAGCGTCTGGCTCGGCATATCGCCGCCGCGGCCGACGATCTTGCCGTGATGATGCGCCATGTCGGCGGTCATGATCGCGCGCAGATCGTCCCACGCGTGACCGTAAACCGGCTCGTGCAGTTCCACGCGCTGCACCACCTCGCCGAGCGAATCCGCAAGCTCCTCGAAGGCTTCGGCGGTTGCTTTGTCCGCCTTACTCCACACCGGCGTGCGCACATAAGCGAGCCGCGGCGTGACCGGCGGTTTCTCTTTCGCGCCGGCACGAAAGTCGGGAACGGCATATGGCTTGGTGTCCGGATCGTTTTCGTCATAGCCCGTCATCGCATCGAGGATCAGCGCGATGTCATCCAGCGAACGCGCGAACGGCCCGATGTGGTCGAGCTTGCGCGAGTGCGAGAGCACGCCCGCGCGCGACACGAAGCCGTGGCTCGGTTTCATACCGAATACGCCGCAATAAGCCGCGGGGCGAATGATCGAACCGTTGGTCTGGGTGCCGATCGCGAGCGGCAACATGCCGGCTGCGACCGCCGCGGCCGAGCCGGAGGACGAGCCGCCCGGCGTGCGCTCGAGATCGTGCGGGTTTTTCGTCTTGCCCGGATGATAGAAGGCGAACTCGGTGGTCACGGTCTTGCCGAAAATCACCGCGCCGGCTGCGCGCAGCTTCGTCACCACCGCCGCGTCGCGATAAGGCCGGCGCCCCGCGAACAGCGCCGAGCCGTTCTCGGTCGGGTAGTCCGCGGTGTCGATGCAATCCTTGATGCCGACCGGAAGGCCGTGCAGCGGGCCCAGCGCGTTACCGTTCGCGCGATAGGTGTCGCGCTCTTTCGCCTGCGCGAGCGCATGCTCCGGATCGAAATGCTGGAAGGCCTGAACCTTGTCCTCGATCGAATTCACCTGCGCGATCAGTGCGCGGGTGTATTCCTCGGACGAGATGTCGCCACGGGCAATCTTGCCCGCGATTTCGGTTGCGGTCAGTTCGACGAGTTCTGCGCTCACGGCATTGGTGTCCGGGTTATTGACCCGGACACCTTATCACAATCAGAGCCAGAGATTGATCGCGCCCGATAGCAATAGCGTGAACGAGAGCGCGACACCGGTGGTAAAGAACAACGCCGTGTAAGGCTCCCATTCGGTGCCGACGAAGCGGTGCATCTTTCCGCCGGCCGGCAGCGAGCGCCAGAACAAGCCGGCGGTGATGGCGAACGCCACGAGGCCCGCTCCGAACAGGTACGCCGGATTCATGCCTTCCGCGAACCCCGCAACAATGGTCTTGCCGCCTGGGTAGAGATAGTTCGGGAGGCCGAGGCCGATCTGCGGGAATGCGTAGAGCATCACCATCGAGACGATGACGACGAGCATGTAAGGCAGCACGCCGCGGAAGATGTCGTTGATGTTGACCCAGCTCGGGGCGACGCCCTTCAGATAGAACGGCGCCATGGCGACCGGCGGCGACAGGAAGGAAGTCTGAATGTTCAGTGCCACCAAAAGCCCGAAGAACAGCGGGTCGATGTCGAAGGTCTTCAGGAGCGGCAGGAAAATCGGCATGAAGATGACGATGATTTCCGTCCACTCGAGCGGCCAGCCGAGGATGAAGATGATGACCTGCGCCAAAATCATGAAACCGGTCTGGTTCAGGTTCATCCAGAGCACGAACTTCTCGATCGGGCCGTGGCCGCCGAGATAGGCGAAGATCGCGGAGAAGATGAACGAGCCGATGAACAGCCAGCACACCATCGCGGTGGTGCGCGCGGTCAGGTAGATCGACTCACGCAGCGAGACGATACCGAAGCGATTGTAGGGGATGAGCGGTAACACGACGACGAGCGTCAACACCAGGAAGCTAATCGCAAACGTGCGGAACGGAACGAAAAGAAAGAGGCCGACCAGCAGAGCGCCAATGACAACGCCGTAAATCGAAACCATCCAGCGTTTCCACGCTACATCGTAATTCGCGCCGTAAAGAAGCGCGAGGATGAGCGCGCCGAGAGAGCCCATCGCCGCCGCTTCGCTCGGCGTCGCAATGCCGAACACGATCGTGCCCAACGCCGATGCGATCAACGCCCCGAGCGGCAGGAAAGAGCTGAGAAGCGTGTAATAGACGCCGGGGAAGCGGTACGCATAGATCGCGTTGCCGATGCCGAAAATCGCGAAAACCGTGACCCAGGTCGCGCCGAGATCGTGGAACCAGATCACAGCGCCGATGAATACGGCGTAGAGAATCGACGGTCCAGGCGAACGGAAAAACTTCACGGCGCCGGGCGAAAGCTCTTTGTCGATATCCGCCGGGTTATCGGAAAGCTTCGGGGCTAGTTTCGGATTGAGGACGGCGAGGACGATCGTCAGCAGCATGTAAAGGCCGGCCAGCATGATGCCGGGGAAGAACGCACCGGCGTAAAGTTTCACGACCGAGACGCCTGCGGTCGCACCATAAAGAATGAGCATGACGCTCGGCGGAATCAGAATACCGAGACAGCCGCCGGCGCAAACGACGCCCGCAGAAATCTTCACGTCGTATCCCGCGCGCAACATCGCCGGGAACGCGAGGAGTCCCATCAAGGTGACGACCGCACCGACGATGCCGGTCGCGGTCGCGAAGATCGCGCAGGTGGCGAGTGTGGCAAGTGCGAGCGACGCCGGGATCGGTCCTGCCGCGAGCTGCAGCGAGCGGAACAGGCGGTCGAGCACGTTTGCGCGCTCGATCACATAACCCATGAAGACGAAGAGCGGGATCGAGATCAGCACGTCGTTCGTCATCACCGAATAGGCGCGCTGCACGACCAGCGAGAACACGAGATCGCCCATCGCGTAGTAACCGAAGAACACACCGAGCGCCATCAGCGTGAAAGCGATCGGGAAGCCGAGCATGATGAAAGCGACGAAGAGAATGAGCATGATAACGCCGAGTTCGGCGTTGCCGATGCCCATCGAGGCCAGGAAAGAGGAAAGCGAAAACATCAGACGGCTCCCTTACGCTGGCCGAGTTTTTCGAGATCTTTGATGGTCTGGTACTCGCCCTGCTCCGCTTTCTCGAGCATCTGCTGGTCGAGTTCCTGCACGTCATGCAGCCGCTGCGGCCACTTGCCGTCGCGCACCGCGATAATGCAGCGCATGAATTCGACGATGCCCTGCAAGAGCATCAGCGCCCCGGTGACGGGAATGAGCGTCTTGAAGTGATAGACCGGCGGGCCGTTCGGGCTCGCGGACGAGCGCTCTTTCATGATCCAGGCGAGTTCGGCGAAGCCATAACCGGAATAAATCAGCGCCAGAATTCCGGGAAAGAAAAACAACACATAAAGCGTCAGATCCATGCCCGCCTGCCTGCGCACCGGCCAAGCGCGATAGAGGAAGTCGCCGCGGACGTGGCTGTTGCGCGAAAGCGCGTAGGCGCCGGCCAGCATGAACAGTGCGCCATAGAGAATGTAGCTTGCGTCAAACGCCCATTCGGTCGGCGCGCCGAAGACGTAGCGCATGAACACTTCGTAGGAGGTGACAAAGGTCAAAATCAGAATACACCAGCCGGCCGTCTTGCCGACAAAGGTGCTGATCTGATCGACGATGTGGAGACCTTCCTCGTGCGACGAATCAGTTTGCAGCGTCGCCGCGACGCCGCCGGCTGCGCAGAAGGTTACTGCCATCACCGTGTACCACTTGAGACCGAAGATCGGCAGCATCGCGAGTGCCGCGCCAATCATCAGCACCGCGCCGAGCGAAGGTTTCTTCGGCGAGATCAGGCCGCCGATGATCGCCAGAATTGGAACGAGAGTGCCCGTGACATGGAAGAAGGCTTTGAAAGAGGAGAACGCCGCTCCGTAATCCGCGCCGTAAAGAGTGACGCCGGCCCACAAGCCGAACGCACCCCCAATCACACCCAAAATCAGCGGAAGATTTTTCATGGCAGTCTCCCCTCACGCTCCCGTAAGACTACGGGTGCGAACGTCATAGCAGTTTGCGCGAGCGATGTACGAGCGAATTTGTTACGCAGTTTTTACGCCGTACACGCACATAGAAGAACCCGCGCGGATTTGGTCCGCGCGGGCTCCATTTTTTCATGCGGCGACTAGCCGATGAGCTTCTTGTACGCGGCGGCGAGTGCGTTCGAGTCGAGATTGTTGGTGCTTGTATACGGGTAGGTACGGCGCATCCAAGCCTTCTGCGACTCGACGACCTTCGCGAAGAACGGCTCCTTCGACTGCTCGGCCAGAACTTTCGTCCAGGCGTCGAGCTGTGCGTTAAGAAGCGCGTCCGGAGTCTTCACGACGCTCACGCCGCGCTTCTTGATCTCGATCAGATCGTTCGAGTAACGGTGCAAGCCGAGAGCGTTCTGGTCGGCGGTCGAGGCAAACGCCGCGTTACGGCAGATCGCCTTCACTTCGGCCGGAAGCGCATCGAACTTCGTCTTGTTGAAGATGATCTCGAACGATTCCGCCTGCTGGTGATGGCTGCCGAGCATGAAGAACTTCGCCACATCCGGGAAACCGAGCAGGATGTCGGACGACGGGTTATTGAATTCCGCCGAGTCGAGCAGGCCGCGATCCATCGCCGGGACGATTTCGCCGCCAGGAAGAATGGTGACGGCCGCGCCCATTTCCTTGAACACGTCGGCCGACAGACCGACGGTGCGGTACTTCATGCCCTTGAAGTCGTCGCCGGTCTTCATCTCTTTCTTGAACCAGCCGAGCGGTTGTGTCGGCATGGCGTAGTAGAGGAAGCCGGTGAGGTTCAGCTTCAGGATGCCGTTGACGAGTTCGTTGTAGAGCGCTTCGCCGCCGCCGTAATAGAACCAGGCGAGGAAGCTGGTCGCGTCCCAGCCCCAGGACGGCGGAGTGCCGAACAGCGAGTAAGCCTTGTGCTTGCCGTACCAGTAAGCGCAGACGCCGTGACCGGCATCGAGCACGCCGGAGTGAACGGCATCGGCCATCTGGAACGCCGGAACGACGGCGCCGGCCGCGAGCACGTCGAGCTTCAAACGGCCGCCCGACATTTCGTTGACCTTCTTCGCGTAGTCGGCAGCGAATTCGTGGAAGATGTCCTTCGTCGGCCAGGTCGACTGATACTTCAAGGTCACGGTTTGCGCGCGCGACACTTGCGGCATCGCGATCGTCGCAACAGCGGCGGCGCCAGTGAGGCCCGCAGTCTTCAAGAACTTCCGGCGGCCAGCTACAGGCGCGCCCGAACCTTTGGTGGTCGGCATAGAATTAGTCCTCCCTGAGATCGGCCTGCCATGACGGAAGGCCGAGCCGCGGTCTTCGCCGCGTTGCATGAAGCGCACGATTGGCGCTCCAACGATTTTGCAAAACCCGCACGGCGGTCGCAAGCGCTGTTTTATCTTGCGGCGCAGCAAATACCGCGCTGCCCACTCCGAATTGGCGGGAGGATTGATCGTTGGGAGAGCAGCCAGCGCGTCAGACGCGGCGAATTGTCTGTTGGCTGCTCAATTTCGTGCAGTTCGAGGTGCGATTGCGCGATTCACCTTGCAGAAAAATTGCGAAATTGCACCGCCACGTTGCAGCGGAAAGAATCGCTCCGGCGTTCTTCAGTAGTCGAAGAAGACGGTTTCACCCTCGCCTTGCAACACGATGTTCAGCGTGTAGGCCGAGGAATTAGTTTTACGTGCAATCAATGTCGCGCGGCGGGCGTCCGGTACCAGACCGAGCACGGGATCGTTTGCATTGTGCGCTTCATCCTCGAAATAGATTCGAGTCAAAAGCTGTTTCAACATGCCGCGGCCAAAGACGAAGGTTACGAGATGCGGCGCCTGCAACGTGTTGCCGGGCCCCGGCACCGTTCCGGGCTTGACAGTCTGAAAACGGAACACACCTTCCTTGTCGGTCGCGCAGCGGCCGAAGCCGTGAAAGCCCTCGTCGACCGGCTTGTCTTGCGTGTCTTCCGGATGATCGTACTTGCCGGCAGCGTTCGCCTGCCAGATTTCGATCAGCACATCGGGAACGGGCTCGCCTGCGCCGTCCATCACCTTGCCTTCTACCACGATGCGCTGCCCCTGCGCATCGCCGGTAATGAGATTGCTGTCGCCCTCGTAAGGCAGACCGAAATGAAAGAACGGGCCGACCGTCTGCGACGGGGTCTGACCGAAACGCTGCTTACTCACGGATTAATGCTCCATCGGCGTCGCGTTTCGGCCGCGTAGAACGATATCGAACTTATAGCCGAGCGCCCATTCCGGGATCGTCGAGTCCATGTCGAAACGGCTCACCATGCGCTCGCGCGCTTTCTCGTCCGTAATGCTCTGGTAGATCGGGTCGAACGCAAACAGCGGATCGCCAGGGAAATACATCTGCGTCACGAGCCGATTGATGAAGCTCGGGCCGAACATCGAAAAGTGGATGTGCGCCGGCCGCCACGCATTCGGATGATTGCGCCACGGATAAGCGCCAGGCTTGATGCTCGTGAATTTGTAATTGCCTTTGGCGTCGGTGACGACGCGGCCGGCACCGGAAAAATTCGGGTCCAGCGGCGCGGGATGCTGGTCGCGTGCATGGATGTAGCGGCCGGCAGCGTTACACTGCCAGATCTCGATCAGCGTATTCGGAACCGGGCGGCCGTTTTCGTCGAGCAGTTTGCCGCTGACGATGATGCGCTCGCCCAGCGGCTCGCCGGCGTGCTGCTTGGTAAGGTCGGCGTCGACCGGCAGCATGCGGCCGTGTCCATAGACCGGGCCGGTTACTTCCGAGAGCGTGTGCGGGAGGATCACCAGCGGCTGCTTCGGCGCGCGAAATTCGGTCGACTTGTACGGCAGGTAAAGCGAAGACGGCTGTGCGCTCTTCTCTTCCCGATTATAAGGAATGACGTCGGCCATGTTCCCTCCGTGCCGCAAGCGAGCGCGACCTTGTATCTTTATTCCAGAATAGGCCGCTGGCCGGAAGCGACCCATACCCTTTTGCGGGATCAGCTTGAAGGATTGGCCTTCAGAGACGCGTCATTCAGGCTCGCATAAACGTCGCCGGAATTGGCCGCGATGGGCAGTTCCGAGATCCAGCGGCTGATTTCCTCCGCGGAAAGCGGTTGCGAGTGGGCAAGAAGCTGGCTCTCGCCGAGCGCCGCGTTGAAGCGGTACGGAGCCATCGCTGCCAAACGCTTGATCGCCTGCAAGGCGACGTTCCGCTGGATCGTCGTGAACTCGATCGAGAGCGCTGCAAGCGGCTGCGAAAGTCCCGCAAGTACTTCGTCTTCAAATCCCTCGACATCGACTTTCACGAAGGCCGGCTTGCCGTAGCGCTTGATCAACGCATCGAGCGTGGTCATCGGAACCTTGATCTTGTCGTCCCACCGCTGGCCTTCCCAGCCGGGGGCCGTGTCGGCGGACTTGATGAAATCGTCCGAAGCGGTGGCGACCGTCGGGTTCCGGGTATTCAGTTTCAGTTCGATCTCGCCTTCGCGGCTGCCGACGGCCGCGCGCACCAATTCGAATTTCGGATTGCGTCCGTAAAAGAGCTTCAAGACCGAGCCGAGCGCAGGCTGCGGCTCGAGCGCGATCACTTTCGCGCCGAGGCGGAGAAAGGATCCGGTGCGGTCGCCGACATGCGAGCCGACATCGAATGCGAGGTCACCGGCCTTGAGAAAACGCGAATACATCGCGTCCATTTTTTTGCCGTGGCTGCGGTCGCCGTAATAAATACGGAGCGAGCGAAGGATCGCCCGCCCCGTTGTCAGCCAAGCCAGCATGTTCAGGCGGCCGCCGCCTGCACGGCGCGGATTTCCTCCGGCATGTCGAACTCCTCCGGCATGGCGCAGAACTTGTTGCGCTCCGCCCAGGCGCCGAGCCGCGTGTCCGACGTGTAGACCGCGAACGGAATCACCACGATCAGGCCGAACACTAGCGGCACGAACCAGATCGCCGATTTCGGCGAGACGATCAGTACGAAGAGAAGAATGCCGAGGCCGAGCAGCGTATGCGGCATGAAAGTCTTTGCCGCCGCCTTCCAAGGCACGCGATAGCCGTCGCGCTGCTGACCGTCCCACTTCGTTTTGCGGCCGAACAGCGCGGCAACCATGAAGTAGCTCGCCGCGAACATCTGCAACGGCGCATGGACGAAAGTGAACGCCATGTCGATCGCGCCGCCGAGGAACAGACGCGCGGTGCCGCCGTAGCGGGCGGCCGAACGCAGCAGCGCATCGAACACACCGAAGATGCGCGGCGCGATGAACATGAAGATAAAGAGCGCGTAGAAGCCGAATGCGGACCAGATCGGGAAGGTCGCGGCCGACGAAGCGGGCGCGATCGCGAGCGCAAGTGCTGCAAGAACCGCGAACAGGACCACGGCACCCTGGCCCACGAACATCTGGATCGCCATTAGCAATTGCACCCAGCTCACCGGCTGCAAGCCCGGCATGTCCAAGAGCTTGGTGTATTGCAGGTTGCCGTTCGCCCAGCGCACGTCGCGCGCTTCGAAATCCAAGAGCGTCGGCGGCGTCTCTTCATAGGAACCGACTTCTTCCGGGATGACGCGTACTTCGAATCCGGCACGGCGCATCATCATCGCTTCGATGTGGTCGTGCGAGAGAATGTGCCCGCCGAACGGCGGCTTGCCGGGAAGCAGCGGCAGCTTGCAGTAATCGTAGAACGGCTGAATCCGGATCGTGGTGTTGTGGCCCCAGAACAGCCCGCAGTCCGCATGCCACCACGCATAGCCCGCGATATAGGCGCGCAGGCCGTGGCGCATGCCGAATTGATAGACGCGCGCGAAGAAGCTCGTGCTCGGCATGCCGACGATCAGGCTCTGCAAAATGCCGAGGCGCGGATTGGCCTGATGGATGCGCACCATCTTCACGATGGTTTCGCCGGTCATGATCGAATCCGCATCGAGCGGAATCATCAATTCGTAATTCTTGCCCCAGCGCTCGCAGAAATCGCGGACGTTGCCGGCCTTGTAACCGACATTGTGCTCGCGGCGGCGATAAATGAGTTTCGAGACGCCCGGAAACTCCTTGGCCCAGGTGTCGGCAGCCGCCTCCTCGAGCTTCGCCACGTCGTCGCGGTTCGTGTCCGAGAGCACGAAGAAGTCGAACTTGTCGGCCTGGCCGGTGCGGTCGAGGCTTTGCTTGATCACGCGAAGGCGCGCAAACGCGCGGGTGGGGTCTTCGTTTCTGACCGTCATCAGGATCGCGGAGCGAACAATGACCGGGTCGGTGTCGCGCGCCTTGAGCACGACCGGCGTGATCTCCGGCACGGGGTTCTTCACCAGATTCATGAAGAAGAATCCGATCGCGGAATTCCAGAAGCCGATGGCGATCCAGGGAACGTAGGTCAGGAAACAGGCGAGCAGCAGCGCGTCCAGAAGACCGAAGCCGTCATGGGCGAGAATTTGCACGAGCCAGACTGCCATGCCGAGCATGGTGGCGACGGAAAGTCCGGCGAAGATGATCCGGCGGCGGGTGATCACCCGTACCGACTGCATTCCGGTCGGCGTGGTTTCGCCGATCCCGGTATTGGCCGCACTGCTAGCGACGCCGACGGCCGTTTTGGCCTCAGCGGAAGTGGTTTCGATTGACATGTTTGGTAAAGCCGTCCCCTGCTTGCGCGTTAGCGCCTTCTCGCCGACAACCGGTACAAATCCGTGGCGAAAACTCGCTAATTCCTAGCGCGTTCCAAAATATTTGCTAAGGCCTTTCGCGTGAACTCGACCGTTAAACCTAAGAACAATGACGCCAGGGCGCTCTGGTATGTCGCGCCGGGCAAGGCCGAGTTACGTCCTGCAACAATCGGTGATCCTGGGCCGAACGGCGTGCTCGTCCGCACGCTCTATTCGGGTCTAAGCCGAGGCACGGAACGGCTGATCTTCGAAGGCAAGGTGCCGGAGATCGAATGGAGCCGGATGAAGGCGCCGGCACAGGAAGGCGAATTCCCCTTCCCGGTTAAGTACGGCTACTCGGCAGTCGGCGTGGTCGAGGAAGGGCCGGCCGAACTCAAGGGCAAGAATATCTTCGCGCTCTACCCGCATCAGGACCGCTTCGTCGTGCAGGCTGAACGGGCGTTCATCATTCCCGGCAACGTGCCGCCGCGCCGCGCCACGCTCGCTGCCAACATGGAAACGGCGCTCAATATACTTTGGGACGGCGGCGCCCAGCCAGCCGACCGGATCGTAATCGTTGGCGGCGGCATCGTGGGCATGCTGGTCGCGGCACTCGCCAGCCGCCTGCCCGGCGCAATGGTGACGCTCGTGGATATCGAGCCGTCGCGGGAGGCGATTGCGAAGAAGATCGGGGTCGTGTTCGCCTTGCCCGCGGACGCGCCCGGCGATGCCGATCTCGTTATTCATTCCACTGCCTCGGCCGCGGGCCTGACGCTCGCTTTGAAGCTTGCAGGCGTTGAAGGCACGATCGTGGAGGCAAGCTGGTTCGGCGCCGGCATGGTGAACGTGCCTTTGGGCGACGCTTTTCATTCCCGCCGCCTGCGGCTGATCTCGAGCCAGGTCGGCAACGTCTGCGCGGCACGCGCCAAGCGCTGGAGCACCCGGCGGCGGCTGGAAGCCGCGGTCGGTCTGCTTGCCGATGACAAGCTCGACGCGTTGATCGGCGAGGAAGTGCCGTTTGCCGAACTTCCGCAGCAATTGTCGCGCCTGTTGTCGCCGAAAGCGCCGGGCCTCGGCGCGCTCGTCCGTTACTGATATAGAGGAAGTCTCTTTATGTACGCCGTCGAAGTCCGCGACCACATCATGATCGCCCATTCTTTCAAGGGCGAGTTCTTCGGCCCCGCGCAGCGCGTGCACGGCGCGACTTTCGTCTGCGACGTCGCTTTCTTCCGCGAGAAGCTAGGATCGAACGAAGTCGTGGTCGACATCGGTGCTGCGATCGACGCGCTCAAAGCCACGCTCGCGCCGATCAATTATCGCAATCTCGACGATGTGCCGGAGTTCAAAGGCAAGCAGACCACGACCGAGTTTCTCGCGCGTTATGTCTTCGAGCAGATGAAAGCGGCGCTCAAAGCCGGCAAGTTGGGTGCGGACTCCGAAGGCGTCTCCAAAATCCGCGTGACGATGCACGAGTCGCATGTCGCGCGCGGCTGGTACGAAGCGGCGGTCTGAGCTTCATGCGCGAAGTCGTCTTCGCTATTCCGGGCGACCTGAATACGCCGACCGGAGGCTATCGCTACGACAAGCGGGTGATCGAGGAATTGCCCGCGCTCGGCTGGCGCGTGAAGCATTTGCAACTTTCTTCCGAATTCCCCTCGCCTTCGGAAGAAGCATTAGCTGAAACCGCGAAGATTCTTTCCGGCATTCCTTCCGACGCGCTTGTGATGATCGACGGGCTCGCACTCGGTGCGATTCCGCTTTCGACCTTGAAGTCTTTGAAGGCGCGGCTGGTCGCGCTCTGTCATCACCCGCTCGCTTTCGAGACAGGACTGACCTCCGATCGTATCGACTACCTGCATCGCACCGAGCGCGAGGCGCTCTCGCGTGCGGTTGCGACGATTGCAACGAGCCGCTCCACCGCCGAACTGCTCGCGCGCGAATTTAATGTCGCGCCGAACGATCTCACTGTTGCCGAGCCGGGCACCGAACCCTCCGCGCGCGCGAAGGGCGATTCCAAACCGATGCGGCTCCTGTCGGTCGGTGCGATCACGCGCCGCAAAGGGCACGACACGCTCGCGAAAGCGCTTTCGAAAGTCCGCGACCTCGAATGGGAATGGCGGATTGCCGGCAGCACGGATCGCGACGCGATTGCGATGCAAGCGCTCGAGAGAGAAATCGCGGACGGAAAGATAAAAGAACGAACCGCCCTGCTCGGCCCGCTCGACGATGCCGGACTCGAGAAAGAATATTCCAGCGCTTCGCTATTCGTGCTGCCTTCGCATTTCGAAGGTTACGGCATGGCGTTTACCGAAGCGCTCGCTCGCGGGCTTCCGGTCGTCGCGGGCTCCGGCGGCGCGCTGGTCGAGACGGTTCCGCGCGCCGCCGGCGTTTTCGTAACGCCCGGCAATTTCGGCGAGCTCGCGCTGACGCTTCGCAGATTACTGACCGCGCCTGCCGAGTTTTCAAAACGCGCCGATGCGGCGTGGGAATATGCGAAAAAACTTCCGCGCTGGAGCGACACCGCGAAACGTGTCGCCGAGGCGCTGGAACGCGCACATGCGAAGGCAGCCGCATGAGTTTCTCGCCGGAATGGTTGCGTCTTCGCGAGCCGGCCGATCATCGTTCGCGCGACAAAGCGTTGCTCGCGAAAGCGGCAAGCCATCTCGCCGGCAAAGACGAGCCGGTGATCTACGATCTCGGCGCGGGCGCGGGCTCAAACCTGCGCGGGACCGCGCTTGCGCTTGGGACACGTCAGCGATGGGTGCTGGTCGATTACGATCCCGCGCTGCTTTCCGCTTCGCTCGATTTCCTGAGCGCGTGGGCGGATAAGTCGCGCCCGACCGCGGCGGGTCTCGAACTCGAAAAGAGCAACAAGCTCGTTCGTGTCGAGGTGAAGCGTGCGGATCTAAACGCAAATCCCGCTCCGTGGGGCGACTCGATTCCCGATCTTGTGACCTCAGCCGCCTTGTTCGACCTCGTTTCGGAAAACTGGATCGACCGCTTTTGCGCGGCGCTCGCGAAAGACAAGCTCGCGCTTTATACGACGCTGGTGCATGACAAAACCGCGAAGTGGTCGCCCACGCATGACGCCGACAAACAAATGACGGAGGCGTTCGAGCGCGATTTCGGGAAAGAAAAAGGCTTCGGTCCTTCGGCCGGCAACAAAGCGATCGGCTTGATCGGGAAGAAGTTGAAAGCGCTCGGCTACGACGCCGAACTTGCCGATAGCGACTGGATACTCGGGCCGGAAGACCACGCACTGATCGAAGCGCTTGCTGAAGGCTGGGCGAATGCGGTTCGCGAAACGAGATCGGTTCCGGAGAGCGTAATCCAGTCATGGCTAGCCGCGCGCAAAGCGCGCGGCACCACTTGTATTGTCGGCCATAAAGACTTGCTGGCACTGCCCCGCTAAATTTGTCATTCCGGACGGCGCGAACGCGCCGATCCGGAATGACAATGGAATTCGTCGTGGCATGACGAAATTTCTTGACTTCCATCTCTAATAGGACTATATTCCTTCTCGCCGTTTCCATCGAGGGCGCACTCGCGAGGCGCAGCAAGATGCGGGAAACGGCCGGCGTCTCCGTTTGCGGTTCGCAGCCGCGGCCCGGGACGGCGTAGGGCACCGCCCGGCGAGACTAGGCTCGCCTGCCGGGAGCACGGCTGACGGAGAGGAACTCGCAAGAGGACCTCACGAAAAGCGCGGCCTGCGCCGAAAATCGCCGAAGTGGAGCGTTGCGAAACGAGACGCCTCTTCCGTAAAAAGCGGAGAGGCGAGAAACGAAGACGTTGCGTTTCGCAGCGCTCCGCACCCCTCGAATTTCTTTCGCGGGCGGCATTGGCCTGCGCGCTGTTTGAAATTCCGTTCAGCTTCCCGGCAGCATCCGCTGCAAGACGCCGTCCTTGCGGATGAAATAGTGGAACAGCCCCGCGCCGATGTGCATGCACACGAGCGCGCCGACCGTGAAACCGAGCCACCTGTGGCGCGCGAAGATGAAATTAGCAGTGTCCTCGTTCTTCGTGAAGAACGGCGGCACCTCGAACAAACCGAAGAACGGTGTTGGCGCGCCGTAATACATGTTCGCGATCGCGCCCGAGATCGGCGTGATGATCAGGAGCACGTAAAGCGCCCAATGGGTGATCGAGCCGGCAATCTGATAGAAAACCGGGATATAGGGCTCCGGCGGCGCACCGTGCATGAGGCGATAAATGAGCCGGATCGTCATCAGGATAAGAATGAGAACGCCGAGCGACTTGTGGAAGTTGAAAAGATTGAACGGCGCTTTCTCGATCTGGCCCATTGCGACACCGACCGGAATAGTGGTGAGCACCAGAAGGGCCACGATCCAGTGCAGCGATTTCGCAAAACCCGAATAGCCCTGCTGGTAGCTTTGCGGTGCAACGGACATTTTGTTCTCCCAATCTCTTTTCAGAACACGGCTGGCCGATAACCGAACCGGATGCAGCTTAGCATGGTTCCAATCTAGGCGAAGGCTTTAAGGATTTATTGTTGCAGGCGCACGACCACGCTGTCGGTCGCGCCCGCGGCGTCGATCACGGTCAGACGCACGAAACCAGGACCTTGCGGCTGCCAGAAAGCCATGTTGCGCAAGTCGGCCTCGCCTACGGGCATGCCATCCACGAGAAAACGGTACGGGGCGTTGCCCCCGCTGGTCTTGATCGCAATCGGCTGCGCCGGCGAAAGCGGGTCGCCGCGCTCGCTTCGTTCAAGGGCAAGCTGCGCGCCGTTGAGCGGAAAAATAATCTTCAGCGGCGGTTCGGAGCTTGCGATGTTGCGCATTTCACCTTGCGGCGTGAAGCGGCGCAGCGGCAACGGCAGCCGTGCAGTGCTGGCGACGATGGCACCGGACGGCGCAGCGCGCAGCGGCTCGATCTTCGGGACGGCACGTGCAAAGGCATCGAACAAAATCGGTGCCGCGACGGCGCGGCCGATCATGCCGGGCACCGGCTGGCCATCCGGGCGGCCGACCCAGACCGCGATGGTGCGCTTGCCGTCGAAGCCGACCGCCCAGGCATCGCGATAGCCGTAAGACGTACCGGTTTTGAACGCGATCTTGCCGAAGGGTGCGTTCTCCGGCGGCGGTGCGCCGATCAGCGCATTGCCGACATACCAGGCGGCGACCGGATCCAGGAGCCGCACGCGGCGCTGGGCCTCGTTCTTCACGTCGAGCCGATGCACGAGCGGGAACGCCTCGCCGCCGCGTGCGAGCGCCGCATACAGCAGCGTCAGGTCTTCGAGCCGCAGGCCGAGCCCGCCAAGACCGATCGCGAGCCCCGGCACTTCGCCTTGCGGAAGTTGCAACTGCGCGCCGCTCGTCTCAAGCCGCGCAAACAGACGCGGCGGTCCGACGGACTCGAGCAGCGCCACCGCCGGTACGTTCAGCGAAAGCTGCAGCGCGCGGCGGAGCGTGACGGTGCCCTGAAAAGTGAGATCGAAATTTTCCGGACGCCATGCGCCGAAGCGCGTCGGGCGATCCTCGATCAGCGTTTCCGGATGCGCGATGCCGTCCTCGAAGGCAAGCCCATAGATGAAAGGCTTCAGCGCCGAGCCCGGCGAGCGCACCCCGCGCGTCATGTCGATGCGCCCCGCGCGCTCCATGTCATTGAAGTCAGTGGAGCCGATACGCGCGAGGATTTCTCCGGTCTGGTTGTCGGCAACGAGGATCGCGACAGACACGCGCGGGCCGAGCGCCGGAATCTTTTCGCGCACGAGCTCTTCCAGGCGGCGCTGGATCGTTGCGTCGATCGCAAGATGATGACGCTGCTGTTTCGGGAAGGCGGCAAGTGCCGCTTCCGCGGCATGCGGTGCAAGCTGCGGCAGTTCCCTGCGCACACGCGGCACCGCTTCCTCGCGTGCGCGTGTCGCTTCTGCGATAGTGATGACGCCGGCCGCGAGCATGCGGTCGATCACGCGGTTGCGCGCGCGGATCGCGACATCGGGCGCGCGGTCGGGACGGCGCAACTCCGGCGACTGCGGCAAGGCCACGAGCAGCGCCGCCTCGCCGATCGTGAGCCGCACCGGCTCCTTACCGAAATATGCGTGTGAGGCTGCGCGCACGCCTTCGAGATT
>JAIELW010000002.1 GCA_019752575.1 Xanthobacteraceae bacterium | reverse complement strand
CGGTCCCTATCAAGGAACGGGTGCCGCCGAATACACGCTCCAACTCAGTCAACTCATCGACTTGGCCGGCAAGCGTACAGCTCGCATCGCGGCTGGTTCTGCCGAGCTTGAAGCGTATCGTTGGCAGCGCGAGGCCGTCCGTTTAGAGATTTTGTCGGACACCGCGATTGCCTATTTCAGTGTACTTGCCGCTCAACGCCGTATCGCGATTTATGATCAGCAGATTGCCGCGCTTCAGCGGCTGACACCGCTCCTGCAAAAGCGCGTTGACGCTGGCGCATCGCCTCCGTCTGAAGTCGCGCGTGCCCAAATCGCCGCTGATCTTATACGCGCAGAGCGTGAACGAGCACGAGCGACGCTTGCGATTGCCCGGCTTGAACTCACAACGCTTATGGGCGGTACCATCCCTGACTTCCCGGGCGTTGTCGGCGACCTCGGCAGAATTGGCCGTCCGCAGCCGTTCCATGTTTTGCAGAAGGCGCTACAACAAAATCCGCAACTGATCCGTTTCACAGCACTTCGCGCGCAGCGTGACGCCGAGCTTCTTGTTGCGCGGCTAAAACCGATTCCCGATCTACGTGCTGGCGTTGCGTGGCGGCATTACCGCGAAACGCGCGACGACGCGGTGCGACTTGGCATTTCCATTCCTATCCCGCTCTTCGATCAAAACAGAGGCGGGATCATCGAAGCCGATCAGCAGCGCTCAAAGGTCGAAGCGGAGTTTGCAGCGGCGGTCGGTCAGCTCAATCTGACCTTGGGCCGCGCTTACGAAAACATGACTGCTGCTGCGCGCGAAATCGAAATCCTGCGCGCGGGCGCAATCCCAAAAGTCAAACAAGCTACGCAGTCGATGGAAGAAGGCTACGAGCAAGGCCGGTTCACGTTGCTCGAACTTCTCGACATGCAGAGCGCGGCGACTCAGACGGCGGTGCGCGAGCTCGATGCCCTCATGAATTTCCACGTGGCGTTGGCAACGATCGAAGGTCTAACCGGTTTAGGTTTCCGGCTGAATAACGAGAGGACAAAATGAACGTGTCAGTGCGGAACGCCGTACTTGGAGTTATCGGACTAATCGCTATCGTGTTGGTCGCCATTTATCTGATGCGCCCCGCGAACGTCGCTAAAACAAAAGCCGACGCACACGACGACCACGGCGGCGCCGTCGAACTGAGCGACGCCAAGATCGCAGCCACGGGAATTGAGCTCGTCAAGGTCGCGTCGGGTACGCTTCGCGATACGCTCGCGCTTAATGGCGTTGTCACACCGAACCAAGAAATGCTGGTTCAGGTGACGCCCCGCTTTCCAGGCGTCGTGACAGAGATACGAAAGCGCGTAGGGGACCGCGTCGAAAAAGGCGAAGTAATTGCCAAAATTGAGAGCAATCAAAGCCTAACCGTTTACGAAATAAAGGCTGCGATCTCCGGTACGGTTATCGAGCGTCAGGTAGCGCTAGGCGAATATGCTTCCGAACAAAAAGCAGCGTTCACAATAGCTGACCTAAGCTCCGTGTGGGTGGACCTTGCTATCAGCCGGCGTGATCTAACCCGCACAAAAATGGGGGATGTTATTCTCATCGAGAGTGGTGACGGATCGTCGCCTATTGAAGCGAAGCTCTCGTATATCTCACCGGTAAGTAACGCCGACACACAGAGCGTTCTCGCGCGCGCGGTTGTCGCAAACGATCCTATTCGCTTGCGGCCAGGCCTCTTCGTAACGGCACGCCTCGTGCTCCAGGCCAAGGAAGCCCCGCTCGTCGTAAAACTTTCCGCACTTCAAACCATCGAGAACCGCACGGTCGTCTTTGTCAGAAACGGTAACAAATTCGAGCCGCGTGATGTCGAGCTGGGAGACCGCGACGCCGAGCACGTCGAAGTTCTGTTCGGACTCGTGGAAGGCGATATTTATGCGGCGAAGAACAGCTTTGTGATCAAGGCAGAGCTCGCGAAGGGCTCGGCCGCTCACGAACACTGACTGCAGACCCACACGGTATTGGTGCAAAGATGATCGACAGAATTCTCGATTTTTCAATCCGGCAAAGATGGCTGGTGATCATCGTCGCGCTCGCGATGGGCGCGCTCGGTGCCTATAATTTTACGCGTCTTCCAATCGATGCCGTGCCTGACATCACTGATGTTCAGGTGCAAATCAACGCAACCGCGCAAGGCTTTTCACCGCTTGAAGTCGAGCAGCGGATCACATTCCCCATCGAAACGGGGATGGGCGGCTTGCCCAAGCTCAAATACACCCGCTCGCTTTCGCGCTACGGTTTGAGTCAAGTCACCGCCGTCTTCGATGACGGCACCGATATTTATTTTGCGCGTACGCTGGTCAACGAACGCTTGCAGCAGGTCAAAGACCGGCTGCCACAAGGCATCGAACTTGCCATGTCCCCGATCTCGACCGGCCTTGGCGAAATCTACATGTATTCGGTTGTAGCAGATGAGAAGAATAATAAGAAGAAGCAAGCCGCGACGCCGACCGAACTGCGTACGGTTCACGACTGGATTATCAAACCGCAGCTTCGGACGGTGCCGGGCGTCGTTGAAGTAAACGTGATCGGCGGTTACGAGCGGCAGTTCCATGTACTGCCAAATCCTACACTCCTCATGGCGTACCGCATCAGCTTCCGTGAAGTGATGACTGCGCTTGCTGCAAACAATGCCAATGTTGGCGCGGGGTATATTGAACGAAATGGCGAACAGTACCTCGTCCGCACACCCGGCCAGGTTCTCACGATTGCGGATATTCAGAATATCGTTATCGGCACGCGGAAAGGCATCCCGGTTCGGGTTAGCGACATTGCGGAAGTCGTCGAAGGCAAAGAATTACGTACCGGTGCAGCGCTGTTGAATGGTGAAGAGACTGTTCTTGGTACTGCAATGCTTTTGATTGGCGAGAATAGCCGCACTGTATCGCAGCGGGTTGCCGCGAAACTCGATGAGATATCTCGCTCCCTGCCGGAAGGCATCGTTGTACAAACGCTTTACGATCGGTCGAAACTGGTCGAAGCGACGATAGCAACAGTCGAAAGGAATTTGTTCGAAGGCGCTGTCCTTGTCATAGTAATTCTCTTTCTTATTCTCGGGAACTTCAAAGCAGCATTCGTTACAGCGCTCGTTATCCCGCTCTCCATGCTTTTCACGATAACGGGCATGGTTGAGAATAAAGTCAGCGCGAACCTGATGAGTCTGGGTGCCATCGACTTCGGCATTATTATCGACGGTGCCGTCATCATTGTCGAAAACTGCTTGCGTCTCCTCGCGCACGAGCAACAGCGGCGAGGCCGGCTTCTGACGACGGAAGAACGGTTCAGCACGATTCTTGCGGGCGCACGCGAAGTCATCAAGCCAAGCCTGTTTGGAACGCTGATCATCGCGATCGTCTATTTGCCGGTACTTACCCTGACCGGTACCGAAGGCAAGATGTTCACGCCGATGGCGTTGACGGTTCTGATGGCCCTATTGGGAGCCGCGATCCTGTCGATGACGTTCATTCCCGCCGCGATCGCGCTTTTCGTAACTGGGAAAGTTACCGAGAAGGAGAACTGGTTTATGCGCGGCGCGCGGAAATATTACATTCCGCTGCTTGACCGTTCGATCGCCAGCCGCCGGATTGTTGTGAGCCTTGCACTCGGTCTCGTCCTCATCTCCGGTCTTGCCGCAACCCGGATGGGCGGCGAATTTATTCCGAGTCTCGACGAGGGCGACGTCGCTCTTCATGCCATGCGCATTCCGGGTACTAGCTTGACGCAATCGGCGGAAATGCAGCAGGCGCTCGAAAAGCGGCTCATGGCGATTCCAGAAGTACTGACGGTGTTTTCGCGTATCGGGACCGCAGAGATTGCCACGGACGTAATGCCTCCTTCAATTTCCGATACATACGTAATGCTGAAGCCACGCAAGGAATGGTCAAATCCTCGGAAATCTAAGGCCGATATTGTGCTTGAGATCGAAAAGGCCTCCGAAGAAATTCCGGGTAGCGCTTATGAGCTCTCGCAGCCCATACAAATGCGCTTCAACGAGCTAAACTCCGGTGTTCGCGCTGACGTAGCCATCAAAATATTTGGTGACGACCTTGATGTACTGTTGCAAATCGCGACTCAGGTACAGGGTATAATTCAGAAGGTAACAGGCGCAGCCGACGTCAAAACGGAGCAAGTTCAGGGTCTTCCGGTCCTGACCGTTAAACTTAACCGGCCTGCGCTTTCGCGATTAGGCTTAAGTGTGGCCGACGTACAAGCGATTGTGGAGATCGCCGTGGGCGGCAAGAGCGCCGGAACTGTATTCGACGGTGACCGCCGCTTTGATCTCGTTGTCCGGTTGCCGGAGAATTTGCGATCGGATATTGACGCACTCCGTAATCTGCCCATTCCATTGCCTGCAGCCGAAGCGCAGACAAATGCCGTACGTGCGGCTTGGGAGAGTACTTCGCCACTCGCGCAGGTGCGCTACGTACCGCTTTCGTCGGTTGCAGAACTAGAAACTGCACCAGGACCAAATCAAATTAGCCGTGAAAACGGAAAGCGCCGCGTTGTCGTAACGGCCAACGTTCGTGGAAGAGATTTGGGATCCTTCGTAACGGATGCCCAGGCGCAAATTGCTCAAAATGTGAAATTACCGGCGGGCTATTGGATAGGTTGGGGCGGTCTATTCGAACAACTTGTCTCCGCCACCAAACGCCTAACGATCGTAGTTCCGATTGCGCTGCTCCTTATCTTCTTCTTGCTCTACATGAGTTTGAAGTCGGTTACCGATGCCGCCATCGTGTTCAGCGGCGTGCCGCTCGCCCTTACAGGCGGAATTGCTGCACTGCTGCTACGCGGCATACCGTTGTCGATCAGCGCCGGCATCGGCTTTATCGCGCTTTCCGGCGTTGCCGTTCTAAACGGCCTTGTCATCATCGCCTTTATTCAGAAACTTCGCGAAGACGGGAAATCCGTGATCGAATCTGTCAAGGAAGGCGCGTTGACGCGGCTTCGACCGGTTCTGATGACCGCACTCGTTGCCTCGCTTGGGTTTGTACCCATGGCGATTGCAACAGGCCCCGGCGCCGAAGTGCAGCGGCCCCTCGCCACCGTAGTCATCGGTGGCATCATCTCATCGACGATCCTCACTCTACTGGTGCTTCCGGCGCTCTACGTGCTGTTCCGCCGCGACGTTCCTGAAAACAAAACCCTCAAACCCGCTAGGAGATGAAGTTATGAAGTTTTTTCTTGCTTTAGGCCTCGTGCTGTCACTCGCCGTCAGTGCCGTCGCACAGCATAAACATGGTGCGCAGAAGGGTCCGAACGGTGGTCCTGTCGAAGACGTTGCAGGCGTTCATCTTGAATTCGTGACCTCCGGCACGACACTGACCTTCTATGTCTTGGATGAGTCCAACAAGCCCATCTCCGCGAAAGGCATCACCGCATCCGCATTGGTTGTCGCGGGCGCCGACCGGGAGACGGTTACGCTCACAGTTGAAGGCGAGAACGTACTTAAGGGCGAGGTCAAGAAGCCGATCGCCGCGAACGCGACGATAAGCGTCACGCTGAAAACACCTGCCGGAAAGTCTGGCCAAGCACGTTTCAAAAAGTAATTCGGCAAGGCAAATCTGAGGTGCTGTCTTACGACTTCCCGGGAAATATTCGCGAGCTGAGAAACAGGATAGAGCGCGCGGTTGCCCTTTCTGAAAGCCCTTGGCTAGGTGTCGCAGACCTCTTCCCCGACAAAGTGGGCCCCGATCAAGAGGAACGCTCGGTCGTAACGTTAGCGCAGGCACGAGATGACGCCGAGCGAAGAAGGATCAAAAGCGTCCTTGCGCAAACGAGCGGAAACGTCGACGTGGCCGCCAAGTTATTGGCAGTATCCAGATCGACGCTCTTTAATAAAATTAAGAAACTTGGCATCCGGTCAAAAATTTAGAGGACTGTCTGACGCGGCTTGCGCCCGTTCGTAAACCGGCCGCCCGCTCCATTTTTCTTTGATGGCTTGCGTGGATCGCTTTAGCGGGCAGCCGAGCCAAGATATGCCGCGATCACGCGAGGGTCTTTGAGCACCTTGTCAGGTGAACCCTCAGCAACGCTCCGGCCATATTCCAGTACATGCAATCGATCCGCGAGGTCAGCGACCATCTGCATGTCGTGCTCGATCCAGATCATCGCGATGCCTAGCTCGTGCTTGATACGCAATATAAAGCGGGCGAGGTCTTCTCGCTCGTCGCGATTGAGGCCAGCGGAAGGTTCGTCGAGCAGAAGAATCGCCGGCTCCATCGCAAGTGCGCGCGCAAACCCCACGATCTTCTGGATGCCGAATGGAAGATTGGCGACCTGCGTGTTGCGGTAGCGCTCGAGTTCCACGAAGTCGACGATCTCCTCGACCGCCTCGCGATGCGCGATTTCCTCGCCGCGCACGGAGCGGGAGAAGAATATTTCCTTCACTGGATTGGTTCGGATGCGCGAATGGCGGCCGGTGAGCAGATTCTCGGCGACGGTCATATGCGGAAACAGCTCGCCGTGCTGAAACGTGCGCGCGATGCCGAGCCGCGCGACATGATGCGCGCGCATGCCCGCGATGCTTTTGCCCCGGAAGCGGATGACGCCTTCGCCGGGGTAAAGTCCGCTGATGCAGTTCAATACGCTGGTTTTACCGGCGCCATTGGGTCCGATCAGCGCGAACAGTTCCGCTTTCTCGACAGCGAAGGAAACGCCGCTCAGCACGCTTAGCCCGCCGAAACGAAGCGTGAGCTTCTCGACTTCCAGTTCAGCCATACCATCTCCGGCTTCTGCGATACTGCTTTACATCGCGATAGGAGCGCCGCTCGCCGGCGCCGCCGAGATAGAATTCCTGAATGTCGGGATGATTTTTGAGCCGCGCCGCGTCGCCGTCCAGCACGACCCGGCCGTTCTCCAAAACATAGCCGCGATCCGCAATGGAAAGCGCGACGGCAGCGTTCTGCTCGACGAGCAGGATGGTGATGCCGAGCTTGCCGCGAATTTCCACGAGACGCTGCGCGAGATCTTCGACGACGACCGGTGCAAGGCCGAGCGACAGCTCGTCGACGAGCAATAGCTCCGGCCCGCAGACGATCGCGGAAGCAAGCGCGAGCATCTGGCGCTCGCCGCCTGAGAGAAGTCCGGCGGTGCGTCCGCGTAACTCGGAAAGTTTTGGAAAAAACGTAAAGGCCATTTCTTCAAGGCGCTTGCGGTCGGCTCCCCGCGCCGGAACCGATGCCGCGAGATTCTCGACGACCGACAGGTTGGGGAAAACCTTGTCGCGCTCCGGCACAAGCACGATACCGAGTTTCGTAATGAGATAAGGCGGCCGGTTGGCAAGATTGTCGCCTTTGAAAAGGATGGAGCCTTCGGTCACGCGCGCATCGTCGAGGCCGAGAAAGCCGGAAACCGCGCGCAGCGTCGTCGATTTTCCTGCGCCGTTGGTGCCGAGCACGGCGACAATCTCACCTTTCCCGGCCTCAAGCGTGATGCCCTGGATCGCGGTAATCGCACGAGCATAGACGACTTCGAGCTTTTCGATCCGGAGCAGCGCGCTCATCGGCGGCCTCCGCCAAGCGGCTTCTGTTTGAAAGGCCACAGCAGGAAATAGTTCTGCACGCGCCGCCAGATGCCGACGAGACCCTGCGGCTCGAACACGAGGAACAGGATCATGACGATGCCAAAGGCAGAGTAATTGAAAGCCGCGAGCATGCCGGCGTAGCTGCGCGCATTCGGCAGCAATCCGACCGCATATTCGATCACATAAGGCAATAGCGTCACGAAGATCGCACCAAGGATCGCACCGAGCAGCGATCCCATGCCCCCGATGATGATCATCGCAACATATTGAATGGACAGAAACAGCGAGAACGCTTCGACCGAAACGAAGCCGCGGTAATAGCTGAACAATGCGCCCGCGACCGCCGTCATCGATGACGAAATGACGAAGGCGAGCAGCTTGTGCCCAGCGACGCCGATACCGAGCGCCTCGGCAATCGTCTCGTGCGAGCGGATTGCCGCCCAGGCGCGGCCGGTACGGCTGCGAAGAAGGTTGAGAGAAATCAGCAGCGTGACGGCGGCAAAGGCGAGCAGCACGAAGTACCAAATCTTGCGATCACGCAGGACGAGGTCGCCGATTCGTGGCGCGTCGATCACGATACCGGTCGAGAAGCCGCGCTTCGTTTCGTATTCGCCGCCGAGATAGATCACGATAAAATGCAGCGCGAGCGTCGATACCGCGAGATAAAGTCCGCGCAGCCGCAGCGACGGCAATCCGAAGATCAGTCCGATCAGTGCGCCCATCGCGGCAGCGGCCGGAATAGTGATCCAGAACTTCGCGCCGAACTCCTTGAACAGAATTCCCGCCGTGAACGCTCCCGCCGCGATCAAGCCCGCATGGCCTAGCGAAACCTGCCCGGCGTAGCCGGTAAGCAGCATCAGTGCGATCGAGCCGATGACGGCAAGGAATACCTGGCAGGCGAGATCGAGCTGAAAGGAAGTCGCAAGAAAGGGGAAGGCACCGAGTGCTAACAGAAACGCGATCAGGCTGGTCCATTGCGTGCGCGTCTCGATGAGCCGCAGGCCCTGATCGTAGCTCGAACGGAAATAGCCGCTTGCGCGCGGCTCCCGGCTAGACACGGTCCAACTCCTCGCGTGTTCCGAACAGACCCCACGGGCGCACGATCAGCATCAGGATCAGGACGAGGAACGGCACGACGTCGGATAGGAGCGCATCGACGTAGTAGATCATCAGAACTTCAGCGGCCGCGATGATCAGCGCCCCGAGCAGCGCGCCGACAAGGCTGTCGAGCCCGCCGACGAGCGCTGCCGGAAATGCTTTCAGGCCGATCAGCACCATGGTGCTGTCGAGGCCGCTGTCGAGCGAGATCAGGATTCCCGCCATCGCGCCGGTGAAGGTCGATAGTCCCCACGCGAGGGCATAAATGACGTGAAGCGAGATGCCGCGCTGCGCGGCGAGCAGCGGGTTCTGGCCTGCTGCGCGCATACGGATGCCGTAGCGGCTGAAGCGCAGGAATAGAAATAATCCGGCGTAGATAAGCGTGGTGACCGCTATCAGCGCCGCGCCCGCCGCGGAAATGCGTCCGGCGCCGAAAACCGGAATCGAATAATTCGCCCAGCCGAGCGCTTGCGCGGGGTTCTGCTGCTGCGCCGACCAGATCAGAACGACGAGGCCGCGTAAAAGGACTCCGAGCGCGACAGTGGTCAGCACGGCCGCAAGCACCATTTCGCCCGTCATGCGGCGCATCAAAAAGAGATAGACGAGGACGCCGACGCACAGACTGAGAAAAACCGCGGCTGTCAGCGCGATCAGCGGATTTTTCGAAAACAGTGAAGCTGTCGTGAGCAACAGATAAGCGGAGAGCATCATGAGTTCGCCGTGCGCGAGATTAAGCACGCGGCTCACGCGATAGATCAGCACATAGCCGCAGGCGATCAGCGCGTAGATCGCGGCGAGCACCGCTATGTTGATTGCTAGCTGCAATGTGAGGCTTCCTGTCAGATCAAGCAGTAGTCGATAAGCAAATGCCGGGCGAACAAACCCCCACCCTTAATCCCTCCCCCGCGAGCGGGGGAGGGAAGCGAGTGAAGCGAGCGGGTGGGGGCTTCTACGTGAGTGCGTTACTTAACGTCGAAAGCCGCCCAGTCGCGCACGCGCACGATCGCGCCCTTCGCCTCGTCCCAGCGATAGACGCGGTAGTACTGCCTGGTGCGGAAGTGGTTGTCTTTCGTCCATTGCAGTTCGCCGCCGCGCAGGCCTTTCAGATCGACCTTGAGGTTGGAGAGCGATGCGGTGACTTTCTCCGCGTTCGCGGGCCAGCCGGCAGCCTTGAGTGCCGCTTCGATCACCATGCCGGCGATCCAGCCCTCGGTCATCTGATTCACGGGATATTGCGAGTTCGCGGCTTTCGCGGCCGCTGCGATCTCCTTGTGAATCGGCAGATCATCCTGGAACAGCGCGTTTGCGCCGACGACATAGAATTTGCCGTCTTTCAGGCGCGCAAGCTCGTTTTCCGCTTCAAGATGCGACCAGGCGATGTAATCGCCGGTCCAGCCGAGACGGCGCAGGCCCTCTAGCGTGCGGACTTGCGTTACCCACGGCGCCCACGAGTACGTCCAGTTTGCGTCGGCTTCCTTGATCAGCGTCGCGAACGGCGTGTAGTCCGGCGTCGGCGGCGGGATGATCTGCTTGGAAACCGGCGTCATGCCGAGCGTCTTCGCGAGTTCTTCGGCGTAATCGATTTCCCCGCGCGAAATCGGAATCGCCATCGCTGCGAGACCGAGCTTCACTGGTGCTTTTGCCGTTGCCTTCACGAAATCGAGCACGGCGCGGCTATCGTAGTTCGCTGCGAAGGCGGTCGTGCAGAATTGCAGCGCGTTCGCCGGCGGATAGACGTCCTTCGGACAGACGGAGCTTGCGAAGATCAGCGGCACGTTCGCTTTCTGCGACTCGCCGACCACTGGCGCATAGGTCGAAGACAGACTCGCGTTGAGCAGCAATACGACCTTGTCGTCGGTGACAAGGCGCGTGGCGTTCGCCGCTGCACGCGCGGGCTGGGCGGAGTCGTCGAGCAAGATCAGGTTGATTTTCTTGCCGTTGACGCCGCCCGCGGCGTTCACCTTGTCGATGTAAATGCGAAGGCCATCGACCGCCGGTGCATAAGTGCCGGCGGCAGGGCCGGTGAGCGCTCCGGTGAGACCGACGTTATAAGCGTCTTGCGCGGCGGTTGCGCCGGTGAGTCCGGCGAGTACCGCGGTTGCGATCAGATTTCGTTTCAGCATTTTCCTTCCTCCCTGTTTTTTATTCAATTTAAGATGCCGCCGCTGGCTTCCGCGAGCAGCCTTTCTTCGGCGCCGTCATACATGGCATCCACGAGCGGCTTGAAGCGCTCGTACATCAGATTGCGCTTGACCTTGCGCGTCGGCGTGACGGGTTCGCCTTCCTCTTCAGGATCGAGTTCCTTCGGCAGAATGCGAAAAGTCTTGATCTGCTCGACGCGTGCGACCTGCTCGTTCGCTTTCGCGATCTCGATGCGGATCTGCTTCTCGAGCGCCGGATTAGCCGCAAGATTGGTGAAGCCGGTATAGGCGATATCGTTGGTGCGCGCCCAATCGGCGGCGGTGTCGAAATCCATTTCGATTAGCGCTACGAGATATTTGCGGCCGTGCCCGAAGACGACGGCTTCGGCGATGAAAGGCGAAGCGCGCAGGATATTCTCGATGTAGGCTGGCGAGATCGTCTTGCCGCCGGAAGTAACGATGAAATCGCGTGCGCGGTCGATCAGCCGAAGCTGGCCGCCGCGCCATTCGCCGACGTCGCCGGTTTTCATCCAGCCATCGGCCTGCAGAACGGACTTCGTCGCTTCCTCGTTCTGCCAGTAGCCGTCGAACAAATCCTTGCCGTGAACGAGAATCTCGTCGCCGGAGCCGAGCTTCACTTCCCAACCGTTTGGCACAGTGCCGACATTGCCGGGGCGAGGGAAGGGGCCGCGCTGGCCGGAGATAATCGCGCCCGCGGTTTCGGTCTGGCCGTACATCTCGCAGACGTTGACGCCGAACATGTGCCAGAGCGCCATGGTGTCGGCCGGCAGCGGCGCGCCGCCGGAAAGCGCGAGTTCAAGTTTGTCGAAGCCGAGCTTGTTCAGGATCGGGCGGAAGACGGTGGCCCATGCCGTGCGATAGAGCGTGCTTTGATAAGTGGAGTTGCGCCGCTCGTAGAGCCGCTTCACGTGCTCGCGCGCGAGGCGCATCGCCATCCGGTAGGCGGCCCGTTTCGTGGCCGACGACGAACCGATATTGACGAGGATCGTGGAGGCGAATTTCTGCAAGTAGCGCGGTACCGTAAACAGTACCTGCGGCGCCACTTCGAACATGGTCTGGCCGACGTCGTTCACATCTTCGCCGAAATGTGGAACCAGTCCGCTCACAAGCGGCAGCGTCACTGCCACGTCGCGGCCGAGCACGTGACAGAGCGGGAGATAGATCACGGTGCGCAGCGGGCGCGAAGCGAGCAACGGATAGTGCGTGACGATGTTGTAGGTGCCGGCGAGATGCTTGCCGTGCGTAATCAGCGCGCCTTTTGGGTTTCCCGTCGTGCCGGAGGTGTAAACGATAAACGCAGGCGCGTCCGGCTCGACTTTCGCTGCCTTCGCTTCCAGCCATGCCAGATCGGCGTCCGCGCCTTTCTCGGCGAGCGAAGCATAACTCGAGAGTTTTTCGTGCCGGTACGCAAACAGCGCGGAGTCATCGATCACGACGATATTGCGCAACTTTGGCAGTTTGTCCGCGAGCGGCAGGATGCGGTCTACATATTCCTGATCTTCGGCAACGAAGAGGACAGCGCCGCCGTCGTGCATCTGATATTCGGTTTCGCTCGCGGAGGCGGTCGGATAAATGCCGTAAACGATCGCACCGAGCGATTGCGCTGCGAGATCGCAGATCATCCATTCCTCGCAGGCATCGCCCATGATGGCGACGCGTTCGCCGGGTTTCAGGCCCAGCGCATCGAAAGCCTTCGCGGTCCGCGCGACCAGCGTCGCGTAATCGCTCCAGGCGCGCTCGCGGTAGATGCCGAGGTGCTTGGAGCGGAACGCAATGGCTCCGGGCGTGGCGTGGGCGCGCTCGCAAAGCAGCATCGGCGCCGTCTTTTGGCGCAGTTGCTGCGGCGTCCATCCCTGCGGCTTGGCCATTGGCTGGCCCTTATAAAATCAGCGGCGTTACCGAATGATTCTATAGATCAATTGAAAACGCAACGGCCAATTCCGGCCGTAACGTGTCAGCGGCCGGAATTTGCGATACCGCCAAGCAAAATGCGGGCGTACTCCTGCGAGACCTTCGGCACCGCGTAGGCGTCTTCCTTGCCTAGCCAGGAGGCGACGGATTTGCACATGCCAAGGAGGGCAAGCGTCATCAGGCGCGGATCGAGGCCTTTGCGGAACTCGCCATTCGCGATGCCTTCCGCGATTACTTTCTCGATGACCCGTTCATATGCGCGGGAAAGCTTGCCCACTTTCTTGCGGGAGGCGGGTGGGAGGTACTGCCGCTCGTTCAAGAACGTCTTCACAAAGTCCGCGCGGTCCAAGAGCGGCGTAAGGTGCGCTTCGACGAGACCGCGGACTTTTTCGGACGCGCTGATCTTTTTCGCGGCGACTTCGGACGCGGCTTCGAAAAACCCTTCGACGCCTTTCATGCAAACGAGTTCGAGCGCGATTTCCTTGGAAGAAAAGTAATAATAAAGGCTCGCCTGGCGGATACCGAGTACATTGGCAATGTCCTGCGTACTTGCACCGTAATAGCCTCGCTCGGCGAAAACTTTTGCCGCCGCATCGAGAATCTCGTTTTGACGTCTGCGCTGGTTCGAGCCCGTATTCTGTGGGGCATTGCCCACACGGCCCTCAGACACGGAATCAATCGCCTCCGATTTGCGCCGCGTCCTCATTCGCGTGAAACTCCCTGTTCGATCTCGTCCGCCACAGTTCGCTTTTTGACACGGCGCGCGGTTTCGATCTATCTATTGATCTATAGAATCCGGTGGCAAACCGGAAGTCCGGGAGAAGCGTCAATGTCTCGCCTCGCATCAGGCCGTCCGCCGTTCCGCGCCGATCATGTCGGCAGCCTGTTGCGTCCGCCCGCTCTGCGGCAAGCGTTCAAGCAGCACCAGAACGGCAGCATGGGCGACGCCGCCTTCACGAAGATCCAGGACGACTGCATTCGGGGCGTGCTCAAGTTGCAAGAAAGCACAGGGCTCGAGGTCGCGAATGACGGCGAATTCCGCCGCGGTTCCTACTGGAGCCGTTTTGTCGAGCGCACCGAAGGCTTCGAGATCAAGAGCGCGGTCTATACCTTCCGCGACGACACCGGCCACGAATACGAGTTCACGGCGCCTTATGCGAGCAAGAAGATCAGGCGCCTGCAGCCGCTCGCGGTGGACGAATTCGAATTCGTGAAGGCGCATACCAGGCTCACGCCGAAGATCACGATCCCGTCGCCTTCGACCATGCATTTTTATCGTTGCAGCGATTTCGCCGACGCGAAGATTTATCCCGATGCCAGGAGCTTCTTCCGCGATCTAGGCAAGGTGTTTCAGGAGGAAATCGCGGATCTCGCCAAGGCAGGCTGCGAGTATGTGCAACTGGACGAGGTGGCGATCGCGATGCTTTGCGATCCCGCGATCCGCGACAAGGTGAAATCGGTCAAGCAGGACCCCGACGAACTCGTCGATCTTTATATCGACGCGATCAACGAAGCCGTCTCCACGCTGCCCGCCAACGTCCGCGTCGGTGTGCATATGTGCCGGGGCAATCTGAAGGGGCATTATCTCGCGGCAGGCGGCTATGAGGACATCGCGGAGCGCTTTTTCAGCCGCGCGAAGATCAATCATTTTCTCCTTGAGTTCGATACCGCTCGCGCGGGCGACTTCTCGCCGCTGCGTTTTGTACCGAAAGGCGTTGGTGTTGTGCTTGGTCTGGTTACCAGCAAATCGCCGCAACTCGAGAACCCGGACGATCTTAAGCGTCGCGTTGACGAGGCTACGAAATATATAGCTCTCGATCGGCTTGCGATCAGCCCGCAATGCGGCTTTGCCTCGACGGTCGCAGGCAATCCGGTAACCGAAGCGGATGAGCAGGCGAAGCTGAAGCTTTGCGTCGATGTCGCCAGGTCGATTTGGGGATAGTCATTTCGTCAGAGGCGTGAGCTTTCGTCTATTCAAGGCATTGCAGCTTTAGCCTGAAACGCAAACTCTTTCCTGCTTTATCAAGCCTAAGCTTGCGAGCACATCGGCATCGAGCGTCCGATCGGAATCGCTTTTCACGATTGCGAAGGCGCCGTCATAATTAAAGTAAGCCCAGACGAAGCCGAATTGCTCCGCCGTCGTCCGGATGTCACGCAGCCAGCGCATGCGGTCCTCGCAACGCGCGCCTGCCGCGGCGCCCGATTTGCGAACGACACCGAACTCGCCGACGAAAATCCGGTTTGCGGCGATGTTATTGGTTTTCGCCCAGACCGCGACCTTGGCGAAGCGATCGCGGATCAATTCTGCGCCGGCATTACTTCGATAATATTTTTGCAGGTTCGCGCGCGCGCCAATCGCCGCGCGCTCTTTTGCGGATTGATCGAGCCCTGAAGCCATTGAGATGCGCCGGTCGATCAGCGCAAGCGGCTCGTCCATCGGGCGCCGCGCTGCCGGCCACGGTACTTCGTCGAGGTACTTGTCGGGCCATGGAATGAAGCTCGCGCCCTGGTGCGTGAAGCTGAACGGATCGTAGAAGTGGAAGGTATAGATGATCTTGCCGTCTTCGACGGGCGCCGGGTCGAGCGCGAGAAGACCTTCGAGCGATGAAACGCACGCCCCGGTGAGCACGAGGGTCAGATCCTTGCTGCCCTCGCGTGCGCTATCGACAAGTTGTTTCGCCATGGTCTGCCAGCGGCTCTGCTCCGCACCCGCGCATTTCACGCGCGGCTCGTTGATTAATTCGAGCGCGGCATAGCGCGCGTGCTTGTGCAACCGCTGCGCCATTTCCTTCACGACACCAAGATAACTGACGAAAGCCGGTGCGTCTGACCCGGCTGCGACCGCATGCTGTCCCCAGACCGGATGGCGGCTGTTCGGATGCAGATCGACGACGACGTTAAGGCCCGCATTGCGAATACGCGAAACAGCGGAGAATAAAATTCTATAGACTTCTTCTCGCTGTTCGCCTTCGAAGACGATAAATGGCGCAGGATCGACCGGGAGGCGGATGGTATCGAAGCCATTGCGCTTCAGGTCGGCAAGCTCCGCCTCGTTCGGCGGCCGCGGTACATCTTTATAGGGCGGCCACAATATTCCCGTCCCTGGCGCCTGCTCGTAGCGCGGCCACGTGAACCATTGCGCGACATTGATCGCGCGGCGCATTTCGAATGCAGCCGCAGGCGAGGGTGCGCCCCCAAGAAGTGCCGCGCCCATGAGCGATGCGATGAGAAAAAGTCGCCCCGCTGCTGTTCTGCGTTTGTTTGAATCGCAAGCCAGCATGCTTGCGCTCTTGTCAGCATAGTGCGGCCTCAGCATGGCGTTGCGAAAAATTCGCGATGGAACTTTCGCGTCACATCATTTGCCGCTATGCGCCGAATTTTCGCCACTGCACAAACGGATATTGGCGGCGGGTTCCTGAAGGCTCCTCGGGCTTGGCGGGCAGCGGAGGGTTTGCATGCTTCGGAATTATTATCGGTCGTTGAAGTTTCTCTCGCGCTCTGTGCGAGGTGCGTTTGGAAAGTTCCCTCGTGAGTGTTCGCTCTGTGGTTACGAGGGGAACTTTCTCGGTTATGGCTACCCTTACGTCTGTGACATCTATTGTCCCAAATGCGGTTCGCTGGAACGGCATCGGTTGCTTGCGATTGCGAATGCGGAACGCGATTTATTCAGAGACAAGGATGTTCTCCATTTCGCGCCGGAAAAACCAATCCGAGAGCTGATCGGCAAGAGCGCACCGAAAAGCTATACGACGGCCGATCTCTTCGCCGCCGGTGTCGACCGCAAGGAAAATATCGAAGCGCTGAAAATCAAAAACGAAAGCTACGATGCCGTAGTCTGCCTGCACGTGCTCGAGCACGTCGACGACCGGAAAGCGATTCCGGAATTGTATCGCGTACTGCGTCCCGGCGGCCTCTTGATCGCGATGTTTCCCATCGTCGAGGGATGGGACCATACCTTCGAGGATGCGACGAAGTCCTCCGCAGCGGACCGGCTCCTCTATTTCGGGCAGCACGATCACGCGCGCTTCTTTGGACGTGACGCGCGGCTGCGTCTGGCGGAGCCGGGCTTCGATGTCAGCGAATTCACCGCCATCGAACCCAATGTTTCGCGTTACGGGCTGGCGCGTGGCGAGAAAATCTTTCTCTGCAGGCGTCCGGCCGCAGCATGACGCTTGCTTCAGGCGCGCCTGAGATCGCAGTTGACGGCAAGCGTTCTCTAAGACGCCGTTTACGCGGCGCTTCGACGCGTCTTGCAACGGTCGGCGACCAGCTGCTTGTCGCGTTGACGAATTTCGGCCTTACGATCGCAATCGGCCGCGCTTTCGGCGCGGACGAGCTTGCCGCCTACGGCATTGGTCTTTCCGTCGGATTGATGATGCAGGGCTTGCAGCGGCACGCCATCACCATTCCGCTAATGTTACGAACTGCGGAGTGGGCCAAACAGAACAGGGGAGCGTTGGTCGCCGAGCAGTCATTTGTACTGCTGCCAGCGGTTCTTGCCGGGTTGCTCGCACTGCTGGCGGCCCATGCTTCGCTCCCGCGTTTTGCCTATCTCGTAATTCTCTCGAGTGCCGTTTGCCTGCTGATCTATCTTCAGCTCGAATTCGCTCGCGCTTTTCTCGTAAAGATCGGAAGACCATGGCTACTGCTTGCCGGTGCCGGATTATATGCGGCTGTCGCAGCCGCACTGGCCGCGGCATCGCTTGGCGGCCTGATCGGTTATGAGTCTCTGCTCGGCGGTTTTGCCGGAGTAATGCTCCTGCATGCGCTTGCCGTCGCGCTTGTCGCGCGAAGCTTCGCGGCGAGAAGCGGTGTGCGGCAGTTACTCGCGGATATTCGTCAATATGGCGGCTGGGCGGCCGCTGCTACGGCCACCTATGCAGGCTATAATCACGCACCGCTTCTGATACTCGGCGCGATCGCGGCGCCAATTCATGCGGCCGTTTTCGTCGCCTCGCGCAGCCTGTTGCAGCCATTGCAGATTCTGCTTCGTGGATTCGATGTTGCCGATAAAAATCGCTTTGCCGAGATGCGCAACGATAAATCATCGAGCCGTTTCATTCTGAAGCTTGTCGCGCTTTACGGTGTGGTTGGCGTTTTGTTTGGCGCTGCCGCGGGTTTCGGCGCGGAACACTTGCTTTCGCTTGCTTATGGGCAAAAGTTTTCGGGCTATGGCGCTGCGGTGATCGCGTGGGTGCCCGCCTATGTACTACTGAGCATTTCGATGCCGCTGGAGTCGCTCGTTTACGCACGAAAGCGGTTTGCTTCTTACTTCGCGATCCGCGGCTTTGCATCCGTGGTTGCCATCGCTGCCGCGTTTCCCCTGATCCAATGGTACGGCGGGATCGGAGCGATAGCGGCCTGTGCTATCGGCTGGTCCGCCGCCGTTCTCGGCACCGGCCTCATGCTCATGCGAAAAGGAAACACCCAATGAGCGCAGCCGACCGTCAGGCCGCGTTCGTGATTGCCGGTATCTTCGCGGCGGTGATGGCGTCGATCATGATCGTCGATCCCGGCTCGCTGCCGGTGCTGATCGCGCTGCCCGCGATGACGCTGATGGCAATTCTCGTCTGGGGAATTCTGCGCGGTAACCGCCTCTCGACCTTGATGCATCTGTTCGTCGCCGTCTTCCTGATGCAGGCGGTGTTTCGCATCCGCGGCTATCAGGACAAGGACGTCGACTTTCAGGTGATCCTGAAAATCGCGGTCTGGGCGACCGTCGCGGGCGTTGCGGCGCTGCATGCAAAAAAGTGGCTGGAAAGCATGCTCACGCCTTTCAACCTGCCGTGCATGCTCTTTCTGATCTGGCTCTTTGCCACCGCGCTGGTGTCGCCAAATCCGGTTTACACGCTGGTCTCTGCCTTTACGGTCTTCGCCTGCGTCGTTTTCTGCGCCTACATCTTCTCGATGTTCGAGCCGCTCGAGGTTTTCACGACCATCGTGCTTGCGATCGTGGCGTTCTGCTTCATTTCGATCATCGTCTATTTCGCGATCCCTGAGTTCGGCCGTTATGTCTACTGGCTCAACGAAGAGAAATTCGTGAGCGGGCGGCTCGCCGGCATTGCCGGCAGCGCGAACAATATGGCGCTGATCGCCGCGTTTGCGCTCGTGGTGATCGGGCTTTATGCGCGGGAATTTCACCGCATGCATTGGTCCTTCGTGCCGCTCGCGACGATCATTTGCGGTGCCGCACTCCTAATGACCAACTCGCGCACGCCGCTCGCGATGGTGCTCGTAATTTTGTTCATGACCTATGCACTGACTTGGGGGCGGCTGCATATCGCGCTTCTGCTCGTCTCGGTCGGCCTGGTGGCGGCTTCGATCTTGTTGCCGGTTAGCGATCAGATTCTTTTGAAAGTCGTTTCCCGGAGCGGAGGCGCGGACGAGCTTACCTCGCTCACCGGCCGTACCGAGATCTGGTACACGGTGCTCAAGCTCATCGAGCAACGGCCCTGGACCGGATTCGGCTATGCGAGTTCGGTTTTTGTGCTGCCGGAATATGCGAACGCGATCGGTTTTGCGACCTCGCACGCGCATAATCTCGCGCTCCAACTCCTGCTGACCACGGGCTGGACCGGGTTCATTCTCTTCATGCTCACGATCGCAGGCGTAAGTGCACGCGCAATCCTGCATGGTAACCGTGTGATGTTCGCGATGCTCGCGTTCGTGCTTTTGAACGGTGTCACGGAATCGAGCGGCTTCACGACGCTTGCCAACATTTGCACGCTCGCTTTCGCAATCGCAGTCACATTGCCTTCGATGGGGGTCCAATATGCAAACCATTCTGCATATCAGCGCCGATTTTCCTGATCCGCTGGTGCCGTCGAAGACGAGGGCGGTGCAGAACCTGCTCGCGGAGACGGACGGCTTCCGTCACGTCGTCTATTCCCTGAACCGCGTGAATTGGCGCAGGAATATAGCGACGCTTTCCTTCGGCGAAGATTCTACCGCGGTCGCTTATGGCGCGCCGCCTTATGGTATCATGCTTGAGCGGTTCCTTATTCCCGTCGGCGAGGCGATTGCACGGAACGTGGAACGGAAGAACGTCCAGCCCTCGCTTATTCATGCACACAAATTCTCGGTTGATGGGCTTGTCGCAAGCGTGGTCTCCGATCTGACCGGCGTGCCTTTCATCGCAAGTCTATGGGGCGATACCGACAGCAAGATCGTGGGCGCCAAACGTGGCATGAAAGAACGCTACAGCAAACTTGCGCGCCGCGCGGCGAAGCTTCTACCGGCCGCGCCCTGGACGGAAAGCTATTTCCGGCAGGCGTTCGGCCTCGATGGCGAGCGCTTTCAGTTACTTCCGGTGATGACCGCGGGCGATCGGCTGCTCGAGCCGGTGCTCACACATCCGCAACGCTTGATCAGCGTGTTTGCGCTCGATGCATGGCGGCGCAAGGGGCTCGACATTCTGCTCGAAGCGCTTGCGATCGCAGGCCGCTCGCGGCCCGATTTGATGCTCGACATCTACGGAACCGGCTCGCCGCGATCGCTGCTCGAAGTCATAGGACTAATTCAGGCGTCCGAGGCAGCGCCACGCGTGCGGTTGAAGGGTGTGTTGCCGCATGGCGAAGTGCAGCGCGTGATGAACGGCTACACCGCTTTCGTGATGGCACCGCGGCGGGAAACTTACGGCATGGTGCATGTCGAGGCGCTGTTTGCCGGTGTGCCGATTTTGTGGTCAGAGAACCGCGGCATTGACGGCTTTTTCAACGGGCACGATGTCGGTGTGCGTTGCGATCCGGAATCCCCGGAGAACGTCGCAAAAGGAATTCAGTTTCTGCTTTCGAGCGAGCGGCGCCTGAAGGCGAACATCGCGCGCCTGCAGGCGGAGAATTTGTTCGAGCCGCTGCGCCGCGCCGGTATTGCTGAGAATTACCGTCAAATTCTGAAGCGCTATTCCGGTTCGGAGCGGGACAAATTCACGCGAGTTGCGCGGCGCTCTCACGGCTGACCGGCGGCGTGTGCCGCCAGATTCCGCGCGTATCATAGACGATGGCGCCGTTTCTGCGCTCCACGCCGACGCGGCGGAACGCGTCGTGATCGACCAGCACGACAAGAATGCCGGATTGATCAAGCGCTTCCTCAAGTTCGATTTTCCGGGCGCCATGCTTGGCAAGCAAAGGCGGCAGCTCATCGACAAAAGGCTCGACGACCTGAATGCGCGAACCGCAATCCGCGGCAAGACGCTCTACGATCTCGAGCGCCGGACTTTCGCGCAGGTCGTCCACGTTCGCCTTGAAGGTAATGCCAAGGCATGTGACGTTGCGCTCTGGATAAGTCTCGATCAGTTCGCGCACGCGCGAGAATACATAGTCGGCTTTTCCATCATTGACTTCGCGCGAGACGCGGATGAGGCGTGCCTGATGAGGCGCGGCGTCCACGATGAACCACGGATCGACGGCGATGCAATGCCCGCCGACACCGGGGCCGGGCTTGAGAATATCGACGCGGGGGTGGCGGTTTGCGAGCTCAATCACCTCCCAGGCGTCGATGCCGACATGGTCGCAGATAAGCGATAGCTCGTTTGCGAAGGCGATGTTGGTGTCGCGAAAGGCGTTCTCCGTGAGCTTCACCATCTCTGCGGTGCGGGCGCTGGTTTCGATACATTTTCCGCGCACGAACAACTCGTAAAAGTGCCGTGCTCTGGCAGCACAGGCTGGCGTCAGGCCGCCGACGCAGCGGTCGTTCTGCACAAGCTCGATTAGAATCCGGCCCGGCAGCACGCGTTCCGGACAATAAGCGATGGCGATGTCCGGCAATGCTTGTCCGTTTTCGTATCCTGGAAATGTCAGATCGGGCCGCAATTCAGCGAGAAGATCGCAGATCTGTTCGGTCGTGCCGACTGGCGATGTCGATTCGAGGATGACGAGATTGCCTTTTGCGAGATGCGGCGCGATGGAGTGCGCAGCTGCAAGCACGTGATCGATGACCGGTTTCTTGTTGCCGGAAAGCGGGGTCGGTACCGCGATCATGAAGACATCGGCTGGCTCAGGCTCGCCCCGCGCGAGCAGCTTCTTCGAGAACACAACTTTCTGAACCAGGCCGTCGAGATCGGCCTCTGCGATGTGAATGCGGCCGTCGGCGATGGTCGCGACCACGCTCGGGTCGATATCGACGCCGATCACGGTCGCGCCGCGGCTTGCGATCAGTGCCGCCGTCGGCAGGCCGATATAGCCGAGACCGACGACGCAGACGCGAATGTCGTTACGACGCATGAGCGGGTACTCCGTTGATTTTCGGAAGATCGGAAGCGCTGGACACAGTATGATCGCGCCGCTCGGCGGGAACTTCGGACCCGTAAGCCAGCACGTCGAGAATGCGTTCGCTGGCGTGACCGTCTCCGAACGGATTATGCGCGCGGCTCATTTTTTCGTAGTGCGCGCGGTCGCGCAGCAGCCGCGTCGCTTCTGCGTGAATTCGGTGCGGATCGGTGCCGACCAGGAGCGCGGTGCCGGCGTCGATGCCTTCCGGGCGCTCCGTCGTGTCGCGCATGACCAGCACGGGCTTGCCGAGCGCGGGGGCCTCTTCCTGCACACCGCCGGAATCGGTCAGCACGAAATCGCAGCGCGACAGGAGATAGACGAAGGGCACATATTCGAGCGGATCGAGCAAACGAATACGAGGATGATCGCCGAGCTTCGCGTGCATCAGTTCGCGGACGTTCGGGTTCGGATGCACCGGGTATACGATCAAAAGGTCTTCATTTTGCGCAAGCTTCAGGATCGCAGACGAAATCCGCTCCATGCCGCCGTCGAAATTCTCGCGGCGGTGCGCGGTCACGAGCACAATGCGCCGGTTGTCGCCGGGCGAGGGAAGCTGGCGGTCGATCGCGTTCTTAATGTCGCGGAAACTGCCGATGCGCTTTTCCGTCTCTAACAAGGCGTCGATCACGGTATTGCCGGTTATGATGACCCGCTCGGGAGAAACGTTCTCGCGAATGAGCGCATCGGCTGCACGCGCGGTCGGTGCGAAATGCCAGGAGGCGAGCGAACCCACGACTTTGCGGTTCACTTCTTCCGGAAAAGGCGAATAGATGTCGCCCGAGCGCAGGCCTGCTTCGACGTGGTCGACCGGAATCTTGTGATAATAGGCGGAGAGGGCGGCGGCCATCGCTGTCGTCGTGTCGCCTTGCACAAGCACCCGGTCTGGCTTCGTTTCCTTCAGTACGTGATCGATGCCGTTCAGAATTCGCGACGTGATCTGCGGCAGCGACTGGTTCGGCCGCATCAAATTGAGATCGACATCGGGCTCGATGCCGGCGATCGACAATACCTGATCGAGCATTTCGCGGTGCTGCGCTGTCACGCAGACCGTCACATCGAAATTCGGTTCGCGTTTCAACGCGTGGATTACCGGAAACAGCTTGATTGCTTCCGGGCGAGTACCCATCGCAACGAGAATGTTCATCTTTACGTTCCCATCTTCAGTTGGCATTGGCGATCCGGCGCCCGCGCATGCGTTGCGCGATCCACGCGCGCGCGAGCAGTCCGGCAAAGACGACGTTGGTGTTGGCATAGCGCCACCACATGCGGCGTGGCTCCTGGTAGACCCGGTAGAGCCATTCGAGGCCCGCGCGCTGCATTTTTCCAGGTGCACGTGAAACGTGTCCCGCGAGCACATCGAAGCTGCCGCCGACCCCCATGATGAACGGGATATTCAGCGTGTCGCGGTGCTTGCGCAGAAAGCGCTCCTTGTGCGGCGTCGGCATTGCGATGAAGAGACAATCCGGTTTTGTCGCGCGGATTTCCTCAACGATGTTTTCCTCTTCGCCGGCAGAGAAGTAGCCGTTGCGAGAGCCTGCGAAAGTAAGGCCGGGCCAGCGCCCGGCGGCATTGACGATCGCGCGCTCAAGCACATCCTGCCGCGCGCCTAAAAAGTAGGGCCGGAATTCAAGTTGCGAGCAGACTTCAAGCAGCCGCTCCATCAAATCGACGCCGGAGACGCGCTCCGGGACATCGATGCCAAGGGCGCGCGCGCCCCAGACGATGCCCATGCCGTCGATGCCGACGATATGGCTCTCGTTTACGTCGCGGCGGAGTTCATCGTTGCGCCGCATGTTCACGAGCTTCGCCACGTTCAACGCGACGTGATGCGTCGGCTTTCGCAGCAGCATCGCATCGACCGCGCGAACGGCGGTCTGCTCCAGCGTCAGCAGATCGATCGGCACACCAAGAAACTCTTTCCGCATCCGAACCTCCTTGCTTGGGCAAATCTCTCCTGTCCGGAGAAACGATGTTTCGTTTCTCCGTTGAAGCGGTCTGCCCCTGGCCCTCGAGAAAGACTGCGCTAGGAACCGGGTGGAGCGCCGTGCTTGGACAGCGTCTCCCAATCCCATAGGCAGCCGAAGCGATAGGTCTTGATGCCCTGCTTGACGATGCGCGCCGGATTGCCGGCCACGATGCAGCCGGGCGGAACGTCGCGCGTCACCACGCTGCCCGCGCCGACGATGGAGCCGTCGCCGATTGCGACGCCGGGCATCAGAATACTATGCGCACCGATGAAGCAGCGCGCACCGACGCGCGTATCGGCATAAATTCCGCGCGTCATATCATGGGTGAGTAGAACCGCGCCGAAGGCGACATAGCTCTCGCGCCCAATATGAATACCGCTCGGGTGCGTGCGGTCGAACTCGACGCGTAGCGAGAACCACGCAGTCGGATCGATATCCATTCCCCAGACGCGCACATAATAGAGCCGACGCAGCGAGATTAGCCTGCTGCGGATAGCCAGCCATGCAAGGCGCAGGAAATTGCGCTTGGGCTGGCGGACGGCGATCGGGATGAAGCCGGCGGAGCCGTAGCCGCTGTTTTCGCCGTTTCGGTATTTCATCTGGGCGGCCATCGTGGCGATCCTAATATGCGTTCCGGTAGGTCTTCGGCGAAAGCACTGTGAGCAGCAGGATTTTCACGTCGAAGAATAGCGACCAGTTGTCGATATAGTGAAAGTCGTGTTCGACGCGGCGCTGCATATCGCGCACGGTGCGCGTCTCTCCGCGCAGGCCGTTGACCTGCGCCCAGCCGGTGATGCCGGGTTTTACGTTATGGCGGCGGGCGTAAAGCCTGATCTGCTCTTCATAGTGATCGTTGTGCGTGAGCGCGTGCGGTCGGGGGCCGACGAGCGACATCTGACCCAGCAATACGTTCAACAACTGTGGCAGTTCGTCGAGATTGAGACCACGCAGATAGCGCCCTACGCGCGTAATGCGGCTGTCGTTGCGGGTCGCCTGTTTCACGACGCGTCCGTCGTCGAGCGTCGTCATGGTGCGGAATTTGAAGACGCGAAACTCGGACTGGTTGAAGCCGTGCCGGCGCTGTCTGAACAATACCGGACCCGCAGAATCCAGCTTGATGAGGGCTGCGATCAAAAGAAGAAACGGCGCTGCCAGCACAAGCATTGCCGATGCCGTGGCGATGTCGAAGACTCGTTTCAGAGCACGGTCTTTCAATGTCAGCGGAGCACGCGCGAGCCGGATCGTGTGCATAGTGCCAACGCGGGCCAGCACCGGATGCCTAGTCCAGTTCCAGTTATGATCCGGCGCAAGATGCGTCGCCACTGGTATGGCAGCTAACCCCTCGACGAAAGCGTGAATCCGCTCGTTCTCCGACCAGGGCAGGCAGATTACGATGTCGTCGATCGTCACGCGCCGCGCAAGCGTATCCACGTCATGCAACACCTGCGCGGTCTCCTCCGCGACCCTTGCCGGATTGCGCAACAGCGGCTCGAGGGTCGAAAGAAGCGGCGGGGCTTCGAGCGAGAAGATACCGGTAATCCGTGTGCCGCGTCCGTCGCCCCGCAATTTCCGGATCGTTTGATGGATGAGCGGAGCCTCGCCGATAACGATCACGTTGTTTCCGGAAAGCTGACCGGATTGCAGGCCGCGCGTGACGAAGGCGATGACGAGAAATCGGGATGAAAGGACGGCGGCCAAGCCCGCTGCGTATTGCACGAGAATAGTGCCGCGCGAGTAAAAGTCCGTGGCCTGTACCATGAACAGACAGAAAACGAGCAGCGAGCAGGAGATACTCCAGTGCCAGAAGATCGAGCGAAGCTGTTCGCGCCGGGACAAGAGACGCTTCAGCGAGTAATCGCGCGCGAATGCGGAGGAGCCGACAAAGACCGCAGCCAGCGCGAGCGCCGCCAGCGCGTAGAAGCGCGGATAAGCGAAACCGCCGAACTTTGCGAAATGATAAAGCGCGCTTGCCTCGAACACGATCACCGAGATCAGAAGGAATTCCACCGTGAGGGCGGCGAGTGGAAGCTTGCGCCCGCTCAATAGTGACACGGGAACGCGCTCGATCTGCTTGATCGCCCGCTGCGCAGGTGCCGCGGCCAAGCGGGTAGAAGGGGCCGATTTTTCGTCCAGCGCTACGCTACTTTTACTCAACATACTCATCGTTCCCCGATCAGACCGTCTCGAATGCGTAGCGCGGGTCGCGTTCGCGATAATAGCGGTTGTAGTCTTCGGCGGCGCCGTTGAGCACGACGCCAGCGAGCTTATGATGGATTTCCGGACATTCGCGCAGCGCGGTTTCGAGCGCGTCCTTCGGCGTCTTCATCGAGGCGACGACAAGCGCGACCCCATCGACATGCTCGATCAGCGCGCGCGGATCTGCGACCGGAAGCAAAGGCGGCGCATCCACTACGACAAGGTCGAAGCTCTCGCGCGCAAGTTTCAGAACGCGGCTCATATGCTTCGACGACAAGAGCCGCAACGCTTCGCGGCCTGGCACGCGGTGATAACCGCCGATCACGTAAAGTTCGGAATAAGGGTCGTATTGCACGCAGGCGTTCAGGCTAGCCGGATCGCGAAGGACTTCGGGCAGTCCGCATTCGCCTTCGAGCGCGAGAATGTTGGCGATGCGCGGGTGCCGCAGGTCAGAGTCGATCAAGAGTACGCGATCGCCGGATTCGGTCGCGATGCGGGCGAGACTTGCAGCGACAGTCGATTTGCCTTCGCCCGGAAGCGCGGAGGTGACCATGATCGCCCCGATCGGAGAACCTTCGGCCTGGCGCTTCAGTGCGAAGTAGAGCGAGCGAACGCTCTCCGCGTACACGCTATCCGGATCGTTCAGGACGAGCGAAGCAAGCCAGCGCGAACTGGCGATCGAATCGTGCCGTAATGGAACGGACATTTCCGCGCCCGGCGAGGGTAGTTGCAGAAGCCGCGGACCGTTCGCCTTGGAATCCGCCCGCGCATTATCGGCGGCCACGAACGGGATCGTCGCGAGCGGCTGCAACCCAAGCGCATGCTCGATGTCGAGCACATGCCGGAAGCCGCTGCGGAAGGAATCGCGAGCAAGCGCAAGTGCGATGCTGAGGCCCAGCATGCCGAAAAATCCGAGGCCGATCATCAGTGTGCGTTTCGGATAGCTGGTCGAGAGCGGCACGTTGGCGGCGGAGACTACGCGGGAGTCGGCGATCTGCAGGCTCGCCTCCGCGGTCTGCTTCGCTCGATTCAGGAAGGACTGGAAAAGATCGCGGTTGGCCTGCGCGTCGCGCTCGAGTTCGCGCAGCTTTACCCCGGCCTGGTTGAAGTTACCGGCCTTTTCCTTGAGTTCTTCCAGGCTTGCTATCAGCGATTCTTCGCGGCTTTTCGCGATCCGGTACTCGTTCTCCGCGCTCGTCACGATCCGGCTGATTTCCGCGGTGATCTGGCGCTCGACGTCCGCGACCTGCGCGCGGGCGGTGACGACCTGCGGGTGCTCGCCGCCATAGCGGGCGTTTTTCTCCGCGAGAATCTGGGCCGCCGAAGAATATTGCGCGCGAAGTGCGGAAACGACCGGCGATTGCAGTGCGTCCGCGGATGCGGCAGCGGAGCGGATCCGCTCGGGCGTAACCTGTTTCAGAAGCTCGTATTTCGAGCGGGCCGCAGCCGCTTTGCCGCGCGCATCGACGAGTTGCTCGTTCAACGTCTGAATCTGGCGGTTCGAAAGGTTCTCTCCGCCTGGGTCGAACAAGCTTTGCTCCGCCTTGTACTTCTCCAGCGCGGTATCCGCCGCGGTAACGCGGCTCCGCATTTCTTCGACGCGTTCGCTCAGCCAAGCGCTCGCTTTGGTAGTTACGCTGGCCTTTACGGCGATCTGTTCGGCGACGTAAATCTCGGCGAAGGTATTGGCGATTAGCGCTGATTTTTTCGCATTCTCGGACCATGCGTTGAGCTCGATCACATAGGTCAGGCCGCGTCTCTTGGCGCTGGTCGCTTTTTCGAGCGCTTCGACGACATGGCCGAGCGGATCCGCATTCGTACTGCTTCCAAGCAGGTTGCGGATCGGCGCCAGCAGCGCCGCTTTCAGCGTTCCGAACAATCCTGACGGACCGGAGAACTCGGAATCCTCATGCAGTTTCAGCCGCTCGATGACCTTTCGCGTGATGGCCTGCGACTGGATCATCTCGACTTCGCTTTCGATCGCGCCGTTGTCGGTGGTGGTGCGGCCGACGACCTCGGCGTCCTGGAGAATTTTGGTTTGCCGCGGATCGACGAGAACGAGAACGGACGACTGATATTTCGGCGTGATCGAAAAAACCAAAGCGAGCGTGACGAGTGTGCCGAGGATGGTTGTCGCTGCGATGAAACGCAGGTTGCGCTTCAGGCAGGCGAGAAGGTCGCGAAAGATTATCGCGTCGTTGCCGCCGCGCGGGCCGATCTGCTGCACCGGCTGCGGCGGATAAGTGTGGTAGTCGGGACTAGTACTGCGCTTTAACACCGAAGGTCACCAGATGCCGGTCGAAGTCGTATTGCGGGATTGTGGAGTCGCGATCCTGGAATTGATATTGCAAGGTCGCACGAAGATGCCGGTTCATCAGATATTCGATACCGGCTGAGAGTTGCGTCACATCGTCGGTGCGCTGCCCAAGGCCGCGAAAGTCCTCCTTCTTCAGCTTGATGCCACCGAACAGAATGACGTTGCGCATCAACTCGTAATCGATCTGCGCGCCGTAGACGGTATCGAGTCTTGCCTCGAAATCCGGTGTTACGGTCTCGGCGACGGAGCGCTCGGCGTTGAACGTGATCGTCATTAGCGGTGTGACGAGCCATTGCACCTTCGCGGCGTAAGAGAGGCCGTCGAACGGCGCGATCAACGCGTTGTCGTAGGTCTGCGACAGGTACCCGATCTCGGCGCTGCCGCGGATCAGCGGGGTCACGGCAAACTCGAGGCCGCCGCGAATGTCGTATCCGTTGGAGTCGCGGTTCAGTACGCCGACGCCTTCGTAATCGCGGGTATTGCCGCGAAAGCGCACGAAAGCGCGATAGCCGGGCGAGAATTCGTAGAACGGCCTGAGGTGGGTTGTGAAAATCGAGCCGTTACGCGCTGCTTGCGATAACGAAATTCCGGTAACGCTCAGCACGTCTTCGTAATCGAGCCGCCGCACATTGGCATTCAATTCCACGCCCAATCTGCCGAAGTGCTTCGTAAAGACGCCTTCGGCGCGCAGGTCGGTATAGGGAATCGGCTCGCGCGCTTCTGGCGGCAGCGCAGTGTCGCCGCGCTCGTCATGCTTGCGGGCGGCAAGAAAATTGCCTTCGATCGTGATGTCGTTTGCGACTTCCCAGCGCGTTTTCAGCTTCGCCTGCGCGTCGGTGCGATCTTCGCTGCCGAAGGTCCGGAACTTATAAATATTCGCGTCGAGATTGAGTTCATAAGTAAAAGAAGAAGGAAAGCCAGCTTGGAAGCGCGGAGCATTCGTGATCGTCAGACCCGGAGACAGTACGAAGGCGATATCCGATTGCGGGCTAGTGGGTGACGCAAAGACATTTGAGTCGTAGCGAAAGCCAGCCCCGATTGAAGGAAAGATGAAGTGCTGTCCGAAACGGTAACCGATCGGCTCAAAGCCCTGACGCGGGCGATCGCGCACGGCCATACGGGCGAGTTCGTAATCCGGAATTTCTCCAGCCTCCGTTTCCGCCGTAGCGAGTGTGATTGCCGCAAGTGTCATGACGCTCCATCGTAAATAGGGTGGCTGCACAAGAAATTTCCGGTCACGTTGGCGAAGTTGCATTGCGCAACGCATCAAGAAAGTTCTGCGCGGACATTAGTTCCTCGAAGACAGTGTTTTATTCGAACGAAGCGAAGTGCAGGATTGCGGGCAGACGAGATTGTTCGCGCTGATGCAGCGCGGATGATCATCGCAGCGATGGGAAGAAAAATGGGAGGCGCGCGAAGCGTTTGCTTCAGCGCGCGTCAGACATCGCGGGCGGCGTCTTCGTCGGGATAGAGCTGCCCGTTCTCCGCGATCGGAATCGCGGCGAGTAGAACGAAGCGAGGCAAGGCGGATGTAAGTTTATGCGAACCGGCGATCCGGATGCGGACCGCATGTTCACATTCGGCGCGTGAAGAAGCGCGCGAGCGAAGCTCATCGTAGTTCTTAGCCATCGTCATCCGTACCCCCGTCGGTATTCGGACGCCGCTAGAAGGTGCGACTTGCTAACTCGGTCTGAGCAGACCCTTCATCTCAAGTGGTATGATTGCGTAACGGTGCAATGCGGCAAAGTTGTAATCATCATGTGGCGGAAGAGACTAAAAATACCGCTCAGGAACACGAATACTATCGCCGGGTAAAATCGGAACTTTCTCGCCGTCTATGCTGACTGAAATTTCGCCACCCGATTCTGCGCGCCGCACATAAACCGTTCGCGTGTTCGCGCGGTACGTAAAGCCGCCGGCAAGTGCCACTGCATCCTGTATGGTGAGGCCGGGGCGGTACGGAAATTGGCCGGCGTTGCGGACTTCGCCCAACACATTGAACGGACGATAACTCGTGATTTCCACCGACACGCGTGGATTTTTTACGAACTTGCCGCGCAGTCTCGCGGTGAGACGTTGCTGGAACTCGTCCGGTGTGGAATTCGCGGCTTGCACTTCGCCGACCAGCGGAAATGCAACATTGCCACGTTCGTTAACCTGGAACTCGCCGCTTAAATCGGTTTCGTTGAATACGGTGATTTTTAGTTTGTCGCCGGGGGAGATTCTATAAGTTCCCGGCGTGTTTGCTGGCGCCGCCGGTGTCTCCGCATTGAGCGCGGTTATTCCGCGCGGACCGTCGCATGCAGTTGCGGCAAGTCCGATCAAAACAAGAACAGTTGCGGAGAAGTATCGAGAGTACATCGTCATACGAAACAAGTTCATTGTTCCCCGTATGCGGATCCGATTGCCGCAATGATATTAAGCGTTCGGATGCAACACCGACTAGAAGACTTAAATGTCTGGTGAAGGTTCCACGCGAGCAAGTTCCATCGAGCGGACTATCGGAAGATCACGGCGAGGATGGGGCTTCTCTATTGCGCCACGAATATTGTTTTTATCGACTGCGTGACGATACCGAAAGATGTAACGCACTAGGTGCATCGTTGATGATGCGCGGATGCTCTGACCGGCTATTGCTTGGGTGCAGCAGTCGATGTGCGCGTGACGAGCGATGGACTTAGGACGACACGCTTCACGGCACCGTTCGGTTCCTGAATTCTTGCGATCATCAATCTCGCGGCGTCGTGCCCCATCTCACGGGGCCCGATGCGGATGGTGGTCAGCGGCGGCTCTACCATGTCGGCGAGCGGCATGTCGTTGTGCCCGACGACGGAAATATCGCGCGGGCAGGAGAGGCCGGCTGCGGCAATTGCGCGATAGGCGCCGAGCGCGAGGAGGTCGTTCGCGGCGGCGATCGCAGTCAGCTTGGGATTTTCCTTTAGCAACTCCGCTGCGGCCATTTCTCCGGCCTCGCGTTCATAGGCCGCGGCCTCGACAATCGCACGCTCGGAATATTTCAGCCCGCGCGCGGCCATCGCCTCCTCAAATCCTTGCCGCCGCAAGTGGCCGGTCGAAATATGCGCAGGGCCGGCGATATGTCCGATCTGCCTGTGCCCGAGTTCGACCAGATGATCGACCGCGAGCCGCATGCCCGCGTTGTCGTCGGTGACGACCGATGACACGCGGTCGCTGTCGTCGGTGCGATTGACGAGCACGACGGCGAGGTCTTCGTTCAGACACTCCTTCAGGATCGGATCGTCGCGCCGCACGGTCGCGAGCACGAGACCATCGACGCGACGTGCGATCAATTCGCCGACCAATGCGCTTTGCCGCTTTCTGTCCTGGCCGCCGTCCGCAACGATCGTGGAGTAGCCTGCTGCGCTCAGCGTCTCGGTGATCGCGGCGATGATCGGTGAAAATACGGGGTTCGCGATGTCGGGCACGATAACGCCGACGAGTTTGGAGCGGCGCGTGCGCAGGCTCGCCGCAACGGGGTCGCGCCGGTAGCCGAGCCTGTCTGCGACCGCGACGATTTTCGAAACGACGGCATCGGCGATCAAATGGCGTTTGGCGGGGTCGAGCGCCCGCGAAGCCGTCGAGAGATGCACGCCGGAACTTTTCGCAACATCGCGAAGCGTCACGGATTGCAGCGAGGAGGTGCGGCGTGGTGGCATAGGCTCTACCTAGCATGCAAACAGTTGCAGTCAACTTGTTGCATCGCGCCGATAATTGACACCTTATTGGAGGTAAAATATGCAAACGATTGCAGGAAATCGCCATGTTCATTGAATCAGACAGAGAAGTGACACCCGCGGTACTCGCGGCCATGGAAAATACCGGCGATCCCCGCTTCAAGGAGATCATCACCGCGCTGGTGCGGCATCTTCATGCGTTCGCGCGCGAGGTGAAGCTCACCGAACCAGAGTGGGAGCGCGGCATCGGCTATCTCGTCGCGCTCGGCCAGCGCACCAACGACACGCACAACGAAGCGATCCTCGCCTCCGATGCGATCGGACTCTCGACGCTCGTCTGTCTCATGAACAACGGGCAGGAAGGCAACACCGAAACTGCGGCGGCTTTGCTTGGCCCGTTCTGGCGCATGAAGTCACCGGTTACGGTAAGCGGGGGTAGCATCGTGCGTTCGCCGACACCGGGGCCCGCGCTTTTTGCCGATATCCAGGTCAAGGACGCGAAAGGTAGACCGATCGTAGGTGTCGAAGTCGATGTCTGGCAGGCGTCGCCGGTCGGCAAATACGAAAATCAGGACGAGACGCAAGCCGACATGAACCTGCGCGGCAAGTTCACGACCGATGCGCAAGGGAAGTTTTCGTTCCGCTCGGTGAAGCCTGCGGGCTATCCGGTGCCGATCGACGGCCCGGTCGGCGAATTATTGCGCGCGCAGAAACGGCATCCGTTCCGGCCGGCGCATGTTCATTTCCTCTTGTTCAAGCCCGGCTTCAAGACGCTGGTTACGCAAGTCTTCGTCGACGACGATCCGAAACTGGAATCCGACGTCGTGTTCGGCGTGACGAAAAAACTGGTCGGGGACTTCAAGAAGCAGAGCGGAAAGGCGCCCGCGAACGATGTCAGCGGCGAGTGGTGTTCGCTTAACTACACATTCTTCATGGAGCCCGGCGAGGCAGTGCTGCCCACGCCGCCGATCAAGTGAGAACGGCGATGCGCGAACTGCTTCCGAAAACAATTATAACCTGCGCGGTCACGGGCAATCTTACGACCATCGAGCAGACGCCGCATCTGCCGGTAACGCCCGAGCAGATCGCCGATGCGTGCCTCGGTGCAGCGGAAGCGGGCGCTGCCGTCGTGCATATCCACGTGCGCGACCCGAAGACGGCGAAGCCGTCGATGGAGCTCGAATATTATCGCGCCGTCGTCGAGCGCATTCGCGGGAAGAACACGCAGCTCGTACTGAACGTAACGACCGGACCCGGCGGGCGCTTTGTTCCCTCGATCGAGGACCCGCGCGTCGCCGGACCCGGCACGACGCTGCTGCCGCCGGAGAAGCGCGTCGCGCATATCGCGGCGCTGAAACCCGACATCGCCACGCTCGATCTCAACACGATGAATTCCGGCAAGGAAGTCGTGATCAACACGCCGCGCAATGTGCGGATCATGGCGGAGATCGTTCGCGCCGCCGGCTCGAGGCCCGAGATCGAGCTGTTCGACTCCGGCGACATCGCGCTGATGAAGGACATGCTGAAAGACGGTTCGCTCGAAGCGCCGATCCTCTGTTCGATCGTGATGGGCGTGAAATACGGCTTTCAGCCTTCACCCGAGACGCTGCTTTATGCGCGCAACATGTTGCCGCATGACGCGACCTTCACGGGCATCGGCATCGGCCGTTACGCGTTTCCGGCCGTGGCGCAAAGCTATCTCGCGGGCGGTCACGTGCGCGTTGGCCTTGAAGACTCCGTGATGATCGAGAAGGGCAAGCTCGCGCCCTCGAACGCGGCGATGGTCGAAAAGGCTAGGCGCATTCTTGAAGATCTTGGCGCGCAGATCGCTAACCCCGTAGAGGCGCGCGAAATAATTGGTCTGTCGACACGCCTGGCCGCGAGCAGACGAATTGCATGAGTGAATCAGCATGAGCGTCGCCCAGAAAACCTTATCTGTTACCGCCAAGGCAATCGCCGCAACCGCGTTGCGCGTGCACGAAAAGGCGGGCGCGATTGAGAATGTCCAGCTTGCTGTCGAGAACGTATTGCTTACGCGCGAGCGCGACGATCAGGTGATCGTCGAAATCGCGGCGGCTGGCGTCAATCCGTCGGACGTAAAAGCCGCAATCGGCATGATGCCTTATGCCGTCTGGCCGCGCACCCCGGGCAGGGACTTCGCCGGTGTCGTTGTCGAAGGCCCGGCGTCGCTCGTCGGTAAAAAAGTTTTCGGCACCGGGGGCGATGTCGGCATTCGCCGCGACGGCACGCACGCCACGCATGTTCTCCTCGATGCGGCGGCGGTCACGGAAGCGCCTGCGAACGTTTCGTTGATCGAAGCGGCCGGCATCGGCGTGCCCTTCGTCACCGCATGGGAAGGTTTTCGCCGCACCGGCATGCCGACGAAAAACGATGTAGTGCTGGTGCCGGGTGCGAACGGAAAGGTCGGTCAGGCGGCAATCCAGATTGCGACCATGTTCGGCGCGCGCACCATCGGTGTTGTGCGGCGAAACGAAGGCTATCGCGGATTTGCAAGCGGGCCGGTCGAAATGCTGAACGCCGCAGCAATCGATGTAGGACAGGCGGTCAAAGATATGACCGGCGGCAAGGGCGCGAACATCGCCTTTAATACGGTGGGCGACCCCTATTATCCGGCGGCAACCAAGGCGCTCGCGCTGATGGGCAAGCAGATCCTGATCGCTGCGATCAACAAGGTTGTGGAGTTCGATATCTTCGCTTTTTACCGCGGCCGCCACACTTATTACGGCGTCGATACGCTTGCCTTTACCGCGGTGGAGTCCGCGGTGCTGATGCGTGAAATGGCGCCGCACTTCGCGAGCGGCAAGCTCAAGCCTTTTTCGGTCGAAGACCGCTTCAAGTTTCCGTTCAGCCGCGCCAAGGACGCCTATGCCGAAGTCATCGGTTCGGCGCTGCAGCGCGTGGTTCTTGTGCCCGAAAAGTAAGTCGAAGAAAGAGCTCGAAACCGCGTCAACAAAAGAAACGAAGTCAGGGAGACAACGCCATGTATTCGCCCAATCGAAGAAAGTTTATCGGAATTACCGCAGCCGCTGGGTCAGCGGCGATGCTGCCGGGCCGCGTGTTCGCGCAGGCGAACGAAGTGAAAATCGGTATCGGATTCGGTATCGGATTTTTGCCGACCTTTATCCTGCGCGAACTGAAACTCATCGAGAAGCACGCGAAGGCGGCCGGCCTCGATGTTACCGCGAATTACCAGCGCTTCTCAGGGTCAGGCGCGATGCAGGATGCCGTGCTTTCCGGTTCCGTCGACATCGGCGTCTATGGTCCGCAGGCGATGCTGATTGCGTGGGACAAGGCGAGAGGCACGCCGCAACAGATCATCGGCGTGTCCGGTGTGACCACGCAGCCGCTCGTGCTGATCACGAATCAGGAGGGCGTCAAATCGCTGAAGGATTTCAAGCCGAGCGACCGCATCTCGATGCCCGCGCTCGTCTCGCCGCAGATGTATGCGCTTCAGCTCGCCTCCGAAAAGGCGTTCGGCGAGGGTCAGCACGACAAGCTGCGCGCGCAAGTCGTGGCGCTGCCGCATCCGGAGTCGCTTGCGCAAGTCACTTCAGGCGCGACCGAAGTCACCGCTTATTTCTCGTCGGCGCCGTTCACGCAGGTCGCGTTGCGCAATCCGAAGATCAAGCAGGTGCTGACCTCGACTGACGCCTTCGGCGGCAAGGCGTCGTTCCTCGTCGCCGGTGCCACCAAGCGCTACCTCGACGCAAACCCGAAGATGGCCGACGTGTTTGCGAAAGCGATTGCGGAAGCTTCCGATCTCATCCGCAAAGATTCCAAGAAGGCGACCGAAATCTATCTCAAGGTCGAGCCGCAGAAGACGTTAGATGCGGCTGCGATCGAAGCGATCCTGAAGGATCTCAAGGACGATTTCGGCACGTCGGTGCACGGCATCAAGACCAGCGCCGATTTCATGGGCCGCATCGGCCAGCTCAAGTCACCGCCTGCGAAGTGGCAAGAGGCCTTCGTGCCGTCGCTTCACAACACCAAGAGCGACTAAGCTAAGCTATTGAAGCGAGGCCTTCCCGCCGCCGCGGCGGGAAGGCGCGTTTGCGGGGAATGATGAACGCCACCCAGGAATCCGCCGAAGCGCCGGTCGTCCGTGTCGAAGACGTGACGCTGCAATACAAGACGCCCGACCATTTGGTGACGGCGACCTATAAAGTCAGCTTCGATATCCATCGCGCCGAGCGCTTCGTGATGCTCGGACCTTCGGGGTGCGGAAAATCGACCATCCTGAAATCCATCGCCGGTTTTCATCCTCCGGCAGGCGGAGAAATCCGGCTCAAGGGCCAACCGATCCGGCAGCCCGGCCCGGACCGGATGATGGTGTTTCAGGAATTCGATCAGCTGATGCCGTGGAAGACGGTGCTCGGCAACGTAATGATGCCGATGCTTTCGAACGGCGTGCGTGCGGCGGAGGCGAAAGAGCGTGCGCTAGAGGTGATCGCAAAAGTAAATCTCGGAAAGTTCGCGGATGTTTATCCGCACATGCTTTCTGGCGGCATGAAGCAGCGCGCGGCGATTGCGCGCGCTATGGCGATGAAACCAGACGTACTCTTGATGGACGAGCCCTATGCCGCGCTCGATGCGCTGACGCGGCGCAAAATGCAGGACGAACTGCTGCAACTGTGGGATGATATCCGTTTCACGCTGATCTTTGTAACACATTCGATTGAAGAGGCCGCGATCGTCGGTTCGCGCATTCTCGTGTTGACCCCGCATCCCGGCCAGGTGCTTGCCGAATTGAACAGCCCGGGCTTCCGGCATGAGGAGCGCGATGGACCGGAGTTCGGTGCGCTCTGCAGGCGTATCCATCACATGTTGTTCGGCGACGGAGCGAAGCAATGACATTGCCCGTCGAAAAGCCGTTGCCGCCGAAGCGTCCGGAGTTCGAACGCACCGCGGCGGCACCCGCGAGCTTCGGAGATGTCGCGCGTCCGCTCTCTTTCGGCGAACGGCTCTGGAACAACGGCGCGTTCCGCAAGACGCTCATTCTGCTTCTCCTGATCGCCGCTTGGGAAGGCTACGGCCGCTACATGGCGGCGCACGGAAACGTGCTTTCGTTTCCGACCTTTACCGCGACCGTGGAGGCGCTTTACAGCGGCATCGTTTCCGGCGTGATCCCGCAACGTCTCTTTGTGACATTGCAGGTTCTTTTGATCGGTTACGCGCTAGGGATATTTCTCGCAGCAGTCGTGACGACGGTCGCGGTATCGACGCGGATTGGCACCGATTTCCTGTCGATCATGACGGCGATGTTCAACCCGCTGCCGGCGATCGCGCTTCTTCCCGTTGCCCTGTTGTGGTTCGGACTCGGCACGCCGTCGCTCGTCTTCGTGATCGTGAATTCGGTGCTGTGGGCGGTGGCATTGAACGCGCACACAGGATTTCTCGCGGTCTCCGAAACGCTGCGCATGGCGGGTCAGACTTTCGGTCTGCGTGGATTGAATTACGTCTTGCATATTCTTATTCCCGCGGCGTTTCCCGCAATTCTCGCGGGCTTAAAAATCGGCTGGGCTTTTGCTTGGCGTACACTGATCGCCGCCGAACTTGTGTTCGGTGTTTCTTCCGGCCGCGGCGGTTTGGGATGGTTCATCTTCGAGAACCGCAACCTGCTCGATACGGCTTCGGTGTTCGCAGGTCTTCTGACCGTGATGGCGGTGGGCCTGTTCGTGGAAGGCATTATTTTCCGTAGCATCGAAAAGCGCACGGTGCGGCGCTGGGGCATGCAGCGGGGGTAGCGCGCTATAGCGCGGGGAGCCGCAGCGGTCCGCGCAAAGCGAGCGTCGCGCCAAGGGCAATTCCGGCGGCGGCGAGCAGGGATCCGAACGCAAGCGTCGAGAACCCGGTCAGTCCCTGGCCGATCGAGCAGCCGAGCGCCATGGCGCCGCCGATACCCATCAGCGCACCGCCCGCCATGTAGCGCAGCATCTGCGTCGGCCGGCTGAAGCCTTGCAGTTCATAGGTGCGGGTGGCGAGCGCCGACGCGAGCGCGCCAACGAACACGCCGCATATGACGGCGACGCCGAACGATATGCGAGCGCCGGTAGCCAACATCGCATATTGAATCGTTTCGCCGACCGGCGCGATGAAGGTGAGCGATGCGATCAGCGGCGGTTCAAATTCGTCCGCGCCGAGATAGCCGGTGGCAAGCCAGCCTGCTGCGATCAGCAACCCGACGACGAGACCGCCAAGGATGTCGCGCGGACTATTCCGAAAAGCGCCGTTTCGAAAGGCAAGCGCTAACAGCATTACGGCAATTAAAATTGCCGGAAGCACACGTGCAGCGTTAGGGCTCAGCCAAATATCGAGATAGCGTGGAAGCGCGGGCAATTTATTGAAGGCTAGCGCTGTCTGCCTGACAATTGGCGCGCGCAGCGGCGCGATCACGCCGCTTAGCGTCGCGTAGGCCGCGATGCCCAAACAGAGCAGCACGACGAAAGAGCGCAAATTGCCCTGCCCGAGCAGTACCAGCGAGCGCGCGCCGCAACCGTTCGACGCAATCATGCCGTAGCCGAAGATGGCGCCGCCGAGCGGAATGACGAGCCAGGAAACTGGCGCGGAAACATAGATCGAGAAACGCAGATCGATCAGACCGAGCGCTTCGCTCACTTGCGTGCCGAGCACTGCGACCGCCATCGCGAGCAAGAAGGCCGAAAGCTTGCGCAGATCGCCCGTCACCCAAAGCCCGCGGAACGCCGTGTTCAGGCAGAATCCCGTGCGCTGCACGGTGACGCCGAACGCGATGCCGATAACGAAACCGGCCCAGAGCGAGAGTGTCAGAGGAGACATTTCTCTCGCTTACTGGGCCGGTCGCAAAGGAGCAAGCGGTTCAGGCTTTGGTGCCCCAGGCGTCGTTGGCGATTGCATTGTACCAGGCAACGCCGTATTCCGCTTCGAGCTTGCGGAATTCCGGCGAGGCTTCGCGCGGGCTGACGCCGCCGGAGCCCTTGATCTCGTTCAGTTTGCCTTCGACGACGTCGTAGACGTTCGCGACCGAGATGCCGTAGTCGGGTGCGATCAAGCTGTAGCAGGTGTTCGCCCACGAAGCCTTCGGCGCCGGCCGGCCGGCAAGGGAAGCAACGATCGCAGCCGCTGCGACCTTGCCTTGTGCGTTCGCGACGAAACCCGACTTCGGCATTGGCGCCGCTGCGGTCGCATCGCCGATGACGTGAATGTCGGCAACTTGCGAGGATTCGAAGGTTTCCGCTTTGATCGGCACCCAGCCGCTTTGCGCGGTGACACCGGCGCGGTCGGCGATGAAGCCGGCCTTCTGCGGCGGTACCACGTTCAGCACCGAGGCTTTGTGTTTCTTGCCGAATTCGGTTTCGACTTCGCGCGCACGCGCATCGACGCGGACGACCTTGCCGTCCTTCGAGAGCGGCACCCATTCGATCATCTCGCCATAGACCTTCTTCCAGCCGTCGAGGAAGAGGCCCTGCTTGGAAAAATTTTCCTTCGCGTCGAGGACGAGAATTTTCGATTTCGGTTTCCGCGTCTTGAAGTAGTGACCGATCATGCTGACGCGCTCATACGGTCCCGGCGGGCAGCGGAACGGATTTTCCGGCGCGACCAGAATGAAGGTGCCGCCATCCGGCATCGCGTCGAGTTGCTGCTTGAGCAACGTCGTCTGCGGGCCTGCCTGCCAGGCGTGCGGCGCGAGCTGGGCCGCCGCCTGATCGTAACCCTTCAGCGCGCCCCAGCGAATGTCTATGCCCGGCGAGAGCACGAGCTTGTCGTATTGCAGAACGCGGCCGCCCGCGAGCGTCACCGTCTTCTTCTTGTTGTCGACGTCGTTCGCAAGCGCATGCACGACCTGCACGCCAAGCGCGCGCAATTCGTTGAAGTTGTGACCCTGCTGTTCGAAGGTGCGAAGTCCGCCGAAATGCAGATTCGTGAACGGGCAGGTGTAGTAACGCTGCAGCGGCTCGACCAGCGTCACCTGGATCTTCGGGTTTGTGCGCTTGATGTATTTCGCGGCGGTGGCACCGCCAAAGCCGCCGCCGACCACAACGACGCGGCCAGCGCCAGCACCCTGCGCGATCGCTGGCATCGAGAGCGACATCAGTCCGGCACCGGCTCCGCCGAGAAGTTGCAGCGTGCAGCGGCGGGAAATCATGTTGGTGCTCATCACTTTTTCTCCGCAAAATATTTGGCGAGAGCTTCGATCTGCTCGTCGGTATAGCCCTTGGCGAGGCGGTTCATGATCGTGGTGCCGGGCGGCGGCGTTTCGCCTTTGAACGCTTTCATCAGCGCGGCGAGTGTCGGCGCGGGACGGCCTGCGAGCGAGGGCACCTTATTGTTCGATTTTCCGTCGGTGCCGTGACAGTTCGCGCAAGGACCGGCGAGAACCGCAGCGTCGCCCGCCGACTGCGCATGCGCGGCTCCGGCAATGAGCAACAATGTTGCTCCCGAAATCGCACCGAGTATTTTTGATCTGCTGACCATCCAGCCCTCCAAGCATAATCACATTATACTAACGTGATTTTATGTATTCCACGTTTAGAATATATCAAATCAAGAAAGGGCTTTAGGCAAGGGGTATTTTTTACCGCCTCGTTATTTCCGGCAGCACTCTCTATCTATAAGCAGACATTGGAATTTAGGCCCCGCATACAAAATGAGAAAACTATCGAGACGGCAGAGTTTCGCGCTTTTCGGTTGGGCGCTCGCAGCGATGGCGCTGCTGCGAGCCTCACGTGCAGAGGCACAGGGCGCGGCCGCAGAATTTCTCGGAGGCAAGATTCCTGCGAGCGGCAAGATCGAATTCGACATTCCCTTCACCGCCGACAACGCCAATTCGGTGCCGGTGGGTATTCGCGTCGATAGCCCGATGACTGCCGACAACTATTGCAGCGAAGTGCTGGTCATCGCCGAGAAGAATCCGCGCCCGAAAGTTTGCAGTTTCAAGTTCGAGCCTGGTCTTTCGGTTCCGCATCTGAGCACGCGCATCCGGCTCGCGGAATCGCAGACCGTGAGCGTGTTCGCAAAAATGAACGACGGCTCGGTTTTCGTGGCGCGCAAGGCCGTGACGGTAACGAGCGGCGCCTGCGCGCCCGGCGGATAGGAGCGAGCATGTCTACGCCTCCGCGCATCTGGCTCAGCACGAAGACGCCGAAAAAGGGCGAAGTCGTCACCGTGCGCACGATCGTGCAGCATGCGATGGAAACCGGCTTCCGCAAGGACACAGACGGCAAGACCGTGCCGCAAAAGATCGTCAATAAGTTCGACTGCGTCTTCAATGGGAAGCCGGTGATTTCCTGGGCACTCGGTACCGGCGTGTCGGCGAATCCTTATCTCGAATTCCGGTTCAGGGCGGAAGAAGCCGGAGATCTGAAGATGGTGTGGATTGATGACGACAAGGCGGTCGTCGAAGCCGTCGAAAAAATCACTCTCTCCTGAATTTCCATGCAAGATACCGCATTTCTTTTACCGGCTGAATTCGTCGATAGCGACAATTCCGAGGTTGTTGGTTTCGCTGAAGATGCGGTGGCCGGAGTTCGCGGGGAAAAGGCGCGGGCGATCGCGCTTTATCACGCGGTGCGTGACGGGATTTCCTATAATCCTTATCTCGACTATTCGAAGCCGGAGACGTTTCGTGCAAGCGATGTATTAAAAGCGGGGCAGGGTTTCTGCGTCGGCAAGGCGGCGTTATTGGCTGCTTGCGCGCGTGCGGTCGGTATCGCTGCGCGGCCCGGTTACGCGGATGTACGAAATCATATTACCTCGAAGAAGCTGCACGATCTCGTCGAGTCCGATGTGTTTCAATGGCACTCCTATACGGAGATGCTGATCGGCGGAAAATGGGTGAAATCCACGCCCGCCTTCGACAAAGCGCTTTGCGAACGCGCAAAACTCGCGCCGCTCGAGTTCGACGGAGAGAACGACTCGCTGTTTCAGCCGTTCGACCCGGAGGGCCGCAAGCATATGGAATACTTGCAGGATCGCGGGACTTACCCCGACGTGCCGTTCGACCGCATTCTGCCGGAGTTCAAGCGGCTGTATCCCAAGCTCATCGCGAACGGACTTTCGAGCGGCGATTTCAAAGACGACGTAGAGGCCGCCGTGAAGGCGGAAGCGAAATAAGCATTCTCGCGCATGGGCCGGCATAGTGCGTAGGCATTAGCCGGTTCCGCGCGAACGGGTTGCTTCGCATCGACGGCCGCAAGTTGACGGTGCTGGATCAAAAGGGCCTGCAGGAACTCGTAGAGTGGCACTAAGTCTTGCGGTATTGCCACTGGCAGGTTTCCGATATTCCCGGATAATCTGCCTTCGAGCTGCGCAGTACTGTGCGGCCGTAAGGATCCGGTTCTCCCATGCGTTCAAGTGCGTTCGATTTCGCCTCGCTTTTTCCCGCATCTCTGCCGGCGCCCGCAATCAAATGGACCGGTGCCGCGCGCTACAACTTCGTCGGCGGACATAACGACCCCGCTGTCGTTCCGGTCGATGCGTTGCGCACGGCGGCGGATGCCGTGCTCTTGCGTGAAGGCCGGGCTCTCGCGAACTACACGGTAAACACCGGACCGCAGGGCTATCGCCCGCTGCGCGAATTCGTGGCGGAAAAACTCAAGCGGGACGCCGGAATTTCATGCACGGCAGAGGACATCGTCATGGTGTCGGGCTCGCTACAGGCGCTCGATCTCGTCAACGCGGTGTTCTGCGTTCGCGGCGACACGGTGATCTACGAGCAGGAAAGCTATCAAGGCTCGATCAACCGGATGACGCGTATGGGCGTCAATGTCGTCGGAATCCCGCTTGACGATGGTGGTATGCGGATGGACGTTCTCGCGGCGGCGCTGGCCGATCTGAAATCGCGGGGCGTTCGTCCGAAATTCATCTACACGATCCCGACCGTGCAGAATCCTACCGCGACGATCATGAGCGAAGCGCGGCGTCTCGAATTGCTCAAGCTTTCCGAAGACTACGGCGTGCCGGTCTTCGAGGACGATTGCTATGCCGATCTGATCTGGAGCGGCAAACGCCCGCCTGCACTCTATGCAATGAGCAAGACCGGCGGCGTCGTGCATATCGGATCGTTCTCCAAATCGGTCGCGCCCGCGCTTCGCGTGGGCTATATCGTCGCGCCCTGGGAAATTCTTTCGCGCGTGCTCGCGCTGAAAACCGATGCAGGTTCTGGCGCACTTGAACAAATGGTGCTTGCAGAATTCTGCAAGGTGCATTTCACAACGCATGTGCCGGCATTGCGAACCGCGCTGCGCGCGAAGCTCGCGACCCTGATGGAAGCCTTGAACGAGCAATTCGGTACGGCGGCCGAATTCGAGGATGCGCCGGGAGGAATTTTCCTTTGGGTGAGGCTGCCCGATCAGGTGGACAGCATGAAGCTCTACCAGAAGGCGCTTGCCGCAGGTGTTGCGATCAATCCCGGCCCGGAGTGGTCGGTGAATGCCGTGCACAGCAAAAGCCGCATCCGCATCTGCTTTGCAAGTCCGTCGCATGAAGAAATTCGAGAAGGCATCGCGCTGCTCGCGGAAGTCTGCCGCAGCGAATTCGGCATTCCTGCGCGGAGCGCCAACGTGCAGAAGCGCGTCTAGCGGCAAATCATTCCGAAGCCGCCGCCGGTCAAGCCGCGATCGCCTTCAGCACTTCGTCCGGACGCTCGGCGACCAGCATGTGGCCTGCGCCCGCAAGGATGACGAGTTTTGCGACCGGTATTAGCGCCGCGAGCGCCTTGCCGCCTTTGGCGGGCGTCATGAGATCGCGCTCGGCAAGCACGATCGTCACCGGCACCTTAATTTTCGCGGCAGCACCTGTCGCGTCATAAGCCTTGGTCGCCGAAAGATCGGCAAAAAGTGCTCCGGGAGTATTCGCCTCAAGCACGCGCACACCTTTTCCCATCATCCAGTTGCCCGGCGAAAGGCAGCCGCCTAGTACGGCGCGAGAGCCAAAGCCCCAGATCGTCATCATTGCAAAAGCGTCCGGAGAGTTTTGTTTCGCCGCGTTTAGTAGTTCGTCGCTCACCGGCATTGAAGTGGCTGCTGCAATAAGCCCGAGACTAGTCACCTTGTCTGGGTGGCGCGCGGCCGTTTCGATGGCAATCAGGGTCCCCATCGAGTGTCCGATCAGGCGGGCTTGTTTCGCGCCCGTGACCTCGACCAGCGCGGCGACCCAGTCCGCCAGTTCGCCGACAGAAGTCAGCGGCTTCCCGCCGGAAAGGCCGTGGCCTGGGAGATCGGGGGCGAGCACGGAGAAGCCGTTGTGTGCATGCCAACGCGTATAAAGCGCCCAGGTCGAGTGATCGAAGCCTGCGCCATGCAGAAAGACGACGGCGGGCTTTTCCGGATCGAAATCCTTGCCACCGGTCGCGGCGAATACTTCCGAGCCGTTCACATTGATCCGCATGGCATCACGCTTTCTGCGAGGCGCGGAGCGCTTGGCTAAGATCGTCGATGATGTCCTGCGCCGTTTCTATGCCCACGGAAAGACGTATCAATTCTTCGCCGATGCCCGCGGCTTTCAATTGCGCTGCGTCCATCTGCTGATGTGTCGTGCTTCCGGGATGAATGACGAGCGTCTTTGCGTCGCCGACATTCGCGAGATGACTGGCCAGACGCAAGCCCTCGATGAATTTTTTGCCCGCCGCGCGTCCGCCCTCGATGCCGAAGCTCACGATCGAGCCCGCACCGCGCGGCAGCAATTTCTTCGCAAGTTCGTGATCTTCATGCGAGGGCAGGGACGGGTGCAGCACCCATTTCACGGCGGTGTTATTGGAGAGCGCTTCCAGCACAGCGTTCGTGTTCGCGATGTGACGGTCCATGCGAACGCCGAGCGTTTCGACGCCCTGCAAAATCTGGAATGCGTTGGTCGGCGAAATGCATGCGCCGAAATCGCGCAAGCCCTCGGAGCGTGCGCGCATCACAAACCCCCATGGACCGAACTGTTCGACGAAATTGATGCCGTGATAGCCGGCGTAGGGTTCGGTGAGTTGCGGGAATTTTCCGGAATTGATCCAATCGAAGCGTCCGCTGTCGATGATGATACCACCGATCGCGATACCATGCCCGCCGATCCATTTTGTCATCGAATGCATGACCAGATCGGCGCCGAGATCGAGTGGGCGGGAGAGATAAGGGGTCGCGAAGGTGTTGTCGATCAGGAGCGGAATTTTTGCGTCATGCGCAATCTGCGCCACTTTCGGAATGTCGAGTACTTCGAGACCCGGATTGCCGATGGTTTCGCCGATCACGAGTTTCGTGTTTGGTTTGATCGCAGCTTTGATGCCCGCATGGTCGCGCGGCTTCACGAACGTCGTCGTGATGCCGAAACGCGGCAAGGTGTGTGCAAGCAGGTTGATTGTGCCGCCATAAAGCGAAGCGGATGCGACGATGTGATCGCCCGCACTCGCAACCGTCGCAATCGCAAGGTGCATCGCGGCCATGCCGCTCGCGGTTGCGACCGCACCCACTCCGTTCTCTAGAGCCGAGAGGCGCTCTTCGAGTACGGCCGTCGTCGGGTTCGAAATGCGCGTATAGATGTTGCCCGCGCGTTCGAGATTAAAGAGCGCGGCCGCGTGGTCTGTGTCCTGAAACACATAAGAAGTCGTTTGATAAATCGGCACGGCGCGCGCGCCGGTGACTGGATCGGGGTGTTGTCCCGCGTGCAAACTTAAAGTTTCGAAGGCGGGCGGTTTGGGGGCGGCCATTTTGATTTTCTTCCGGGCAAATTTCTCCGCGCAATTTCGCCCGTAGAAGTTGCGAGAGCAACGCGCCTCGCGACGTAACGGAAACCGTCGTTGGACATTTCCGGGAAGCGGCAGGATTCAATTCGCGTGCGCCGCAGCGCGATTTTCCCACTATTCGCGCCGATAAATCGTTGGTACACCAATCGAATGGGAGCCTACTTTTGGCTCCCCAACCATCGATCCAAGAACAAGATCAGGGGAGGAAAAGCATGAAATTGAATGCGAAACTGCTGCTCAGCCTTGCCGCCGCAGCCGCGCTGGGTCTCAGCGCGCCGATGCTGTCGGCGCAGGATGCCGCGCCGAAAGTTATCAAAATCGGTTATGCGATCTCGAAGACCGGCCCGAACGCGGGCGGCGCGAACATCACGCAGATTCCGAATTATCAGCTCTGGGTTCAGGAAGTGAACGCCAAGGGCGGCCTGATGCTCAAAGCCTATGGCAAGCGCATCCCGATCGAAGTGGTCGAATACGACGACCGCTCGAACTCGGAAGAAGCGGTGCGCGCGGTCGAGCGTTTGATCGAACAGGATAAGGTCGATCTCCTGCTGCCGCCGTGGGGCACGGGCATCAATCTCGCGGTCGGCCCGACCTTCAACAAGCACAATTATCCGCAGCTCACCTTCAGCGCTGTCACCGACCGCGCGCCGGAGCTCGCGAAGCGCTGGCCGAACAGCTTCTGGTTCCTCGGCACCTCGAAGCAGTACATCGACGCGTTCGTCGATCTGCTCGTGAAGCTGCGCAAGGAAGGCAAGATCAACGACCAGATCGCGATGGTCTCGGTCGCCGACGGCTTCGGCATCGATCTCTCGAAGGCAGCGCGCGCAGGCTTCGAGAAGGCCGGCTTCAAGCTCGTGTTCGACAAGAGCTATCCGATCGGCACGCAGGACATGGCGCCGATCGTGGGCGAAGCCGAGCGCTCGAAGGCCGACACCTTCGTCGCTTTCAGTTATCCGCCGGATACGGTTGCGCTTGTCGATCAGGCGCGTCTGACTTCGTATGCGCCTAAGGTGATGTTCACCGGCGTCGGCACCTTCTTCCCGCTGTTTCCGCAACGCTTCGGCGAGAACGCCGAAGGCGTGATTTCGCTCGGCGGCTGGTCGAAGGACAACAAGGCGACGATGGAGTACCGCGAGAAGATTCGAAAACTCGTGAACCGCGACCCAGACTACTGGGGCAGCCAGATCGGCTACTCCTCGCTGCAGATGCTGGAGCAGGCGATCGAGCGCGTCGGCAAGATCGACCGCGCCGCGATCATCAAGGAACTGCAGACCGGAACCTTCGACACCGTGATCGGCAAGATCAAGCTCGAGAACAACATGCCGAAGGATGCGTTCTGGCTCCTGGGCCAATGGCAGGACGGTTTGTACGTCGGCGTTGCGCCACAGCGTCCGGGTGTGGCGGACCTGAGAGTTCCGAAGGCTCCCTGGAAGAAGTAACGGGGGCGGTATGTGACGCGGCGGGCCTCCTCCCGGGCCTGCCGCGTTGCCTTTTCTTAAACTAGCGCGAAGATCGAGTTCATGTTCACGGAGCCGTTGCTCTCCGGCATCACGCTTGGGGGCATCTATGCGTTAATCGCGATGGGCCTGACGCTGCAATACGGCGTCGCGCGCATCATGAATCTGTCCTATGGCGAGTCGCTCGTGGCCGCCTGTTTCGCGGCGCTGTGGCTGTTCACGGCCGTTTCGGTCAATCCGCTGATCGGATTGCTTGTCATCGTGCCGCTCGCGGCGCTCATCAACTGGCTCGTCTATCAGGTGCTGCTGATGCCGCTTGTGAAGCGCGCGCCTTCACGCGACGCGCTGGAAGTGGATTCCATCCTCGCGACTTTCGGGCTTCTGTTCGTCGCGCAAGGCGTGATGCTCGCAATCTTCGGCGGCAACTATTTCAGCTATTCCTTTCTCGCGATCCCGGTGAAGATTTTCGGTGCGACAGTTTCAGCGAGCCGTCTGCTTGCGCTCGGCTTTGCGGTGGTGATCGGGCTTGCGCTTTATCTCGGCTTGACGCGGACGCGCGCGGGCACCGCGATCCGAGCGGTGGCGGTCGATCCGGTTTCGGCGCTCTTGGTCGCGATTGACGTGCGCGCGACCGCGGCTTTCGCCTATGCGCTCGGCGGCGCGCTGGTCGCGGCTGGTGGCGTACTCGTTTCGATGTTTCTTACCTTCAACGCGAGCCTCGGCGTCGTCTTCACCATGAAGGCGCTGATTGTCGTCATCATGGGCGGGGTCGGCAATCTTCTCGGCTGCCTGATCGCCGGCATGATCCTCGGGCTCACCGAAACTTTCGTTGCGACTTATGTCGATCCGGGTCTGACGCTCGCTGCGACCTACATCATCTTTATCCTGGTGCTGCTTCTGCGCCCGCAGGGCTTGTTCGGGGCGCGGCGGTCATGAGTGCGCGCAATCTCGCAATCTCCGCGGCGCTCGTTGTTGCCGTCGCGCTGCTTGCCTTGGTGCCTTCTGTAACGAACGGCTATCAGCTCTCGCTTGCCATAAATATCGTGAGCTACACGGTGCTCGCGACCGCGTGGACGCTGTTCTCCGGTCCCACGCGCTATGTGTCGCTTGCGACCGTCGCCTTCTTCGGGATCGGCGCTTACACCGTCGCTGTACTCGGCGAAGAGCTTGCGTGGCCGCTCGTTCTTCTGATCGCCTTTGTGATCGGCTTCGTGCTTTCGCTGCTCGTCGGTCTATCGACGCTGCGGCTTTCCGGCGTCTATTTCGTCATCTTTACGTTCGGCTTGGCCGAGCTCGTGCGCCAACTGGTGACCTGGTACGAGGTCAACATCACGCGCACGCTCGGCCGTTACGTCTTCGTCGATATCACGACATCGCAGATCTACTGGCAATTGCTCGCGCTCGCGGTGATCGTCTTTATCTCCGGCTGGCTGATCCAGCGTTCGAAACTTGGTCTCGCGCTGCGCGTGATCGGTGACGATGAGGCGGTTGCGCGTCATGTCGGCATCAATACGACCTTGGCGAAGGTGGTGCTGTTCGCGTTTAGCGCGTCGTTTATGACGCTTGCGGGCGCGATCATGGCGCCGCGCTGGACCTATATCGATCCGGCGATTGCCTTCAATCCGGTGGTTTCGTTTCAGGTGCTGATCATGGCGCTACTCGGTGGGGTGCATAGGCTCTACGGGCCGATCTTCGGCGTCATTCCGCTAGTGATGCTGTTCGAGATTCTGCTCGCGAAGTTTCCTAATCATTTCAGCATCATGGTCGGCATCGCGTTTCTGCTGATCGTTTACGCCATCCCGCGCGGCATTGTCGGCCTGATCGAAGGCGCGCAGCTTTCGCTGAACAGAATGAAGGGAGCGAAGGCATGAGTGCCGCACTCCTTTCGATTTCCGGCCTCACGCGCCGCTTCGGCGGGCTCGTTGCCGTCGATAGTGTGGCGCTGGAGGTAAGGCCAGGCGAAATCGTGGGACTCCTTGGGCCGAACGGTTCCGGCAAGACCACCGTGCTCAATCTGATCTCCGGCGCGCTGAAATCGGACACGGGTTCGATCCAGTTGCGCGGTCGGCCGCTGGAAAAACTTCCCGCATTCAGGATCGCGCGCGAAGGTGTTGCGCGAACCTTCCAGCTTGTCCGCGTACTCGGCTCGATGACCTGCAAAGAAAATGTGATCGCGGGGCTCGCCTTCGGCGCGAAAAGCCGCTGGGGCAGGGAGGCCGATCTCGCCGCACACGAGCTGCTCGCGCGTGTCGGGCTCGTGACCCGCGCACATGTTATGACCTCGGAGCTTACCTATATCGACCAGAAGCGGCTGGAGCTTGCCCGCGCGCTCGCGATGCAGCCGGAATTACTTCTTCTCGACGAATGGCTCGCGGGTTTGAACCCGACGGAGCTTCGCGACGGGATCGAGCTTATTCGTTCGCTGCGTGCCGAAGGCCGGACCATCCTGATGGTCGAGCATGTCATGGATGCGATCCGCTCGCTCTGCGATCGTTGCTACGTGATGAACGCTGGCAAGAAGATCGCGGAGGGCACACCGAAAGAAGTCCTCGCCGATCCAGAGGTGATCCGCGCCTATCTCGGAGACGCCGATGCTTGAGATTTCGGGCCTCTCCGTCGCATACGGCAAGCATCGCGCGCTCGACGACGTGAAGCTTGCGGTCGCGCAACGCGAGATCGTAGTCATTCTGGGCGCAAACGGTTCGGGCAAGACTTCGCTCCTGAAAGCTATCGCGGGCATCGTGCCGAAGTCTTCCGCAAAGGTTTCGCTCGCAGGCCGCGATCTTCAGAAGATGCGCGCGAACGATATCGTCGAAGCGGGATTGGCGCTGGTACCGGAAGGTCGCGGTATTTTCGGCGAACTAACCGTTCGCGAGAACCTGATGCTCGGGGCTTATGCAAAACGCGCCCGTGCGCGGGAACAGGAAAATCTCGATCGCACGCTTTCGCTGTTTCCAAAGCTCGCGCAGCGCCTCACGCAAGCCGCGAATACCATGAGCGGCGGCGAACAGCAGATGGTCGCGATCGGACGTGCGCTGATGTCCGCACCAGACATTCTTCTTCTGGACGAGCCTTCGCTGGGACTCGCGCCGCTTGTCTGCGGAGAGCTGTTCGCGTCGCTGAAGAAAGTTCGCGAGAGCGGCATCGGCATTCTGCTCGTCGAACAGAACGCAAAGCGCAGCTTGCAGATCGCCGACCGCGGGTACCTGATCGAAACCGGCCGCATCACCGGCGAGGGTACGGCCTTGCAACTGCGCGACGATCCGGCGGTGCAACGCGCGTATCTGGGGGTGGCATGATGGGAAAGCTCGAAGGGAAAGTCTGCGTCGTCACGGGTGCCGCCGGAAGCCTCGGTCTCGCCAGCTCGGAAGCAATGCTTGCCGAAGGCGCGAAAGTTCTCCTTGTCGATCGCACCAACCAGCAACTCGCCGAAGCGGCGAAGCCGCTCGAGAAATACAAGGACCGCCTCGCAGTTTGCGCAGCGAACGTCGCCGACGTTTCCGAAACGAAAAAATACATCGGGGCCGCCGTCAAAGCTCTCGGCAAAATCGACGTCCTGTTCTCGAACGCCGGCATCTCCGGCGTGATCGCGCCGATCTCGCAATATCCCGACGAGTTGTTCGATCAGGTCATGGCAGTGAACGTCCGCGCGTCGTTTCTTGCGATCAAATACGCGCAGCCGTTTATCAACGACGGCGGCAGCATTATCGTGACGTCCAGCGTCGTCGGCGTGACCAGCGATCCCGGCATCTGCGCTTACGCGACTTCGAAGCACGCGGTGATCGGCCTTGTGCGTACAGCGGCGAAAGAGCTGGCCGGCCGCAACATTCGCGTGAACATCGTGGCACCCGGGCCGATCGATAATTCCTTCCAGAAAAACATCGAAGACGGAATTACCAAAGCCACCGGCCGCGACGGCACCAAGTTGCTCGACTCGATCATCCCGCTGCATCGCCACGCGAAAGCAGATGAAGTCGCGAAGATGGTGCTGTTCCTCGCCTCGAACGAGAGCAGCTTCTCGACCGGAAGCGTGTTCATGGCCGATGGAGGCATGCACATCTAGCGGAACGATACGCCAGCAAAAAAGCAAGCATGAGGAGGAGACGATGCCCGAGTTAGCCACTAACGAATTCTGGAAAGATCTGAAGCCGATCACGAAAGTGTTTCAGCCGGACGCGCTGCCGGAGGTCTATACCAAGAACGCGCCGACCGACGACGAGAAATACTACGTCCCGTTCACCGAAACGGTTTCCTCGCGCCCGTTGTGGATCTCGCCCTCGCAGAACAAGTGGTGCGACATCCTGATGGCGAAGAAGGCAGGGCTCGTGAACCGCCATTATCATCCGCACGAAGTTTTCGCCTACACGATCTCCGGCAAATGGGGCTATCTCGAACACGATTGGACCGCGACCGCTGGCGATTTCGTGTACGAAACGCCGGGCGAGGGCCATACGCTCGTCGCTTACGAGCACAAGGACCCGATGAAGGTGTTCTTCCAGGTCACCGGTCCGCTGGTGTGGCTCGACGAAAAGGGCGAGGCCAACGGCTATTTCGACGTCCACGATTATATCGCGATGTGCAAGGCGCATTACGAGAAGGCCGGCTTCGGCGCGGACTACATCAAGAAGCTGTTCCGCTAGGCCGCATTTCTTTCCGCGCGGGTTTCGTCGCATACTCCTCACATGGTGAGACGCGACGAAATTCGTGCGGGCGAAGTGGCGGTAACCGCGCCGGAGCCGCGCGATGCGGGCATCCTTTTCATCGGCCGCATTCATACGCCGTGGGACGATCGCCTCGATTGCCCAAGGCAAGGGCGGCACGACGGTCCGGTTTGCCGCATCGAAATCTTCGAACCTTGGGTCGCGGCGCTCAAAGGCGTCGAGAAATTCGAACAGCTCGAGGTGCTCTACTGGCTCGATAAATCGCGGCGCGATCTCGTGGAGCAGAGTCCGAAGAGCGACGGCGAAACCCACGGCACGTTTTCGCTGCGCTCGCCGGTGCGGCCCAATCCAATCGGCACCTCGATCGTGAAATTCGAGCGCATCGAAGGAAATTCGGTGTTCGTGCGCGGGCTCGATTGTCTCGACGGCACGCCGCTCGTCGATCTCAAGCCCGACCGCTGCCTGTTCACGCCGCTTGCGCCGCCGCAGCCGGGCGATTTTCAGAAGGGGTAGGACATCGGCAGCGAACCTCTTCTTTTCCCTCCCCACCCGAAGTCGGGTTTACCCGACTTCGGTACTTCTAAAATGCCCAACTCGGATAAATCCGAGTTGGGTGGGGAGGGTGGCGAGCACGAAGTGCGAGCCGGGTGGGGTGCAGCGGTAGTTTGTTTCTAAGCCTCGCTTCGCGAGGCAACCCCCCACCCTGTTTGCCTTCGCTTCGCTCGGCAAACTTCCCTCCCCGCAAGGGGGAGGGATAAGAAGTTGCGGCGACAAATTTTCAAACAGCCTCCATCGTTCTCGCGCGCCGAAGGCGCCGAGGTTTGCCAAGGACGCCCCCGGAATTCCGAGGGCGCGCGG
>JAIELW010000021.1 GCA_019752575.1 Xanthobacteraceae bacterium | reverse complement strand
GTCCCCGCTTTCGCGGGGACGACAATTTATTTGATGGAATGTCGTGCCAGAACTTCGCGAACCGTCTCCACGAGCTTTGCGCGCGGGACGGAGAACTGCGCCGGGCGCGAGGCGCGCCATTCGGCGTTGGAAGCGATCGCCTCGGCGGCCTTCTTGCCGTCGATCAGATCCTTGATCTGGAGTTCGCCCTTCGCCAGTTCGTCGCCGCCCTGAATCACGGCGGCTGGCGAGTTGCGGCGGTCGGCGTATTTAAGCTGGTTGCCGAAGTTCTTCGGGTTGCCTAGATAAAGCTCGGCGCGGATGCCGGCTTCGCGAAGCTCTTTCACCATCGCCTGATAGTCGGCGACGCGGTCCTTGTCGAAGATCGTCACGACGACAGGGCCGAACTCCGGCTTGTCGTCGATCTTCTTTAGTGCCTTCAGCGCGGCGAGCAGGCGCGAGACGCCGATGGAGAAGCCCGTGGCCGGTACGGGTTCGCCGCGGAAGCGCGCGATCAGCCCGTCATAGCGCCCGCCGCCGCCGACCGAACCGAAGCGGACCGGATTTCCCTTTTCGTCTTTGGTCTCGAAAGTCAGTTCGGCTTCGTAAACCGGGCCGGTATAATATTCGAGGCCGCGGACGACGGAGGGATCGATCTTCACGCGATCTTCGTAACCGCTCGCTGCGACGAGCTCGCTGATCGTGATCAGTTCTTCGATGCCTTCTTCGCCCGCAGACGAAAGTTTTGCGCCGCTCTTTATATTATCGACGGTTTCCCGATTGCCCTTGCCATTCGCGGCAACGAACTTCGTGATTGCGTCGATACCGGCGGCGGCGAGACCCGCACCTTTGGTGTAGTCGCCGGATTCGTCTTTGCGTCCGGCGCCGAGTAATTGCTTCACGCCGTCGATACCGAGACGGTCGAGTTTGTCGATTGCGCGCAATACAGTGAGGCGCTGCTCGGGCACGATCTTCGCTGCATCCATCACGCCATCAAGCACCTTGCGATTATTCACTTTGATCACGTAATCGCCGCGCGCGATGCCGAGCGCTTCCATCGTGTCGGCGGCCATCATGCACATCTCGGCATCCGCCGCGACGGTGGCGGAGCCGACAGTGTCGGCGTCGAATTGCAGAAACTGTCTGAAGCGGCCCGGACCCGGCTTTTCGTTCCGGAACACATTGCCGAAACGATACGAGCGATAAGGCTTCGGCAATTGATCGAAGTTTCCCGCGACATAGCGGGCGAGCGGCGCGGTCAGGTCGTAGCGCAGCGACATCCACTGCTCGTCGTCATCTTGAAAAGAAAACACGCCTTCGTTCGGGCGGTCGCTGTCGGGCAGAAATTTTCCGAGCGCCTCGGTATATTCGATCGCCGGCGTTTCCACGGCCTCGAAACCGTAACGCTCGTACACACCACGGATCGCGTCGGTCATTTCGCGAAGCGCACGCAGTTCTTCAGGGCCCCGGTCTTCGAGACCGCGGGGCAGGCGAGGCTTGATTTTGTTCTGCTTACTCATTGTCGAAATTTGTATAGCGACAGAAGTCCCAACTTTCTACGTCGTCCCCGCGAAAGCGGGGACCCATAACCCCGGCATTGCTTATTAACTGAAGCGGGTGGTTATGGGTCCCGGCTCGCGCGGCTTCGCCGCTTGGTCGGGACGACAAAGTCAACGATGCGCCATCCACACGAAGATCAGCGCGATCACGGCCGGCACCGCCTGAATGTAGATAATGCGCGGCGAGACGCTGTAGCCGCCGTAAAGCCCGGCCACGATCACACAGAGAAGAAAGAACACCTTGAACTGGAAGCCGACTGCCGCGTTCGCCGCGAAGATGCCGTAGAGCAGGCCGGCCGCGAGGAAGCCGTTATAGAGGCCCTGGTTCGCGGCGAGCACGGCGGAATCCTGCGCCTTCTGCAGCGTCATGTTGAAGACGCGCAGGCCCAAAGGCTGCGTCCAGAAAAACATTTCCAGCACGAGGAAATATGCGTGCAGCGCAGCGACGACGCCGACCAGAATGTTTGAAATAAGCGTCATGAGAAGCCCCCAAGCGGCGGGAAGCCGCTATGGGCGCGGTGTTAAAGGAGTGGGGCGAAGGCGGCAAGTTACTCCGCGTCGTCCCGGCCAAGCGAGGCGATAGCCGAGCGCGAGCCGGGACCCATAACCACCCGCCTCAATTAGTAAGCGATGCCGGGGTTATGGGTCCCCGCTTTCGCGGGGACGACGAATGATTGATCGGACCGCAGATCAATCCTCCGACCAACTCTGCAGCTTCCGGTAGATCGTGGAGGGCGCGATTTCCAGCGCGGCGGCAGCCTTCTGGGCGTTGCCGTCGAAGGCGGCGAGCGCCTCCTCGATGATGCGCTGTTCCTGCATCCAGTACGGGTCGATCGACGGGCTGTCCGTGCGCGGCAGCGGGCCGGTGTCTCGCGCGGCTTCGTGTGTGTTGCCTGTCGGAAGATCGAGCATCGCGCCAGTGACGAGATCGCCGTCATGCAGCACGACGACGCGGCGGATCACATTCTGAAGCTGGCGCACGTTTCCGGGCCAGCGATAGGAAATGAGCGCGGCTTCCGCTTCGGAATCGAAACCGTGGAAATGACGGCCTTCTTCTTCCGCGAAACGCGCGAGGAACGTGCGCGCGAGAAGGAGAATATCGTCCCCGCGCTCGCGTAAGGACGGCAGATGCATCGGCAGCACGTGCAGACGATAATATAAGTCTTCGCGGAAGCGGCCGACCGCGACCTCTTCTTTCGGGTCGCGATTGGTCGCGCAGACGAAACGGACGTTGACCTTCATCTCCTTCGTGCCGCCGACGCGGCGGAAGGTGCCGGTCTGGATGAAGCGCAAGAGCTTCGACTGCAGCGCGAAATCCATTTCGCAGATTTCGTCGAGGAACAGCGTGCCGCCGTTCGCGAGTTCCGCGGCGCCCGCGCGATCTTCGTGCGCGGAGGTGAAGGCGCCTTTCACGTGGCCGAAGATTTCGCTTTCCATCAGTTCCTTCGGGATCGCGCCGCAGTTGAGCGCGATAAACGGTCCCGAATGATTGCGCGAGCGGATGTGCAATGCTTCCGCGCAGACTTCCTTGCCGGTGCCGCTTTCGCCCGTGACGAAGACCGGCGCTTTCGAGGTAGCGACGCGCTCGATCTGCGCATAGACTTCTTTCATGGCGCTTGATGCGCCGATGAAACCTTCGAACGATTCATCCGTTTCGTGCGCGGGCACCTGCGCGATCGCGACGCGATGCGATTCATATTCGCGCATGCGCGCAAGCATGCGGCGCGCGAATTCCTTGGGCTGAAACGGCTTCACGATGAAATCGTTGACGCCGGAGCGGATCGCTTCGACCGCCGCTGTAACCGAGCCGGTGGAAGAAGTCGCGATGATCGGCCCGTGAATGCCGGCTTCGCGCAAGTTCGCGACCATTTCCATGTTCGCGGAGAGCGCGCGGCGGTCGAACGAGACCACGGCGGCGCCGAAAGAAGTTCCGCGCGCGCTCGCAATGCCGTCTTCGGCGCGTTCGGACTCGAAGATTTCGAGCGGCAGCGTAGAGACGCTCGCTAGCGCCGCTGCGAGCAGGCGGCGCGTGGCCGGATCGTGATCGATGACGAGAATGCGGGCGGCGACAGACGCAACGCTTACGCAATTGGGCTCTTGCGAGCCGTCTTTCCTTACCATTACCGGGCGACCCCTCGACGCGGACTGGTTACGGGCGCCGGTAGCCGAAGCGCCCTATTTCAGGGGCCAGAGTGCCAAAACAGGGTAAACAAACCCTTTGTTCGCTTGCCCCCACCCTGAATCCCTCCCCCGCAAGCGGGGGAGGGAAGCGAGCGATAGCGAGCGGGTGGGGGTCTGTTAAAGTCAGGCCTCAAGGAGCAATACCCATGGCCTATGCCCACGACATAGATGCCAAGCACGCCCCGAACGACTTAGAGGCGTTCTGGGTTCCCTTCACCGCGAACCGCGCCTTCAAGAAGCGCCCGCGCCTCGTCACCGGCGCGAAGGATATGCACTACACCGCGGCGAACGGTCACAAGGTGCTCGATGCAGCTGCGGGGCTCTGGTGTATCAATCCCGGTCATAATCGCGCGCCGATCGTCGAAGCGATCCGCAAGCAGGCGGGCGAAATGGACTTCGCGCCGTCGTTCCAGTTCTCGCATCCGCGGGCGTTCACGCTGGCGAGCCGCATCGCGGAGTTAGCTCCGGGCGATCTCGATCACGTCTTCTTCTGCAATTCGGGATCGGAAGCGGTCGATACCGCGCTGAAAATCGCGCTCGCCTATCATAATGTGAGCGGCAACGCCGGGCGCACGCGCCTCATCGGCCGCGAGCGCGGCTATCACGGCGTCGGCTTCGGCGGGATTTCCGTCGGCGGCATGGTCGCGAACAGAAAACAATTCGGCACCGCGCTTGCGGGCACCGATCATTTGCCCGCAACCTACAACAGAGAGAAGCAGGCGTTCACGAAGGGCGAACCGGAATGGGGCGCGGAGCGTGCTGATGCGCTCGAAAATCTCGTCGCGCTGCATGACGCATCGACCATTGCTGCCGTCATCGTCGAGCCGATGTCGGGCTCGACCGGCGTGCTGCCGCCACCGAAAGGTTATCTGAAGCGGCTGCGCGAAATCTGCGACAAGTACGGCATTCTTCTGATCTTCGACGAAGTCATCACCGGCTACGGCCGTCTCGGTTACGCTTTCGCCGCCGAGCGCTACGGCGTCGTGCCGGACATGATTACGTTCGCGAAGGGGGTTACCGCGGGCGCGGTGCCGATGGGTGGCGTGATCGCGCGAAAAGGAATCTACGACGCCTTCATGAAGGGGCCGGAGCACGTGATCGAACTGTTTCACGGCTACACTTATTCCGCGCATCCGCTCGCGGTCGCGGCGGGCCTGGCCACACTCGATCTCTACAAGCAGGAAGATCTCTTCAACCGGACGAAGAAGCTGGAGCCGCTCTGGTACGACACCGCGATGTCGCTCAAAAGTCTGCCGGGTGTGCTCGACATCCGCTGCGTCGGCCTCACCTGCGGGATCGACCTCGCGCCGCGCAAGGACTTTCCCGGAAAGCGCGGTTACGAGTCCCTCGAATACGCCTTCCACGACCTCGGCATGATGATCCGGACCGCGGGCGACACGCTCGCGGTTTCCCCGCCGCTGATCGTCTCGGAAGCCCAGATCGGCGAGATTTTCGAGAAGCTCGGCAAGGTAATTAAGTCGATTCAGTAATCTTGTCATTCCGGACGCGGCGAAGCCGCGATCCGGAATCCAGAGCCAAAAGCAAAGCATCGGTTTGTTACCCTGGATTCCGGGTTCGCTCGCTACCGCTCGCGCCCCGGAATGACAGGATAGGAATGGTCACGCCCTTTTCGCCAGCAATTTGCTAGCGCGGATTAGATGCGTTTTCTGTTTTTGTCGCCACGGGCTTTTTCCGCGGCCAAAGCTCAACCATGACCTTGATGATCGCCGCGACGACGAGCGCACAAAGCGCGGCCTTCGACATCGTCTCCATCGTGCCCTCGATCAACATTCCGTGGATGACGCTGCCGCCGACGATGACCACCGCAAGCGACATATGCGTGATGCGCCACGTTCGCAGTCCGAGCCGGCGGCGGAATAGAGCGAGCGTTGCTGTGGCGAAGATCGCCCACATCGCCACCACGCCGAAGGGCGAGAACAATGTCGGCGACCGAAACAGAAGCGCGTCCAGCATGTCCGGCGGGCTGGTGATCCATAATCCCGCGACATGGACGATGATCGCCACGACCAGTGTGCCGCCGACCCAGTGATGCGCGCGGCGCGCGCGAAAAGCCGACAGCCCCGGCAGATATCCGGTGATCAATAAGGGCTGAACGAGCAAGAGCCCGAGCGCAATGATGCCGGCAAAGCAGGCCGCGATATAAATCGCATCGTGCCATTGAAGAAACGGACTTGTCGCCGCCAGTGCGATCGGCGCGCCGATCGCGGCTACAAGGACGGCCCAGATCATCGCAATACGGGCCGCCGCCATCTTTTCGTTCACTGCGTGGTTAGGCCGGCTGCAAGACGAAATGCGCCTCGAGACTGGTATCCTTCGCGCTCCGCATTATTGGGCGCAGAAACACGGTTTTGAATTCCCCGCTGTCATAGGCGAGGTGACCGTGCGGCTGGCCGAAGATGGGAATGATCTGCGGCATCTCAAGACGGAACGCGCCGTTATTGTCGCTGAGCGTGGCGCCATGACTTTGCGGCTCATGCTCCTGCCCTTCGATCGTATGCGCCCAGATCTGGATGCGCTGTCTGGCCAGCGGCGCTCCGTCACCTGCGCGGCGCACGGTGCCCGACATCACGAACCCGCCTTTGCCGATACGCTCAACGATCGGTGCGCCCTTGTGGTTGTGGTAATTGTTGGCTCCGCCCGGCATCGACACGGTCGGCGCTAAACCCTGCGCGCTGGCGGGCAGCAAGAGCCCGGAGGCACCCACTGCCAGAACCGAGCCGCCAGCAGCGAGAAGGTTGCGGCGGTTGAGGATCAAGGTGGTCATATCGTTTTTCCTTGCGGTCATGCCCATCGTCCCTGATGCGCCAAATGTAACGCGATTGCGGCCAATTTCCAGTTGAGCTTCCTTGGGAGTCGGGCTTCGCCTATGATTCGCAAGGAGATTCGGGGGACGGTCTCCCGGATCGGCAGGAGTGGCGGGCTCCTGGCAGCGAGATGTTCGGCAAAGGCTTTTTCTTCATAGCGTTCTGCATGACGCTGATCGCGGCGTCCGCGGGTGCGATATTGCATTACGCCACCGGTATCACCGCGGTCGAAGCGGCCTTCTGCGCGCTCGCGCTCATGTTCGGTTTGATGACGGTGGAATCGGTTTCCGCACGCTCGCGCGACCGGCTGGAAACGAACGAGCGATTTGAGGGACTTGCCCGCGCCGCCGCCGACATCGCGCGTCAGGTCGGCGAATTGAATGTCAGAATCGATAAGCTCGAAGCCGCGCCCTCGCAGGATTTGAAATCGCACACCGATCCGCTCGCGAAAGAGATCGGCGATCTCGCCGGTCTGGTCGAAGACCTCGCAAAAACGGTGACCGAACACGAAAGCCTGCTCGCGCAGAAGCAGCTTTTCAGCGCGTCGCCGGAAGCCGCCGCTAGGGCGGTAGCCGAAATCGGCGCAAGGCCGGCGCAGCAGGCCGCAATCGCACAACCCAACTCGTTAAATCCGCTCGGGCAACTCAAGGACAACGAAGTCGCGGTGCTGATCCGCGACGCGCTCGCGAACGAGCGGATCGACGTTCACCTGCAGCCGATCGTGACGCTGCCGCAGCGCAAGGTTCGCTTCTACGAAGCGGTATCGCGGCTGCGTCTTCCCGAAGGCAAGCTGATCGAGTCGAAGTATTTCGTCGATGCCGCGCGAAGGAGCGGCGCGGTGTTGCCGCTTGACGAAAATCTCGTGAACTCGTCGTTGCAGGTCGTCCGCAGGCTTGCGACCAAATCCAAGGACGTCGGCATCTTTTTCAATCTCGCGCCGGAAACGCTTTCGGATCGCGCGGCGATGAGCACAATCATGAGCGCGCTCGACGCCAACAAGGCGATTGCGCCGTCGCTCTTTATCGAGATCGCGCAGAACGATTTCCGCTCGCCGAACGCGGTTTATCGCGACAGCCTGCATCGGCTGCGCGATCAGGGTTTCCGCTTCGCGATTGATCACGTCAGCGATCTGCATATCGATCCGCAGGCCATGGCCGAGCGCGGCGTGCGCTACCTGAAAATTTCTGCGGAGCTGCTTCTGGGCCGCGTACCGCAGACCGGCGCACAGGTGCATCCCGCCGATCTCGTCGATCTCTTGGGCCGCTACGGCATCGACCTGATCGCGGAGAAAATCGAGACCGAGGCCATGGTGGTCGATCTTCTCGACTACGATCTCGGCTTCGGGCAGGGGATCTTGTTTGCACCGCCACGCCCGATCCGCTCGGATATTCTGAAGGCTGAGGTTGCGGAATTTCCCGCAACGGAACAGATGCCTGCGGAGGCGGCCCCTCGTCCGAACGATATTTCCAAACTCGCCTCGCGGACGGTCCGCCGCGCATAGCGCATGACCCCGAAAAGCATGTCCTCGGACATGATCCGAGGACATGCTTTTCAGAGAAGATCATGCGCCAATAATAGAAAAGGCTTGCTTGCTTCGCACGGCCATTCGTGCGACTCCCGCGCGCCGTGAAAAATAAATCTCCCGATCTTTCTCCCGCGCTACCGCCCGTGCTCAGCGGCTTCGGCACGATCGCGCCCAAATACAAGCTCCTGCTCAGCGACGTCTGGGGCGTCGTTCATAACGGCGTTGCGGCCTATCCGGCTGCCTGCGAGGCGCTGAAAACCGCGCGCAAGAACGGCGCGACGGTGATCCTGATTTCGAATGCGCCGCGTCCCGGCGTGGTGGTCGCGAAACAGATCGCAAAGTGGGGCGTGCCCGCGGACTGCTACGACACCGTCGTCGCTTCCGGCGATGTCGCGCGTACCGAACTGGAAGCCCGCCCTGAGGCGAAGCTGTTCCATCTCGGCCCTGCGCGCGACTTGCCGAATTACGACGGCCTCCCGAACAAGATGGTGGGCGAAGACGAATGCGACATCGTCGTCGTGACGGGTCCTTTTAACGACGAAGTGGAGGTCGCCGAAGATTACCGCGCCATGTTCGAGCGCCTGATCCCGCGCAACATCCTGATGCTTTGCGCCAACCCCGATCTTGTAGTCGAGCGCGGCGACAAACTGATCGTCTGTGCCGGCGCGCTTGCCATGCTTTACGAAGAGATGGGCGGCAAGGCGATCTATGCCGGTAAGCCGCATGCGCCGATCTACGATCAAGTCGTCGCGGTCGCCGAGAAAATGCGCGGCGAGAAAATCAGGAAAGAAGAGATGCTCGCGATCGGCGACGGCGCGCGTACCGATCTAAAGGGCGCGGCTTTGCAGGGCATCGACTGCCTGTTCATCACCGGCGGCATTCACGCCGAAGATTTCTCGGAAGAAAAAAATCGCGCAGGCGAAATTTTCGCCGAACAGGCAGCCTGGCCTGTCGGCATGATGCGCCGCTTGCACTGGTAGGGCTGCCGCACGTCGTTAGCGAACGTCGGCTACGAAAGGACAAAAGCCAGAATATTTTTTGGCTAGTGATCCTTTGGTTCTGACATTCGTGAAAGAACCGGCGGAGGAACTGACGAATGTCAGCACCGGACCACTAGCTGTTTCTGAGGCTCGCGAGCAGCCGGTCGATATCCGGCTGGCTATTGCCTTCGTCGGCGATGGAGGACCGTTCAGGAGAAGCTTCTCGCGGCGCGCGGCGGCTTCGGCTTCCTTCTCATTCGCATGGCCGGCTTCGTCCTTCACACGGGTGTAGGTGGCAAAGCGCGACACGCGCGCTTCGATATGCTCGAGCGTCTTCACCACGCGCGAAATGCGCTGGCCGGTGAGATCCTGGAATGCGCAGGTCTCGAACAGCGCCATCATTTCCTTGTCGACGAAGGCTTTGTACGCTTCTGGGTCGCTCGCATCGGCTGAGAGCACGTTCTCGGCGATCGCCATGATTTCGTTGGTGGCGCCTTCGGTCGAGGAAACGACCGCGGCCAGTTCCTGGCCCGCCGCCGGAATCTTCTGCATGTGCATTTCGTTCGCCTGCAACACGGCGATCTCGCGGCGGAGCGTGACGATGTAATCCGCGATTTTGCGGAGTTCGTTCTCCAGCTCGGTGTTCTCTGAAATCCCCATGCCCGGCTCGGGTAGATTCGTTTTACGCGGCTGGCGTGAAAACGGAGTCGATCTTGTTTTTCAAGGTGGCTGCGTTGAACGGCTTGACGATGTAGTTGTTTACGCCGGCCTTCTTCGCGGCGACGACGTTCTCGGTCTTCGACTCGGCAGTGACCATGATGAACGGCGTCTTGGCCAGATTGGGGTCCGCGCGGACTTCGCGCAGCAGCTCGTAGCCGGTCATCGGCTCCATGTTCCAGTCGGAGATGACGAGGCCGTATTTCTTTTCCTTGAGTTTACCCAGGGCTTCCTTGCCGTCGGCAGCCTCATCCACGTCCTCGAAGCCGAGTTGCTTCAGAAGGTTGCGAATGATCCGGATCATCGTCTTGTAGTCATCGACGACGAGGATCGGCATTTGGGTGTCGGCGGCCATCTTTTCGCTCCGCGAATAGTCCGGGACCGCCGTTCGGCGGTCCAATTGCCCTTTCCGGGTATCAAAACGGGCTTGCCATCGGGTTAATTCCTTTTTTCCTCTCCATGGGTTATTGCGGTGCGGGATTGCGTTGTGCCCTGCCGAAAAGCGGCCTGGTGCAACGGTTGGACGGGGGTCCGGGTTTGAACCAGATGCTGGATATAACGGCGTTTCAGCCGCTCTATTTCGAGGACATTCGGGTCGGCATGCGCGAAAGCCTCATGCGGACCGTGATGGACGAGGACGTGGTCGGCTTTGCCGAACTGACCGGCGACCACAACCCGGTCCATCTTTCGGACCTCTATGCCCAGAAGACCGTATTCGGCCAGCGTATCGCTCACGGCCTTTATACCGCGAGCCTGATTTCCGCGATCCTCGGGACCAAGCTGCCGGGGCCCGGCGCCGTCTATATCTCCCAGACCCTCGAATTCCATGGCCCGGTGAAGATCGGCGACGTGGTGACGGTCAGCGCCGAGGTGGTCGAGCTGATCGAGAAGGGCCGCCGTGTGGTGCTTTACTGCGAAGCGAAGGTGGATGGACAAAAAGTGCTGGACGGGCAGGCGACCGTTTCCGTGCCCCGCAGGCCGGCGCCGAAGGCATAGTCGGGCTTGCTTGACTTGGCTTGCCATGCGCGGGTTTAACCGGCGCTCCCGGGGTAACTGACGTCTCCCATTTCCATGAATGTTCGACGCGTAAAGCGTACAGGCTGGATCGTCGCCGCCGGTGTGCTCGCGGGCCTGATTGTTCCGCTCGTACTCGGCGAGACGTTTGCGCGCTTACGCCCGCCTGCGAATACCCACGAGTTTCTGGGGGACGCTTCGCCCTGGCGCGGAGACTTTACCGCCGATCCGAAACAGATCGTTCGCTATAACGCGGACAGCATCTATTCGACGCACGATCTCGTTCCGCTTTCGACCATTCCGAAAACAGCCGATCGGCCAACCTGGCTTTATTCCGGCGTCTCCTTCGGCTGGGGCATCTGGAACCAGACTGACCAGATGAAGCTGCCGCGCCGCGTCTTATACATGCATCAGATCAATGACCGGCTGCACATGCGCATAGCGCACGCGCGGCGGATACTCGAATACGGCATCAAACTTGACCGCATCGTATTCGTGCTGATCCCGCTTGAGATCGCCCGCTACACCGAAACGCCGCTCGCTTCGATTTACGTGAACAACAAAGGCGCGATCACGCAGCGCGTGCGCCCCGCACCGCCTCCGTTCGATTGGGTTCTGGATCACAGCCGGCTTGCACTGCTCGGCTATATTCGCGCGAGGCTACATACCTGGCTTCCATACTTCCGCCTCTCGACCATCACCGAAAACTTCCCGCCCATCGTGGAGAACGATTTCCGCTTCATGCTCGGCCAGATGGCTGAACTGCAAAAGCAGTTCGGCGTGAAAATTACCGTCGCCGTGCTGCCGGACCGGCGGCAGGTGCTGAACGACAATTCGAACTACGCGATGCAGAACGCCTTCCGCGCGATCGGCAAGGAGACCGGCATCGATATTTACGATCCGGTGCAGCTGTTGCGGTCGCGGCCTGACCGCCGTGCGCAATTCCTGCCGGACTGGCATTACACGCCCGAGGGATATGCTTTCGTCGCGCGCGACCTCGCCGCGCATTTGCTCAAGCTCGATAAAGATCAACCCGCGAAAAGCAGCGAGCTTGCGCGATGAGTTTCGTCGACAAAGAATTCATCTATTTCCTCCTCGTATTCGCGCTGGTCTGGCATTTCACGCGCGGCCGCTACGAACTGAAAATCGCGGGCATGCTCGCGCTCAGTCTTTTGTTCTACGGCTTTCATCGCTGGTGGCTCATTCTCCTGATCGGCGCTTATTGCATTGCCGATTGGGCGGCGGCGCTCGCGATCGAGCGTGCGAAAAATAAGCAGGGCAAGAAGCTCGCGCTGATCGCGGGCATCGCCTTCAATCTCGGCGTGCTGGCGGCGTGGAAATACACGCCGCTCCTCATTGTCACGATTAATTCGATTACCGGATGGAAACTCCCCGGCACCGAAGCCATCGACGGCTGGTTCATTCCGATGGGGATTTCGTTCTACGGATTCTCCGGCATCGCTTATATGGTCGATGTGTACCGCGGCGTGGTGAAGGCCGAGCCGAGCCTCGTCCGCTTCAGCCTGTTCACGACCTTCTTCCCGCATCTGGTGGCGGGGCCAATTCTACGCGCGAAGGAGTTTCTGACGCATCTGCGGCCTGGCGAATTGCCGTCTCGTCCCGAAGCACCGCTCGAGGGCTCGTTCCTGATCGCGCGGGGATTTTTCAAGAAACTCGTGCTCGCGGATTCGATCGCGATTGCGATCGATCCGTTCTTCGCGCATGTCTCGGGCGGCGAGACAGCGGGCGTGTGGTCGCTGCCTTATGTTTATCTTTACGCGTTACAAATCTATTTCGATTTCTCGGGCTACACCGACATCGCGCGCGGGCTGGGGCTTTGGTTCGGTTTCCGCTGGCCGGACAACTTCAACTGGCCCTATCTCGCAAGCTCGGTGCAGGATTTCTGGCGCCGCTGGCACATGACGCTGTCGCGTTTCCTGCGCGACTATCTTTACATCCCGCTCGGCGGCTCCAAGTACGGCGTCACGCGTACGCTGAGCGCGTTGATGATTACGATGCTGCTTGGCGGCCTGTGGCATGGCGCAAGCTGGAGCTTCATGATCTGGGGCGGGCTGCACGGCATCTTTCTCTGCATCAATTATCTCTGGGCAAGAACTTCGCTGCACGCGCAGCTTGCAAAGCTGAAAGGCATTCCCGCGCACATCTGGACTGGCGTTTCCATCGTGCTGACGTTTCATGCGGTCTGCTTCGCGTGGATTTTCTTCCGCCTGACTTCGCTAAACGAAATCGGCGACTGCATCCGCAAGCTTTATGCATTCGACGCGGACAAATTGTTCGCCGGCGGCTCCGCCGATGTCGCGCTCTGGACACTGCTTGCCGGCTACGCGATCGCGACCGCGCTCGCAGTATTGCTCTCGCGCGTGAAGCCGCTGCCGGAAGCCATTCCTCAGTTCGAGCGGCGGGCTTTCGCACGGGGCGCGGCTTGGGGAATTTCGGCGGGCTTATTGGTGCTGACGGCAGCACTCCAGCAGGTTGGCCAGGCGCCACCTTTCATCTATTTCCAGTTCTGAGATGAGTGTCCCGCCGAGACTTCCTCCAGATTTTCCGGTGATCCGCGACGGCGCGATCGTGCCGGCCGCGCTCAAGCGCGGTTTCGTCGCGATCGGAAATTTCGACGGGGTGCATCGCGGCCATCGCGCGGTAATCGAAACGGCGCGCGCACAGGCGCATATGAATGCGAACCGCTCGCCCGCGCTCGCGCTTACTTTCGAGCCGCACCCGCGCAGCTTCTTCAAGCCCGACGCGCCGGCCTTCCGCATTACGCCCGAGCACGCGAAACTGCGGCTGCTGGCCGCGAACAATCTCGACGGCGCGGTGGTGATGCAGTTCGACAAGGAGCTTGCGTCGCTCACGGCGGAAGAATTCGTTTCGAAGATTCTCGTAGGCTGGCTCGGAATCTCCGGTGTCGTGGTCGGGCACGATTTCCATTTCGGAAAGCAGCGGCAAGGCACGCCGGAGTTTCTGATCGAGGCCGGCAAGCGTTACGGCTTCGCGGTGGAAATCGTGGCACCCTTGAACGACAGCGGCGTGCCGGTGTCTTCGGGAAAAATCCGCGACGCGCTCGAAGCCGGCGACATCGCGCAGGCGAACGAACTGCTCGGCTACGCGTGGTTCGCCGCGGGCGAGGTGAGCCACGGCGAAAAGCGCGGCCGCGAGCTCGGCTTTCCGACTGCGAACATCCGACTCGATCCGTCGTGCAAGCTCAAGCACGCGATTTATGCCGTCCGCGCGCATGCCGGCGGCAAGGCGCATGACGCGGTTGCGAGTTATGGCCGCCGACCGCAATTCGACAACGGCGCGCCGCTCTTGGAGACTTTCCTGTTCGACTTCGAAGGCGACCTTTATGGGCAGGAGATCACGGTCGAGTTCGTGGGCTTCATCCGCGCGGAGGCGAAATTCGACAGTCTCGACGCGCTGATCGTGCAGATGAACCGCGACAGCGAACAGGCGCGGGTGCTCCTTAAAAAATAACCCTCCCCCTTGCGGGGAGGGTGGGCGACGCGCGAAGCGCGGCGACCGGGTGGGGGTAATTCACGCACACCCCACCCCGTTCCTCGCTCCGCTCGGAACGACCCTCCCCGTCAAGGGGAGGGTAAGAGTGTTGTGGCGATGCTCAGCCTTCGCTGCTAGAAGGCGGCCCAATTCGACAGAGATTCCTAGGACCGATGGCCAAAGAGAAGAAGGACGGCCCCGATTATTCGGAGACGCTGTTCCTGCCCCAGACCGATTTTCCGATGCGCGCCGGGCTCCCGCAGAAAGAGCCGGAGATTTTGGCGCGCTGGCAGAAGATCGGTCTCTACGAGCTGATGCGCGCGAAATCCAAAGGCCGCGAGAAATTCATTCTGCACGACGGCCCGCCTTATGCGAACGGCAACATCCATATCGGCCATGCGCTGAATAAAATTCTGAAAGATTTAGTCACGCGCACGCACCAGATGCTCGGCTACGACTCCAATTACGTTCCGGGCTGGGACTGTCACGGCCTGCCGATCGAATGGAAGATCGAGGAGCAATATCGCGCCAAGGGCCAGGACAAAGACAAGGTCGAGATCAACGAATTCCGCAAGCAATGCCGCGATTTCGCGCAGCACTGGATCGAGGTGCAGCGCGAGGAATTCAAGCGTCTCGGCGTCGAAGGCGACTGGAAGCATCCCTACACGACCATGAGCTTCGACGCGGAAGCGACGATCGCGAACGAGCTGATGAAGTTCGCGGCGAACGAAACGCTCTATCGCGGCTCCAAGCCCGTGATGTGGTCGGTGGTGGAGAAGACCGCGCTCGCGGAGGCCGAAGTCGAGTACGAGGACTACACCTCGGATATGATCTGGGTGAAGTTTCCGATTAAAGAGCTCAACATCATTGAGACATCTGGAGGAGGCAACGCTAAGAAGCGCGCCGATATGAACGCCGCTTCCGTTGTCATTTGGACAACAACACCTTGGACGATTCCGGGAAATCGCGCGGTCAGCTATTCATCGCGAATTGAATATGGCGTGTACGAAGTCACAGCCGCGCCGAGTGAGAATTGGGCCAAGGTCGGCGACAAACTGATTCTTGCAAAGAAGCTCGCCGAGTCCGTGATGAAAGCGGCTCGCGCGGAGAAGTACGAACTTCTTTGGGACGTAGGCGACGATTTAAGCGGCGTAATTTGCTCGCATCCGCTACGCGGCAAAGGTTACGACTTCAGAGTCCCGCTGCTCGACGGCGATCACGTCACCGACGAAGACGGCACCGGCTTCGTGCACACCGCGCCCGGCCACGGCCGCGACGACTTCGACATCTGGATGGCGAACGGCAAGCAGCTCGCCGAGCGCAACATCGACACGCATATCCCGTTCACCGTCGATGCCGACGGACGCTTCACCAAGGAAGCGCCGGGTTTCGTAGGCAAGCGCGTGCTCGACGACAAGGGCAACAAAGGCGATGCGAACGACGCCGTCATCAAGGCGCTCTCGGAAGCGAACGGATTGATCGCGCGCGGCCGCTTGAAGCACCAGTATCCGCATTCGTGGCGCTCGAAGAAGCCGGTGATCTATAGGAACACGCCGCAATGGTTCATCGCGATGGACAGACCCATCAAAGGCTTGAACGCGACGCTGCGCGGCCTCGCGCTCCAAGGCATCAAGGATGTGAAGTGGGTGCCGCAGTCCGGCGAGAACCGCATCAACGGCATGATCGAGAACCGCCCGGACTGGGTGATCTCGCGCCAGCGCGCCTGGGGCGTTCCGATCACGGTGTTCGTGAATAAAGAGACGGGCGAAACGCTGCTGGATGAGCGCGTCAACGCGCGCATCGTGGAAGCCTTCAAGAAAGAAGGCGCGGACGCCTGGTTCGCCGACAAGGACGGCGCGCGCTTTTTAAAACCCGATTTCGAGCCTTCGAAATTCGAGAAGGTGAACGACATTCTCGACGTCTGGTTCGATTCCGGCTCGACCCACGCTTTCACGCTCGAAGACCCGAAACAGTTTCCGCAGCTCGCGGGCATCAAGCGCAAGCGCGACGGCGGCAAGGATACCGTGATGTATCTCGAAGGTTCGGATCAGCATCGCGGCTGGTTCCACTCGTCGCTCTTGGAGAGTTGCGGCACGCGCGGCCGCCCGCCATACGATGTCGTGCTGACCCATGGCTTCACGCTGGACGAGCAGGGCCGCAAGATGTCGAAATCGCTCGGCAATACGGTCGAGCCGCAGAAGGTCATCGCGGAAAGCGGCGCCGATATCTTACGCATGTGGGTCGCGGCTACCGATTATTCCGATGACCAGCGCATCGGTCCGGAAATCTTGAAGACCACCGTCGATACCTATCGCAAGCTCAGGAACACGCTGCGCTGGATTCTCGGCTCGCTGCATCCCTTTACCGAGAAAGATCGCGTTGCGTTCGAGAAGATGCCGGAGCTGGAAAAGCTTATGCTGCATCGTCTGGCCGAGATGGATGCGGTCATCCGCAAGTCTTACGCCGAGTTCGACTACAAGCGCGTGTTCGCGGTCCTCGTGCAATTTATGACCGTCGATCTCTCGGCCTTCTATTTCGACATCCGCAAGGACGCGCTTTATTGCGATCCGATCTCGTCGGTCACGCGCAAAAGCTGTCTCACCGTGCTCGACCACACCTTCCATTGTCTGACGACCTGGATCGCGCCGATCTTGTGCTTCACCGCGGAAGAAGTCTGGCTCTCGCGGTTCCCGAGCGAAAAGGGCTCGGTGCATAACGAAACCTTCCCGGAAATTCCGGCAAGCTGGCGCAACGATCAGCTCTCCGAGAAGTGGAAGAAAATCCGCGTCGTGCGCCGCGCCGTCACCGGCGCATTGGAAATCGAGCGCGCGCAGAAGCGCATCGGCTCCTCGCTCGAAGCCGCACCCGTCATTTATATTGCCGACAAGGAATTGCTCGACGCCTGCAAGGGCGTCGATATGGCCGAAGTCTGCATCACCTCGGATGCGAAGATCGAAGCGGGCGAGGGGCCGAAGGACGCCTTCCGGATTCCGGAAGTGCCCGGCGTTGCCGTCGTTCCTGTGCGCGCGGAAGGAAAGAAGTGCGCGCGCTCTTGGAAAATCTCCAAGCTCGTCGGCACCGACAAGGAATTCCCGGACGTAACCCCGCGCGATGCCAACGCGCTTCGCGAATATTATGCCGCGCGCAAAGCAGCCGAATAAAAAGCGCGCCGCGAAAAAGCGCACGAAGAAGAAAGCTCGCCGTCCGCGCGCGGCTGCGCGCAAAAAACGGCAGCCGGAGCTTGCCGCATGGCTCACGCAAAGCGGACCTTATTTCGGCTTCGGCCTGCTGATTGCGGCGATCGTTCTCGTGCTCGACCAGATCACGAAATACGCGGTGCTTTACGGCCTCGATCTCGCGACTCGCGGCAAGATCTACGTCACGCCGTTTGCCGATTTCGTGCTCGCGATGAACCGCGGCATTTCTTACGGGCTTTTTCCACAGGACGGGGAACTCGGCCGCTGGCTCCTGTTCGCGATCAAGATCGCGGCATCGGTCCTTTTTTTCTTCTGGTTGCGGCGGGCTGCCGCGCCTGTCGTGGCGGCTGCATTAGGCCTTTTGATCGGAGGCGCGCTCGGAAACGCCCTCGATCGGGCCCTCCAGGGCGCGGTGGTCGATTTCGTCTCGCTCCACGCCTTCGGGTTCCGCTGGTACGTATTTAACCTTGCGGATGCGGCCATCGTTGCCGGGGTTGTCGGGCTTCTATACGATGCGTTAAGACCTAACGCCTTGAAATCGCCGCCAAAGGGCGGGATTTGAACGGGCCTTAAGGCCCCCGTTTCTGTGTTTCCGAGGCTTGCAATGTCGCTGCGGCGCTTTCTTTCGAGCTTGGCCATCTTCGCTTTCGCGATGACGGCGATGTTTGCCGCGATGCAGCCGTCCTTCGCGGAAGACGACGACGACAACCAGCCGAACTTCATGAGCAAGATCTTGGGCTCGGTCGGCCTCCTGCAATTGCCCGGACCCGGTATCGATTATCAGGAACGCGCGCCGCTCGTGGTGCCGCCGATCTCGCCTTATGTGCAGCCGGTGACGCCGGTGCCGCAGCAGAACGCCACGCAACAGAACCCGTGGGATTTTAACGCGGCCCCCACGCCGAACCTGCAGGGCACCCAGCAGGATCAGCGCGCGCCGAACCTCGCGCTCACGCTGCCGCCGCCGCAGGAACAGAATTCCGTGCGTCTGCGCAATCCTGACTTTCCGATCGATCCGGAAGTGAAGGCCGCGCTGAAGCGCAAAAAGAACACCAAGAAGATTTTCTCGCGCGCCGAAGACGACCCGACCTATAGCGGCCGGACGCTCACGCCGGCGGAGTTACAGGCGGTCAAGGGCAACAACACGAAGTCCTCCGCCACCGATGCGACCACGAGCATGGCGCCGGGCAGCGTGCAAGAGATGGATGTGCCGGTATTCTCGAATCTGCTCGGCAGGATAAAGGGCGGCCAGCCGGAGCCTCAAGCCGTGTTCACCGGCGAGCCGGAGCGGCAAAGCCTGACGCAACCGCCTTCCGGTTATCTCACGCCATCCAAGAACGCGCCCTATGGCGTCGTCGGCAAGGATAAGAATCTACGTGACGACCAGCGGCTCGTTCATCCGAATATGCCGGACTATTCGGGTCCGGTTCCGACGCCGCGCTAACCGATCGGCGCACGTCCGGTCCGCGCATCGCGCGGGCAGATGCGAGGGAGTAATCCATAAGGTGCGAAGAGTTGTCATGAGCGTGATTGCAGTTTGTGCGGCCGCCGGTTCGGCGGCTGTTCTGTTGCCCGGTGCTGCGAAGACGCAACCCCAGGGCATGCAGGTTAGCGAGTTCAAACTTGCGAACGGCCTCGAAGTCGTTGTGATTCCCGATCGTCGCACGCCGGTCGTCACCCATATGCTCTGGTATCGCATCGGCTCCGCCGACGAGACGCCCGGCAAGTCCGGCCTCGCGCATTTCCTCGAACATCTGATGTTCAAGGGCACCGAGAAGAATCCGGCGGGAAAATTTTCGAAGGTCGTCGCGACCATCGGCGGGCAGGAAAACGCATTCACGTCGCAGGACTACACCGCTTACTACCAGCGCGTGACCAAGGAAAACCTCGAACAGGTGATGACCTTCGAGGCCGACCGCATGACGGGCTTACGGCTAACCGACGAAGTGGTACTTCCCGAGCGCGAAGTCGTGCTCGAAGAGCGCCGCACGCGCACCGACAACGACCCGGCGGCGCAACTCGCCGAAGCGCTGACCGCGGCGCTTTACGTAAATCATCCTTACGGCCGCCCGATCATCGGCTGGATGCACGAGATCCGTCAGCTCAATCGCGAGTCCGCGCTCGATTTCTATAAGCGCTTCTACACGCCGAATAACGCCGTGCTTATTCTCGCGGGCGACATCGACGAGCGGGAAGCGCGTGCTTTTGCCGAAAAAACCTACGGCAAGGTGCCGCGTGTCGCTGAAGTAGCGCCGCGCGTCCGTCCGGTGGAACCGGAGCCGCGTGCGCATCGCCGCGTGACGCTCTCGGATCAGCGCGTCCGGCAGCCGTCGATGTCGCGTTACTATCTCGTGCCGTCCTATCGCACCGCGACCGGCAACGAAGCCGAAGCGCTCGAAATCCTCTCGCACGTTCTGGGTGGCGGGCAGACCAGCCGGCTCTATCGCGTACTCGTCGTCGAAAAGGGCATCGCGGCCAATGCCGGCTCCTGGTATCTGGGCACTGCGCTCGATACGACGCGCTTTGGCGTTTACGCATCGCCGCGTCCCGGCACCGGGCTGGAGGCGCTCGAAGCCGCGCTCGACGAAGTAATCGAGCAGATCGCGAAAAACGGCGTCGATGCCGAGGAAGTCGAGCGCGTGAAAACGCGGATCATCGCGTCCACGATCTTCTCGCAGGACAATCAGGTGACGCTCGCGCGCATCTACGGCGCGGCGCTGACCACCGGCATGAGCGCGGCTTCCGTGAAGGAGTGGCCCGCGAAAGTCCGCTCGGTAACGCCCGAGCAGGTGCAGGCCGCCGCGAAAAACTGGCTGGATCTCCGCCGCGCGGTGACCGGCCATCTCGTGCGTCCGCAGGAAACTACGCCGGAGAAGCGCACGTGACGCAGCTTCGCAGCGCAGGCCACGGACTCAGCTTTCTGAAAGGGATTGCAATGGCACTTGCCCTGTTTTCGGCGTCGAGTGCCGCCGACGCGCAGGTCGGCAAGATCGAACGCATCACGACGCCGGCCGGTATCGAAGTCTGGTTCGTGCGCGACGATACGCTGCCGCTCCTTTCCCTCAATTTTGCGTTCGACGGCGGTGCAGCGCAGGACCCCGCCGATCGCGCCGGCCTCGCTTACGTGACTGCCGCCATGCTCGACGAGGGCGCTGGCGAGCTGGATGCGAAGGCTTTTCAGGAGCAACTCGAGCAGCGCGCGATTTCGCTCTCCTACAGCGCCGACCGCGATACCTTCCGCGGTTCCGTGCGTGTGCTGAGCGAGCACCGCAGCCAAGCGTTCGAATTGTTGCGTCTTTCTCTGACCACGCCGCGCTTCGATCAGGAGGCGATCGACCGCATCCGCGCGAGTATTTTGGCCGCGCACAAGCGCTCTCTCACCAACCCCGATGAAGTTGCGGGCCTGCGCTGGTTCGCGTCGGCGTTTCCGAACCATCCTTATGGCCGGCCCGTCAAAGGCGACGAAAAGTCGATCAGCGGTATCGAGCGCTCGATGCTGTTTGCCTACGCGAAAAGGAACCTCGCGCGCTCCAACCTGAAGATCGCGGTAGTCGGCGCGATCGAGAGAGACGATCTCGCCCGCCTGATCGACCACGCTTTCGCAAAGCTGCCGGCCAAGGCCGAACTTCTCGACATTCCGGAGATCAAGCCGCAGTCGCTCGGCAGCCGCGAAGTAATCGATCTCAATATTCCGCAGACCACGATCACCTTCGGCAGCGTCGGCCTGAAGCGGAAGGACCCGGACTTCATGCCGGCCTTCGTGCTGAACCACATTCTCGGCGGCGGTTCGTTCTCCTCGCGCCTGTACCGCGAAGTTCGCGAAAAGCGCGGGCTCGCCTATTCGGTTTATTCGTACCTCGCGACGCTCGAGCGCGCCGGGCTGTTCCTCGGCGGGACCTCCACGCGCAACGACCGCGCGGGCGAGGCGCTCCAGATCATCGAGCAGGAAATCGTGCGGATCGCGAAGGACGGCCCGACCGCGGAAGAGCTCTCGCAGGCAAAGAGTTACCTCACCGGCTCCTATCTTCTGCACTTCGACACGTCTGCGAAGGTCGCCTCGCAATTGCTTGAGATTCAATTGCAAGAACTCGGCATCGACTATTTCGAGCGCAGAAATAATATGGTTAACGCGGTGACGGCGGAGGATGTGCGCCGTGCAGCGAAGCGGTTTCTGGCGGACAGCAAGCTTCTGGTGATCCTGGTCGGAAGACCCGCGCCGTTATCCAAAACCAACGGCGGATAATCTTAAGGGTTCGCGGGCGCCCGTCTCGCTGGTATGATGGGCGTTCTGAGGGAGTGGGTAAGTATGCGTAGAAACTCCAGGCAAAGCCTGCATATGCAGGGCTGGGCAGCCGTTGTGCTGGTCGGCTTGCTGGCAGGGTGCAGCACCATCGAGAATGTCGTGGGCCCGATCGGCAATATGGGCGTCGGCGACCTCTTCAAGCAGGGTCCGGCAGCAGCCGATCCAGACAATCCGAATGCCAATCCGAACGCCCAAGTAAGCGCCGATGACGATTGTCCCAGCGCGGCGATCCGCCAGGGGGCGGGCGCCTGGGCACAGAACGCAGGCGCCGGCCCGACCAATGTGCGCTATCAGGCGAGTATCGTGCAGATTGCGCGCGAATGCGCGCTGCTCGGCAGCACCATGACCATTAAGGTAGGCGTCGAAGGCCGTCTGGTGGTCGGTCCCAAGGGCGGTCCGGGCAGCGTGACGGTGCCGCTCCGTATCGCGCTGGTGCAGGAAGGCCCGCAGCCGCGCCCGATCGTTTCCAAGTTCTATGGGGTTCAGGTTAACGTCACGCAGGGTTCGACGCAGGTGCCGTTCACGCAGGTCGAGGACGACCTGACGTTCCCGCTCCCCGCTGACAAGAACCTCGACAAATACGTGATCTATGTCGGCTTCGATCCGCAGGGCGCGCTGCCGCCTGCGAAAGCCAAGGCAAAGGCGCCGGTGAAGAAGGCCGCGCCGAAGAAACAGGCCGCGCCCACAGAGCAGCAGAACCAGTTCCAGCAGGCGCCTCAAAAACAGCAGCCGACTTTCCAGGCGCCGCAACAGCAGCAACAGCAGCCATCGAACGTGCCCACGTTCGATCCGCCGCCGCGCCAGTAAAGGGCTGTCTGGAAATAAAAAACGGCCGACCGATCTCGGGTTTACCCGAGATCGGCAACATTAAAATGACCAAGTCGGGTAAACCCGACTTGGTTGCGCGGCCGTTTTCTTTTGTCTGTTTGCTTAGAACGATCAGCCGAGGCGGGATTTCACGTCCTTGATCGCGTTCTCGAGCAACGCCTTGCCGTCCTGACCCTTCGCGGTTTCGGCGACGATGGTCTCGGCGGCCTTTACCGCGGCGTCGGCGGCAGCGGCACGGACATCGGCCACCGCCTGGCTCTCGGCCTGCGCGATCTTGCTTTCCGCCATCTTGGTGCGGCGCGCCACGAAGTCCTCGAGGCGGGTCTTGGCGTCGGCCGCGATCTGCTTCGCTTCCGAATTCGCCTGCGCGATGATCGCCTGCGCTTCGCCCTCGGCTTCGCGCGCCTTGCGCTTGTATTCGGCAAGCAACTGCTCGGCTTCTTCCTTGAGGCGCTTGGCTTCGTCGAGTTCGTTCTTGATCTGCGCGGAGCGGCTGTCGAGTGCGCCCGCGATCGTGCGGTGCACGCCGAAGCGCAACGCGATCAGGATGAAGACCACGAAGGCGAGGGCAACCCAGAAGTCGGTGCCGTACAGAAAAGCCACGAAACTCTCCTTAGTGCAGCGCCGCGTCGACCGCGCGCTCGACCGACTGCTTGGCGGGCGTCTTGCCCGTGAGACGCTCGACGATCAGCCCTGCGGTATCGACGGCAATGCCGCGAACGTTCGACATTGCGGCGGATTTGGTCGAAGCGATTTGTTTCTCTGCGGCCTCTAACTTTGCCTTGAGGCCGTCCTCGAGCTGCTTGCGCTGTGCTTCCGCCTCCGCTGCGGCTTTCGCCTGGGATTCGGAAGCGAGCGCCTGCGCTTTGGCGCGGGCGTCGGCGAGCGCCTTCTCATAGGAAGCCTGCGCCGCTTCGCTTTCGTTGCGCAGCCGGCTTGCCGTCTCCAGATCGCCTGCGATCCGGCTCTGCCGGTTTTCGATGGCGTGGCTGAGGCGAGGAAGTGCTACGCGCGACAGCAACACGTAAAGCGCGACGAAACAGATCACGAGCCAGAACAACTGCGAAGGAAACGTCTCACCCTGGAACGGGGGAAACGGCGCCTTCGCGGTCTGGGACTGGGTAGTCGTATTCGTCGCCATTTACGTTGCTTTCCTGGGGTTCGCTTAGACGGCGAACAGGAGCAGGAGCGCGATGAGCAGCGAGAAGATGCCCAGCGCTTCGGTCACGGCGAAGCCGAAAATCAGGTTGCCGAACTGGCCTTGAGCTGCGGCCGGGTTGCGAAGCGCGGCAGAGAGATAGTTGCCGAAAATGAGACCGACGCCGACACCGGCGCCGCCCATGCCGATCGCGGCGATGCCGGCACCGATCAGGCGGCCGAGTTCTTTTGCTGCTACTGGATCCATAACGAAACTCCTCTGGAAGCTTTCTGGTTGAACTTTTCGGCCGTTAGTGGCCGGGGTGAATTGCGTCGTTGAGATAGAGACAGGTGAGAATGGTGAAGACATAGGCTTGCAGGAACGCGACCAGCAATTCGAGCGCGGTCAGCGCGATCAGCATGCCGAACGGAAGAATGCCCACGGCCCAGCCGGCCACGCCGAGGGCGGTGGCCAAGAGGCCGATGAAGCTTGCGAAAACTTTCAGCGTGATGTGGCCCGCGAGCATGTTAGCAAACAGACGTACCGAAAGCGAAAGCGGGCGCGACAGGAACGAAAGAATTTCGATCACCACGATCAGCGGCATGACGAACAGCGGCACGCCCGACGGCCAGAACAGCTTGAAGAATTTGAATCCGTTCTTGTAGAGGCCGTAAATGATCACGGTGAGGATCACGAGGGCGGCGAGCGCACCGGTGATCGCGATATGGCTCATCACCGTGAAGAAGCCCGGGATCATCCCGAACATGTTCAGGACGAGAATGAACGTGAAGAGCGAGAACACGAGCGGGAAAAATTTCATTCCCTCGTTGCCGGCGGTACTTCGCACCGTTCCCGCCACGAATTCGTAGGTTATTTCGGCGATCGACTGGAAGCGGCCCGGTATCAGGGTCTGGCCGCGGGTGGCGGCGAGGATGCCGCCGACGATCACGACGACCGCCGCGATCATGAAGACCGCCGAATTGGTGAGCGCGATTTCGTAAGGGCCGATATGGCCGAGCGTCACGATCTTCTTGATCTGGAATTGTGCAATCGGATCAGCAGCCATCGGTCCCAGTCTCGTTCGGCGCGTTTCGCGCCATTTCTATTTGTCCCGCCGCTCGCCGTATTTCGGCAATGCGCCGATCGAGCGAAGCACATTCAAAACGCCGGCTGCGAAGCCGAGGAGAAGGAAAACGATCAACCCCCACGGCGACCATCCGGTGAGCTTGTCGAAAGCCCACCCGACGGCGAAGCCTGCGACCACGCCACCGACGAAATCGCCGGAGAGTTTCAAGCCTCCGGAAAACCCGGAACGGTCCGCGGCGTTAGGCGCAGGTGCGGGACGGTTCCGCAGTTCCTCCGCTTCTCGCGCGTCGAGTTTTTCGTCGAGGCGTCGCAGCCTGTCGGAAAGATCGCCCCCGCCGTTTCCTGATCTCGGGTCGCCGGGCATCGGAAACCTCAAAAAGTCGAGGAAAATAGCGGCTTCTCTCCGAAGACGCGCGGACCATAGTGAGGGGGTCTATGGGTGTCAAGAAACGTAAACGTCTCTTAACATCCTGTTTTCGTTTAATAAATCGCTGTTTTTACAAGGTGCGGCGGCGAGTCTCGGGACTGGTGTCCCGCATCCGGCGTTCGCGAGACTTCGCAGCGCCGGTAGGGCGAACGCCGGATACGAAGGACACCAGCAAGCTATAAATCCAGTGATCCTTCGGTTCTGATATTCGCAAACGGACGTGCTGTGAGGGCATACGAATGTCAGAACCGGATCACTGGTCTTCAGACTAGCCGGCTTCGCGGTAGCTCTGCGCGGTCTGGAGGTCGACCGAGACCAGTTGCGAGACGCCGCGCTCGGCCATCGTGACCCCGAACAGGCGGTCCATCCGCGCCATCGTGATCGGATTATGCGTCACGGTGATGAAGCGGGTCTCGGTCTGGCGGGTCATTTCGTCGAGCAGATTGCAGAAACGCTCCACGTTCGAGTCGTCGAGCGGCGCGTCGACTTCGTCGAGCACGCAGATCGGCGACGGGTTCGTGAGAAACACCGCGAAAATCAGCGACATAGCAGTCAGTGCCTGCTCGCCGCCTGACAGGAGCGACAAGGACTGCGCCTTCTTTCCGGGCGGCTTTGCCATGATGTCGAGGCCGGCTTCCAAGGGATCTTCGGAGCCGGTCAGCACGAGCTCCGCAGCGCCGCCCGAGAACAGGCCGGTGAAGAGTTTCTTGAAATGCTCGTTCACGGTCTGGAACGAGGCGGTAAGCCGCTCGCGCGCCTCCTTGTCGAGGCTCTGGATGCCCTGACGGAGCCGCTTGATCGCTTCGACGAGATCGTCGCGCTCGGAGGTGAGGCCGAGATGCTGCTTCTCGACTTCGGTCAGTTCCTCGTCGGCGCGCAGGTTGACGGCGCCAAGGCGCTCACGCTCGCGCTCGAGGTTCTCTAACTTGGCAGCGACTTCCGCGGGGTCCGATTCCGCGCCCTTGGTGTCGAGCGCTTCCGCGATCCGCTCGGCGGTGGGTTCGCCGCCCAGCACTTCGGTGACTTCGCGGACGAGGTCGTTCTTGCGGGTGCGAGCGCCTTCGAGCCGCGCTTCGTCGCGGGCCGAAACTTCACGCGCGGCGGCAAGCGCATCGCGCAGTTCGCGCTCTGCCTTGTCGGCCTCGCCAAGAATCTGCTCGGCAGCGACGAGCTTGTCGTCGGCTGCGCGCTTTCTGGCTTCGGCGGAGGAAATCTCGGTGAGCAGCTTCGAGCGCTGCTCCGAGAATTTCGCCGGCGCATCATCGAGCGCGGTGCGCTCGTTTCTCGTCTCGGTCACGCGTTGTTCGATCGAAGCGATCTGCAGGCCGGCGCGTTCCTCGCGCTCGCGCCACGACGCCCGTTCAGCCCCGATTGTGGAGAGCCGCTGCGCGCGGGCGGCACGCTCGCGCTCGATGCCGTCGATGTCGGCTTTCGCGTTGGTATAGGCCGCGCGATCGTTGGTGACGCGGGTGCGGACCGCGTTGAGCGCAGCTTCGGTTGCGGCGATTACAGGCAGCGAGGCGAGGAGGTTGGCGGCTTCTGCCGAGGAGCCCTCGATTTCGGTTTTGTTCGCGATGAGCCGCGCGCGCGCTTCGGAGAGCGCGGACATGCGCGACTGGTGCTCGCCTGCACCGCGCTCGGCATCGGCGAGCGCCTGCAACGCGGCGTCGTAGGTGCTCTGCGCGTTGCGCCACAGACCGCGGGCGTTGAGCTCTTCGGTCTCCGCCTTGGTAAGTTCGGCTTGCGCCTTGTCGTTATCTGCTTTCGCCTTTGCCGTGTTGTCGCGAGCGCTCGCGACTTCCCGGTCGAGCTCGGCAAGGCGATTGCGCGCAGCGAGGCGGCGAGCGGCCGCTGTCGGCGCGTCCGCCGTGACGGTGTAGCCGTCCCAGCGCCACAGGTCGCCTTCTTTGGAGACGAGACGCTGGCCGACGGCAAGCTGCTTTCTCAGCACCGCGCCCTGACCGCGTGCGACAATGCCGATCTGCTTGAGCCGGCGCGCGAGCGCTTCGGGCGCTTTGACGTGGGCGGTCAATGGTTCTGCGCCCGCGGGCAGTGCCGGATCGGAAGCGCCAAGCGTGGCGCCTGCCCAATGCATCGGCGAGGAAGCGTCGAGCGGCGCATCGAGTTCGTCGCCGAGTGCGGCGGCAAGCGCCGCTTCATAGCCTTTGTCGACTTTCACCTGATCGACCGCGGGCGGAAACAGGGATTTCGACTGCTCGCCCAGCATCTTCGCGAGCGTCCGCGCTTCGGTCTCGAGGCGATGCAGGTTCTGCTCGGCCTGCTGGAGCGGCTGGCGCGCGACATCGAGCGCCTGAATTGCAGCGGAGCGCGCAGCTTCCGCCTTAATCGCGGAAACGTCCGACTTTGCGACCTGCTCTTGTGCCTTAGCGGTGGCTTCGCGCAGCTTCGCAAGTTCGCCGCCGTTTTCGGCAAGATTTTGTCCCGCTTCCTGTTCGATCTGCGCGATCTCGGCCGCGATCTTAGCTAAGCGTTCGCGGTCGCTGTTCATCGAGGCCTCTAACGATCCGCGCTGCGCGACCAGCGAGGCGAGCTTTGCGGTCGCCGCGTCGAATTCCTTCTCGGTCGCGGCAAGCTGATGCTCGGCCGCCGCCATGCGCTCGCGCGCAGCCGTCTCGCCGCCGGAAACCGAATTTTCCTCCGCCGCCAGCGCTTCTTCCTCGCGCACGAGACGGGCAAGCACTTCGACGGCGTCGTTGGCGAGCGCTCGTTCGCGCTCGATGTCGGCGGCGAGCTGCGCAAGACGCCGGTCGAGTTCTTCGGCGCGGCTTTTCGCGCGGGCTTCTTCCTTGTCGAGTTCGGCATTGGCGAGGTTGAGACGCTGTAGCGCCGCCCCCGCGATCGCCGCCTGTTCGCGCGCGGGGTTCAACTGCTCGCTGACTGCGCTCTGCTTCCGGCTCGCTTCGAGATGCAATTTGGTCTGGTCGGCGACCGCGCGCACGGCGAGATCGCGGGTGCGTTCGGCTTCGGCAATGGCCGCTTCCGCTTCGCGCCAGCGCAGCGCCATCAGGAGCGCCTGACGGCGGCGGATTTCGGCGGAGACGTTCTTGTATCGCACGGTTTGCCGCGCCTGCCGCTTCAGGCTGTCCATCTGGGTCGCGATCTGGCCGATCACGTCCTCTAAGCGCTGCAGATTGTTCTCGGCGGCGCGGAGCCGCGTCTCGGCTTCGTGCTTGCGCGCGTGAAGACCGGAAATGCCGGCGGCTTCTTCCAGAATCCGGCGTCGCGATTCCGGCTTTGCGTTGATGATCTCGCCGATCTGGCCCTGTTTGACGAGCGCGGGCGAACGCGCGCCGGAAGAAGCGTCGGCGAAGAGCAACTGCACGTCGCGGGCGCGCACTTCGCGGCCGTTGATGCGATAGGCCGAGCCCGCTTCGCGCTCGATGCGGCGCGACACTTCGAGAATGTCGGCGTCGTTGAACTGCGCCGGCGCCTTGCGCTCGGCGTTATCGACGACGATGACGACCTCGGCGGTGTTACGCGCGGGCCGGTGCGCGGAACCGGCGAAGATCACCTGGTCCATGTCCTGCGCGCGCATGGCCTTGGTCGAGCTTTCGCCCATCGCCCAGCGCATCGCCTCGACGATATTGGATTTGCCGCAGCCGTTAGGGCCGACGATGCCGGTCAGTCCGGGCTCGATCACGAACTCGGAGGGCTCGACGAAGGACTTGAAGCCGAGAAGCTTTAACCGCGTGAATTGCATGTATTTTCAGGCCTTTTGACGCGCTCTTTGTCGGCGCGATTCGGATGCCCGCAACGATGGGGCTCCCGCCCGGTGGCGGCAAGTCCGCCCCGGCATTCCTACGGAAACTCACTGGGGATAGCGGGCCAAAAAAGGCCTGACAAATCCACTACTTATTTAATCAGCGGGTCGATGATTTTCGAGAGGTTGTCGATATTGGTGTCGCCATCGACCACGATGGTGCCGTTGATGAAGAAGGTCGGTGTGCCTTCGACACCGAAAGTCTCGAAACCGCGCAGCCCCGTGCGCTGGATTTCAGCGGCGAGCTTCTGATCGCTCAGGCATTGCCTGAACTTCGCCTCGTCGATGCCGGCCTGGCTCGCGAGTTTTTGCAGCATCGGCACCGGGTCCTGGGTCGACATCCAGTTGCGCTGCGTTTCCATCAGCGCGGATGTCATCGCGAAGTAGCGCTCTTTGCCTGCGCAGTGCGCGAGCATGGCGGCGGCGATCGAAAGTTCGGCGGGTCCGGTCGGGAAGGGGCGGAAGATCAGCTTCACCTTGCCGGTGTCGATGTACTTCTCTTTGAGCTTCGGGAAAGTGTTGATGTGGAAGTTCGCGCAATGCCCGCAGGTGAACGAGGCGTATTCGATAATGGTCACCGGCGCGTCGTCCTTGCCGAGCACATGATCGCCGAGCGGGCCGGGCTTGTAGAGGTCGCCGATATCGAACTTCTTCTTCGGCTTGCCTTGCGCGAATGCGGCGAGCGGCATGAAGGAAAGGCTCGCGGCGAAAACGGTAGCGGCGGTACCAGCGGTGAAATCACGGCGCGAAACGGACAAGACGGCCTCCAGGAAAGGGCGATTGTTGGCTTGGACCTAGACTGCGGCCCCGATTGTGGCAAGCGTGGGATGCCATCGTTACAGGCGCATTACTTCCGCCCGCGATCCTTGATCAGCGCGCCGAGCCGCGCCACCGAATGGGCCAGCGCGTCGTCCTCGAATTTGCCTATGGCCTGGCGCGCTTTGCCGACTTCTTCCGCCGTCGGTTCCTTGCGCGGAGCGGGGCGTTTCCGCCGGGAGGCAACCGGCCCTTGCCGGATTGCAAGCCTGCCGACACAGCGCCAGCCGAAATAGCGGTTCACTCGCTCGACGATGACGGGCTGAAGATGCTGAATTTCGAGCGCATAGGCGCCTTCGACCCTGATCTGGAGCACACCGACCGAATCCGGATCGTCACGGCGCGGCCAGGCGAGCTTGATCGGCTCGGATCGCTTCGCAAGATCGTCGCCGACGATCTCCTGCCAATGGGTCACGATCTCGACTGCGGCGAAGCCCTGCCGCGCAAAGGCGTCGCCCACCGTTTTGCCGACGAGGTCGGCGAGTGGTGCGGCATTGCGCGGACGTTTCGGTGACGCGGCCATCTTTGCGACTCCGGGTCCTTTCGGCGTAGAGAATCTCGATGCGCGAGACAAGCCGGGCAAGAAGTGGAGAGCGGGTAAAGCCGGAAAAGGCGCCGGAAGCGGCAACGCTGCTGGCCTGGTACGACGTTTCCGCGCGCGTGTTGCCGTGGCGGACGAGGGGAGGCGCAAAGCCTGACCCGTATCGCGTCTGGCTTTCCGAAATCATGCTGCAGCAGACGCGCGTCGAAACCGTGCTGCCGTATTTCGCAAAGTTTCTTGCACGCTGGCCGGATATCGAGGCGCTCGCGAACGCGAGGCAGGAAGAAGTGCTCTCGGCCTGGGCCGGCCTTGGCTATTACGCGCGAGCGCGAAATCTCCATGTCTGTGCGAAAGCGGTGGTTGCGGAGTTCGGCGGTCATTTTCCCGAAGACGAGGCCGAGTTGAGAAGGCTTCCCGGCATCGGCGCTTATACGTCGGCCGCGATCTCTGCGATCGCCTTCGGAAAAAAGGCGACGCCCGTGGACGGCAATATCGAGCGCGTGATGTCGCGCCTCTCTGCGGTCGAAGAGAAACTTCCCGCAGCGAGGAAAACGCTGGCGCGTCTCGCCGCCGAAATGACGCCGGCGCATCGCGCCGGCGATTTTGCGCAGGCGCTCATGGATCTCGGCGCCACGATCTGCACGCCGAAGAAGCCGGCCTGCGCGATTTGTCCATGGCTGGACTCTTGCGCGGCTCGAATACGCGGGGATCAGGAAACGTTTCCGCGCAAGGCACAGAAGGCAGAAGGCAAGTTACGCAAAGGTGCGGCCTTCGTCGTGTTGCGCGAAGACAATCGCATTCTTTTGCGCACGCGGCCTTCGGCGGGCCTGCTCGCGAGCATGACGGAAGTGCCGGGCAGCCAATGGAGTGCGGAATATAAAGAGAAGGATGCTTTGAAGTTTGCGCCGCGCAGCGGCGCGAAGGGTGAGGGGCAATTCGCGTGGCGAAAACTCCCCGGCCTTGTCCGCCACGTCTTCACGCACTTTCCGTTAGAACTCACGGTCTATGCCGCCGCCGCACCGAAGCAGACGCGTGCTCCGGAAGACATGCGCTTCGTTCCGCTCGGCGCGCTCGATAGCGAAGCCTTGCCGAGCGTCATGCGAAAGGTTATCGCGCACGCACTCGAATTCACCGACCAACGAAAGCAAAAAAGGAGAAGGAAATGAGCATTCAGCGTATCGAGCCGGGCCCGCGCATGGCGCAGGCCGTCGTGTATAACAACACGGTCTATCTCGCCGGTCAGGTCGCCGACAAAACCAAGGGCAAGAGCGTGACCGAGCAGACCAAAGAGGTGCTCGAAATCATCGACGATCTCCTGGAGCAGGCGGGCACCGACAAGTCGAAGCTCGTGCAGACGCAGATTTTTCTCCCCGACATTTCGAACTTCGCCGAGATGAACAAGATATGGGAAGCCTGGGTCTTGCCGGGCAACGTGCCCGCGCGCGCGACCATCGAGGCGAAGCTCGCCTCGCCCGACTACAGGGTCGAAATCATGGTCGTAGCGGCAAAATAACCGGATCGGGCAAATTCGATTGCATCGGACGATATGCATCTCGTAAGTAAACGGGCGCAGCGATGCGCCCGTTTTCATTGAGGAAGCATGCCGCAATACACGCCGCTCATTGCCACGATTGTCGCGGGCCTGGTGCTCGCATTCATCTTTGGCGCGATCGCGCACCGCTTACGAATTTCTCCCATCGTCGGTTATCTGCTCGCGGGCGTGTTGGCCGGGCCCTATACGCCGGGCTTCGTCGCCGATCAGGCGCTCGCCAACGAACTCGCGGAGATCGGCGTCATTCTCCTGATGTTCGGCGTCGGCCTGCATTTTTCGCTGAAGGATTTGCTCTCCGTCCGCGCCATCGCGATTCCCGGCGCCATCGCGCAAATCGGCGCAGCGACGCTGATGGGCATGGCGATGGCCTATTTTCTCGGCTGGGGCTTGGTCGCGGGCTTCGTCTTCGGTCTCGCGCTCTCGGTCGCATCCACCGTCGTGCTGCTGCGCGCCTTGCAGGAGCGCCGTCTCGTCGAAACGGAACGCGGACGCATCGCCGTCGGCTGGCTGATCGTCGAAGACCTCGCGATGGTGCTGGCGCTCGTGCTGCTGCCCGCGCTCGCCGGTGTGATGATGGCGAAAGACGCCGTCACCAATCCTGCGATGTGGCAGCCGATCGCAATCACGCTCGGCAAGGTAGCGGCCTTCGTCGCGGTAATGCTCGTGATCGGCCAACGCGTCGTGCCGTGGATATTACACTGGGTCGCGCATACCGGCTCGCGAGAACTATTCCGGCTTGCCGTGCTCGCGATTGCGCTCGGTATCGCCTACGCGGCTTCTGCTCTGTTCGGCGCCTCCTTCGCGCTCGGCGCGTTCTTCGCCGGAATGGTGATGAGCGAATCCGCGCTTTCGCAACGCGCGGCCGAGGAGACTTTGCCGCTGCGCGACGCCTTCGCGGTGCTGTTCTTCGTGTCTGTCGGCATGCTTTTCAATCCGGCCATTCTCGTTCAGCACCCGTGGCTTTTGGCCGGCACGATCTTCATCATCGTGTTCGGCAAGTCGATCGCGGCATTCCTGATCGTGCGCGCCTTCAAGTATCCGGCTTCCACCGCGCTCATCATTTCCGCTTCGCTCGCGCAGATCGGCGAGTTCTCTTTCATCCTCGCGGGTCTCGGCGTTTCCTTGAAGCTGATGCCGCAGACCGGTCTCGACCTCATTCTCGCGGGCGCGATCATTTCGATCATGCTGAACCCTTTCGTGTTTCAGGCGATCGACTGGCTCAAACCGCGGCTTGAACGGCGAAAAGCGAAAGCCGATGAGGAGATCGCTAGTCCCGCCGAGCCGCCGGAAGAATCGACCGTGGTGCTCGAGCCGACCAGGCTCATGAACCACGCAGTCGTGGTCGGCTATGGCCGTGTCGGGTCGCATATCGGCGACCGCCTGCACGAGCAGAATATGCCTTATCTCGTGATCGAAGATCGCGCGGATGTCGTGAAGCAGCTTCGCGCGCGCGGCATCGAGGTGTTCTTCGGTAATGCGGCTTCGCCGCGAATGATCGCGGCGGCCAATCTTCCGTCCGCGAAAACGCTGTTTGTCGCTATTCCCGAGAGCTTCGAAGCCGGCCAGATCGTCGAACAGGCGCGCAAGGTCAACCCTTCGCTCGAAATCATCGCCCGCGCACATTCCGACGCGGAGCAGAGCAATCTGAACAAGTTAGGGGCGAACTACACCGTTATGGGCGAGCGCGAAATCGCGCAGGGCATGATGGATTACATACTTAAGAAGTAGCTGCTCGCGGGTTCCACGCCGCAACTCTGGATCGTCGCCGAACTTTCATCGTGAAGTAATCACCCTGTCACCCGCCACAGTGAGTAGTCGCTCGACAAGTCACGGGAGCGGCAGATGTTGCGTGTCGAAGGACTGGAAGTCGTCTATCCGAATGGAACGCGTGCGCTCGAGCGTGCCGACCTCGGATTTTCCACGGGCGCCTTTACCGTGCTGCTCGGCGCGTCGGGTGCCGGCAAGTCGACTTTGCTGCGCAGTCTGAACGGACTGGTGCGGCCCACGTCCGGGCGCGTAACGGCAGCTGTCGGCGACATTGCCAACGCGCGAAGACTGCGCGCGCACCGGCGCAAGACCGGAATGATTTTTCAGCAGCATCAGCTGATCGGGCGTCTAACCGTGCTCGACAACGTGCTGATGGGGCGCCTCGGATTTCACTCGCAGCTTCGCACGCTGCTCCCCTTTGCCGCCGCGGAGAAGCGGGAGGCGCTGCAGGCGATCGAGCGCGTCGGACTCATACAATATGCCTTGCGCCGCGCCGATCAGCTATCCGGCGGGCAGCAGCAGCGTGTCGGCATTGCCCGCGCGCTGGTGCAGAAGCCGTCGCTCGTGCTCGCCGACGAGCCGGTGGCGAGTCTCGATCCCGCGACGGCGGACCGCGTGCTCGGCCTGTTACACAGCATCTGCAAGGCCGACGCGATCGCCGCGGTCGTCAGCCTTCATCAACTCGATTTCGCGCGGCGTTACGCCGACCGCATCATCGGACTTGCCGGCGGCAGGGTGGTGTTCGACGGGCCACCCTCGCAGCTCGGAAGGAAAGAAGTCGTGTCGATCTATCGCGACATTGCGCCGAATGCCGTCGAACAGCACGACGAACCGGAGTTTCACCCCAAAACAGGAACCTACGCATGAACATTCATCGCCGCACTTTCCTGGGTGGCGCCGCCACCCTCGCGCTTACCGCGCCGTTCGTCTCGCCCGTCTATGCCAATAATCCGGCCAAGCTGCGGATTGCGCTGCTTCCGGACGAGAATGCCGCGACGCTGATCCAGAACGCGCAGCCGCTGAAGAAATATCTGGAAGCAACGCTCAAGAAGGAAATGGACCTCGTGGTCACCACCGACTACTCGTCGATGATCGAGGCGATGCGCTTCGGCCGCATCGAAATCGCCTATTTCGGTCCGTTCTCTTATGTGCTTGCGAAATCCCGTGCCCCGCAGATCGAGCCCTTCGCGGTCGGCATCGAGCGCGGCTCGCCGACCTATAACTCGATCATCATCGCTACCGCCGGCGGCCCGGTCGTCAAGATCGAGGACATCAAGGGCAAGAATTTCGGCTACGGCGACCAGGCATCGACCTCGAGCCATCTCATCCCGCGCGCGTTCCTGCTGAAAAACGGCCTCGCAGGCGACAAAGACTATCGCGTTGTCCATCTCGGAACGCATGATGCGGTGGCACGTGCGGTTCAGAACGGCCAGGTTCACGCCGGCGCCATATCGAAGTCGATTTACGAGAGTCTGCTCGCCCGCAAGTCGATCGACGGCGACAAGCTCCAGACCGTCGCGATCACGCCGCCGATCCCGAACTATCCGATGGTGATGCAGGGCAGTCTCGCGCCCGAACTGAAGGACGCAATCCGAAAGGCCTTCATCGAGATGAAGGACAAGGAGGTGCTCAAGAGCTTCCGCGCCGAGGGTTTCGCCGCGACCGACGACAAGGCCTACGACATCCTCCGCGAAACTGCGAAAATTCTCGAACTCGATATCGCGCGGATGGGCTGATGCCCGCTTCGTCCGCGTCCTTTGCCGAAATCCTTGCCGAAGACCGGCGTAACGCGCTGCGCTACGCCGGTCTCGCAGGGACGATACTTGTTGTCTGTGCGGCAGCGCTCTGGATCACCGGGTTTTTCGACGCCCAGCGCTTCATTGAAGGCGGTCCGGCGCTCGCGCAGGTTTTCTCGGAAATGATCCCGCCCGACTTCGGGCGCTGGCGCGCGTGGATGCGGCCGTTGCTCGACACGCTGGCGATGTCGATTGCCGGTACCGTTCTCGCGGTCGCGCTGTCGCTGCCGCTCGCGCTGCTCGCCGCGTCGAACACTTCACCGAACGCGCTCGTCTATCAATTCTTCCGCGTGATCCTGAGTTTTCTGCGGTCGGTGCCGGAACTGATTATGGGTATCCTTTTCGTGGCCGCCGTCGGCTTCGGCGCGTTGCCGGGCGTGCTGGCGCTCGCGCTGCACTCCGTCGGCATGATGGGAAAATTTTACGCCGAAGCGATCGAGCACGTCGATCCGAAACCCCTGGAAGCCGCGCGCGCCGCGGGCGCGAGCCCGTTTCAGGTGATCTCGCACGCGGTGATTCCGCAGGTCATGCCGCAGCTCGCCGACATCACGATCTACCGCTGGGAGTATCACTTCCGCGCCTCAGCCGTGCTCGGCATCGTCGGTGCAGGCGGAATAGGTTTTGAACTGATCGCGGCGCTGCGCATCATCCGTTACGATCAGGTGTTTGCGATTCTGATCTGTATCCTGCTCTGTGTGATCGTCGTCGATGCCATTGGCGCCTGGCTGCGCGCGCGCCTGAAGTAACCGTGCCTCGCATTCTCGTAACCAGTATTGCATTTGCTGAAACCCTCGCGAGGTTGCGCGAATTCGGCGAAGTCGATGCGAACGATTCCATGGAACCGTTCGATTACGCCGAAGCGAAAGCACGTGCTGGAACTGCGGATGCGATACTCGCATTCATGCCGGATCGGGTCGATGCGCCATTTATTGCCGCAGCACCGAAACTGAAGATCGTTGCCTGCGCGCTTAAGGGGTTCGACAATTTCGACCTCGCGGCTGCTGCGCGTGCGGGCGTATGGGTGTCTGCGGTGCCGGACCTCCTGACCAATCCGACGGCAGAGCTTGCCGTCGGGCTAGCGATCGCGCTCGCGCGTAAAATTGGCGAAGGCGACGAGATCGTTCGCGATAATCGCTTCCAAGGCTGGCGTCCGGTTCTATACGGAACCGGTCTTCACGGGTCGACCGTCGCGATTGTCGGCATGGGTGCGGTGGGGCAGGCGATTGCGAGGCGGCTATCGGGATTCGGCTGCCGCCTGCTCGGCGTGGACCCGTCCGCAGAGATGCCGGGGAACGTGAGCGCTGCTACGCTGCAGGAGGCTCTCGAACAGAGCGACTACGTCTTCTCCGCCGTGCCGTTGAGCGCAGGCAGCCGTCATCTGATCGGCGCAGATGCAATCGCGCGCATGAAGGCGGAAGCGTTGCTTATCAATATCGGCCGAGGTTCTGTGATCAGCGAAACAGCGGTCGCGGATGCGCTCGAGCGCGGAGCGCTTGGCGGTTATGCAGCCGACGTGTTCGAGTTCGAGGACTGGGCGCTTCCGGATCGTCCGCGCGAAGTGGAGCCCCGGCTTCTTGCGCACGCGAGCACGCTCTTCACGCCGCATCTTGGCTCGGCGGTCGCGGCGGTCAGAAGAGAGATCGAACTTGCGGCAGCCGAAAATATCGGGGATGTGCTTTGCGGCCGTGCTCCGCGACATGCGATCAACAGCCCGCCGGCGGTCCGGAAGCTCGCATCCTGATTATTCCGCAGCCTGCAACTCGCCGCGGACGATCGTGCGCAAGGCGTCGATCGGCTTCTTGGTCTTGCCGTCCTCGAAGTACCAGTAGGTCCAGCCGTTGCACGCTTCCAGGTTCTGCGCGAGCGCACCGATCTTGTGGATCGAGCCGACCTGCACACCGAGCTGGATCGAGCCGTCCGGCCGCACCGTGGCGCGCACCTTGCCCTTCAAGTCGGTCAGTACCGCGCCGGCGTCTAACAATCCGCGTTCGATGACGCTCGCAAATGCGACGCGCGGCGCCTCGCGCGCGGTCATGAACGGAACGAGCGTCGCTTCCGGATAGGGCACGATTTCGGCGATCCGCGCTTCGGCGGCCTTGGCGTAGGTCTTCTCGCGCTCAATGCCGATGAAGCGGCGCGAAAGTTTCTTCGCGACCGCGCCGGTGGTGCCGGAGCCGAAGAACGGGTCGAGCACGACGTCGCCGGGTTTCGTGGAGGAAAGCAACACGCGCGCGAGCAAAGACTCCGGCTTCTGCGTCGGGTGCACCTTGTCGCCGTCTTTGTCTTTCAGGCGCTCGGCGCCGGTGCAGAGCGGTAGCGTCCAGTCCGAGCGGACCTGAACGTCTTCGTTGCCGGCTTTGAGCGCTTCATAATTGAAGACATATTTGCGCGCTTTCTCGTCGCGCGCGGCCCAGATCAGCGTTTCGTGCGCGTTGGTGAAACGGCGGCCGCGAAAATTCGGCATCGGGTTTACTTTACGCCAGACCACGTCGTTGAGAATCCAGAAGCCGATGTCCTGGAGCGCGGTGCCGACGCGGAAAATGTTGTGATAGGAGCCGATTACCCACAGCGTCGCGTTCGGCTTCATTGCGCGGCGCGCGGCTTTCAGCCAGTCGCGGGTGAAGTTGTCGTAGACTTCGAAGCTCGAAAACTGGTCCCATGCGTCGTCGACGGCATCGACCTTCGACTGGTCGGGACGCGCAAGATCGCCTCGCAATTGCAAGTTATAAGGCGGATCGGCGAAAACGAGATCGACCGAAGCTTCCGGCAGCTTCAGAAGCTCCTCGACGCAATCGCCGACGATGATGCGATTGTGCTCGAGTCCCGGAAGATCGGGCTTGGAAGCTGAACGGGGCGCCCTACTGGGCGCCCCGATACGCGAGACTCGCATACGCAATACCGGTACTCGTTACGCAACGAAACACGGCCGCACCATGACCCCTCAGGGTAAAAGCGCAGTAAATGCAAAGTGTTAATGGTTGTTAGGATTTGGCGGCACTAGCCCGGAAAAACGATGTGGCCGTGCGCGTCAAACGTCGCCTGCGGGTTATGCGCGACTTCCCAGATATGTCCTTCGGTGTCGGCAAAGTGCCCGCACCAACCGCCCCAGAACACGCGCTGCGCGGGTTTCAGAATTTTTCCGCCGGCGGCCTTGGCTGCGTTCAGCACGGCATCGACTTCCGGCTCGCTCGCGACGTTGTAAGCGAGCGCGACGCCGCTGAAGCCCGGCCGCGAATTCTCGACCTGCGCGTCCTTCGCGAGTTCCTCACGCGGAAACAGCGAGATCACGACGCCGCCCGCTTCGAAAAAGGCGACGCCTTTCGCCTCTTTCATTCTCTGCTGAAGCCCGAGCGCTTCGTAGAACTTCGTAGCGCGCGAAAGCTCGTCCACGCCGAGCGTGATCAAAGTCAGCCGCAGGGGAGGTGCGTTTGTCATGCCGCAAACAGATCCATCTGATCGCCACGCATCGCGGGCTTTTTGAAGAGCGCGGTGGTGAGGCGATAGCTGCGCTTGTTGAGGCCGAGCTTGTTGCAGGCCAGCTCGAAGCGCCGCCCGATGGACCATGCATAGGGTCCGGTGCCGGTCTGCCTGAGCCCCCAGGTCGAGTCGTAATCCTTGCCGCCGTGGATGTCGCGGATCAGCGAGATCACGTGCTTTTCCTTGTCCGGGAAATGCTCCCGCAGCCATTCGCGGAACAGGTCTTTGATCTCGAACGGCATCTTCAGCATCACGAAGCCCGCCTCGACCGCGCCGTTCGCGGCCCCGGCATCGAGCAGCCGCTCGATTTCGGAGTCGTTGATCGCGGGCACGATGGGGGCGGTCATGATCGCGGCCGGCACACCCGCGCGCGAAAGCTCGCGGATCGCTTCCAGGCGCTTCACCGGCGTGGACGCCCGCGGCTCCATCGCGCGCGCGAGCTTCGGGTCGAGCGTGGTCACCGAGAGCGCGACCTTTGCCAAACCCTTTGCGGCCATCTCGGAAAGAATGTCGAGATCGCGCAAGACCAGAATCGATTTCGTCACGATGCCGACCGGATGGTTCGCGTCGCGCAAGACTTCGAGAATGCGCCGCGTCAGCTTCCATTTGCGCTCGATCGGCTGGTAGGGGTCGGTGTTGGTGCCCATCGCGATGGTGCGCGGGGCGTAGCCCGGCGCCGCCAATTCTTTCCGCAACAGTTCCGGTGCGTCCGGCTTCACGAACAATTGGGTTTCGAAATCGAGCCCCGCGGACATGCCGTGATAGGCGTGCGTCGGCCGCGCGAAGCAATAGATGCAGCCGTGCTCGCAGCCGCGATAGGGATTGATCGAGCGGTCGAAGCCGAGATCGGGCGACTGGTTACGGTTGATGATTTTGCGCGCGCGTTCCTCGCGCTCCACCGTCTTGAACGGCGGCAGATCGTCGAGCGATTGCCAGCCGTCGTCGAAGGGGATTTTCGCGGAAGGCTCGTAGCGGCCGCTCGCGTTCGAGACGGCGCCGCGCCCGCGGCGGCGTTCGCTGCCGACGGTGGTCGTAAGCACTCCGTCCGCGCTCTTGGGGGCAGGGTCGGCTTCGGTGCGGTCGATTTCAAATCTGTCGTCCACGGCGGCAGCTCCTGATGGAAAGAAATCCTAATCCCGAAATGAGAACAAAACAAGAACAAGATATAGTGTCGAAAGTTCGATCACGCCAAACTATTGAGGGGACTTAGGGACGCCGGTAACAACGCGGGCGTCTGATAACCGCGCTGGGGGCGCGAAAGTTCATTTGATCAGTGTCGTGATTCCCACGCTTGATTCGGAACGCGCGATCGTTCCGACGCTGGCCGCGCTCGTTTCCGGCGCCGCGGCTGGCATCGTGCGCGATGTGGTGCTCGCAGACGGCGGTTCGCGCGACGAGACCGAAGCGGTCGCGGATGCCGCAGGCTGCATTTTCGTCAAAAGCGATTCCGATCTCGGCGCGCGGCTGTGTGCGGGCGCACAGGCCGCCTCGCGCGGCGAGTGGCTGTTATTTCTCGATCCGGGCGGGATGTTAGAGGAAGGCTGGACCCGCGAGGTGCGCAAATTCCTCGATACCATCGGCCGCGCCGGCCACGGCGACCGCCGCGCCGCGACGTTCCGCCTCGCCTATGAAGGCTTCGGAGTGAGACCGCGGCTCGCGGAAGCGGCGGCGAGCGCGCGGCTCGTGCTCACCGGCCGTCCTCGCGCCGAACAGGGGCTGCTGATTTCAAAGCTGCTTTATCAAAAGCTCGGCGGTCACCAGAAAGGCGCGAACGCGCACCGGCGCCTGATCGCGAAGCTCGGCCGCATGCGGATCGTGAAGCTGCGCTCGCACGTGCTCTTGGCCGATCCGGAAGAATAGTTGACTCAGTCAATTATCTGGCAGATGCTTCTGGCATGTCGAAAGCAAACCTGAAGCGGATCGACGCCGTGCGCGATTTCAACCGCGCCTATACGCGCAGGCTCGGCGTGCTCGACGAAGGCTTTCTTGACACGCCGTTCTCGTTGACCGAAGCCCGCGTGCTCTACGAACTTTCCGAGGGCGAGAAGACCGCGAGCGAAATCGGCGCCGCGCTCGGTCTCGATGCGGGTTATTTGAGCCGCATGCTCGACCGTTTTGCGAAAGCGAAGCTGATCTCGCGCAATCCCTCCGCCGAAGATCGCAGGCGCGTGGTCGTTTCCATGACGCGTGCCGGTCACGCGGCTTATGCGCCGTTGGAGGCCCGCTCGCGCGACCGCGTCGGTGCGATGGTTGCGACGCTACCGGCGGGCGCACAGACACAATTGCTCGAAGGCATGAGGCTGGTCGGCGCGCTGACGAACGCGAACGCAAACGCACCCAAGATCACGCAGCGCACGCATCGCGCGGGCGATATGGGTTGGATCGTCATGCGCCACGGCGCGCTTTATGCGGAGGAGTATGGCTACGGCCCGCAATTCGAGGCTCTGGTCGCCGATATCTGCGCGCAATTCCTCAAAAACTATCAGCCGAAATCGGAGCGTTGCTGGATCGCGGAGATCGGCGGCGTTCCGGCCGGCTCCTGCTGCCTCGTGCGCTCCGACGCGAAGACCGCGAAGCTGCGGCTGATGTTTCTCGAACCCTGGGCGCGCGGGAAGGGCGCCGCACAAAGGCTGGTCGAGGAAAGTATCGCCTTTGCAAAAAAGTGCCGTTACGAAAAAATCATACTCTGGACGCAAAGCGAACTCACCGCTGCGCGGAAATTATATGAGCGTGCAGGCTTCAAGCTCGTCGCCACCAAACCTCATGCGGATTTCGGAAAGAAACTCACCGGCGAGACGTGGGAGTTGAAGCTGTAAAATAAGCCTCATGGTGAGGAGCGATACGAAGCATCGCGTCTCGAACCATGATCTCATCCTTCGAGACGGCGCTGTCGCGCCTCCTCAGGATGAGGTTTTTAGAACTTCCACTCGTATTTGCCGCGCACCGCGTGCTCGGTGTCCCGGGCGGGTTAGTGGCTGCTTTCCTTCACCCAGACCTTCTTCGCAAGCGGGCCGGTATCCCCGACCTCTTCGATGTAATAGGCCTCGGTGCCGCGCACCATGTAGTCGAAGTCGCCGGTGAGGATCGAGTTGCGGTGGAAGTATAAGAGCGCACCGTCCTTGTTCAGCAGATAGCCGTAGTCCTCGAGCGGATAGATTTCCGCGACCTGCCCGAGAAATTGCACGTCGCCTGCCTGCGTTGCGATGCGCTCGTTGGTTTCGCGGATTTGTTTCAGGTCCTGCAGGCGTCGCTCCGCGATCCGGAACGCCTCGTTGATCGCGTTGCTGAAGTCGGGCGTCTGATACTTGCGCTGCAAGTGATCGGGCTCGTGCGCGACCACGACGTTCTTGTGGCCGGGGATTTGAAGCTCGATCCGCACCACCGGCGGAATCGTGTGATTGGAATTATCAGCGCGCTGATCGACGCGCACGCGGCACGCCGTGATGCGGTCGTAGATTTCTTCGAGCTCGGCGACATGCGCGCGGATTTCGTCTTCCGCCGCCTGGGACTTTTCGAAGTTGTGATAGGAAATCTCGAGGGGAACCTGCATCTTTCGCTCCAGCGTTCTTGCCCCAGTTGGAAAAAACGCAGCTACGAAATTGGTTCCGGTTTTATCCCGGACGGTCGTCGCGGGTGATCAGCCGCGCTCCCCGCTGATAGGTGATGTAGCTCCAGAGCCACGTCATCGCCACCATCAGCCGGTTGCGAATTCCGATGAGGAAATAGATATGCGCGACCGACCAGAAAAGCCAGCCGATGAATCCTGTAAGCTTCAATTTATTCAATTTAACGACAGCCGATTTGCTGCCGATCGTCGCTAGATCGCCGGCGTGTTTGTAAACGAACGGCGCTAGCGGTGTGGCATTACCTGCAATTCGCGCAGCGATGAGTCGGCCAGCGTACTTTCCCATCTGCTTCGCAGCGGGCGCGATGCCCGGAATTGGCAAAGCGAGCGTCGCAGTATCGCCGACGGCGAAGATTTCCGGATGACCGGGGACGGAGAGATCGGCGTTCACTTTGATTCTTCCCGCGCGATCGGCTTCCGCGCCGATCCACTCCGCCGCCGCCGAGGCCTTGACGCCCGCGGCCCACACGATCGCTTCGGATTCGATTTTGCGCTCGCCAAGCATGACGTGATCGCGTTTGACGTCGGTCACCATGGTCGAAGTCATCACCTCGACGCCCATCTTGCGAAGCGATTTCTCCGCATAGGCGGATAAATCTTCGGGGAAGCTGGGAAGAATTCGCGGACCTGCCTCGATCAGAAGAATGCGCGCCGCGCGAGGATCGATGTTGCGGAAATCGAAACGCAGCGTCTGCCGCGCGATCTCTGCGATCGCGCCCGCCATTTCGACGCCGGTCGGCCCCCCGCCGACGATGACGAAGGTGAGAAGCCGCTTCCGGTCCGCTTCGTTCTTCGCAAGCTCAGCGCGCTCGAAGGAGAGCAGCACGCGGCTTCGGATTTTCGTGGCGTCGGTGAGCGTCTTCAAACCCGGCGCCGCGTTCTGCCAGTCGTCATGCCCGAAATAAGAATGCGTGACGCCGGTAGCCAACACGAGATAATCGTAGGGAAGCTCGACCGTGTCCGCGCGCACAATGCGCGCTTTCGTGTCGATGCTTTTGATCGCACCTAACATCACGCCTGCGTTCTCTTGCTTGCGCAGAATGCTGCGCACCGGCCAGGCGATGTCGGCGGGCGAAATCACCGCGGTCGCGACCTGATATAAGAGCGGCTGGAAGGTGTGGTGATTGTGCCGGTCGATGACGGTGATGTCGGCGTTCGTCTTGCGCAACGCCCGCGCCGCTTCCAGCCCGCCGAAGCCCGCGCCGATGATGACTATTCTTGGACGAACAACAGACTCGGTGCTCATCGCCTTGCCCCCACCCTTAATCCCTCCCCCGCTTGCGGGGGAGGGAAGCGAGCAATAACGAGCGGGTGGGGGTCTTCACGATCGCAAAATTTCCTGCGACGCCCCAACGCATATCTACTTCTTCCTCATCTTCGTCCGTTTCAGATGCTCGTCAAGCCGCGGCATGATCTCGACGAAGTTGCACGGCTTATGGCGCAGATCGAACTGGTGAACCAGAATCTCGTCCCATGCATCGCGGCACGCGCCCGGCGAGCCCGGCACACAGAAGATGAACGTAGAGTTCGCGACGCCTGCCGTGGCGCGGCTTTGAATCGTCGAAGACTTTATCTTCTCATAGGAGATGCGGTGGAAGACGGCGGAGAACCCTTCCATCCGCTTTTCGAATAGCGGCTCCACCGCTTCCGGCGTCACGTCGCGTCCCGTGAAGCCGGTGCCGCCGGTCGTAATCACCACATCGATCTTTTTATCTTTGATCCAGCCGCGCACTTTCTTGCGGATTTTGCGTACTTCGTCTTTGACGATGGCGCGGTCCGCGAGCCTGTGCCCCGCGCTCGCAATACGCTCCGCCAGGAGCGCGCCGGATTTGTCTTCCGCGAGATCGCGCGTGTCGGAAACGGTCAGCACCGCGATAGCGAGCGGAACGAACGGCTTTTCGTCCACAGCAAAAGACCCTAGATCGCGCCGGCTTCGAAGGTGTTGCAGCGGTTTACGTTGCCGCTTTCGTACCCGGTCGTGAACCAGCGTTTGCGCTGCGCCGCCGAGCCATGCGTGAAGGAGTCGGGCACCACGGCGCCTTGTGTGCGCCGCTGCAGCGTGTCGTCGCCGATCGCGCTTGCGGTCTGCAAGGCTGCGTCGATGTCGCCCGGATCGAGGAAATCTTTCTTCTTCTGTTGCCGGTTGGCCCAGACGCCGGCGAAGCAGTCGGCCTGCAACTCAACGCGAACCTGCAATGCGTTGCGCTCGCGCTGGCTCATGCCGCGCTGCGCCTGCTGCACCTTCGGCAGAATGCCCATCAGATTCTGCACGTGATGGCCGACCTCGTGTGCGATCACATAGGCCTGCGAAAATTCGCAGGTCTTCGATCCGACCGGGCAGGCGCCGAGCTTGCGCTGTAAGTCCTGGAAGAACGAGGTGTCGAGATAGACCGCCTGTTCGGGCGGGCAGTAGAACGGGCCCATCGCCGATTGCGCGTAGCCGCACGCCGAATTGGTGGCGCGGCTGAAGATCACGAGCCGCGGCGCGCGATAGCGCGACCCGCTTTCGCCGAAGATTTCGGCCCAGCGGTCTTCGGTGGAGCCGAGCACGCGCGCGACGAAGCGGCCGAGATCGTCGGCGGGCGGACCCTTCTGGCGCACCGGCGGCTGGTTCGGTCTCTGCTGTTCGTATCCGCCGGTCGGCCCCTGGCCCTGCGTCATTTCGATTCCCGAAAGAATGACGCGCGGGTCGATGCCGACGGCCCACGCAAGCAGGCCCAGAATGATGATCGTGCCGAGGCCGAGACCGCCTTGTCCGGTCGGAAGGGGAAAGCCCGGCCCGGCGAGCGGACCGTCGCCGCGGCGGTCGTCGATATTTTCGCTTTCGCGGAAATCGTCCCAGCGCATCTTCTTTGCCTCCAGCCGCGGGTTCAGGGCCCGCCGTTGCCGCCATCTGTTAGCGCGATTGTGGCCGACCTGTGAGTTTGCCGCAAATGTCGGCTCTTATAAGTAGAAGAGGCCGGGTTCGCATGGCATGGTTCCGTGCACCCGAACCGTCGAACGTCCGCAAAGTTCCTGTCATGATTCCCGCGCGCCGTGGCCCGACCTTCGCCCGCGAAGCCAATGCAATGCGCAAGGGCTTCGCGCCCGTTGCCGGTTGCGACGAAGCGGGCAGGGGTCCGCTTGCGGGTCCCGTGGTCGCGGCGGCTGTGATCCTCGATCCCATGCGCATTCCGAAAGGCCTCGACGACTCCAAGATGTTGGAGCCGGAAGAGCGTGCCGTTCTGTTCGACAAGATATGCGCGACTTCCGAAGTCGCGATCACGATTGCGCCGCCCGCGCGCATCGATCGCGACAACGTTTTGCGCGCGAGCCTCTGGGCACTCGCGCAGGCGGTCTGCGCGCTGCCGCGCATCCCGCAACTCGTCTTCGTCGATGGCCGCGACAGCTTGCCCCTGCAATGCGAGGTCAAGGCCGTGATCGGCGGCGACGGCATCGTCGCTTCCATCGCCGCCGCTTCCATCGTTGCGAAAGTCACGCGCGACCGGTTGATGATGCAACTCGGCCTCGCCCATCCGGAATACGGATTTGAAAAACATAAAGGCTACAGCACCAGCCTGCATTGGGAACGGCTGCGCGCGCACGGACCGACCGTGCATCACCGCAATTCTTTCGCTCCCGTGCGCGATTGTCTGAACGGCGCGCCGCTTTCTCCCGAAGCGGCCGTTGTCAACGCCGATCTTTGATGCCGATTTTCCGCGAAGCGGCCGGACCGCTCGAAGCCTCGGTTTTCGTGGAAGGTCTGCGCGCGGCCCCCGCTGCGTTCCTCGCGATCGGCTTGATCGCGCATGCACTCTTCTGGGCCATCGCCACGCATTTCGCGGAACCTTCGCCGCCGCCGCAGATGGCGGTCGCAATCGCGCTCGGCCGCGAATGGTTCGCGGGCTATCTGGAGCTGCCGCCGCTTGCCGCCTGGGTCTCCGCGGCGATCCAACGCGTAACGAATTCCTTGTTCGCCGTGCGGCTCGCATCCGCGTTTTGCGTGGCGAGCGCCGGCTGGATTGTGTTTCTGTTCGCGCGCCGTATCGCCGGCGACCGGCACGGCGCGATTGCAATTCTCCTGATGGTCAGCGTTTTTCCGGTCGCATTTCCCGGAAGTTCTCTGACCGGAGAATTGTTGCAGATGCCGCTCGCGGCAGCGGCAATTCTCTCATGGTGGCTTGCGGCGGGCGAAGGAAAGCCGAACGCATGGATCGCGCTCGGGGTCATTCTCGGGGTGATGCTATACGCGGGACCGCAAGCACTTGCGTTCCTGTTCGCTATCGTCGCCGTTACATTACTTAGTGAACACGCACGAGCGGCGTTGATGCGGCGGGATGCGGTGCTTTGTATCGCGCTCGCAATTTTCGTTTTTCTTTTTATCGCCGGTCCGCGCTTCATCTGGCTCGCGCAGCACGGCTGGAGCAATTTATTCGCCGGGCACGGCGCGGGTATTGTTGCCGGAGAAGCGCTCTCGCCGGTGCGGCTTCTGTTTTCGGCGCTGGCGGGCCACTTCGGACTAGCGCTGCTGTTGTTTCTCGCGGCCGCCTATGCGGCAAAAACGAAAGAGAACGCGCCCGTGTTCGTTCGCAAGCCGGTGACGCCGTTCCCGCAGCGAAGCGTGCTTGTGCTGGCAATCCTTCCCGTAATCGTCGCGCTGCTTTCGGTCTACCTATTCGGCCGGGAGGTGCGGCTGCAATTTCTCTCCCCGCTTCTCATGCTGGGCGGGCTTGCCGCTGTCTTGATGGCTGGCGAGCGGCTGATCGTGCGCCGCCAAATGCTCGTCGGCGGTATCGCGCTGATCTTCCTGATCGTGCCGCCAGGGATGCTTCTGTTTTTCAGCTTCACGCCGGGATGGGTCAGCGAGAACCGCGCGGCGAACTGGCCCGCGAGCGCGGCGGCAAGAACCTTGACCGACATCTATCACACGCGCACGGGCCGCCCGCTCGAATTCGTGATCGGCGAGCGCGTGCACGGCGCGCAGCTCGCGGTGCTGAGCGCGGATCGGCCGCAGCTATTCGTCGATGCGGACAAAACGCTTTCGCCATGGATCGACGATGCGGAGTTCAAGAAGAAGGGCGGTGTGGTGTTTTGGGAAATTCGGGGAGCGGACGGTGCGCCGCCTGCGGAATATCTCGCGCGTCTTCCGGCCTTCGTTGCGGAAGCGCCGTTGCGTTTGCCGTGGGCGAGAGGCGGCGGCGACCCGGTGCGGCTCGGCTGGGCGATTGTTCCGTCGCAGTAGCGCGGAATCGATACTTTAAGTAATGGCCCGGAATCGGGATTTCAGCAGCGCTATTCAGCGGCTTGAAAAGACTCGATTTTTTCTTGAATCGTTTTTTGAAGCGCTCGTTCGCAAAGCTTTACTTCTCGCTTCAAGTGAGTTCCCGCTGCGGCGCGAAACGCAACAAATCAAACCTAGTGATAGCCTTCGCCTTCGCGGATTTTCCCGCGAAAGATCCAGTAGATGAAGACCGTGTAGCCGATGAGAATGGGAAACATGAACAGCGTTCCCATCAGCGCGAATAGCTGGCTCGCCGGCACCGCGGCGGTCTGCCAGACAGTCAGCACGGGCGGCACGAGATAGGGGAAGTTGGAAATCACCAGCCCCGAATAGCCCATGAAGAAGAGTGCGATCGCGCAAAAAAACGGCATCGTGTCGTTGCCCTTGCGCAGCCAGTGCCAGCACAGCACCGAGATCACGGCGGTCACGAACGGCACCGGCCAGAAGAACAGGAAATTCGGAAGCGTAAACCAGCGCTCCGCGATGCGCGGATGCGCGAGCGGCGTCCACAACGAAACCACCGCCATGAAAAAGAGCACGGCATAAAGCGCGATCGTCGCCTGCCTGCGCGCGTGCTTCGCGACTTCGCCCTCGGTCTTCATCATCAGCCATGTTGCGCCAAGCAGCGCATAGCCGGCGATCATCGCAAGCCCGCACATCAGATTGAACGGCGTCAGCCAGTCGAAACCTCCGCCCGCGTACTGCGTACCCTGAACCTTCACGCCGCTCACCATGCCGCCGACGATGACGCCCTGCATGAACGCGGCGACGGTCGAGCCTCCGGCAAAGGCGAAATTCCAGAAATACTTGCTGGTCTTCGCAATCCAGCGAAATTCGAACGACACGCCGCGCAGAACTAATCCGAGCAGCATCAACGTCACCGGCAAGTAGAACGCCGGCATCAGGATCGCGTAAGCGACCGGGAACGCGACGAGCAATCCTGCGCCGCCGAGCACCAGCCAGGTTTCGTTGCCGTCCCAGAACGGCGCAACCGTATTCATCATCTGGTCGCGCTCGGCTTCTTCTTTCGCGAACGGGAACAGGATTCCGATGCCGAGATCGAAGCCGTCGAGCACGACATACATCGCGACCGCAAATCCGATCACGAGCGCCCAGATGAGCGGGAGATACCATTCCATGTCATTTGCCTCCACTATGTATGAAAGCGACACTCATTGTTCGCCCACGCCTGCTGCGAGCGGCCGGTTCGGCAGGCCGGATTTCGGCGCAAGCTCTTTCGCACCCGGCCCCTTCACGATCAGACGATTGATGTAATAGACGCCCATCGAGAACACGATGGAATAGATCACGACGTAAAGAACGAGGGTCGAGAGCATGAGGCTGCCCGCAACCGGCGAGATTCCATCCGCGGTTCGCATCAGGCCGTGCACGAGCCACGGCTGGCGTCCTTGCTCCGTCACCATCCATCCGGCAATGACCGCGATGAAGCCGAACGACCAGGTGTGCTGCATCGGAAATAGATACCAGCGCGCGTCGAATAATTTTCTCCGCCACCAGAGCCAGACGCCGAAGATCGACGACGCGATCATGAACAGGCCGATGCCGACCATGATCCGGAACGAAAAGAACACGTTCTTCACCGGCGGCCGCTCCGACGGCGGCACGCTTTTCAGCCCCGGAAACAATCCGGTGGCCGAGTGCGTGAGAATGAGCGAGGCGCCGTAGGGAATCGAAATCTCGAACAGATTGCGTTCGTTCTTCTCGTCCGGCCACGCGAACAGCACGAGCGCGCCGGGTTTCGCGCCATCCCAATGCGCTTCCATCGCCGCGACCTTGATCGGCTGGTGCTTCAGCGTGTTCAGTCCGTGCTGGTCGCCGATGAACAGCTGCAAGGGCGCGACGATCGCCGCGAAGCCGATACCCATGCGCAGCATCGTCTTGGCTTCGTCGGGAAACTTGTTCGCGATCAGATAGCGCGCGCCGACCGCAAGCACGACGAACGAAGTCGTGAGATAGGCCGCCGTCGTCATATGCGCGAGGCGATAGGGGAAGCTCGGATTGAAGATGATCGCGAGCCAGTCCACCGGCACCGCGATGCCGTTCTGAATCGCGTGGCCCTGCGGCGTGTGCATCCAGCTATTCGCCGCGAGAATCCAGAACGCCGACATCAGCGTGCCCGCGGCGACTGCGATGCACGAGAAAACATGCAGTGGCTTCGGCACTCGGTCCCAGCCGAACAGCATGATGCCGAGGAAGGTCGCTTCCAAGAAAAACGCGGTCAGCACCTCGTAGCCCATCAGGGGGCCGATCACGTTGCCGGCGAATTCCGAGAAGCGGCTCCAGTTCGTGCCGAACTGATAGGAGAGCACGATGCCGGAGACCACGCCCATCGCAAACGAGACCGCGAAGATCTTGGTCCAGAAGCGCGCGAGCCGGTGATAATGCTCGCGGCCCGAATAGAGCCACATCACTTCTAGCGTCGCGATATAGGCCGACAAGCCGATCGTGAAGGTCGGGAAGATGATGTGAAACGTGATCGTGAAGGCGAACTGGATTCGCGCAAGCAGCAGCGGATCGATGTCCATGAGCGAAGCCCCGCGGTCGATTGCTGACTATGTTGTAGGCATTCTAGCCTTGGGCTGCTGTCATGTCTCTGCGGCCTAAGCGCTTTTTATTTCGGCGCCGCAATGCGGGACGCAGAATCCGGGCGGTGGACAAGTCGCCCCGCGCAGAGTCGTCCATTCTACGAAGGGTTATTCTCAACAACAGCGTGTCCGGATTCGTTCCGGATTCTACGAGGGGGCATTCATGGCAAAGGCAAAGAAAGCGGTAAGAGCGAAGGCTTCGCCGCGCACGAAACCTTCCGGTTTCGAGAATTGGCTCGACAGCTATTTCGGCATCGGCGCGAACGGTTCGACCATCCGCACCGAGATCATCGCGGGCTTCACGACGTTTCTCACGATGGCCTACATCATCGTCGTGAACCCGCAGATTCTCGCCAAAGCGGGAATGCCGCAGGGCTCGGTCTTCGTCGCGACCTGTCTTGCGGCGGCGGTCGCAACCGCGGTCATGGGCTTGTACGCCAAATATCCGATTGCGCTCGCGCCCGGCATGGGACTGAACGCGTTTTTCGCCTTCACCATCGTGCTGACCTACAAATACACATGGCAGCAGGCGCTGTGGGCGGTGTTTCTGTCCGGCGTGCTGTTCTTCCTCGTGTCCGTGTTCAAACTCCGCGAATACATCATCAACGCGATTCCGATGAACCTGAAGCTCGCGATCTCGGCGGGCGTCGGCCTGTTCCTCGCGATCATCGCGCTCGAAAATTCCGGCGTCGTGGTCGATCACCCGGCGACGCTGGTGACGCTCGGCAAGCTCGATCCGCGTCTTGCGACCGCTTGGCCCGCGCTCTTGGCGATCCTAGGCTTTATCCTGATCGCCGCGCTCAACTACCGGAAGATCCCCGGCGCCACGATCTTCGGCATGTTGATTGTTGCCGCGATCGGCATTCCGCTCGGTCTCACGACCTATGGCGGTATCGTCTCGATGCCGCCGTCGATCGAGCCGACCTTGCTCAAGTTCGACTGGTCGCGCACGTTCGAATTCAGCTTCATCGTCGTTGTGCTGACGCTGTTTTTGATCGACGTGTTCGATAATGCGGGCACGCTGATCGGCGTGACACACCGCTCGGGCTTGCTCGACAAGAAGGGCAATCTCCCGCGCATGAAACAGGCGCTGATCTCCGACAGTTTCGCTGCGATGTTCGGCTCGGCGGTCGGCACTTCGACCACCACGAGCTATATCGAGTCGAGCGCGGGCGTGGCCGCCGGCGGCCGCACGGGTCTCACCGCGGTCGTCGTCTCGATCCTGTTCCTCTTGGCGCTGTTCTTCTCGCCCTTGGCCGCCTCGATCCCGGCCTATGCGTCGGCTGCCGCATTGCTCTTCGTTGCGGCGATCATGGCGCGCGGGCTTGCGGAAATGAGCTGGGATGACATCACCGAATACGCGCCGGCCATCGTCTGCGCGGTATCGATGCCGCTTACTTATTCGATCGCAACCGGCATCGGCCTCGGCTTCATCACTTACGTACTGATCAAGATCTTCGCCGGCAAGGAGCGGGACGTGACGCCTGCGATCTTCGTGCTCGCAATCCTGTTTGCACTCAAGTTCGCGTTTACCTGATCGCGCAAGAATGCCCTCTCTGTCATTCCGGACGCCGCGAAGCGGCGATCCGGAATCCAGGGCGAAATATAAAAGCTTCTACTTGTGGCCCCTGGATTCCGGGTTCGCTCACTTCGTTCGCGCCCCGGAATGACAGATTTAGTCCGGCGGCTTCCGTAAGGAGGCCGCCGTTTTTTGTTTCCGTTTAGCTCTTCAGGCGCTGAAAAAGCGATCGACGGTTTTCTGATCGGTGTCGAACAGCCAGCAGTGATGCAGCTTGCCGTCCTTTACGGTGTAAAGGAGCACGCGTTCCAGTTCGACCCGCTCGGTGCCGCGTTCGAACGACTCACGGACGATTACGGTCGCGCGTTCCGGCCCTGCCATGTAGTCGACGATTTCAAGGAGCTTGCGCTTTGTGAGAACGCTTACCTTTGCCAGCACTTCAAGCGAGCGCGCTTTGCCTTGATGGACGCCGGTGAAAGGATTGTTGCCGCCATAGTGGAGCGAGAACTCGTCGTGATAGCAGTCGCGCAGCGCGGCAAAATTTCCCGAGCGCCACGCGTCGCAATAGCGCTTCACCGCGGCAAGGTTCTCCGCTTGCGTAGCTTCGGCGCTCACCCGTTCAACGCCTTCTTGATCGCGAGCAAGTCCTGCCACGCCAGCTTCTTGTGTGCGGGCGAGCGCAGAAGATAAGCCGGGTGGAAGAGGGCGATCGCTTTGATCTTGCGCTTGCCGGTATCGTATTCGAACCAGCGCCCGCGCGTGCGCGTGATGCCTTCCCTCAGTTCCAGAAGCGTCGTCGCCGAAGGCCCGCCGAGGCAGACGAGAATGTCGGGGTTAGCAAGCTCGATCTGCCGCTTGATGAACGGAAGACAGATCGCGGATTCCTGCGGCGTCGGCGTGCGGTTTCCCGGCGGCCGCCACGGAATGATGTTTCCGATGTAGGCGCTGGTGCGGTCGAGGCCGATTGCCGCGATCATGCGGTCCAAGAGTTTCCCCGAGCGTCCGACGAAAGGAAGTCCTTCGCGGTCTTCTTCCGCGCCGGGACCTTCGCCGACGAACATCACGCGCGCCTGCGGGTTGCCGTCCGCGAACACCGTTCGCATGGCGGTGGCTTTCAGTGCGCAGCCTTCGAAACTTTCGACGGCAACTTGCAACTCCTCGAGCGTTTTCGCGTTCGCAGCGAGTTGTCCCGCATCGCGGATCGCGGCTTCGGGCGCCGCGGGCGGGGCGATGTTTCGGGGCGGCGCTTTCGGCGCTTCGCGTTTGGGTACCTCGAACTTGTGGCTCTCGATGATCGCCGCCGGTTCCGCCAGCCGGTTTGGTGCAACCTCATCGAGCGCAATGTCTACGCCGTTTTCGGCATAGAAGCGCAGGACATCGACAGGGTGCGGCCGGGCTTCGGACATGGTTCTGAGTTGAACGCAATGGAACGCTGCGTCAATGCGTTCGACATTGTATTGATTCAAAAAAACAGGGAAAACGAAGTTGAAGCAATCAACCCTCCCCCTTGCGGGGAGGGTGGCCGCCGAATAGGCGGCCGGGTGGGGGTAGTCAGCGCGCACCCCACCCGGCTCGCCGCTTCGCGGCTCGCCACCCTCCCCGTCGAGGGGAGGGTAAAGAGAGAAAACGATGGCCGAGGAAAATCAGGAACTCCCCGCCCGCGAGGCAATGGAATTCGACGTCGTGATCGTCGGCGCCGGCCCCGCTGGTCTGGCTGCCGCGATCAAGCTCAAGCAGCTCTCGCCCGAAGCCACCGTCGTCGTACTGGAGAAGGGCTCCGAAGTCGGCGCACATATTCTCTCGGGCGCGGTGATCGATCCGGTCGGCATCAATGCGCTCATTCCCGATTGGAAGAGCGACGACAGTGCGCCGTTCAAGACCGAAGTGAAGGACGACCGCTTCTATTACATGACGAAATCAGGCGCGATCCGCGTGCCGAATTTCATCATGCCGCCCTTGATGAACAATCACGGCAACTACATCACTTCGCTCGGCAACGTTTGCCGCTGGCTGGCTTCGCGCGCGGAAGCGCTGGGCGTCGAGATCTATCCGACCTTCGCCGCCGCCGAAGTGCTGTTCGACGAGAACGGCGCGGTGAAGGGTGTTGCCACCGGCGACAAGGGCATCGGCCGCGACGGCAAGCCGACTTCGCATTTCGAGCGCGGCATCGAGCTGCACGGCAAGTACACGTTCTTCGCCGAAGGCGCGCGCGGCTCGCTTTCGAAGCAACTGATCGCGAAATTCGGCCTCAACAAGAATTCCGAGCCGCAGAAATTCGGCATCGGCCTGAAAGAGCTCTGGAAGGTTTCGCCGGACAAGCACAAGCCGGGCCTTGTGCAGCATTCCTTCGGCTGGCCGCTCGATAATTCTACCGGCGGCGGCTCGTTCCTCTATCACATGGAAGACGGGCAGGTGATGGTCGGCTTCGTCGTCCATCTCAATTACAAGAACCCCTACATCGCGCCGTTCGAGGAATTCCAGCGCTTCAAGACGCATCCGTCGGTGCGCGGCACCTTCGAAGGCGGCAAACGCCTTTCTTATGGCGCACGCGCGCTGACCGAAGGCGGCTTCCAGTCGGTGCCGAAACTCGTGTTTCCGGGCGGCGCGCTTGTCGGCTGCGCGGCGGGTTTCATGAACGTCCCGCGCATCAAGGGTTCGCACAACGCGGTGCTTACCGGCATTTTTGCCGCGGAGGAAGCCGCGAAGGCGCTGGCCGCCGGCCGTTCGCGCGACGAACTCACCGGCTACGAAGCAGGCTGGCGCGCCTCGAAGGTCGGCACGGATCTCAAGAAAGTCCGCAACGTCAAGCCGCTGTGGTCGAAGTTCGGCCTCTATATCGGCATGATGCTCGGCGGCTTCGACATGTGGACGAACACGCTGTTCGGATTCTCGTTCTTCGGAACGCAATCGCACGGCAAGACCGACGCGGAGGCGACCGAGCCTGCGTCGAAGCATAAGAAGATCGACTATCCGAAGCCCGACGGCGTGATTTCGTTCGACAAGCTCGGCTCGGTGTTTATTTCGAATACGAACCACGAAGAGAACCAGCCGATCCATCTCAAGGTCAAAGACATGGAGCTTCAGAAAAAATCGGAGCACGATGTCTATGCCGGTCCGAGCAATCGCTATTGCCCGGCGGGCGTTTACGAGTGGGTCGAGGAGGCGTCAGGTCCGCGTTTCCAGATCAACGCGCAGAACTGCGTTCACTGCAAAACCTGCGACATCAAGGACCCGAACCAGAACATCAACTGGGTCACGCCCGAAGGCGGCGGCGGTCCGAACTATCCGAATATGTGACGTTGTCATTCCGGGGGACGGCACTATTTTACTTGTCATTCCGGACGGCGCGCAGCGCCGATCCGGAATGACAAAGAGGATACTTTTATGCTCTGGCTGGCCGCAATTCTGATGATCGTCGCCGGCATCGCGCATTCTTATCTCGGCGAGCGCGGATTTCTGCCGCGGCTGCTCGCGCTGCCGAACCTGCCGCCGCTTCGTAAGGATCGTGGATTTACCGAGCGCGTCCTGCGCGTGGTCTGGCATGGGCTTAGTTTGTACTGGTGGTCTGCGGCGATCGTTCTCGCGATCATCGCCGTGCAGCCGGTCAATCCTCTGCGTGCGGTTGGGCTGACGCTATCGGCGACAATACTGCTGACTGCTATCGCCTGCATCTATTGCGGCTGGCGCCACCCGGCGATTGTAATCTTCGCCGCCGCGGCGGCGCTGACAACTTACGCCGTTTGGTGACTGATCCAAATGTGTAGGGCCGTCATTCCGGGCGCGAATTCTCTTCCTTCGTCATGCCCGGCCTCGTGCCGGGCATCCACGCCTTACAAAAATCTCGGCGCAGTAAAGACGTGGATGGCCGGGACAAGCCCGGCCATGACGATTTAGGATAAGGAATCTCTTATTCGAACATAACGGAAATCGATCATGCGCATCAAATCCGTGGAAGTTATTGTTGCGATTATTGCTTGCTTCGGAGCTGTTATCTCGGCGTTCTATTCATATACCAATAGAAACAGAGAACTCGATATTGAACTGATAAAAATTGGAATTGGAATTCTTCGCGCAGACCCGAAAGAGACGCAGACAGTTGGTGCCCGCACTTGGGCAATTGAAATAATCGAGAAGTATTCAGGTAATAAGTTCTCTTTAGAGGCCAAAACAGAACTTCTGAAAGATAGACTTGATGTTTGGGGAGGCACTACCTGGGGCAGCGATCCTTGGGGCAGCATCACTTGGGGCAGTCATCCACTCAAGAAAAAGTAAAAACGAATATTATTCTACCCAAATAAATAGTCCTCCGGCTTCATCGCGTGGCGGATGCCTTCGACGATGAGCCAGCCGAGCACGACGCCGAGAAAGTCCGGCGCGAGGTCGGCGAGCCGCGGGTTATGACCCGCGACCGTCATCTGCGCGACTTCCCACCCGAGACCGATCAGCATGGTGAGCAAGGCGGCCAGCCACCAGCGCTTCCATTTATAGGCGAGCACGCCGAGCACCATTAAGAGCGCGCACATCAATATATGCAGCGGCTTGTAGAGCGACCACTCGATCGCTTCCCAGCTGATGTCCCAGTCGAACTCCGCGGGCCGGCGGCCATAAGGCGCGCGATAGGCGACCAACAACGTCAGCGCCGCGAGCAGCCAGAACGGCAGCTTTCGCATCACGTCGAGGTCGAGCGCCTGCCGCCAATAAGGCCGCGGGTCGCGCAGGCGTTGCCTCTTCCGCTTTTTTCTTCATGTAGTGAAACTAATTTGAACTCCGCAAAAAAGAAAACCCGGCATTCGCGCCGGGTAATTAAACTTTTTCCTCGTTCAACCGCTTAACGGCGGTTCGCTTCCTTGAGCCAGTAGAGCAGACCGCAGGTAATTGCTTCGTCGGTGGTCAGTTCTTTCTTGTAGCGGTTCCCTTTGTCGGTAGCGGCGATCATGATCGAAAGCACGCAGCCGGCAAGTCCGATAACGCCGCTCGCGGAGGACGAGCCGCCGAAAACGCCGCCGCCGGGCACGCGCTGCGCGACGGCGGAAACCGGAGCGAAGGCGACGGCCGCAGCGACAGCTACGGCGACAAACTTGATTTTAAACATGCACATCTCCTTGGCTTGTTGTGCATGCTTGGGTTAGCGCGAATGCCGTAGCGTAAACTGGAACGCGCTTTTTTTATCGTGTGGTAACCCTAAAGCGTGTCATGTTAACCAAGTGGCGCGGCGTTCAGTATTGCCGCTGCCCCGCAATGACACGGAGGACGACCCAATGAGCAGTTCGTCCGCTCTTTCGCCTGCCGCCGCCGGTTCACTGAAAAAATGGCACGACATGATCGCGAAGGCCGATCTGTCGGAGTTGGAGAGTATCGTCGCGGAGAACGCGGTTTTCCGCTCGCCGGTCGCGAACACGCCGTATCCCGGCAAGAAGGTGGTGTGCGTTGTGCTGCGCGGCGCGATGAAGGTGTTTCAGGATTTCGAATATCGCCGCGAATTGTTCGACGATGCGAACAGCGTCTGCCTCGAATTCGCGGCTCGCGTCGGCGACAAGGAACTGAAGGGCATCGACCTCGTGAAGTTCGACGAGGCGGGGAAGATCGTCGAGTTCGAGGTGATGGTCCGCCCCGCGACCGGGGTGATGGCGCTCGGCGAAGCGATGAAGGCGGCCGTCGGTCCCGCGATCAAGGCCGCGCTCGAGGAGCCTGCGACCGCATAATCCCTGCCTTTCTTCTGTGCTTGGCACCGGCGGAACGTTTTCCTAAATTCCGCCGATTGCGCTAGTTGCGCCGGGGGCCGCGCCATTCCAAATCTGAAGGACGTCGTGAAGGAAATTGCCGCCGACATGGCCGAGAGGCCGGAGCGCGGCAAGGTCGCTTCTTATATTCCGGAACTTGCCAAGATCGATCCGAAGAAATTCGGCATCGTCGTGATCGACGATGAAGGCAACGTCGCCTCAGGCGGCGACAGCGAAGCGCCGTTCTCGATCCAGAGCATCTCGAAGGTTTTCACGCTGACGCTCGCGCTCGGCAAGATCGGCGACAAGCTGTGGCAGCGGGTGGGGCGCGAGCCCTCAGGCAGCGCTTTCAATTCGATCGTGCAACTCGAATACGAGAAGGGCAAGCCGCGCAACCCGTTTATCAACGCGGGCGCGATCGCCGTCACCGATGTGATCGTCTCCGGCCATCAGCCGCGCGAGTCGCTCGGCGAAATTTTGCACTTCGTGCGGTTTCTGGCCGAGGACAATTCGATCAAGATCGACGACGAAGTCGCGGCCTCCGAGCAGCGCACCGGCTTCAGGAATTCGGCGCTCGCGAACTACATGAAGTCGTTCGGCGTACTGGAAAACCCCGTGCATTTCACGCTCGGCGTCTATTTCCATCACTGCGCGATCGCGATGTCCTGCAAGCAGCTTGCGATGGCCGGCCGTTTTCTTGCGACCAACGGCATCAACCCCTCGACCGACATGAGCGTGGTGACGCCCGAGCGCGCCAAGCGCATCAACTCGATCATGATGATGTGCGGCCACTACGACGGCTCCGGCGAGTTCGCCTATCGCGTCGGCCTGCCGGGCAAGAGCGGCGTCGGCGGCGGCATACTCGCGATCGCGCCCGGCAAGGCGTCGATCGCGGTATGGTCTCCAGGACTGGACGAGAACGGGAATTCTTATTTAGGGCGCATCGCGCTCGAACAACTCACCCGCCGCATGGGCTGGTCGGTGTTTGGGGTTTAATCCACTTCGTCATGCCCGGCCTTGTGCCGGGCATCCACGCCTTGAAGAATATCAGCGCAGTAAAGACGTGGATGGCCGGGACAAGCCCGGCCATAACGAATTAAAGTCGACAGGATCGCCACAGGCCGACGGCAATCAATGCTTCCGCGCCTTCTGCTCTTCTTTCATTGCATCGTCGTGATACCAGGCGTCGCCGATGGAAGCGGTCGGCAGCGCATTGTCCTGCGCGTAGCCGTTCGGATTGGCGAAGCGGCCGCGGAGCGGAAACTGGTAGATCTTCGCCGATGTGCGTTCGTTTTGTGCAGACATCTTCGAATCTCCTGACTTCGAGTCGCTTGAGACAAGCGATATGGGGAGATTCAGTTCCGATTGCCCGTTAATGTCTACCTTTGCCCGCCATAAAAGCAGCGTTTGCATAACATTTGCTCAAATAACAGGCTGCTTTTGTGGCTGTCATTTTCGCGTCTCGGTATGAATCTCCGGCTGACATTCGTGCCGTTTTCGTGAGCGTGCCTCTTTTCGGGCAGTGAAAAACGCCTGCTTGGCTCTCTCAAAGGATGGTTCGGGTGTGCCCTGGACAGTCACTAACCTGAGAGAAAAATCCCTATGACCAAGTTTCGTCTCGAGTACATCTGGCTCGACGGCTACACGCCGGTGCCGAACCTGCGTGGCAAAACGCAGCTCAAAGAATATGGGAGCTTCCCGAAGCTCGAAGAGCTTCCGCTCTGGGGCTTCGACGGCTCCTCGACGATGCAGGCCGAAGGCCACTCGTCGGATTGCGTCTTGAAGCCGGTTGCGATCTATCCCGACGCCGCGCGCAAGAACGGCGCGCTCGTCATGTGCGAAGTCATGATGCCGGACGGCAAGACCCCGCACGCTTCGAACAAGCGCGCGACGATTCTTGACGACGCCGGCGCGTGGTTCGGCTTCGAGCAGGAATACTTCTTTTATAAAGACGGCCGTCCGCTCGGCTTCCCGACCGAAGGCTATCCGGCGCCGCAGGGCCCGTATTACACCGGCGTCGGCTTCAAGAACGTCGGCTCGGTCGCGCGCGAGATCGTCGAAGAGCATCTCGACCTCTGCTTGGCCGCCGGCATCAACCATGAAGGCATCAACGCGGAAGTCGCGAAGGGCCAGTGGGAATTCCAGATCTTCGGCAAGGGCTCGAAAAAGGCCGCCGACGAAATGTGGATCGCGCGCTACCTGCTGCTTCGTCTCACGGAGAAGTACGGCATCGACATCGAATTCCACTGCAAGCCGCTCGGCGACACTGACTGGAACGGCTCTGGCATGCACGCGAACTTCTCGACCGAGTACATGCGCACCGTCGGCGGCAAGGACTATTTCGAAGCGCTGATGAAGCAGTTCGAAAAGAATTTGCATGCCCACATCGACGTCTACGGCCCGGACAACGACAAGCGCCTGACCGGCAAGCACGAGACCGCGCCGTGGAACAAGTTCTCCTATGGCGTTGCCGATCGCGGCGCTTCGATCCGCGTTCCGCACTCGTTTGCGAACAACGGCTTCAAGGGCTATCTCGAAGACCGCCGTCCGAACTCGCAGGGCGATCCGTATCAGATCGCTTCGCAGATTCTGAAGACGATTTCCGAAGTCCCGACCGGCGCCAAGAAGGCAGCATAAGCAGGCCGCGTAAGCTAGCGACCGGAAGCCCGCGACCGTTCCTCCCCGCGGGCTTCCGGGATTTTCTTCTTCCCTAGACTCAAAGTGCATTGCGTGTTCGCGAAAGCGGGCAAGCGATCGGCGTCGGTCTCCAGGGCCAATAGGGACGATGTCGCGGGGGAGGTGCGCGGTAGTGCCTCCCCCAACTTCCCTATCTTTACGTCATGCCCGCGCTTGTCGCGGGCATCTCGATTCTTAGGGCAATGCCTTGGAAATCGAGATGGCAACAGAACTCGCGCTTGCGTGAGTTCTGATTATTAAATGCCCAAGTCGGGCAAGCCCGACTTGGGTGACAAGCCCGGCCATGACAAGGAGAGGGCCGCTTGACGCCACCCGCCAAAAGGTGGCGTGCTGCTTTCATGAGCAACGAAGACATGAACCCGCGCCGCCCGCTGGAGCGCGAGGAAAAGAAGCGCATCGGCTTCTTCGAGCCGCTCAGGTTCGGCCGGCTGCCGGGCTTCTGGCTTTATATGCTGGGCGCGATTTTACTGACAGGCGCGGTCGCGGCTGCGGGCGCGTGGCTCTTGGTGAGGATGGGCGTTCAGTAATCCGATGTCGCTAACGTCCGAAGTACAGACTCCGGGAAGCTTTACGCGGCAGTTCATTGATCGGGAGTTTCCTCATCTAAAGTCGCTATCATCTCAGATCAGTAGAGAACTAAAGATTTATCGAGATTTGCCGCATCCCGATTACTCTGACGCATATACATATAGTCTTATTGGGACCGCAACTGACTATAGAATTAGATTTTTCTATACAAGTAACGCGCACAAAGTGGCTGCCATCGAAAACGGGTTGAAGAAGTTCAAATATCTTTACTCCTACGAATTGAACGGGAAGGAGTATATAAATCGGTTTAGCAGCTTGGGGAGTGGCTACAAGGTACGAGACGACTTCTACAAGCAATCGAAAGTATTACTGCCGAACTTCAGCGAAGACCAGATTTGCAGATTTTGTCTGTTGCTTGCAAAGCTTGACCATTTTCGACGTGGCACAACTGTGTTTCATCTTCACAAAGCAATGAAGAAAGGCGTATTTGATCTTCAAGAGATGATGCTGGACTGCGAAGAAAGTTGGATTCAAGACATCAAACAACTAACTGCTGCTTATAAATTGGCAAATGTGGACGTGTTTTCAAAAAAATTGAGTGTAAAACATGGGGCGGTGCTGGCGGGCAGCGCGGACGTAGGCGGCGCTGATCTCGATTTGGTCGTCAATGGTTGTCTGGTTGAGATCAAGGCAACGGTGAAGCCGAAGGTACCAACTAACTTGCTGCGTCAATTAGTAGGATATTGGCTGCTGGACTATGAGGACGAACTAAATATCCAATCTGCGCGTATAGATTTCGTTCGCCAAAATCATCAAGTTCTTCTAGGGAAAGAAATGCTTTTTAGTGGGCTGAGATCAAAGAAAACGGTCAGATCAGAATTCAAAATGGGATTAAGATCGCAAAATCGCTAACCCACGTCATGCCCGGTGACCTGCCACTGAACTTTCATCCAGCGGCGGTTAGAGTCTCGACCAACGTTACGCCCTTCGGCGCGATGAGTGAACCGGCATAAGCTACCGGTGTTTTGTATCCGAGCGAGGAGTGTGGCCTCGCGGTATT
>JAIELW010000012.1 GCA_019752575.1 Xanthobacteraceae bacterium | reverse complement strand
GCCCGCCTACGTTGCTTCGCAACTCCGGCGCGGCAGCCTCCGCTACGCACTGGCTTGCCGAGCCGTAGCTCCCGTAGCCCGCCTACGTTGCTTCGCAACTCCGGCGCGGCAGCCTCCGCTACGCACTGGCTTGCCGAGCCGTAGCTCCCGTAGGGAGCGGAGGCTGGTGGGGGAGGCAGGACTCGAACCTGCGAAGGCATAGCCAGCGGATTTACAGTCCGCCCCCTTTGCCGCTCGGGACACTCCCCCGGAAAGCCCGGGTTTCTCTCAATATAGAGCAGAAACTGACGGGGCCCCGCGACCGCGAAGCCCAGCGGCGGGACTTATGGTTGCCGCCCTTAGGGGTGTCAACCCTGTGAAATTGCTTTGGTTCGCGGATTTACCCCTTTTGCGAGCACGAATTGCCAAGGTCCCACGGCGGGCCCTACATGCCACCGAAGAACAGGCATCGCGGATGGCCAAACGCCCCCAAAAATCGACGAACAAGAAGACCGCCCTCACCGGCAGGCGCAGCTTCGGCGCGGACGGACGCAAAGTGCCGCTCGATCACGCGATTCTTTACGGCTGGCACCCGGTTTCGGAAGCCCTCAAAAATCCCGCGCGGCGCTTTCGCGTGCTGATTGCGACCGAAAACGCGCTACGGCGCCTGCAGGAAGCGAAGATCGAACTGCCCGTGCAGCCGGAAATCGTTCGGCCCGATGCGCTCGACGCAAAGCTGACGCCTGACGCCGTGCATCAGGGCCTGTTCGCGGTAACCGACGCACTCCCCTCGCCCGGCTTGCATGAACTCGCGCTCGATAAGCTCGTCCTGGTGCTCGACCAGATCACCGACCCGCATAATTTCGGCGCTATCGTCCGCACCGCAGCCGCGTTCAACGTATCCGCCATCGTCACCACCGCGCGCCACTCGCCGGAAGCGACCGGCGTACTCGCCAAATCCGCTTCCGGCGGCCTCGAACATGTGCCGATTTCGCTCGTGCAGAATCTCGCCCGCGCGATGCACGAACTCAAAGAGCGCGGCTTCACGCTTGTGGGCCTTGCCGAGGAAGGCGAAACGGATTTGAGCGAGACAAAACTCAATGCGCCGGTGGCGCTCGTACTCGGTGCAGAAGGCAAGGGCCTGCGCCAGCTCACCCGCGAAACCTGCGACGTGCTCGCGCGGGTCGATCTCTCCGGCGCGATCAAAAGCCTGAACGTGTCGAATGCCGCCGCACTTGCGCTCTATATCGCGGATCGTACCATTCGGAGAAAGTGACGGAGCTGAATCATGCTCGGTACTTGGTTTCCGAAACGCCGCGGACACTGGGCCGAGCGGTATGTCGTTCCCTATATCGTTGCCATCGTGCTGGTTACGATCACGACAGTCGCGATCGCGCTCGTTTTGAGACGTATCGATTTCCAGAACGTCGGCATCATTTATCTCTTGCCGACTTTCGTAGTCGCCATCCGCTGGGGTTTTCTTCCCGCGATGTTCACGGCGCTGATCAGCGTCGGCTGCTCCGCATTCTTCTTTTATCCGCCGATCTACAGCTTCCAGGCGCACAACTGGGACAACCAGGTCGATCTCGTGCTTTTCACCATCGTCGCGGCGGTCACGAGTCACCTTGCCGGCCGCCTGCGCCGCAAAGACGAAATCGACCGGCTGCGCGAGGCACTGATCGGCTCCGTTTCGCACGAACTGCGGACGCCGTTGTCTTCGATTCTGGGCGCGGCCTCGGTGATCGCGGAATCGCCGAACGTGAAAAGCGACCCCCGCCTCGCGACACTTTCGAACGTCGTGCGCGAAGAAGCCGAACGCCTGAACCACGATATTCAGAACTTGCTCGACGCCACCCGTATCTCCAGCGAAGGGATTCGCCCGAAACACGAGTGGATCGATCCCGCCGACATCGTGAACATCGCGATCGAGCGCCGGCAGAGAAATCTCGCCGCGCATAAGGTTGTCGTGAAGCTCGCGGACGCACTGCCGCTGTTCGAGGGCGACGCCGTCTTGTTCGACCAGGCGCTCGGGCAGGTATTAAGCAACGCGGCAAAATACTCTCCCGCGAATTCGAAGATTGCCGTCGAGGTTCGCACCCACTGCGGCATGCTCGAATTTCACGTCGCCGATCAGGGTACCGGCCTGACTACCGAAGAGCAGGAACGCTGGGGCGAGCGCTTCTATCGCGGGGCGCGGCACCTTCAGAACACTACCGGTTCGGGACTCGGCGCCTGGATCGCGAAGGCTTTCGTCGAAGCAAGCGGCGGCACCATTCATGCCGAAAGCGGGGGGCTCGGCCACGGTTGCACCGTAATCATCAAGCTGCCTATACCGGATCAGCCGCCGCAGGAGGCCGACGCCCATGCCGATGACTAAGAACAATCCCGCAGTTCTCGTGGTCGATGATGAAGCGCAGATCCGGCGCTTCCTTCGTGCCGGTTTCGAGATGGATGGTTTCTCGGTGCAGGATGCCGAGAACGGCACCGACGGCATCAAAAACGCAACCATGCGTCCGCCGGATCTCATCATCCTCGATCTCGCGCTTCCCGACATCGACGGTTCGGAAGTGCTCTCGCGTCTGCGTTCCTGGTCGAACGTGCCGGTGATCGTACTCTCCGTGCGTTCGAGCGAAGACGAAAAGGTGAGACTGCTGCAACTTGGCGCCGACGACTATGTCGTGAAACCCTTCGGCATGGCTGAGCTTTTAGCCCGTTCGCATGCCGCAATCCGGCGCCACACGCGCAACCAGAGCGGCGACCCCGTGGTCAATCTCGGCCGCCTTTCGATCGACATGGCAAACCGCGCGGTGTTCCTCGACGGCGGGCGTCTTGCACTCACCCGCAAGGAATTCCGTCTTCTGCAAATTCTTGCGCAGCACGCCGGCAACGTCGTCACGCACGGCCAGTTGCTGAATGAAGTCTGGGGTGTCGGCCACGATCAGGATTCGCACTATCTGCGAATCTTCGTCCGCAAGCTCCGGCAGAAGATCGAAATCGATCCGACGCAGCCGAAACTATTGCTCACCGAACTCGGCGTCGGTTATCGACTTTCGACTGACGACCGCGGCGGCAAAGCCACCCAGCATTGACTTTCGTCGTGCAACTTTTGGTGTAACGTCTAGCGTCCGTTACGAGAAATTTATGCGCGTGTGACGATTGGTTACGCATTACGTGTAGGCGTCTTGTCTAGTTTCGTCCGCAAGGACGAAACGATGCCTACGAAAAAACTCGAAACACTTCTGCGGCGGCATGCAAGCGTGGGCGAACGCGAAATCATCGCGCTTCGTAACGAGTATCTCGTGCAGATCGGAAAGCTTGCCGCGAAAGGCGCCGCCGCGCCGCTGATCGCAAAGGCGCAAGAACTCCTGAAATCCCGTTATTGGGCGAAATCGAGCTGGCGCGAGCGCGGGAAGATTCTTGAAACAGTGGGCTGGTTGTTGCGCGCGCATGAAACGCGTGCTGGAAATTTACGAAAAGAATACACGTAAACGTATCCGCGAATTTATTTACGTCCGCGTGATCGCACCTGCGACAAGTCTTCTTTGCAATTGTTTTTTGTTTTCCAGTAGCTACCGCGCCGCACATCATCCTTTCGCCTAAGACCAGTTGGTAGCGCGACCCGCCGCACCCCCACGCGTAGCGTCACATTTGAGGCCGCAGTGCGGAGAATCTCCGCACTGCGTCTCCAAGTTTGTTTCAACAGGGGGATTACCCATGGCAATGGCCGCAAGTGCCCGCGGGAAAGGCCTGACGAAGGACGAAAGATTCGTCATTTTCGCTTCGTCGACCGGCACCGTTTTCGAATGGTACGACTTTTATCTCTACGCGGTGCTCGCACCGTTCTTCGCGTCTCTGTTCTTCCCGGCGGGTAACGACACCGCCGCGCTGCTTTCGGCGTTCGCGACCTACGCCGCGGGCTTCCTCGTTCGTCCGTTCGGCGCAATTCTCTTCGGCCGCATCGGCGACATCGTCGGCCGCAAATACACCTTCCTTGTCACGATCCTGGTGATGGGTGCGGCGACCTTCGCGGTCGGTCTGCTTCCCACCTACAACCAGATCGGCTGGCTTGCGCCGATCCTGCTCGTCTCGCTCCGTCTGCTGCAGGGCTTGGCACTCGGCGGCGAATACGGCGGTGCCGCGACCTACGTCGCCGAACACGCGCAGCGTGACAACCGCGGCTATGCAACGAGCTGGATTCAGACGACCGCAACGCTCGGCCTTCTGATGGCGCTCATCGTGATTGCGCTCTGCCGCACCCAGATGGACGCGAAGACCTTCTCCGATTGGGGCTGGCGTCTGCCGTTCCTGATGTCCATCTTCCTGCTGATCTTCTCGGTCTGGATCCGTCTCAAACTGAACGAGACGCCGATCTTCCAGAAGATGAAGGAAGAAGGAAAAGGCTCGAAGTCGCCTCTTACGGATAGCTTCCTTCGCTATCCGAACAACAAGTACGTCCTGCTCGCTCTGCTCGGCGCCACTGCCGGTCAGGGCGTCGTGTGGTACACGGGTCAGTTCTACGCACTGTTCTTCCTCGTGATCACGCTGAAGCTTGACTACCTCAGCGCCTACTGGCTGATCGCAATCTCGCTGGTCATCGGCACGCCGTTCTTCATCTTCTTCGGCTGGCTGTCCGACAAGATTGGCCGCCTCAAGATCATTCTTGCAGGCTGCTTGATTGCGATCATTACGTACTTCCCGCTGTTCACGGCGCTGACCAACGCGGTCAACCCGGATCTGGCGGCCTTCCAGGCGAAGACGAAGATTACGGTTCAGGCGGATCCCGCCACCTGTAACTTCCACATCTTCGTCGGCCCGTGGTCGCGCTTCACCGACTGCGACCGCGCGAAGGACTTCGTGACCAAGCTCGGCGTCTCGTTCGACACCGTGAATGGCCCGGCGGGCTCGGCTCCTGCAGTTACCGTCGGCGCCACGAAGGTGGACGGATGGAACGCAGCGAACTGGACCAAGGCGTTCGCGGACGCCGGCTATCCGAAGGCGGCCGATCCGAAGAAGGTCGACTGGTTCATGGCTGAGTTGATCCTCGTCATCATGGTGATCTACGTGACCATGGTGTACGGGCCGATCGCAGCCTTCCTGGTCGAGTTGTTCCCGACCAGCATCCGCTACACCTCCATGTCGCTGCCCTATCACATCGGCAACGGCTGGTTCGGCGGCATGCTGCCTCTTCTTTCGACCGCTTATGTCGCGTGGACGGGCAACATCTACTCCGGACTTTGGTACCCGATCATCGTCGCGGCAATGACGCTTGTGATCGGGGCGATCTTCCTTCGCGAAACGAAGGATGTCGATATCACCAAGGGCTCCGGCGTTCAGCAGATGACCAAGGGCTAATTCCAAAAAATAAAACGGGGCGGTGGTAACAACCGCCCCGTATCTTTTGCCCTCGCCCCGGCTTCGCGCCGGGGTATTTTTTATTTGTCGTCGTCCAGCGGCGCGGGGATTACATACGGCCCCTGACGCTGCGGCAGATCGGCTGGCGCGTTCGATTCCGTGCTCCAGGTGCGGTTATAGCGGGGCCCCGGAATCGACGGCTGGCGCGTCGCGCGCGCGCGATAGGCAAACGGATCGCCGGCATTGGACGGGAAATAGAAGCCCTGCGGCCCGCGCGGCGCGTAGTAGTAATAGGCGCCCCAGTATTCGGCGTAAGGCACGACGTTGCCGGCTCCCGCGAGGCCCCACTCGCCATAGATGACGGTGCCGTCCGGCAGGATGACCGGACGCTTGTCGGCGCTGACGGGCGCTGCGAGGGCAGCCACGAAAGCGACAAGCAAAATCATGCGCAACATGAGGGCGCTCCAGATAATGGGCGATCCTGCCATTGCGGCAGTTCCAGCCGGTTACCGGCCCTTCAACTCTTGAAACTATGGTTAGTGCCTTGCGTATGCCCCGGAAGCATCGCAAATAGCGCCCCGCATGACCCCGAAAAGCACGTCGCCGGACTTGATCCGGTGATGCGTACCGGTTTTCGGGTAAGGTCATGCGCCAAGACCTCAAGCCGGGTTAGCTCAGCGGTAGAGCAGCGGTTTTGTAAACCGAAGGTCGGGGGTTCAATCCCCTCACCCGGCACCATTCATCCAAGGCACCATGGCCAGCTACGAAGAATACAAAGCAAAAACTGCCGGACTGACCGAATACGTCGACGCCACGATGAACCGGCGCTTTCGGACCATCGTGGAAGCGATCCCGGCGGGGGCGCGCGTACTGGACATCGCCTGCGGCTCCGGCACGCTTATGCAATCGCTTGAAGCCAAGGGCTGTAAAATCCGCGGCATCGACATCGCACCCGGTGCGATCGAACACGCGAAAGCGAAGAACCTCGACGCAATCGTTGGCGACGCAGATACCTTCGAAAGCGATCCAAAGATCCGCGATTTCATGCTCGCAGAATATGACGCGGTCATCTTCTCGAAGAGCCTCGTTTATCTCAAGCGCAAAAACGAGTTGATGAAGGCGCTGCGCACCCAGACGCTGATCGTGAACCAGCGCAATCCGAGTTATTGGCGCGCGGTTCTTAAGCGCATGCGCGGCACGGACGGCGGAAGCGTAGTTGAAGAACTGCCCTATATCGCAGCCGATGGAAGAAAAATTCCGCAGTCGTCGTTGCGTGCACTCCGCGAATGGGGCGAGTCTTACGGTTACAAATCGAAAGTGCTGCTCGGAAACTTCTTCCGCAGCCGCGACGCGGTAACCTTGTTCTATCGTTAGATAATTGAGATTGCGCCGGTCTCTAACTTGTACTGCTTGCCGCAGCTCTCGCACTTCACTTCGCCGGCGTGGCGCTTTTTGTGTTCGATCTTGAGGCGGGTGCCGCATTCACATACATAGCCGACAACATGCGCCGGATTCCCGACCACGAGCGCATAATCAGGCACGTCGTTGGTAACAACCGAACCTGCGCCAACCATGCAGTATTGACCTAGGATCGCGCCGCAGATGATGGTCGCGTTGGCGCCGATCGAGGCACCCTTCTTCACGAGCGTCGGTACGATCTCGTAGCGATCGTTGAACGCGCGCGGATAAAGATCGTTCGTGAAGGCCATGTGCGGCCCGAGCAGCACGTCGTCCTCGACGGTGACGCCCTTATAGACCGAAATGCCGTTCTGGATTTTGACGCGATTGCCGATTTCGACGCCGAAATCGACATAGACACTTTTGCCGAGCTTGCAATTCTCGCCGATCATCGCGCCCTTCATCACCTGACACTGGTGCCAGATCTGAGTGCCCTTGCCGATAACGGCTTCGTCCGAGATTTCTGCGGTCGGATGGGCGAAGTAATCGGTCTGCGATTTAGCTTCCGGCATTTTTATTCCTGTCCAGCAACTCGGCGTAGATCGCCTGGATCTGATCCGACATGGCGCGGGTCGAATAGCGCGCGCTCGCGATTTCTGCAGCCCGCTTCCCCATCGCTTCCCACTTGGAGGGATTGCCCGTCAAGTCCTGCAGGACAGGCGCCACGCGGTTCGCCCGATCGTCCATACCGAGAATGCGGCCGACTTCATTGTCGATCACGACCTCGTCCATGCCTGCACTGTTTCCGACGATAACCGGCTTCTGCGCGAACATCGCTTCCATCACGACGCGCGGAATTCCTTCAACGGTCGAGTAAGCGATCAAGGCATTGGCGAAGGTTAGAAGTCGCGGCACATCGCTTCGGCTGCCGAGGAATTTCACCTGATTTTCCAACGCGTTAGCGCGCACTAGGTCCTTCATCGCCTCGGCGTAAGCGTCACCGGTGCGCGAGCCGCCGACGAAGGCGATGTAGTTGCGTGGACTAGACTTCAGCCACGGCAATGCGCGCTCCAGAATGAGTACCTGGCCTTTCACCGGATAGATTGCGCCGACATTAATAAGAATGGTGCGGCTACCGTTTTTGCTTTTACGCGCGGGTGCCGCGTTCGGCTCGACTCCATCGCGAACCACGGAAAGTATTTCCCCAGGCACACGCTCTGCGAGCCGTTTGCGCAAGACGTCCGCCACCGGCAGCACGCGGTCGAATTTCGCGTAAAGATACTTCTTAATGCGCGACGGCGTCAGATCGTCGAGGCCGGTACGAAAGTGACAGATCGCCGGAACACCTGCCCATTTTGCGGCGAGCAGACTTTGCGGACCGACGAAATGTTCGTTCGCATGAACCAGATCGATCTTCTCGTTCCGGATCAAGCGCCGCAGCCGCGAGATCAAAAGCAGATTCGCAGACATCGAGAGCGCATTGGTCCAATGCCCGAATGGCAGCACGAGCCAGGGGATATTCATCTCGTCGAGCTTCTGCGTAAGCCATCCGGTATTGGATACCGCAACGACCGGCTCGAAGCGCGAGCGGTCGATTAACGCGAGATGATGCACGAGCGAAACCTGCGAACCGCCGAGGCCCGCGAATTTTTGCGTAATCAGGATGCGGCGGACCATACGTTCGTAATCGACCGATTAATTGCCGCGAACCGGGTGCCTTACCTCGGCACCCTCGATGCGCTCAATCGCTGCTTCGACATCGCGAGGCTTGATTGATTTGTCGTAGGTAAATTTTCTGATCGTGTACCTTTTCTTGAAAAGAAAACTCTTTAGCGGGAGCAAGGGGCTGAAGTGATAAGCTTCGCCTATCGCTCTCGTCGCGCGCAGCTTAAATGCACGGCGATAGTCCACGAATTGCAGCCTGCTCCAATCCGCGGGCTTCTTCGCATTGACGGCGGCGACCGCAATTTCCGCAACCCGGCGGCAGGCATTGCCGTCAGGCGATGCGCACCACTTTTCGAGATAGTTCTTACGAATTTCACGCAGCTGCGGTTGTGCGGGGTTCGCGAGTTGCTCATCGACAATACGGACAATTTCCGATGTGCTCTCGCAATGCACGTTGCCCGCTGAACGCTCATCAGAGAAAAGGAGTGGATGCTTGTCGAAGACCAGCTCGACCGTCGGCTTGCCCACAATCCAACTCTCAACTGCGGTTGTACAAGACTCCCCTGAAATCTCTAGATCGCAATCGAGAATCTGGGCACTGACATTCGCGTCCGTGTCGTAGATGATGCGCGTGCGCTCTTCGGAATTGAGTTCCGCGAGCCATTTGTCATAAATCGCACGCGCCTCCGAAGGATGTGGCCGCAGAACAATCTCGTATTTGCCGGATGCGACGAGCGGTTTGATATATTCAAGAAATCGCCGCTGTGACTTCCAATGACTTTCGATCGCGCCCCAATAGTCCTTGTAGCGCGGCATCCGTGTGACCCACGCCAAAAAGAAGCGGTCGGAATGTTCACGCGGCAACTCGTAAAATCGAGATAGCACAAAGTTTGTACATGCGAGAATGCGGGGCTTCGTTTTCGGCCCCGATAGCGGCCGTTCCAGCAGGTCTGACCAAGGCTTGAAATAGTAGTCGAAGCGCGGAACCCCGACGACCTCGATGTTCGAGTTCTGGAATACGCCGGTCTTCTTCAGACCGTCGCGGTGAACGCGATTCCACGAGAAAAAATAGTCGATGTGCGCGTCCGCATGGTAGCGCCCCGAATTGAATTCGAGATCGTCTTCGCGCAGATACATGCCCTCGTTGGAAAGCACGGCTGTCAGCACACCAACTTCGGCAAGACGTTTCGTCCAAGCTGCAAGATGGCTTGCGAAAACGTGATTAAATACGATCATGCTTGGCCGGTACGCGCCCAAAGCCGCGCGGAAAGATTCGAGCGGCTCCAGACGGCACTCTACTCCCAGCGCGCGAATGTGATGCGCAATCAGTGCAATGCCGGGCAAGTCGCGGCGCTTGTTGTCGACAAGGATGACGACCGGATCAGGCTTGTTCATATCGACTTTCTGGAGAGACTGTGATTCGTGCGGTGGCTTATGCCACGCGACCGTCGGTGCGGCCCGAAATTAGGAGATCGGGGTCGACATCGTCAACCACGACCCTACGTCCCCCTTCGAGATGGGACTGCACAAGAGCGAACAAAATACGATGTTCGTTTAGCGCGTCCCTGGGGGTGAGCGTAGTCTGCTTTCCGCTCATCAACGCGTCCCGAAGTTCCAGCATCGCAAACGTCCGCCCGCTGATCTGCGTCTCATCGCGCTCACGACTCCAGTTAGAGTCGAGATTGCTTGCCGTTCCGGAAGCGATATCGCCGCGAGCGATCCAAGCACCGTCTCCAACGACTGAGATAAATCCCGTCGTGCCGCCGAGATCCAGCGTCAGCCCGCCCTGATCGATAATGTGGCCCGTGATCCCACCGGAAAATCCAACAGTAGCCGACAAAACGATCGGGTCAGAATCGACCTGCGTGGATTCATGATCCGCATCGAACTGCAGATTGGCTTGTACAAAGTCGACCGCAGAACTGCCGGCAAACATCGTGAGCAAACCGATCGAGTGTGGATGCGTCCACAGCAAGGCTCCTCGCCCGAATTTCGCGGCAATAGAATGCAAAGTGCCAATCTTGCCGCTCCGCACTTCCGCAAGCGCCTTGCGATACACCGGCATATAAGTTCGCAACGTGCCGTATGAAAACGCAATCTTAGCCCGCTCAAGAGCGATCACGGCTTTTTCGGCAAGTGCGATCGAATGGCCAAGCGGTTTCTCACAATGCACAGCCTTGATGCCCGCATCCGCGGCAGCGCAAAGTATCTCCGGCCGAATATCGCCGCGCGTCGCAACGCAAAGCACGTCGAGTTCTGCTTCCTGCAGCATTTTTTGATAGTCGGTGTAGACAAGTTCGACGCCGTGAGTCTTTTTTCGCGGCCGCGGCGAGTTCGGCATTGACGTCGCAGCACGCGACGAGAGACATTTCAGGAACTTCAAGCACGGCGTCGGCGTGACTGAGCGGAAACCAGTTCGGTCCCATGCGGTCGCGCAAGCCGGGACGCGGCAGCACGCCCATACGCCCACAGCCGACAATGCCTACGCGAATTTTTGTTTCGCTCACACGCCGCCCCAGTCGAGTACGATAGTACCTGCGCCGCGGTTAGATTCTTTGAGGCGTTTATATGCGCCCGACAGGTCTGAGGCAGGATATTTATCGATCACAAGACGCTGCGGTTTGACCCGGCCGGACTCCATCCATCGCAGAATATCGTTCATGTCCCTCGAGAGCGATTCTGGTGATTCACGCCCCTCACCCAAGGCGGAAGAAGCGAACCCCGCACTCGCTATCGTGAGTTGCCGATCGTAAAACAGCGCGGGCAATAATGGATTGAACTCCGGCGCAGGTTGACCACGGCCCGGAAATCCAATTACCGAGATAATTCCGCCGAAGCGCGCCAGAGACATAGCGATTTTCCAATCGCGCCAGCCATTGGTCGTCACGAGAACCTGCTCGAACAAATTCTCATCCGGTTGTTTTGCACCGAACTGCGATTCCACGTGTGCGCGCCCAAGGATGCCTGCACCAAGGCTGTGTGCGGTATCCTTCGCCTCGGAATGATCTGAAACTCCGAGGCATCTGGCCCCGCTCGATTGCGCGAGCTCGATCGCACATTGCCCGATGGCGCCCAGACCGACGACGGCATTGCTTCCGACGATCTTGCCGCGACCCCGGACCAGACCGACCAGAGCCAGTCGATAGAGATAAGCAAGCGTGGCTTCCGCCGCGTTGATGCCTGCGGGGACTTTCGCAAGAACTTTCGACTTGTCGAGGACGAAGTAGCTGCGATGTGCGGCGCCGGTATAAACCAATGTCCCCCGCGGAAATTCCACCGCCGCCTCCGCGCCCGCGGCGATCACCGCGGATATATTCATGTAGCCAAGCCAGCGCGGAAAAACTGAAACGTTGGGCCGCAGAGGCTCAAGGCCGTCGAACGCAGCCAGTTCAGTGCCCGGAGAAATCGCAGAGTAAAGAGTGCGGCAACAAATTTCCGTCGGCGAGATTTTTTCGGGTTCGATTGCTTCCCGAATCCAGTCGATCTTTCCCGGCGCGACGAGCCAATGATAGTGCGCCTCAACTGTCATGGCCTCGCCGTTGTCAAATCACGCGGAAAGTGGTCGAGGGCTTGTCGAGATCGGTATCGCCGGACGGCATGGGCGGGTTTTTGGGATTGTAATATAGGCTTCGATTTTCATCCGATAGCGCGCGATCGGCAACCTGATCGATAGCGGCCGCCTCTTCGCGTTGCGCGATCGGATGCCGATCAACGGAGTCGTTCGCTTCCCACTTTCCGTTTTTCTTTTCCCAAATCCGCTTGTCCCGCATCGGTTCGACAAGGTCATAGAATTGCTGAACGCTCAAACCCAGGAATTTGCAATACGCAGGCAGTGAAGAAGGCTCGCGCGCATCGTAGCGCTTGACCATCTCAATTCCCTCTTCGCGCGTCATTCGCCCATGGCGAATTTCCATGCTGGCATCGTCCGTCGCACGGCCATAGCCGAATTTCAGGTACTTCAGATAGTCGTGCACGTCGTTCGCGTGATCTTCGATCTTGCTGAATAGATTGAAGGTCCGATCGCGCTCATAGGTAATCGCAGCAAAATCCCACTCCTTTTTCATTGTGAGATATTGCTCTTTCGCATTCCAATAATAGAAATTGGAAAGATAAATGCCACGCAGACCGCAACGCGCGATTTCCTCGTCGCTCGGATAGACATAAGGAGAAATGTCGCCGATCGTGATGCCGTTCTTCCCGATTAGATCCGCCGACTCGTAACCGCGCATGTCGTGCTCTTTGCGCGACCACTTTGTGAACTCCACGAAGTCTTCGAGCGTAACAAGACCGGTAAGCTCGGCAAAGCCGTGCTCGCCCCAGACCATCAGCGGGATGTTGTATTTTACCGCGATCTGAATCGGAAAGGTTTTGATGCCGGCGTGATAGTGCCAGGTAAGATCGCCGACCTTCTCCAACATGTAGCGCGAGATACGCCGTACGGAGTCGAGACCAGCGGTGCCGCGGATATGATCGCAGCCCGATTTTTCGATCAGATTGTAGAGGTTTCGATTGCCCGCTGGAGAATTGTAACAGTGATTGAATGTTACAAGGAGCGGATTCATCTCGTATTTTTTCTTAAGCAGCCACACCTGAAAATGGCTGTCTTTGCCGCCGCTGATCGGGATGATGCAATCGTGACTGTTGCCGCGCTCCCGCGCCATCTTCTTGGCTTCGTCAACGATGCGCTCGAATTGTTTTTGCCGCTCATCCCAATCGATTTCGATCGTCTTGCGACTCTCGTGATAGCGGCAGCCGCTGCATACGCCATCGTCGTCGAAAATGATCGTCGGTTTCGCGTTTGCCGGATACAGACAGCGCGCGCAGTATTCCATGACTAAGCTGGGCTCACGTTAGCAGGCGGCCTTCTTGGCGGACCGAAACGCCAGCTTCCGCGAGAAATGCTTTTGCCTTCCGCGTAGCCTGCTCCGAATAGTGGAAAATGTTAGCTGCGGCAACCGCTTCCGCCCCGGCTGAGATGCCTTGGACGAGGTGGTCCCATGAAAAGACCCCGCCAAAGGCGATTACCGGAACCGGCACTGCCGCACATATACGGCCGAGCACATCGAGGGCATATCCCTTTCGTGCACCGTCATGGTCGACCGAATTAAAGAATATTTCGCCGGCACCATTGTCTACGGCGCGCTTCGCCCACTCAAGCGGCTCAATCCCCGTATCTCGCCGGCCGCGATCGACATGGACGGTCTGCTTGCCCTCGTTCAGCTTCACGTCCATCGAGGCGATGATGCATTGTCGTCCGTGCCGCGCCGCGAGCATATTCACAAGATTAGTATCGTCGGCAAAAGCCGTATTCAGAATGAGCTTGTCCGCACCGCTGCGTAGCAACGTCGTCGCGTACGCTTCGTCGGTGATCCAGCCGCCCACTGCAAGCGGCACGAAGCAATGACGCGAGATACTCGCAACCGCTTCCGCGAATTGCGCAGCAGAATTCGCACTTCGCGTTACGTTCAGCACGACGAGTTCGTCGACCGCCCACTTATTGAAGGCTTCGACGGCATGCACCGGATTATAGTGAATAACGTTCGTGTGCTTGAAGCGCACACTCTGCACGACTTGTCCTTCGCGCAGGATCAGAACTGCGATCAGTCTCTTCTTCAGCATTTTCAGGATTTCAGAAAGTTTGACAGCAGCGTCAGGCCGATCTGCTGGCTCTTCTCGGGGTGGAACTGCATGCCGTAAAGATTGTCGCGCCGGAACATGGATGCAAATGGAATACCGTGCTCGGTAGTTGCGACCTGATCTTTCTTATCGGCGCAGTCCACGTAATAGGAATGCACGAAATAAACGTCACCGCTCTCTTCGAGGCCGGCGAACAGCGGATCGCCGCTTGCGAATTGCAGCGCGTTCCAGCCCATATGCGGCACCTTTATCCCCTCGATATCGGGAAAACGCACCACCTTTGCCTTTATCCAATCGAGTCCTTGATGTTCTCCATCTTCGGACGATGTGGAGCACATGAGCTGCATACCTAGACAAATCCCGAGCAGCGGCTTTCCGGTCGCTACGTACTGATCGAGTGCCTCTTTCATACCACTCTCCCGGAGGCGCGCGATCGCCTGCGCAAACGCACCGACACCTGGAAGAATGACGCGGTCGAATCTCGAAACCGCGGAGGGGTCCGCGACGAGTTCACTGGTCGTGCCGATTTCCGACAGCGCGTTCATCACCGAGCGGATATTGCCCATTCCGTAATCGATAATGGAGACGCTAGACATTTCTGGACCGGCTGAAGGGTGGCTGAGGGCTGTTGGTACCATATGATGTCGCGCCGCAAAAGGCTCTTCACAGGTGCCTAGACCTCCGGTACATGAGGCCAGAATTAAAAAAAGGTCACTAGAAAATGCGTCGGATTGGCGATCAGGAAAAGTGCTTCATTACATTCGAAGCGGGTCCTACGCATAATGGTCTCGAAACGGCGAAGGGGCTCGCAGAAGTTGCTGCGAACGCCGGCGGCGACGCGATCAAATTCCAGATTGTAGACGCTGACAAACTCGTCAGCGACCGCGAGCAGATGTTCAGCTACGACATCCTGGTCGACAAAAATACCGGCGAAACAAAAACGGTATCCGAACCGCTCTACGATCTTCTAAAGCGGCGCATGCTCAGCCACAAAGAATGGCTTGAATTGAAAAAATATTGTGACAAACTCGGTCTTGCCTTCTTTGCTACGGTCACGTTCGAGGAAGAACTGGAACTCGTAAAGCAAATGAATTGCGACACGATCAAAATCGCATCAGCGGACATCAATCATTTTCCGTTTTTGCGTCTTGCTGCCCGCACTGGCTTGAATGTTCAGATCGATACCGGCAACGCAACGATGGGCGATGTCGAAGCTGCCGTCGACGTGATCCGGTCCGAAGGTAACAATGACATCATCATTCACCACTGCCCGCCCGGCTATCCAGCTATTCCCAGCGCAATCAATCTGCGTGTGATTCCGACCTTAAAAAATATCTACAATTTGCCGGTTGCCTACTCCGACCATTCCCCGGGCTGGGACAAGACGATTGCCGCGATCGCGCTCGGCGCCAATCTCGTCGAGAAGACCATTACCTTCGACCGCACAACGCGCAGCGTCGAGCATATGTTCTCGCTCGAGCCGAACGACGCGACGGAATTTGTCAAAACGGTACGCGAAGTTGGTCTCGCGCTGGGCGGACCTCGCCGCATCATGACGCCTGAAGAACGAAAGCACCGCGTCGCTTATCGGCGGAGTACTTTCCTCGCAGCTGACGCTCCCGCTGGCACGAACGTGAAGGATTTGAAAGTCGATTTCCGCCGTCCCGGCTGGGGAATGGGTCCAGATGAATTCGAACGCTGCGCCGACATGAAACTGCGGCAGCCGCTGCCGAAGGGCCACATGCTCGCGCAGAGCGACATCGGATAACATCGCTTGAAACGCCACCTTGCAGTCATTCCGGCGCGTGGCGGGTCAAAGCGCCTTCCACGAAAAAATATCATCGGCTTTTTAGGCAAGCCAATCATCGCCTATACGATTGAAGCGGCGAAGGCCTCCGGCGTCTTCGACCGCATACTCGTGTCAACCGAAGATAGCGCTATCGCAGAAGTCGCCGCGCGCCATGGCGGCGAAGTCGATATGCGCCCGGCTTCGCTTGCCACCGATGCCTCGACAATAACCGAAGTGTGCCTTGAGTTGATCGGCCGTCTGAAGACGAACGGCGAGAGCTTCGCGACACTAACCGTGCTTTACGCGACTGCGCCTTTGCGAAACGCAGGCGACATTCGCGCAACCCACGCTCTTCTGGGGGATGGCTGCGATTTTGCAATGGCTGTTACCGAATTTCACCAGCCCGTGCATCAGGCTTTGGTTCTTAAACCAGCCCAGAAGATCGAGCCTGTGTTTCCGGAACTCATCAGCAAACGCGCTTCCGATGTCGATCGCTATGCCGCCGGCAACGGAAGCACATACTGCGTGAATATCTCCGCATTCAAAACCAAGCATGGATTTTACGGAGTGCCGTTACGCGGCCATGTTATGCCGCGCGAACGCTCCATCGACATCGATACGAAGGAAGATTTCGAGCTCGCCGAATACTACGCGAAGCAACAGAAGTCTTAATCGATCAATTCGAGCGAAAGCGGCGTACCACGCGTTATCGCTTTGCGAGCGCGGCGCCCGATGATTTCGGGAAAATGCTTTGGCGATAGACCGAAGCCCGGGCGGATCGAGCGCACATTTTCTTTCGTCAACGCTTCGCCCGCCGCGATATCCTTCACCACGTAAAGCGAACGGCGAAAGATGAGATTAGGCGCTTCACTCTTCGCGCGGCCATAGTCCGCACGGCCGAGTGCCGCGAAGGACGTCTTGACGCTGCCGACAAGTTCTTTGAACTCGGCGGGCTCAAGCGAAAACCCCGCATCCAGTCCGCCGTCAGATCGTGCCAGCGTAAGATGCTTTTCTATGACCATTGCGCCGAGTGCCACCGCAGCAGTCGAAACCGCTGTGCCGAGCGTATGATCGGAAAGTCCGATCGGGCAGCGGTAACGCTCAGCGAGCGTATGAATCCGCCGCAGGTTTGCTTCGTCGGCAGGCGCCGGATAGGCTGATATGCAGTGCAACAACACAACACCTGTAGCGCCACTTTCCTTAGCTGCCGACACCGCCTCATCAAGTTCGTCATAGGAAGACATACCGGTCGAGATAATTACTGGCTTGCCGCGCTTGGCGACGTATCGAATGAGCGGAATATCAACGACTTCAAAGCTCGCGATTTTATATGCAGGCGCGCCGAGACCTTCCAGAAAATCGACCGCCGTTTCATCGAACGGCGATGAGAAGCAGACGATTTTGGCCTTGCGTGCATAGTCGAAAAGTTTGATGTGCCAGTCCCACGGCGTTTGCGCTTCGCCATAGAGTTCGTAGAGGCTGCGGCCGTCCCACGGACCGCCATCGATACGAAAGCCGGGACCGTTGTGGTTGATCGTCATCGTGTCCGGCGTATAGGTTTGCAACTTGACCGCATCGGCGCCCGCAGCTTTCGCCGCGTCGATGATCGCGTAGGCGCGTTCGATATTGCCGTTGTGATTGCCGGAGATCTCGGCGATCACATATGGCGGATGCGAGGGGCCGATATGCCTGCCCGCAATATTTATGTTGGCCGTGATCATGTTGGTTGTCGCTTATAGTTTATTCCGTCGATGTGTCGATAACCCGCTTTTGAAAATAGCGCCATCGAGGCCGCATTTTCTGCATGAACCTGCGCATTCAGCACTTTGCCCGGAGATAACGCGCTCGCGATATCAAGTCCGGCCTGCGCGATACCCTTCCGGTAAAATTCCGGGTCGATGGCAATACTGACGAGATCGGCTTCAGGCGAACGATCGAGCCTCAAGATTCCGGTACGTTTGCCGGCTGCTTCGAGGATCATAAGTAGACGATCCGGGTTCGATAACGTTTCGGCGAACCAGATCCGGTGTCCTTCCGCGGTAGGAATAGCAGAATCGTTTGCATAGCGGCGCGTCTCCGGCTTTTGCTGAAGCACGAGCAACCAAGCCTCATCTACTGCTTCTGCAAGCCGTGCGGTGACTACTTCGTTTGCTACGACATCGCTGGCAATTGCCGCCATCATTCGATCTACGCCCCGGCCATCAACCAACGCGGCTGCGGCATCCGACATTGCTTTCCGCCGCCCGTTATCTTTGAGAAGTTCGGAAAGTTCTGCTGCAAGCTGCTCTTTCGTAAGCGCATCTTGCGCGCCAGCCGCAACAGCGCTCCCCTTCGCTGCTAACAGCGCGATCAGACCGCGTTGATTGTCTGCGATTTCAACAGCGATAGATGGCAATCCAAGACAGCAGCGCTCGAACGCCGTGACGCCGCCTGCACCAAGCGAAAGATCGCTAGTCGCGATCAGCGCCGGCATGTTCGAAGCGTTAACATGAAGATTGATCTTGTGTTTCGCGCGGCGCCGGATGGCTGCGAGATGCAAAGCCGATTGCCCAAGCACCACATCGACAGCGCCGCCAAAGTCGCATGCTTCGATTGCGTCCAGCGCGAGAGCCGTTGCGTTACCCGGGTCCATCTGCCCAAATGTAACAAGAATACGTGTCACCGAACGGCCATCTCGCCGAGGCAATGCCGCCTTGCGCGCGAGCAAAAAGTCAGGATGCACGATCGCATATGATGGGCCCGTAAATACTCGGCACGCAGCAGGCACAAGATTCTTGTATCTGATCGCAGAGTCCGCACCGCTGTCGAATAGAACATCGGCGTCGTGATTGCGGTCCGCAAGATCGTTGATAACAATAATGCGCTTCGCAAAACTCCGGCACCGCCGCTCGAAGTCCGCATCTCGTCCGTAATGATCGACAATCAGCCAGGGACTCTCGGAAGCCCATTTATCCGCGATCTGTCTGGCTTCTTCCTCCAGCGTCCCGCTCACATGAAGTTTTTCAAAGTTTGAATTGGCAAGCGGAGCGATCGACTTGAATGTCTCTGCGGTCGATGCGAAAGCGACTCTGTAGCCTCCCGCGGCGAACGCTGAAGCCAGGGCAAGGCAGCGCATGACGTGGCCGCCGCCGGTCGACGGGCCGCCGTCTGCGCGAAACACAACAAGCGGCGCCATAACTATCCCTTGACGAGCTTGCCGAGCGTCTTCGCGACATACTCGGCATCTTCATCCGTCATCGAAGGATAAAGCGGAATGGACAGACAGCGCGAATAATAGGCGTCGGCGCCGGGCAACGTGCGATCGCCATAGCGGTTGCGGTAATAAGGCTGGCGGTGCACCGGCAGATAATGAACCTGTGTGCCGATATTTTCGGCGCGCAGCGCGTTCATGAATTTCGCGCGCGTAGTGCCGAGCTTCGCAAAATCGATCAGCACCGCATAGAGATGCAACCCGTGCGGATCGTTGCCGCGCGGCACGGGTTTGAGCGCGGGAGCGAGCTGCGCGAGCAGCCGGTCGTAAAGCCGCGCGATTTCCTCGCGGCGCCTGATGAAGCGCTCGAGCTTTTTGAGCTGCGAAATGCCGAGCGCGCATAGGATATCCGGCATCCGGTAGTTCCAGCCGATCTCCTGCATTTCGTAGTACCAAGGGTTTTTCGCGCCGTTGTCGAAGCCTTCGTCGCGTTGCTGCAATTCCTCGGCGGCATGCACCATGCCGTGACTGCGCAGCTTGCGCATGCGCTCGGCGGCGGCCGAGTCCTTCGTGGTGACGACGCCGCCCTCGCCGGTCGCGATCGTCTTCACCGGATGCGTCGAGAAACACGCAAAATCCGAATACTCGTTCGCGCCGGCGGACGGCACACCGACCGCATGACAGGCGTCCTCGATCAGCGCGATATTGTTTTTCTTCGCGGTGTTCGAGAGCGAACGCATGTCGCAGATGCGACCGTTAAGATGCACCGGCATCGCGGCCTTAATCTCGCGGCGATATTTCCCTGCAAGCGAAATCGCCTCTTCAAAGCCCGCTTCCGTCATCAGACCGCTGTCAGGATCGACGTCGGCGAAGAAAACTTCCGCGCCGGTCATACGGATCGCGTTGGCGCTAGAAAGAAATGTGAGTGTCGGAACGATGGCGGTATCGCCGGGGCCAAGACGCAAGCCCATCGCGGCGAGATGCAGCGCCGCCGTCCCGCTATTGCAGGCGACGGCGTGCGAGGCACCGCTAGCCGCGGCAAATTGCTTTTCGAATTTCTCGACCAGCGGCCCGGTAGTCAGGAAATCGGAGCGGAGCGCGGCGGCGACCGCGTCGATGTCGTCGTCTTCGATGGTTTGTCGCCCGTAAGGCAGCATCCGGTCTCCGCTCATGCCGCCTTGCGGCCGATCAGCCCGTTCAGCAGGGCGGCGTCGAGCCACTCGGTGTTGATTTCCGACGAATAGCGGAAATCTTCCGCGACCGGCCGCGCGCCGGCGGCAGTCAGATGGTCGCGCTGCCAATGCGAATCCTGCGGACAGATCACGAAGCGGTCGTCGAGCTCTAACGTCACGCGCGCATCGTCCTCGGTGATCATCACCTCGTGCAACTTCTCGCCGGGACGGATGCCGACGATTTCGTGCGGCAGGTTCGGCGCCATCGCGCGCGCGAGCTCCGTCATGTGCATCGAGGGAATTTTCGGCACGAACAATTCGCCGCCGTTCATCAGCGCCAGCGACGACAGCACGAACGAAACGCCCTGCTCCAGCGTGATCCAGAAGCGGGTCATGCGCGGATCGGTGATCGGCAGTGCCTTCGCGCCTTTATTGATGAGATTCTGGAACAGCGGCACGACCGAGCCGCGCGAGCCGATGACGTTGCCGTAGCGCACCACCGAGAACCTGGTGCCGTGCGTGCCGGAAAGATTGTTCGCGGCGACCATGATCTTGTCGGAGGCGAGCTTCGACGCGCCGTAAAGATTGATCGGGTTCGCGGCCTTGTCGGTCGAAAGCGCAACCACTCTTTTCACGCCGTTGCGCAGCGCCGCCTTCACGACATTTTCCGCGCCGTGCACGTTCGTCAGAATCGTCTCGAACGGATTGTATTCCGCGATCGGAATGATTTTGATGGCAGCGGCGTGGACGACATAGTCGACCTCGCGCATCGCGAGCTCGAGCCGCGAGAGATCGCGCACATCGCCGATGAAAAAGCGCATGCGATCCGCAAGCTTCGGATGCGCGGCTGCGATCTCGCGCGCCATCGCGTCCTGCTTCTGCTCGTCGCGCGAGAACACGACGAGGCGGCGCGGCGTATTCCTGGTCAAAAGCGTGTCGACGAAGGCTCGCGCGAATGAGCCGGTGCCGCCGGTGACCAGCACTGATTTCCCGGACATATCGATTGCAGGGCGGTCAAATTTGCGATGAACGGCCGTCACTTCCATTCGCCTCGAATTTTCAAAGACTTGAGGGTGCCCGGCGCGGCGGCGGGGCCTGTTAGACGGGGCTATAGCAAGGCGAGCGGCCTTTGACCACAACGGATGGCCAAAGCCCGCTCGTTAACGATTGACGCCGGTTAATACCCCCTTGAGTGCCGGATCATCGCGCCGAGCACGTTGGAATAGTCGTCGGTCCAGACCCATTGCGCCGGATCGACCTTCTCGTCCTTCCAGTGCTTCGCTTCGTTGAGCGCACCGAAATCCTCCGGCTTCCTGACGATTGCGGTGACGGTGCCGGAGAACTTGTAGTCCTCGTCGTTCACTTCGTCGTCGCCGTCGGTCGTGTTGTGGGTGCGGACCACCATGCCGTTCGCGTTCGCGATGCCGGCGACGACGGATGCAAGTTCGAGGTGCCGGTTCGAGATGTGCATGACCAGAATGCCGCGCGGCGCGAGCTTCTTCTTGTAGGTTTCCACCGCTTCCTTCGTCATCAGGTGGATCGGGATCGCGTCCGAGGAGAACGCATCGATCACGATGAAATCGTAACTGCCGTCCGGCGCCTCCGCGATGGTGAGGCGCGCGTCGCCGAGCGTGATCTTCGCGTCCGGCGCGCATTGCGCGAGGAAGCTGAAGCCATAGCGCTTGGGATTGGTCGCGATCTCGATCGTAGTCGGATCGATCTCGTAGTAGTGAACCGTATCCTTCTCCTGCTTGTGGCAGGCAAGCGTGCCGGTGCCGAGACCCACGACCGCGTAATTGATCGGGCCGTTCTTGTTCAGCCTCGTCTGCGCCACCGCCTGCGCAATCGCCGCCGACTTGTAATAATAGGTCGTCAGTTCCGGCCGGCCGGAGTACGGCTTGAAGTCGTTGGTCATCATGCGCTGCGCGCCGTGAATGGTCGTTCCGTGCAAAAGCACGCGGAAGCGGCCGTCGTAGCTGTCGGTGACTTTGTGCACGCCGAAAAAGCTGCGCAACGTCGCGCGCGTGCGCGAGTCGATGTTCTCGTAGGCCTTGATCATGAGGAAGCAGAGCGCGATCAGATAGGCGTACTTCACCGAGTCGAACGAGATCAGGATCGACGCCACCAGCAGGAAGCCGATCACCCACTTCATATAAGTATAGTTGCCCGGCGCAAGATCGGAGAGCAGCGGCACGCGATAGCCGAACGCGGGCGCGAGTGCCGCCGCCGCGGCGAGTGCAAGCACGATCCAGAAGATCGGCGCATAGCGGCCGTCCGGCCACACCCAGCCGGGGCGGCACAGCAGCGCGAGCACGATCAGGATCGGATACTCGGCAACCCAGTTGAAAAGCTGCGGCGCGACGAGCGCCGCCGCGATCCCGCCGATCATGCCGCCGGCCGACATCCACATGTAGAATTCGGTGAGATGCGCGGGCGCCGGACGAAGCCGCGCGAGTTCGCCGTGACAGACGAGCGCGGTGAAGAAGAACGCCGCGATGTGGATCGTCAAAATCCAGAAGATCGAATCGAAGCCCTCGAATACTTGGCTCGCGATCAGCGCTGCGATGAACAGCGGCTGCACAATCACCGCGACCTGATGCACATAAGGCGCGAAGCGCGAAAACACGAGCACGAAGGTTAGAAGATAAAGCGCGAGCGGCACGACCCACAGGAACGGCACCGCCGCAACGTCGGTCGAAATGTGATTGGTGACGGCAATCAACAAGCCGGAAGGGATCGCAGCGAGCGCGATCCACACCGCGGCCTCGGCCCAGGTCGGCTTGTCCGCACTCTCGCCCTTCAACGGCTTCGCCGCCTTCAGGTCTTTCGTGTGCCAGATCAGGTAGCCGCAGGCTGCGATCAGCACGATGAGAAAAATGAAACCCGCGGACCATCCAAAGGTCTGCTGCTGCAAGCGCGTCAGCGGCTCGACGGCGAACGGATAGGCAAGCAACGCGAGGAAGCTGCCGATGTTGCTCGCGGCATACAGAAAATAAGGATCTTTCGCCGCCGGATGATCCGTGCGCGCGAACCACGCCTGCAGGAGCGGACCGTTCGCGGACAGCGCAAAGAACGGCAGGCCGATCGAAACCGTGAACAAACCGAGTAGCCAGAACGCTTCGCCCCATGCCGGAGCCTTATTCCAGCCGCTCGCTATGCTGAGCGGCAAAAACAGAATTGCCGCCAGCATGACCGCGATGTGAATCATCACGGCCTGACGGCCCTGCAAATGCTTCGTCAGAAAATGCGCATAGGCGTAGCCGGCCAGAAGCACGGTCTGGAAAAACACCATCGCGACCGACCATACGGCCGGCGTGCCGCCGAGCCGCGGCAGCACCATTTTCGCGAACATCGGCTGCACGAAGAAGAGAAGCGCTGCGCTGACGAAGATCGCGAGCATGAACAGCGGCAGCAAAACTCCCAGCGGCAAAGCCTCGGCTGCTTTTTTCTTCGGGGTCTTCTTCGCGCTCATGGGAGTTCCTTCACTGCTCGGCGTCTCAGGCGCGGCGCCCGCTCCGCGGTGCGGTGCGAAATAGCGCTGGCCATCGTGGTGCGAAATTGCGGGCTGTCTTGGCTTCCGGAAGGAAGTTTGTTCGGGTTTGCGACTGAACCCGGACTGAATGGGCGCCGGGAGGGCGGATAAAAGCGGAACTGGCGATTCCGGTCCAGCCCCGCTCGCCTTCTTTCCGCAGCGCGGCGCGTGCGCAGATAAGGCACGTACTGTTGCATCGCCGCAATAAAATCCCTGCTAAAATGGACCCAGAACCTCGGCCAAAACGGGGTCATCCCAGGGAGCAACTTATGTCCGAATTAAATCGCCGCACTCTTCTCGCGGGCAGCACCGCTGCCGTCGGCGCGCTTTCGGTTGCGCCGAGTTTCCTCGAAGGATTTTTCTCGTCCGCAATCGCACAGTCCGCCGGCTTCAATAAGTACAAGGTCGGTGCGATCGAAGTCGTCGCTGCCACTGACGGCGCCAACACCTTCCCGCTGCCTGACCGCTTCGTCCTGAACCAGTCGAAGGAAGAAGTTCAGAAAGCGCTCGCCGCTGCGAAGCTCGACACCGAAAAGCTAACGATCCCGTTCAATCCGGTTGCGTTCCGCAACGGCGCCCGCGTCGTCGTCATCGACACCGGCATGGGCCCGGCGGCGAACGAAAAGACACCGAACGTCGGCAACTTCGTGAAGAACCTCGCGGCCGGCGGCATCGACGCGTCGAAAGTCACCGACGTCGTGATCTCGCACTTCCACGGCGACCACATCAACGGTCTCCTGAACGGCACCAACCCGACCTATCCGAACGCACAGGTCCACGTGCCCGCGCTGGAATGGAAATACTGGACCGACGAAGCCGAGATGAACAAAGCGCCCGACGCCCGCAAGCCAGCGTTCGCGAACGTCAAGCGCGTCTTCGCAGACGGTCTCAAGAACAAGGTCACGCAGTATCAGCACGGCAAGGAAGTCGTGCCGGGCCTTATGGCGATGGCCACGATCGGCCACACGCCGGGCCACACCTCGTTCATGCTCTCGTCGGGCAACGACAAGCTCTTCATCCAGTCGGACGTGACCAACATCCCGGCGCTCTTCGTGAACAATCCGGGCTGGCACGTGCAGTTCGATCAGGATGCGAAGCAGGCGGAAGAAACCCGCCGCAAGACCTTCGAGATGCTCGCCGCGCAGAAGATCCGCGTGCAGGGCTTCCACTATCCGTTCCCGGCGCTCGGCCGCATCGAGAAGACCGCGACCGGCTATCGCCTGGCCAGCGCGTAAGCGAAGTCAGATCGAAACAGGAAAGGCCGCCGGCAACGGCGGCCTTTTCATTCGCGTTTCTTCGCTTTTCGCACGTGATAAGTCAGCGCCAGCGCGATGCAATGCGCGAGCGCTTTCTCGTCTGGCTTCTTTTTCGCGTCTAGAACGATGGCCCGGTTGCTCTCATACTCGAATTTCCCCGGATAGAGTTCGCGGAAGGTGGAGACCAGATCGGTCTGGCAGTGGAAATAGACCGCGTATTTTTCTTCGCTGGCCTTCACGCGATCGATGCGGATGGTGCTGCCGCTTTTCGTTTCGCTGGTGAGATAGCTCGGCTGGCCCCATTTGAGCGTTTCTTCGAGCGAACCGGCGCCTTCGGTCGCCGCCGCCGTCTTCAGGATAAGCCTGCGTAACGCAATAAGCTTGCCGCGCAGCTTGGCGGGATAGGCGCGAAACACTTTCGCGACGTCTCCGGGGACACCGCTGCCCGCCCTCTTCTTCATTCAGTCCCCCCAAGATGAATCAGCGATTTTCGCGCGCCGCTCTTTGCTTGTCTTGCGGAGAATTGACTCTCCCGCCGTCTCCGCGTTTAGATGAAAGCTGATGACGGTGTTCCGCGCGGCGAAAGCCGCAACGAACATGGGAATACGGTCAAGGATCGCGTTTCGAGGTCCGAATCCGTAGCTGCCCCCGCAACTGTAAGCGGTAGCTCTCGCTTCAAGTGCCACTGGACGGAAGTCTGGGAAGGCGGAGCAAGAGCCGAGACCCGCGAGCCAGGAGACCGACCGCATCAGTCACCCTACCGGCGCGCGGGGCGTGCGATCGGTGCGGATTTCCGCAGCGGTGACACGTGAAGACGTGAACCGTTGCGGAGGCGCAGGTGGGGCTGCATCTCGAACAGGCTATCGGAATGAACGAGGCGCCACGCCTCGCGATTTCGCGCGCCTCCGTGACTTCCAGAACAGTCATTGGGGGTTATCCATGTTTCGACTTTCAGGTGCGCGCGCACTCGCGCTGATCGCACTTCCTTTCTCATTCTCCGCGGCACAGGCGCAGACCACCGCCCTGCCCGAAACCGTCATTTCGGCAAACCAAGTGCCGCAGCCCGCCGATCGCGTCGGCGCAAGCGTCACCGTGCTGCAAGGAAACGAGTTGCGCGCACGCGGCGTCGAAACGCTCGCGGACGCGCTTCGCACCGTGCCGGGCGTGCACGTCAGCAATGCCAACGGCAATAAAGGCGGGCTTACCCAGGTTCGCATACGCGGCGCAGGCGCTAGCCAGATTCAAGTGCTTATCGACGATGTGCCGGTCGGCCGGCTCGACGGCGGCGACTTCGATTTCGCGGATTTTCTGATCGACGACGTCGAACGCATCGAAGTCGTCCGCGGCCCGCAATCCGGCATTTACGGCGGCAACGCGCAGTCCGGCGTGATTGCGATCTACACCCTCACCGGCCGCGGTTTGAAAAAGCCTCAACTCACGACACGTACCGAGTTGGGTACGCAGAACAGCTCGCTCCTCAGCACAACTTTACGCGGCGCGAACGGTCCGTTTTATGGCACGTTCAGCGTGCAGCGCCGCGACACCGACGGCTACAATATTTCACGCTTCGGCAGCGAACGCGACGGCCACCGCGCCTTCATCGTCAACACCAAACTCGGTGTCGATATTTCGGAGCAGATCAACATCGAAGGTGTGATCCGGCACACCGACCGCAAGGTGCAGTACGACCCCGAAACCATGGTGCCGCTGCCCGACGCTTATGCGCAGGACACACAGCAGAACACGCACGCGCGCATCAATCTGAATACGCGCTCGCTCGACGGATTTTTTGTCCAGCGCTTCGGTTATTACTTGCGAAAGGAAGATCTGACATCGACCTGTCCGACCTGTTTCTCCACGTTCCGCGAAACAAATACCTCGGGCAACGGCGCCGACTACAAAGGTATCTTCAACTACAACATCGGCAGCGTGCAGCACACCTCGACCTTCTTGCTGGACTGGAAGACCGAAAGCTTCCTGAGCGGCGGCGTCACCGCCGAGCGCGAGCGTACCGGCCTTGCTTTCGAACAGATCGCGCATTTCGCGACCGGCCTGACAATCTCCGGTGCCGTGCGCCACGACTTTCACGACGTGTTTCAGGATTACACGACGTGGCGCGTCGCGGGTTCGCAGAAATTCGCGTCCGGCACGCGCATTCACTCGAGCGTCGGCACCGGTATCACCCTGCCGACGTTCTTCCAGCAGTTCGGATTCGGCCTGACTTTTATAGGCAACCCGAACCTGAAACCCGAAACTTCACTCGGCTGGGACATCGGTGTCGAGCAGACCTTCCTGAACGGACTTCTCGTGGCCGACATCACCTACTTTTCGGTCGATGCCGACAACGCCATCACCGGCTTCGGCAACACTGCGATCAACGCGGCCGGAATCTCGAAGCGCCGTGGCGTCGAACTCACCGGCAAGTACAATCCCTATTCCTGGCTGACGTTCGAAGCCACTTACACATACACGCACGCGGAAACGCCTGCGGGCATCGAGGAAATCCGCCGCCCGAAGAATGCCGCGAGCTTCGCCGCCATCTTCCGTCTGCCAGACAACAAGACCCAGGCCAGCGTCATTGTCGCTCATAACGGAAAGATGGCCGACGATGCCTTCATCGGCTTCCCGGCGACGCGCGTCTCGCTCGACAGCTACACACTCGTCAACGCGATCTTGAGCTATCAGGCGACGCCGAATACGCAGTTCTACATTCGCGGCGAGAATCTCCTGAACGAGCGCTACGAGGAAATTTTCTCGTATCGCGCAAACGGAGCGACGGGCTACATCGGCATGAGAATGAAATTCGGCGAGCTCGCGCCGCAGATCAACTACTGAACGGCGAGGGCCGGTCCAAAAACCGGCCCTTTTCGTTCGATCAGACCTTGATCGAAATTCCCTGCCCGTTCGATTCGGAAACGATCCAGTCGATGTAATTCTTTTCGCCGCCTTCCGTCGGCAAAAACAGGATCGCCGGCGTGTCGTAGGAATGACCGCGTTTCACTTCCGACGCGACCGCGTCTTTCTGCGCGTCTTTCGTCTTCACGATCATCACGACTTCGTCCGCGTTCTCGATTTTGCCTTGCCAACGGCACATCGAGCGCATCCCGGGCAGAATGTTTACGCAGGCTGCAAGGCCTTTTTCGACCAGTAACCGTCCAGCCTGCTCTGCCTCGACAAGCGAAGGATAGGTCGTATAGACGAGAACCGGCCGTTCCATTGCCCAACTTCCTTTGCGAACCAGCGCTACCCAATGACCGCCTCACGCTACGACAAGATCGCTTTCGTCGCGAGCAGTTCGCCCGACGCCGAAGCCGCGCGCGTGCGCCTCGCCAAAACGTATGGCGATGTCTCGCCGGAGGAAGCGAACGTCGTGATCGCGCTCGGCGGCGACGGCTTCATGCTTCAGATGCTGCACAAGTTCCGCGACTCCGGTACGCCGATTTTCGGCATGCACCGCGGCACCATCGGCTTCCTGATGAACGAGTTCAAAGAGGACGGCTTGCGTGAGCGCCTTGCGGTCGCAAAGAGCAGCAAGATTCACCCGCTGATCATGGAAGCGGCCGACGCTTCCGGCAAAGTCCACCGCGCGCCCGCGCTGAACGAAGTTTCGCTGCTGCGCCAGTCGTACCAGGCGGCGAAGCTCCGCATCCATATCGACGGCAAGGTGCGGATGGAGGAGTTGATCTGCGACGGCATGCTGGTCGCGACCCCGACCGGTTCGACCGCCTACAATCTATCTGCCCATGGCCCCATTTTGCCGCTTGCCGCTCCGTTCCTTGCCATCACCCCGATCAGCCCGTTCCGTCCCCGCCGCTGGCGCGGCGCGCTGGTGCCCGACCGCGCCGACATCGAGATCGAAATCCTCGAGCAGGACAAGCGCCCGGTGAACGCGGTGGCCGACCATTTCGAGGTCCGCTCGGTCGTGCGCGTTGCCGCCCGCATGGACACGCACTCCACGGTCGAAATGCTGTTCGACCCCGGCCACAGCCTCGACGAGCGCATCCTGAACGAGCAATTCGGCTATTAGCCGGAATTGGCATTTCAACCGAAAATTAAGCCTGTCGGCCCCTAATGAGGGCCGGTATCCGCGTTCGGCCGCTTCGGCCTTGGCCCGCCGGGCCCCGGAGCCAGGCGCGCCATGATCCGGATCGACTTCAACCGTCTCAAGTTTCTGATCATCGACGATAATGCCCATATGCGGCGCATCGTCCGCCAGCTCCTGCACGGTTTCGGCTCGCGCGAAATCTTCGAGGCGGAAGACGGCGCCGCCGGCCTTGAAATCTTCACCGCGCAGAAGCCCGACATCGTGATTACCGACTGGGCCATGCCGGTCTATGACGGGATCGAGTTCACGAAGACAGTGCGCGGCTCCAACTCTCCGGTCACGCGCTTCGTGCCGATCATCATGCTCTCCGGCCATTCCGAAAAGCGCAGCGTGATGGAAGCCCGCGACGCCGGCGTCACCGAATTCCTGACGAAGCCGGTCGCGGCGAAGTCGCTCTACGAGCGAATCCTGAGTGTCGTGCTCGCGCCGCGTCCCTTCATTCGCACCAAGGACTACTTCGGCCCCGACCGCCGCCGCACTATGAATACGAAATACACGGGTCCCGAGCGCCGCAAAGGCACCGCGGACGCGGAAATCATCGAAGTCGCCCCGATCGACAACCGCCTGCAACAGCAGCGTAAGCAGGCAGATACTAATGCTGCGGGTCAGCGCCCCGGTACAGCCGCTTGAGCCAAGCGAGTGCAGGACAGCCAGCTATGACGCAGCAACAGCAAGATCAGAACCCGCCGGAGAAACGCTTCGACGACCATTCGGTCATCGTGCCTCCGCACAAGCTAAAGAGGGCCGTGACCCACACGAAGGGCTCGGCGAATATCGACATGAGCGCGGTCGAGCGCGCGGAAGCAGCACTTGCCGAACTGAAAGTCGAGTTCGGCGAATGGATGAACGCGGAATGCCAGCGCATCGACGCCGCGCGCCGCGCGATCCATGCAAAAGGCCTAAGCCGCACCACGGTCGATGCTCTCTTCATGCCGGCGCACGACATCAAGGGCGGCGCCACCACGCTCGGCTATCCGCTGGCGGAGCGCATTGCGACCAGCCTGTGCCGTCTGCTCAAGCACGCGCCGGAGCCGATCCGGATTCCACGCGGATTAATCGACAATCATGTCGACTCGATCCGCGCGCTGGTGCGCGAGGAAGTCAAAGACCCGAACAATCCTTACGGCGTCGAACTCGCCGAGCGCCTTTCGATCATGACCGAGACGTTTCTCGCGGAAGAGCTGAAAGACGCCTACGCGGAAATCGCGGGCGACGCCGCGCCGCGCATGATGCTTCCCGGCCAGAACTGATTCCGGAGTTTACGCCGCGGCGACGAGATCGGCCGTGAAGTGCCGCGCTTCGTCGCGGGCAGCCTCGGCCGCGAAGCGGCGCAGGAGCGCGTAAAGCTCGTCCAGCTCACCGAAAGATTCCGGCGCATAACGCTGGATCACCTGCTCGACCATGCTCCGGCCGAGCGCGGAATAGCCCGGCGCACCGGCAAATCCCATTTCATGCACGACTTCGATGGCCGCGCGAAACGCGCCATAGGCACCCTGCGGCAGACCCGCGCGCTCGAATAACGCGCGGAAACCGTGGCCGGAGCGGTCGCCGAGGATCGAAGTGATGCGCGACAGCGAGAGCCCCGAGAGCTCCGAGAGCGCATCGACGAGGAAGCGCGTGTTACCCGAGAGCAGCGCGCGGAGGAGCAAAGCGCCGGTGAGCTGGCCGGTATTTGCGAGATGGCGCACGAGCGCCGCCACCTGCTCCGGCGTCTGGCCGGCGGCAATCGCCACGGTGGCACGGTCGCAGGCCTCGCGCGCGACGGATTTGGCGCGATCTTCCGGCAGCCACTCCTTATGGGTGACGAAACGGGCAAGCGTGTCGGCGAGCGTGGCGACCAGCGCCTGCCGTGTTTCGGTCGGCAGATCGTCGCGCGAAAGCAGTTCGTCGCGCACGGCGGCGAGATGACCGTGCCGCCCGGCAATACGCGCGAGCGCGGCACCCGTAAGATCGGCGGCGGGATTTTCGAGCAGAATGAGACAGGCCGTGGCGGTGCCGACTTCCGCAATCGCGGCGGCAACCGCGCGCGAGATCAATTCGCGGGAAGCGATCGCGATCTGCAAACGCTCCTTCCCGCTTGCCGCGAGATCGACGAGCTCGACATCGAGCAACGCCGGCGACCGTTCGACCACGATTTCGGCGATGTCGAGCTGATCCTGCGTGAGCCCGATCAGCACCGTGCGCGGCGCGTATTCGCTCGTTGCAATCGTTTCCGCGAGCGCACGGCGCACAAGCGGCGACGGATCGTCCAGGAGCACGGTCATCGCGGCTTCCGCCGCCATGCGGTCGCCGCTCGAAAGATCGGAATAGAGATAAGCGCGCGCCAGCGCGCTGGTTGCGTCGGCTCGCTCGCCCGGAGGCGCGGTCTGGATCCACTTCAGAAACTGGCGAACGATCATCCCGGCCCCGAGAATTGATATTCCTGCACGAAGCCTAGGTGTGCGCGCTTAACAAAGCGTTCACCTTGAATTTTCAGATTTCGTTAAGAAGTCGAGCGCGTCAGGTCGTGCGGCGCAAAAACGGATTGACCCCGCCCCAGAGCGAACGCACGTCTTGCGAGATCGGCGCGGTTTCGTTCTGGAACAGCCCGCGGAAAATCGGCGCGTCGTTCTGAACGGCCGGCGGATTGTTCACGGCGGCGACGGTCTGTGTCGTCGGCACCGGAGCGGGCGCTTGCGCGGTAATCGTCCGCGTCATGGGCGAAACTTGTGGCGCGAGCGCAGTCGCTGTCGGCGCATTGAACCGCCGCACCGGTGCGATTTGATTGCCTGGCGCCGCCTTGCGCGGTGAGAAGATCGCGGCGATGCGGTTCAAGAGATTGGGAACCGGCGAATTGTCGGCATCCACGCCGCGCGGATTGGTGATCTGCAGATTGGCGACCGCGGTTGCCGGCGCAGCATTGCGGATTTTGTCGTGCTTCGAGACGAGCACGCGATAGGTTTCCTCGATGCTGCGCGCACCGTTCGCGTTGTAGAAGATCGGCTTGTTCGCACGCGCGGCTTCCGGGAAGGCCGAAGCTGCGGAAGTATTCGGATTGCTGGCGCGCAGCGAGAGAAACCGCTTCGCCCCGTTCGCGCCGAGGAAGTGCGCGATGTAAAGTTCGCCCTCGGTCGGCTGGCGTCCGATCACGCTCTGGATTTCGGCGGCATTCCGTTTCGAGAAGGCTGCCGCCATGTTCGAGGCGATCTCCGGATTCTCGCGGAGTTTCAAAATCTGTGCCCGCACCATCGGATCGCGCACGAAATAATGTCCGTCTGCGGTCTTCTCGATCTGGTTGGAATACTGCGAGAGCCCGAACGCAGGGCCGTCTTCTTTGACGGTCGCGAGCCAGGTCGCGTCGATGAACTGGAACAGCCCGAGCGCCGACGACGTGGAAGCCTGCGCTCTCGGGTTCATGGCGGATTCCCGATAGGCGGTCTTCATCAGATAATCGAAGCTGATGCCGGTCTGTTGGCTCGCCGAACGGATGGCTGCGGTTACGCGCTCACCGGAGTTCAATAGCGAGTCGAGAAACATGGCTGGCGTCCTGGGGGCTGCCGCGACTCCCCTCGCGGAAAGACCCGCTTGGAACTTGGCCCTTTATGGTAAACGGAACCTTAACGACGGAATCCGGGAGAGAAACGATGGCTTCTGAAGCGGCCCGCCACCCCCGCGGCGGCATGTATTTCGAGGACTTTCAGGCCGGGGCCGTGATCGAGCACCGGCTCCGCCGCACGGTCACCCAGATGGACAACATGCTGTTCTCGAATATGACCTTGAACCCGCAGCCGCTGCATATCGACCGCGACTTCTGCGAGAAGGAAACCCAGTGGGGCCAGCCCTTGATGAACTCGCTCTTCACGCTCGGGCTCATGATCGGCATTTCGGTGAACGACACCACCGTCGGCACCACGATTGCGAACCTCGGCATGACCGACGTGAAGTTTCCGCACCCGCTGTTCGAAGGCGACACCGTCCGCTGCACGACCGAGGTCATGGGCAAGCGCGAGTCGAAGTCGCGGCCGGACGCCGGCATCGTCGATTTTCACCATCGCACCTATAATCAGGACGGCAAGCTTGTCGCCGAATGCAAGCGGCAGGCCTTCATGCTGAAGCGCAAAGTCCAAGTATAAAGAGCAAGTCTGATGCGCTCCTACTTGTTCGTTCCCGGCGACGCGCCACGCAAACTCGAAAAAGGCCTTGCAAGCGGCGCGGATGCGCTTCTGCTCGATCTGGAAGACTCGGTCGCCTTGGATGCGAAGCCGAGAGCGCGCGAAATCGTCCGCGACTATCTGAACGCGAATATCTCGAAGAAGGACCGCCCTCGCCTGTTCGTGCGCGTGAACGCGCTCGATACCGGCATGATCGACGCCGATCTCGACGCAGTGATCGCAGCAAAGCCCGACGGATTCCTGTTTCCGAAAAGCCGCCACGGCGGCGACGTCACGCATCTCGACGCCAAAATCACCGCGCGCGAGGCACTGCACGGCATCGACGAAGGCACGACGCGCATTCTGGTGCTCGTCACCGAAAGCGCACAGGCCCTCTTCGGCCTTCATAACTATCGCGGAGCGAGCAAACGGCTAGACGGCATGACCTGGGGCGCGGAGGATCTCTCCGCCGACATCGGCGCGGAAACGAACCGGAACGAAAAAGGCGACTACACCGATCCCTATCGCCTCGCCCGCGCGCAATGTTTGATTGCCGCGATCGCCGCCGAAGTCGCGCCGATCGACTCGATCTATCCGAACTTCCGCGATGCCGAAGGCTTGAAGCGCGAGACGCGCGAAGGCCGCCGCGACGGCTTTACCGGCAAGATGGCGATCCACCCGGATCAGGTGCCGGTCATCAACGAGATTTACACGCCGAGCGCGGAAGAAATCGGAAAAGCGAAGCGTCTGATCGATGCGTTCAAAGCCGCGGGCAATGCCGGCGTGATTTCGCTCGACGGCCAGATGTACGACCAGCCGCATTTGAAACGCGCGCAGCGGTTGATCGCGCGCGTCGCGAAATAGTCAGCGCCGCTTCGTCTCATCCGGCCGGGTCATCTGGAACAATTCGGTCACGACCGAATAGTCGCGATAGCCGAGCCGCGCGATCGGCTTCATCGCGGCGGCGTCGAGAATCCCGTTCTTGATGTATTTCTCGTCGATGTGGATGCCGACGACTTCGCCGAAGGTGACATAGTTGTCGCGCGGGCTCCCGTCCGGCCCTTTCATCTGCACGATCTCGGTCGCCTTGCACTCCAGCGCGCAGGGGCTTTCGCCGACGCGCGGCGGCTTGACGAGTTTCGACGGCACTGGCGTAAGCCCGGCAAGCTCGAACTCGTTCACCTCGTGCGGCACGCTTTCCGAAGTCCGGTTCATCGCCTCGCGCAAATCCCAGGTCGCGAGATTGCAGACGAACTCCATGGTCTCGCTGATATTGCGCACGGAATCCTTCGCGCCTTCGCTCGAGAACATCACCATCGGCGGATGGCTGCCGACGCCGTTGAAATAGCTATACGGCGCGAGATTGACGCTGCCCTTCCTGTCGATCGAACTGATCCAGCCGATCGGGCGCGGCGCCACGATCGCCTTGAACGGGTCGTGCGGCAGCCCGTGATTGCGTTTCGTAGGCTCATAAAACATCAGCGCCTGCTCACGATCTGCGCCATGTCGGGACGCGGGCGCTGGAAGATTTCGCCCTTCACAGTGCCAATGTGAACGAAGCCGACGATCTGCTCGTTATCGGCGAGCCCGAACAGCTCCTTGCTCGACTTGTCGAACGCGGCCCATCCCGTAAGCCAGTTCGCACCGAAGCCCATCGCGTGCGCGGCGTTGAGCAAATTCATGCAGGCCGCGCCCGCGGAGAGGAGTTGTTCGATATCCGGCACCTTCGGGTTTGGCGAAACCTTCGACACCACGGTCACGATCAGCGGGCTGCCGCCGAAGCGAAGCCGCTGTTTGTCCACTTCGGCGTCGGACGCATTCGGATTGCCCGAGCGGAAGTTCGCGGTGAGCTTCTCGACCAGCGGGCCCCGCGTCTCTCTTGGCAGCACGATAAAACGCCAGGGCTTCATCATGCCGTGATCCGGCACGCGGGCAGCAACGGTCAGGATTTCGGCGAGTTGTGCTTCGCTCGGCGCGGGCGGAACGAGGTCGGCCGCCTTGGGTGAAGTGCGGGTTTTGAGGAGTTCTAGGGCGCTTGGCATTGAAATTCCGGTCTCGAAAAAGCCGGGGAGCGGTAGCATGGGTCTTCACGCTGTCCAACGACGAGCCGGGCAAGGCTGGCCCTCCCGGCTTGCATTCGGGGGCTTCAGGGCTAAAAGACCGCCATGACGTGCTTCTCCGGCTTCCGCGCCCCGCTTGTGGCCGTTCTGGTCTTGCTCCTGAGCGCAGGCACGTCCCCGGCGCAGTGGTTTCCCTTCCAGGGCCCGCCACCGCCGCCAACCCCGCCGGCCAACATTCCCAATCCGCCGCCGCCCCAAGGGCCGCCGCAATCTTTACAGGTACCGCCTCCACCGCCGCAGCAGCAACCGGCCCCGCCGCCGCAGCGTCCGGCCGTGAAGGAAACGCCGCAGCAAAACGCGCCGCTCCGCTACACGCTGAATCTCGCCGCGCGTTATTCGCCGGAAGGCCAGAACGTCACCCGCGCGCTGCATTGGCGCGTGTTTGTCGAGCGTCCCGGCACCGCGCAGCCGCTTTTCATGGTGAGCGAGTCGCAGGATGCCTCGCCGACCTTCACGCTGCCGCCCGGCAAATATGTCGTGCACGTCGCCTACGGGTTAGCGAGCTTCGCGCAGCGGGTGACGGTGACAGAGAACATGCGCGAAACGCTGATCGTCGCCGCCGGCGGTTTGCGCTTGCAGGGCCGCGTTGGCGACGCCGCCATCGCTCCGGCAAAACTTCGCTTCGACGTCTACGAAGGAAACTTCCTCCAGCGCACGCAAGCCGACGGCAAGAAGAAGCGCGCGGTCAGGAACGAGCGCCCGCCCGTGATCCGTGGCGTCGTGCCCGGCGATCTCGTGCTGCTGCCCGCTGGTACCTATTACGTGCAATCGACTTACGGTGAAGGCAATTCGACCATCACGGCGGATGTGCGCATCGAAGCAGGCCGCTTGACGGACGCGACTGTGCATCACCGCGCCGCGCAGATCACGCTTCGTCTCGTGCACGCGACCGGCGGCGAAGCGCTAGCCAATACTTCATGGTCGGTGCTGACGCCCGGCGGCGACTCGATCAAGGAATTCATCGGCGCCTTTCCGTCGATCGTGCTTGCCGACGGCGAATACGTCGCGGTCGCGCGTCACGACGGCAAAACCTATCAGGCGACTTTCAAGGTCGTCGCGGGTCGGGACCGCGAAGTCGAAGTGCTCGCGCGCGCGGAAAATCAGGCGCAGACGCCCGCGCCTGCACCGACCGCGCGGTAACTACTTCCATATTGTCGTCCCGGCCAAGCGAGCGAATAGCGAGCGCGAGCCGGGACCCATAACCACCCGCCTCTCGACTCTCGAAAGCCGGTGGTTATGGATCCCCGCTTTCGCGGGGACGACACAGTGAATTGAACTACGCCGCTTCGTCCGCATGCTCTAACCGCTTTGCGGAAAGCCGCGATCCGAAAGTCGAAGTGCTCGTGCGCGCGGAAAATCAGGCACGGAGGCCCGCGTTTGCTCCCGCCATGCAGTAAAAATTATCTAATTGCGCGCCAAGGATCATTTGCCGGCGCCTGCTTCTTTGGTGGCGACGACGTCTTTGGCTGGACATATATTGCTGGCGCTGAAACCGGCTGCTTATCGACTCTGTTTTGCGAATTTTTTAGCTGCCAATTCCCATCAGAGATTTGCTTAATTGCATTGTGTAGTTTTTGATCGCCAGCCGCGACAAAACCGATACCAAGTGCAATACAAATTCCGCAGATAGCGATAACTATCGAATGAAACTTAGAAGGAAAATGAATCGACGTATAAATATCATGAGCATCAACCGTGAGGTTCGCGCTATCTTCAATTGCAACCGCAAAGTTTGTAGCAGCAGGATTCGAAAAAATAATCCGCTCGTTTAGTCCTTCAGAAGAATTGAATTCGACTTGTGCATATGAACAAACCGGCAGTTGCCTGTTGTTAATAAAGCGGCGATCGGGACCACCGTCCTTGTTGGCAAAGCGCCACGTATGTCCACTGACATGAGCATCAGATGGAACTCTCTGATGCTCGACGAAGCCGGTTGAGGAACCTCTGACTTCAACATCAGAGTAGTTCAAAACCGCAACCAATTTTCCCGACGAAACGAATACCGAGTCAGGCGCGAACTGAATGGTTTGACGACCTACATTGATCGAAGGGACCTTTAGATTGGAACGCGTCCCCGCAAGACGTCGTAATCTGGGAAATATTCGATTACGCTTTACGATACTCCTAGCACCAGCATTACGTTTCCAATCCGATGTAAATTGCTGACTGGGTATGTGCCAAACGCGTTTTGATTCTTGTGCAGACTCAAACGCAGCCAGAATTTCGGAGAATTGCGATTTCTGAACCGCGTCGAGATCGTATTCAACGCGAACTGTGCGACGGTAATAGTCCGTAATTGCTGCAATTGGCAGCGCAATTAATCCTCCCAAGGCCGCAAGTATCAGCCACTCACGATTGTCAAAGAATGTGCCGAGAAAAAATGCGATAAGACAAACAAGAAGCAGGAGGCGCGAGAACCGGAAACGAGAGGTCGCAACAGCGACTATCGGTGCAATTTCGCTCGTAGATTTCGCAGAGATTGTGTTGATCTCTGCGCTATCAATCGACGCTTCGCTTTCACTTTGACCGTAGCGAACATAAGATTCTTCAGATTCTCCGCTACGGGTTGACGACTTTCGCTTAGAGTACGGACTATACTCAGTCCAAGATAATCCCGTTCCCGGAATTCCGACTGTCGTCCGCGTTCCTTTCGACCCAATCGTGTACCAAAAACCACGGCGGCCGAGCGAAACTGACGCCCCACTCTTACTCAAATTTAGACGGACACCCGGAATGATGCCCTTAGACCAGCGAAACCGAAAACCCACAGACCCTCTCCCAGAGGAAAGGCTAGCATTCAGCCGCCCCCTCGGAAAACTGAGGTATTCAAGCACTACTGACTAAGCAGCCTCATCCGCTTGCTCCCGCTTCAAATCGGGCGGCAGCGCTTCGGCGGCGAGTGCCGCGAGCGCGGCGTCAAGCGGCATCGAAGATTGCGCCTGCGAGCCGAGACGGCGGATCGAGACCGTGCGTTCTTCTGCTTCCTTCTTGCCGACGACCAAGAGCACCGGAACTTTCGCGAGCGAGTGCTCGCGGACCTTGTAGTTGATCTTCTCGTTCCGAAGATCGCTCTCGGCGCGCAGGCCGAGCTTGTAGGCCGCCTTGAACACGTCGTTCGCGTAGGCGTCCGCTTCCTGCGTGATGGTGCAGACCTTGATCTGCGTTGGCGCCAGCCACAGCGGGAAATGCCCGGTGTGATGCTCGATCAGGATACCGGTGAAGCGCTCGAGCGAGCCGCAGATCGCGCGGTGCACCATGACCGGCGTTTTCTTGCCGCCGTCGGCGTCGATATAGAACGCGCCGAAACGCTCCGGCAGATTGAAGTCGACCTGCGTGGTGCCGCATTGCCAGTCGCGGCCGATGGCGTCGCGCAAGACGTATTCGAACTTCGGGCCGTAGAACGCGCCCTCGCCCGGATTGATCGCGGTCTTGATGCGGCCGTTCGATTGCTCGGCGATCTGCTGCAAAACCTTTTCCATGACCGCTTCGGCGTGATCCCAGGATGCGTCCGCGCCGACGCGCTTTTCCGGGCGCGTCGAGAGTTTCACCGTCAATTCTCCGGTGAAGCCGAAGTCGTCATAGGTCGAGAGGATGAGATCGTTGATCTTGAGGCATTCGGCGGCGAGCTGATCTTCGGTGCAGAAAACATGCGCGTCGTCCTGCGTGAAGCCGCGCACGCGCAAGAGTCCGTGCATCGCGCCCGAAGGCTCGTATCGATGTACGACGCCGAACTCGGCAAGACGAACGGGAAGATCGCGATAGCTTTTCAGCCCGTGCTTGAAAATCTGCACATGGCCGGGACAATTCATCGGCTTCAGCACGAAGAAGCGCTTGTCTTCCGCATCGTCGCCGGCCGACTGCGCCGCGAACATATTCTCGCGATACCACTCCCAATGGCCTGAGGTCTCCCACAGCACCTTGTCCAGCATCTGCGGCGCGTTTACTTCGTCATAGTCGCCGCGCAGCCGCCGCCGCATATAGGAAACGATGGACTGAAACAGCGACCAGCCTTTGGCGTGCCAGAACACGACGCCCGGCCCCTCTTCCTGGAAATGGAAGAGATCCATCTCGCGGCCGAGTTTGCGGTGATCGCGCTTCTCGGCCTCTTCAAGCCGGTGAATGTAATCGTCTAACTGCTTCTGGTCCGGCCACGCGGTGCCGTAGATGCGCGTCAGCATCGGCTTCGTCGCGTCGCCCCGCCAATAGGCGCCCGCGACTTTCATCAACTTGAAAGCGCTGCCGACTTTGCCGGTCGAAGGCATGTGCGGCCCGCGGCAGAGATCGAACCATTCGCCCTGTTTGTAGATTTTCAACTCTTGATCTGCAGGGATGTTTTCGACAAGTTCGACCTTGAAGTTTTCGCCCTTGTCTTTGAAAACCTTCTTCGCCTGCTCGCGCGTCCAGATTTCCTTGGTGAAGGGTTTGTCCCGCGCCACGATCTCTTTCATCTTCTTTTCGATGGCGGGGAAATCTTCCGGCGTGAACGGCTGGTTGCGGAAGAAGTCGTAATAGAACCCGTTCTCGATCGACGGTCCGATCGTCACCTGCGTGCCGGGAAACAACTCCTGCACGGCTTCGGCCATGACATGCGCGGCGTCGTGACGGATCAGCTCGAGCGCGCGCGGATCGTCGCGCGAGATGAATTCGATTTTTACGTCGCGAGTGATCGGATCGGTGAGATCCATGACCTCGCCATTGAGCGCCATCGCAACCGTGCGCTTGGCGAGCGAAGGCGAAATACCCTTCGCAATCTCGAGACCGGAAATGCCGTTCTGGAATTCGCGGCGTGCGCCGTCGGGAAAGGTCAGCGTGACCATCTCAAGTCCTCCTGCTCACTCCTGCAAACCAGGCAGGTAAGCGCAAATTAAAACTACGATTTCGCTGGCGGAATTTGATTCGTCCCTCGCCAGCGTCCGTAACGCCACGGCATATACCAGCGTGCGCTTATCGGTAAAGCCGAAGGCACGAAATCGAGTCCTGACGTGCCCCAGGGATTGCAGCGCGCGAACCGGGCGAACGTCATCCAGCCTCCGGCCCAAGCGCCGTGCCGCGCCAGTGCCTCATCGGCATATTCCGAGCACGTCGGCAGATGCCGGCACGAGCGTCCGAACAGCATGGAAAGGCTGTAGCGGTAGCCGAGCACGAGAAGCCGCAGCAGAGAGGCGGCCGGCTGGCTACAGCGCAAGGGCAAGCCCTGCGCCTTCGGCCGCTGCGTGCAATCAGGATGGTTCGAGTTCATCAAATTACATTTCGCCGGGTAACATAAGAGCGCGACCGCGAGCGCTACTTCGCGCCCTTCGTCTTCTCGATCTGGCCGATGGCATCGACCACGGCGTCGAAGGTGAGCAGCGTCGAGGCATGCCGGGCCTTGTAGTCCCTGACCGGCTCGAGGACGGCAAGGTCGGCCCACTTACCGGTCGGTGCCGGACCGCCCTCTTTCAGCATCCGGTACATCTGCTCCCGGATCGAACGAAGCTCGGAAGCATCGGAGCCGACTACGTTTCGGGCCATGATCGAAGATGAGGCTTGGCCGAGCGCGCAGGCCCGGACATCGTGGGCGAAGTCGGTAATCCGCTCCCCCTCCATGGCCAGATCGATCGTCACCGTCGAGCCACACAACTTGGAATGGGCGGTCGCCGAGGCGCCCGGATGCGGCAGCCTGCCGCTCCTCGGAATGTCGGCGGCAAGCTCAAGGATACGGCGGTTATAGACGTCGTTCAGCATGGTTTGGCCTTAGCCTTACTCCGCGAATTTGCCGCAATCCAACACCAAATTTACATACGACTTGCGGGAACTAATGTACGGGGGTGCATGTTTTCACGAGTGCTGGCCGCCCAAAGAAGGCGGCAGGTTTTCGGGAAACTGCCATAGAGGCGTCGTTCGCGGGTCAAAGTCCCCGGAAAAATAGGACCGGAAAGCTTGGGTTGGAAGGCACCCGGCTGACGGGTAGTGATGTGCCTCCTGCATAGCCGAACCTCCGCCCGGAGGCCGGACTGCAAAACGCAAAGGTAAGCCGGACGACGGGCGTCGACCGGTACATATGGAGAAGACCAAGATGGATGCCGTCGTCACGTCGCTGCATAAGCAGCCGGATGCAGCACCCGAACTAAGCCCGGTACGGCGCCCCTCCCGCGAAGAGGCGGAGGCTGCTGCGCGTACTTTGATCGCGTGGGTCGGCGACAATCCGAACCGCGAAGGCCTGCTCGACACGCCGCGCCGCATGGTGAAGGCGTATGAAGAAGTTTTCGGCGGCTACGGCGAAACGCCGGAAGAGATTCTCGGCCGCACCTTCGGCGAAATCGGCACCTTCGACGATCTCGTCGTGGTTCGCGACATTCCGTTTCACTCGCACTGCGAACACCACATCATGCCGATGATCGGCAAGGCGCACATCGCGTACTTCCCGGTCGAGCGCGTGGTCGGTCTCTCGAAGTTCTCGCGTCTGATCGAGATCTTCGCGCGCCGCTTGCAGACGCAGGAGCATCTCACCTCGCAGATCACCGACGCGATCGACGAGCATCTCAAGCCGCGCGGTTGCGCCGTGATGATCGAAGCCGAGCATATGTGCATGGCGATGCGCGGCGTGCAGCGTCAGGGCGTATCGACCGTCACGACCCAGTTCACCGGCGTCTTCCGCGACGATCCGGCCGAACAGGTCCGTTTCTTCACGCTGGTGCGCGGCAGCCGCAAGGACTGAGCGCGGCGCAGGCGAAAGATAGACGGGCCCGTTCGCGGGCCCGTTTTCTTTTGCGCCGTGATAAATACGAACAACCTCTCCAGGACGATTCCGATGCACGACAAAGAACTCGAAGAAGGCACCGCCCTCACCCCGCGCTTCGACGCGAACGGACTGATCTCCGCCATCGTCACCGACGAGCAGTCCGGCGAGGTCTTGATGCTCGCGCACATGAACGAGGAAGCGCTGAAGCGCACCATCGAGACACGCGAAGGCTGGTTCTGGTCGCGCTCGCGCAAATCCCTTTGGAAGAAAGGCGAGAGCAGCGGCAACGTGTTGCGCGTTTCCGAAATAAAAGTTGATTGCGATCAGGACGCGGTGCTTTTGAAAGTGGGCGTCACCGGCGACGGCAAGACTTGCCACACCGGACGCCGCTCCTGTTTTTATCGCTCGGTGCCGCTCGGCGGCGGAAAGACGGCGCTAACCTTTGACTAAAGCCGCGCGCTTTAGGCCGCGATCCTGCCAAGTTTCGCTTTTATCGGAGTGCAGTGCAGCGACGATTCCGCGACCGCTTTCAGGAACTTCGCGAGTAAGCGCAGAGTTTTGGGTAGCAGCCATGTTCTTGAATGTATTCAGCCGGAAAGTCGAACAGCCGAACGAAAACATCCCGGTTGATCGTCAAGAGCCGAAAGCAGCGGGTCCGAAGATCGGGCTCGCGCTTGGCGGCGGTGCTGCGCGCGGATGGGCGCATATCGGCGTTCTTCGCACGCTCGAAAAAGCCGGCATTCGCCCCGATGTGATCGCGGGCACCTCCATGGGTGCGCTTGCGGGCGGCGCCTGGGCCGCGAACCGGCTCGACCAGCTCGAAGAATTCGCGAACTCTCTGACCAAGCGGCGCATGTTCGGATTCATGGACTGGCGCATCGGCGGCAACGGACTGATTTCCGGCGGACGTCTGGCCAAACTCCTCGAACTGAATTTCGGCGAGTCGTTGATCGAGGATCTTCCGGTCAAATACGCGGCGATCGCGACCGAGCTTTCGTCGGGTCACGAAATCTGGCTGACGCGCGGCAATCTCATCCAGGCGATGCGCGCGAGCTACGCGCTGCCCGGCATCTTCACCCCGATCAAGATCGGCGGTCGCTGGCTCGCGGACGGCGCGCTGGTGAATCCGATTCCGGTTTCGGCGGCCCGCGCGCTCGGCGCGCGCGTAGTCATCGCCGTGAACCTGCACTCGGACGTTTTCGGCAAAGGCACCGTCATTCAGGACAGCGGCCCTGCAATCGAGCCGGAAGAAGCCCCGCTGCCCGCTCCCGCGACCAAGCCGCGCAATCTGTTCGGCAATGTCTTCGGCCTGCCGCGCCTGCGTGTGCAGACGCCGAGCGACGGCCCACGCGGCATTTCGGCAGTGATGATGGACGCCTTCAACATCACGCAGGACCGCATCTCGCGCTCGCGGCTCGCGGGCGATCCGCCGGACGTGATGATTTCGCCGCGTCTGGGCGGCATCGGCCTGTTCGAATTCTATCGCGCGGAAGATAGTATCAAGGCAGGCGAAGAGGCCGCCGAACGCGCGCTCGCCGATATTGCGGAAGCGCTCGCAACGCTGAGTGCGTAACTCCAACTTCGTCATGGCCGGGCTTGTCCCGGCGATCCAGCTTCATCACGAGAAGCTCCTGGATGCGCGGATCAAGTCCGCGCATGAGGGAATGGCTTACGCCGTCGCGATATACTCTTTGAGGTGTTCGCTTTCGCGCTCCATCTCCTCAAGACGCAGCTTCACCACGTCGCCGATCGAGATCACGCCCGCGAGCTTGCCCTTATCGTCGACCACCGGCATGTGACGGAAGCGGCCTGTCGTCATGACCTGCATGACGTGCTGGATCGTATCGTCAGGCTTGCAGCTTTTAACTGCCGTGGTCATTGCCGACGAGACCGCGTTCTCGAAGCGGTTGGCGTCCTTGTTCGACAACAGGCGCACAATATCGCGCTCCGAAAGCACGCCCACCACGTTGCCGCCCTTTCCGGTGACGATCAACGCGCCGATCCGGTGCTTGGTAAGCAACGCGATTGCCTCGAGCAGCTTCTTCTCCGGCGCGATGGTCATCACGTGGGAGCCCTTGAGATTCAGGATTTTGCGAACGGTCATCGAGTCCTCCGGTTAAAGCGGGGCCGATAAACAACAATGATTGGTCGATTTTAGTTGCGTCGCAAGCTGCGGTGCAATGACAATATTTTCAGTGCAGCGTCGGGCGCTGCACCGGATCGAACAGCGGAAACAGCAAGAGGCCCGCGAGAAAACCGCCGACATGCGCCTGCCAGGCAACCGTGCCTTCGGAGTAACCCGTAAGCGCACTGGTCGCGCCGAACAGAAGGTTCAGGAGAAACCACACCCCGAGAAATACGAGAACCTGCGGATTACGTAGCGAAGCGAGCAGCGGCGAAGCCGGCACACGAAACGCTTCCGGACCCGCGTTACGCCACGCCCCCAAAGGCCCGCCCGCTTCGAAAGCGAAGCGCACCGCCGCCGCCATCGCGCCCGAAATCGCAGCGGACGCACCGACGAGCGGCGCGATATCGTTGAGATGGGTCGCGAGATGCACCGCCGAACCCGCCGCCGCGGTCACCGCACTGAAAGCCAGAAAGCGAGCCGCACCGAAGCGCCACGCGACCGCGCTTCCGAACGCGAGAAACCAGATCAGATTGACCGCGAGATGAATCGCGTCGCCGTGAAGAAACGCATAGGTGACGAAAGTCCAGACATCGGCGGCGAGACCGCCGGGCAGCAAACCGTTCAGCACCGGCACGTGACTGTAGCGCGCGGGCAGAAACGCGGCCCAAAGCAGAACCTTCAGATCCGTATCTTGTGAGAGGAATTGCCGCAGCACATGTACCGCGATCAAAATCGCAGCCAGCGCAACGATGACGGGAGGAAGATTGAACACCGGCTCGCGGCGGCGTTGCGCTTCAAGAGGGAAATTCGCGTAATTCACGGCCCTCCCTTAGAGGGCGCGGATGCGCCGGGCAAGTTTCCGTGCAATTTATGCAAATCCGGAAAAGAATTGGCCCGCGAAATCCCCATTTCGCGGGCCGGTCACATCCCCAGATTCTAAATTCAGTTTGCGCGGGTCCGCTTTGTTGACCGCCGTCCTCAAGCGTGAGGTTCGGAGGCCGGCCCGCGAATTCGAGAGAGCCTTGAGCCATTCCCACCATAGCCGCTCCACTCGAATGGGAAAGCGAAAGCGGCGGTTAACCCTACCTCGCGCGGCCTGTGTATCGCGCTTCTTACGGCACAGCCCCTGCTCAGTAGCCATGGCACCGTCCCAACTTGCAACGGACGGATCGAATGGATTGGGAGTCGTCGATATGAAGCATCCGTCAGCGCGCGCGCTGCACGCCTACTGGGATCGCCTGCGCAAAGGCCGCACGGCGCCGGAGCGTGCCGAAATCGAACCGGCGGAGATCGGCCGTCTGCTCGGCGATATTTTTCTGCTCGAGAACGGCGAGAACCCGCGCCACGCGGTTCGCCTCGCGGGAACCCGGCTTTGTGCGCTGATCGGCCATGAATTGCGCGGCCGCAGCCTCGGCGCCTTTTTCGCGGCCGACGACCGGGCGGCCTTATTCGGGCTGCTGGAAGCCGTCGCCGACGGCCAGATTCCGGCGGTTGTCAGCCTGCTCGGCGAAACCGACGATGGCAGGACCCTGGACCTCGAAATGCTGCTTTTGCCCTTGCGCCACCGCGGACGGACGCATGCGCGCATGCTCGGCTCGGTTGTTCCGCTCGATGTCCCATATTGGACCGGGACCGCGCCCCTCGCGCGCCTGCGGATCAAGACGCTCCGGATGATCTATTCGGCCGAACGGGAAACGGACGATTTCGCGGGTCTGCGTCAGCCCGGTTCTGCCCGGCTGCGCGTCGTACAGGGTGGCCTGAGTTAACCACGCCAAAAAAGCGCCGCGGCCCGATACGGGCCGTTAACCACGGCTACCTTACGGTTTCGCCAATTCTCGCGCGAAACCCGGCCACCAACATGCGTCAATTGAATAGAGCGGTCATCCTGCCCCTGAACCAGGAGCGCCGCCGCAGCCAGCGCGTAAAAATCGACCTCACCGGCCGATACATGCTCGCTGACCGCCGCGAGTTCACCTGCCGCACCCTCGACATGTCTCCGGGCGGCGTCGCGCTGATCGCACCGGCGCAGCCGCGTCCGGACGAGCCGGTGGTGGCCTACATCGACCATATCGGCCGCCTCGAAGGCCATTGCGTGCGGCTGATCGAGAACGGCTTTGCCATGACGGTACAGGGCACGCTCCGCCGCCGCGATAAACTGGCCGATCAGCTGACATGGTTTGCAAATCGTAACACGCTGGGGCTGCCGGAAGACCGCCGCCACGAGCGCTACTCGCTCAAAAACCCGCGTTCGACCCTCACCTTCTCGACCGGCGAGTCGGTGCCCGCGCGTGTCCTCGACGTCTCGCTTTCGGGTGCCGCCGTGCAGGCGCGCGACAAACCGCCGATTGGCACGCCTGTCACTCTCGGCCGCACGCCGGGCCGCGTCGTCCGCCACCTGGAAACGGGTTTTGCCATCGAATTCGCCCGCGTTCAGTCCGTCGATACGCTCGAGCAGAACATCTCCGTCGACGACAATCTCTGACCGCACACGAAACGGAATACGAAAAAGGCCGCCGCCCGGGCGGCCTTTTGCTTTCTCGCGAACGGAAGATGATTACAATTTTAAACAAATGCGATTCAAACATCCGGAAAATTCGAGACTGATTTTCTGAAAGAAAGCCGCGACTTTCGTGGCGCGAATTAGACGAGTCTCAAAACGTGTCTGCCATGATCGCCCCAATAAGAAAAACAGGGTTTGGGGCGTCGTATGGTTGCGTATCAGGGTATCGGCGTGCGTGCCGCAGTCGTATTGGCTGCGTTCGTCGCCATCGCGTGTGGCGGAATCTCTTCCGCGCAGGCGCAAAAGAAAATGCTTTTCGTCGCGGTGGGCGAAACTTCGCGTCCGCCGATCGGCTGGGTGAAGTTCTGCGAAGAGCGTCCGTGGGAGTGCAATGTATCGCGCATCGAACCGCGCGACGTGCAGTTCACGGCGCAGGCGAAGCGAGAACTTGAGCGCATCAATCGCTTCGTGAACGAACGCATCAAGCCGCTCACCGATCTCGAACACTACGGCGTGGTCGAGAAGTGGACCTATCCGGAAGACGGTTACGGCGATTGCGAGGACTATGTCCTCCTGAAGCGCCGGATGCTGATGCAGCTCGGCTGGCCGCGCTCGGCACTTCTGATCACGGTCGTCCGCGACAAGAAGGGCGAAGGCCACTCGGTGCTCACGGTTCGCACGGACAAGGGCGAGTTCATCCTCGACAACCAGGTCGAGGAAGTCCTGCCCTGGGCCGACACCGGCTACCGCTACATCAAGCGCCAGTCGCAGCAGGATCCGAACCTTTGGGTCTCGCTCGGCGACGACCGCCCGACGCCGTTCGTCGCGGCCCGGTAGGAGCATGATCCCGAAAAGTGGGTACCGGTTTTCGGAAAAGATCATGCTCCAAAAAAGAATAAGCCCCCGCACAGCTTAGCGGGGGTTTGAAGGAAACGCAGGCCCGGTCACGTCCCCACCCCTCCCCGTCCCCTGACCGGACATGCGGAGGCCGGCTTCGTCCCCCCGAAGCCGGCCTCACTTTTTGGGGAAAGGCGGCGCATGCAGGCATGCAAGCGTCAACAGGAATGTGAAGGGACTATGCTTCTGTTTCACTTGCCAAGTTGCGGTGCAACGACCAAAGTTCCCGAGATTCTAGGCGTGCTTACGGGGGGTCGTATGCGCACACCGCTACTCACGGGCGTTCTCGCCCTGTGTGTTCTTGCTTCGCCTGCGTTCGCGCAGAGCACGATCACTTCGATGTCTGCGAGCAAGATTCCGGACGTGGATGCGCCGTGCCGCATTCCGTTCGAAAAGCTCAAGGACGTGAAGACCAATTCGCCGTTCCCGATGTCGGCTGCGATCAACGAGAACGAGAAACTCCCGCAGAACATCCGCAACCGCTACATCGTCGCCGACTTCAACACTGCCGACGAAAACGGCGTCTGCAAAGGCGTGCGGGAACATCTCTCCCGCGTCGACCAGCTCTCCGAATTTCCGCGCCTGCGCAAGATTGCCGCCGAACGGAACGTCGAGTTCACTTCGCTCGCGAACGAAAAAGTCGTGACGCTGACCAAGAGCGAAGAGAAACTCGAAGACATCGAGGCGCTCGCGATCGAACTGGAGGACCTCAAGAACTATGTCGAGCAGGTGCAGCGCTTCCAGACCGACCACATCGTCAAGGCGCGCGTCTATAACGGCTGGTGCGTCGGCCAGACTCTGAACTTCTGCGAGATTCAGAACGGCACACCGAAGCTGGTCTACCGCTTCATCACGTCTTCGAGCCGCTGGCAGCAGCGGCCGAACAACAATTATTACGCGCCGATCAACGTCATCGCGAAGCGAAACTGGAGTTCGGACCGCCGCTATACGCCGGCCGACGCCAAGCGCGACGAGCGCATGAACGGCGGACATTCGCACATCGCAATGTTCGAAAACGGCGGCAGCCCGATCGAGATGCCGAACTTCCTGCATTTCCTGCCCGACAAGGGCTACATCGGCGAGCGCGCGAACGGCATTCACCAGATCGCGGGCGGCCTCGACTCCGGCGGCACTTTCGGCGCGCCGGTGAGCCTCGGCTGCGTTCGTCTGAGCAAATATCAGGCGAAGCTCGCACGCTGGTGGACACCGCGGCAGGCCAAGTTCTTCATCTATCTGGAAACCGACGGCTACAAGAACTACGGCGACGCGAAGACCGCGAAGGCCAAGGGCTATATCAACCCGCCGCCGGTCGACATCGCCGGGCCGCGCCGGCAGGAAACGCAGAATTTCACCCTCTTCTCGCTATTCCGCTGAGCGACCTGAAGAAATTCATGAAGCCGGTCTTGCGAGAGACCGGCTTTTTTGTTGAACGCGCCGCTCACACAAACGAGTTGAGATGCGCGGCGACAGCCTCGTGCGGCTCGTAGACGGAGCCGTCATCGTTCTTCACGAGACGAATGTCCGCTTTCTGCGCGAGCAGCTCATGGACGATCGCTTCATAGGCTGCGATTGCCCGCTTCCATTGCGCGCCTTCGAGCGCGGCTTCGCGAAGTTCGCAGTTGATCGGGCCCGGTTGCGTCTTCGTCCTGATCCGGTCGCGGGCACAATGCGGAGCGACATCGAGCAGAATGATCCGCGGCGCTGCGTCGGCAACATGCTCCCGCCACCAGTCCTGCGCGATGAATTCGGGGTTGCGATAGAGCTGCCGCCAGATCTCGTTGAGTACGCCCTCGTCGAATAGAATGGAGCGTTGCGTGGCGAATTTTTCCAGCGCGGACTTCTGCTCCGCCTTTACTTTTGCGAGCGCCGCACGGGCACGCTCTTTCTTGCAATGGTAGGAAAGATTGGCCGTGTCCGCGCGCATCTCGTGCGTGTGACATAAGCCCGCGCGCGAAACCGCGCGTGCAACGGTCGTCTTGCCCGCGCCGGGGTAACCCCAGAGCTCGACAAGATGCGACTTGGCCCCCCGACCGGACATCATCCACTACCGTAACGACAACGACTACGCGGCAATAAAGCGGACGATAAGCAACCTGCCCTATTCAATCAATCCGCTTGAAACTCTTCGCGTATTTCGGCCAGCGATTGTAATAGCTCGCGGCGGCGAGCTTCAGGAAAGCGATGGTCTTCTCGTCCAGCGCGCGCACCACCTTCGCAGGCGAGCCGACGATCAGCGAGCCGTCCGGAAATTCCTTGCCCTCGGTCACGAGCGAGTTCGCGCCGACGATGGAATTCTTGCCGATCTTCGCGCCGTTCAGCACGGTCGCGCCCATGCCGATCAGCGCGTTATCGCCGACCGTGCAACCGTGCAGGATCGCCTTGTGGCCGATGGTGCAGCCCTCGCCTACTTTGAGCGGAAAACCGGGGTCGGTATGCAGCACGCAGCCGTCCTGGATGTTCGAGGAGCGGCCGATCTCGATCCACTCGTTGTCGCCGCGCAGCACGGCGTAAAACCAGACGCTGGTGTTTTCGGCGAGCCGCACCTTGCCGACGAGGCTGGCGTCGGGCGCAATCCAGTGTTTATCCGCGGCCGGAAGCTCCGGGCGGACGCCTTCGAATTCATAGACGGGCATTGATTACTCGCGAGATTGATTTCGCGGCTGACCATGCCACGCGAAATCGAAAAGCGCGAGATGTGCGGGCTTAGTTCAGGCCGGCGGCGAAACGCAGCGCCTCGATCGCGGCAGTCCCCGCGAACAAGCTCCAGAAACCGGCAATGATGGTCGCGATCGTCACGAAGACGACATTGCGGTCCTCAAACTGGCGGCCGCGCACGGTATTGCGGATGATGATGAAGGGCGCGGCGAAGACGAGGAACGGGACCGCGGAGAGCGCGCGCAACCGGGTTTCGTTGAGCAACCGGAAGCTGGCCGGCCGCTCGGCGAAAACCTGATAGCCCGAGCACAGAAGCCCGGCAAAGCAGAAGCCGAACGCGAGCGCGTACAAAGACTGCAAGGCTGCTTGGGAAATCACGCGACGCCACCCCGAACGCGGGCTCTTAGGCCCATTGGCGGCGAGGTTAACGATCTCTTAACGCGCGGCGCAAGCGGGATCGCGGGTCAACGTTAATTGGCAAGCACAGTGAAACATCTCATCTGTCATTCCGGACGCCGCGAAGCGGCGATCCGGAATCCAGGGCGACATGGAAAAGCCTGCGGGTGTAGCTCCTGGATTCCGGGTTCGCGGGCTACGCCCGCGCCCCGGAATGACAACGACTACTCCTCCGGCTCCAGATCGATGTCGAGCACGGCCATCTCGAAGGTCCAGGAGCGGCCGGAAGCATCGTCGCGAAACAGCACCGCGATATATTCGTCTTCGAGATAAATCTCCGAGGAGTCCGTCTTCTTCGGGCGCGGCACCACGCGCAGTTTCTGGTTGCCGAATTTCGCGCGGATCACGTCGTTCAAATTCGGCGTGGCCGACGGCATTTCGACCGGCACGGTGACGTTGTAGGAGCGGTCGCCGTCTTCATCGTCAACGGTCACGCGGCCGATCGGCTCGTCGCCGAGCACGATCTCCGCCATGTTCTCGACCCGCGCGCGCGCGGCAAGACCAATCTCAGGGTTAAGCATCTTACGGAGATAATCCTGCAGGCGGTCGAGTTCGGCGCGGTCCACGAGAATCTCCGAAAAAAACAAAGGCGCGGGAAACCTACCCGCGCCTTACACAATCCGGCAAGCCGGAAGAATTATCAGATCGACTCGCCCATGAAGGGCATGTCGAAAATCTGGTTCATCGAACGCGCGGGCTGCGAGTCCTTGCAACCCGCATCGCCAACCACACGTGCAGGCACGCCCGCGACCGTCACATTCGCCGGAACGGGCTTCAGCACGACGGAGCCTGCCGCCACACGCGCGCAAGAGCCCACCTCGATATTGCCGAGCACCTTGGCGCCCGCAGACAACAGCACGCCGCGGCGGATTTTCGGATGGCGGTCGCCCTGCTCTTTGCCGGTGCCGCCCAGCGTCACCCCCTGCAAAATCGAAACGTCATCCTCGATCACGGCGGTCTGGCCGATCACGACACCGGTCGCGTGATCGATGAAGATGCCCTTGCCGACCTTGGTGTTCGGATTGATATCGACGCCGAACACCGAAGACGCCTGGCTCTGCAGATAAAGCGCGAAATCCTTGCGGCCGCGGTGCCAGAGATAGTGCGCGAGACGATGCGATTGCAGCGCGTGGAAGCCTTTGTAGTAGAGCACCGGCTCCAGATAGCGCGTGGTCGCCGGATCGCGTTCGGCAACCGCGATGATATCGGCCCGCATGGCGGCGCCGATCGCGGCATCCGCCTCGATCGCCTCGTGGAAAGCCTGCACGATCAGTTCGCTCGACACATCGCCCGAGCCGAGACGCGCGGCCACGCGATGCGCAATCGCGCGTTCGAGCGAGTCGTGGTTCAGCACGGTCGTGAAGATGAAGCTCGCGAGCGCCGGCTCGCGGCGCGCGCATTCCTCGGCTTCCTCGCGCACGCGCGACCACACCGGGTCGATGGCCTGAACGCCTTGGGGAAGCTTTCTATGCAGGGCCATGAGCGCTGCTCCGGTTCGGCTGGAAGTCGATTGGGGTTGGCTGCTTTTAGCACACAATCTATGACGGCGTGATAGCCTGAAAACCGTTAGGAAATCCCATCGTTCCAGCCATGCATGCGACGCATCCCATCAGCCAGCAAGTCCGCGCCGAAATCAAAGGCCCGGTTGGTTACCTGATCCTTGACCGCCCGGAGCGCAAGAACGCGCTCTCCTTCGAGATGTGGAAGGAAGTGGCGCGGCTGATCGGCGAATTCGGCGCCGACAAAACCCTGCGCGTGGCCGTGCTGCGGGGTGCGGGCGATCTGCCTTTCTGTTCGGGCGCGGATATTTCGGAATTCGAGACCGTGCGCGCGAACGCCGAAGGCGCGCGTGCCTATGAAGAAGCGAATGTCGTCGCCTTCGATGCAATTGCCGCCTGCCCGCTGCCGACCATTGCGATGATCCGGAGCTTCTGCATGGGCGGCGGCATGGGCCTGGCGGCCGCGTGCGATCTCCGTATCGCGAGCGAGAGTGCCGAATTTGCGATCCCGCCCGGCAAGCTCGGCCTTGCTTATCCGCCTTCCGCGATCCGCTACATCGTCGCCGCCATCGGTCCGTCGAACGCGAAGGATTTGCTTTACACCGCGCGCCGCGTGAAGGCGCTCGAAGCCGAAAAGCTCGGCCTCATCAATAAGCTCACCGCGGAAGATGCGCTTGAATCGGAAGTTGAGAAGCTTGCGAATTCGATTGCGGAGAACGCGCCGCTTTCGCTGAAAGCGGGCAAGCTCGCGATCAACCATGCCGCCGGCTACGAGTTCGCGGGTGGCATGAAGGCGGTGACAGACGCTGCCGACCGCTGCTTCGACAGCGCGGATTACCGCGAGGGCCGCAGCGCGTTTCTGGAGAAGCGCAAGGCCCAGTTCAAGGGCGAATAGCGCTTGAATCTATTCTCAAGCTGCGCCGGACTCTAAATCAAAACGTGAAGCGGGAAAAGCCCGGAAAGATTCAGCTTTTGGCGGAATCTGAATCTTAACTTTAACTGAATCGGATTCTGAAGAGGAACTTCTTCACCCGGAATCGCGCTTTTAACGACTTTCGATAAGTGATTCAAAAGATTCAAGTTTTCCTAGAAGTGTCGTCCCCGCGAAAGCGGGGACCCATAACCCCGGCATTGCCGACCAACTGAGGCGGGTGGTTATGGGTCCCGGCTCGCGCTCGCTTTCGCTCGCTTGGCCGGGACGACGAAAAAATTATTCCGCCAGCCCCGCCAGAAAATCGACGATCGCCGCCGAGAAAACGTCGTTGCGGTCGCCCGCCACCATGTGCCGCGCCCCCGCGACGTCCACGAATTTGGCGTGCGGGGCGAGCGCCAGAAACTCTTTCACATTCTCCTCTTTCACGAGCTCCGAGGAGCCGCCGCGCACGAGCAGCGCCGGAATGCGCAAGGTTCGCACGGCCTCCACCCGCTCCGCCTCAAAGCGGTGGCGGTCGCCGTGGACCGGTTTCGGTCCGCTGAAAAAGCGCGGATCCCAGTGCCAATACCAGCGGCCATTGTCGCGCTGGCGGAGATTTTTGCGCAGGCCCTCGGTGGACGAAGGCCGCGGGCGATGCGGCAGATACTTGGCAACCGCGTCGGCGGCTTCCTCGATCGACGCGAACCCGTCGCGGACACGCTCGCCCATGAAGCCGAGAATCTTCGCCGCCCCTCCGGTATCGAAACGCGGCGTCACATCGACAAGAATGAGCGCGGAAAAGCGCGGCTGTTCGCCGGCCTTGAAGGCAATACCTTCGGCGAGCATCCCGGCCATCCCGCCAAGCGACGCCCCAACCAGCACTGGCGGCTTGCCGAAGCGCTTCGTCAATTCGCCCGCGACACTCGCCGCATCCTTCGCAAAATCGACCGAGGAATAGGAGCCGTCCTTCACCCACTCTGAATCGCCGTGCCCGCGTTGGTCGAGCACGAGCGCGCTCCACCCCGCTTTCGCAAGTTCCTGCGCGGTACCCGCGAAGGCGTGCCGCGTCTGCCCACCGCCGTGCAAGAGCAGCACTGGGCGCGGCCCTTTGCCGTAGAGATCGCCGCCGAGCTTGTTGCCGGCGGAGCCGATGAAGGTTTCGGTACGAGGTCCGCGTTCGAGCATCAGAGACGCTCCCGCAGGAAATCGATCACGGCCTGCTTGAACTTCGCATCGCCGACGGTGCGCATGTGATCTCGCCCTTCAAGAGATACGAATTTCGATCCAGGGATCAGCTCGGCAAGCTCTTCGCCCGAGCCCGCGATAACGTCCTTGGTGCCGACCACGATCAGCACCGGCACGCGGATCTTCGCCGCGTCCTCGCGCGGCACCGTGCGCTGATGCGAGCGCGAGAGCGCCGCGAGCGCCTTCAGATCGCTCTTGGTCTGCTCGGCAAACACGCGAAACTCGAGACCGACCTGATCGGCGACGTCGGCGCGGCTGTTCGCTTCCAGCGCACGTGCAACGACATCGCCGCTCGAAACATTCTGCGTAAGATTGATACCCATCCCGCCGAGCGAGGCCGAACGCACCCGCGGCGGATAGTGCGCGGCGGCGTAAGCCGAGATACGCGCCCCCATCGAATAGCCGACGAAGTCCGCGCTCGCGAGCTTCAGGTGATCGAGTAGCGCAATCACATCCTTGGTCATTTCCGGAATGTGATAGCGCTCGGTTTCATAATATTTGGTGGACGCGCCGTGGCCGCGGTTGTCGAGCGCGATCACGCGATAGCCCGCTTGCCTAAGCGGCCCGATCCAGCCGGGGAAAACCCAGTTCACTTCCTTGGTCGAGGCAAAGCCGTGCACGAGCACGACAGGATCGCCCGCGCCCTCATCGAGATAGGCAATCGTGGTTCCGTCGTGGGTGAAGGATTTCATGGCGGCAGCGCGTGGTCCCGAAAAGTGGAAACCGGTTTTCGGATCAGACCACGCGCCAATTAAATAATAGGACACGCGATCAGGCGCCTGTTGTCTAGCGAGGCAGGGCAAGATTCGCCAGCGCAAATCCCATGCGCGGGCAGCATGACGCTACGACGTGCTATCGAATTTTCAGGAGGAGTTATCGGGCGGCGGAGGTCGGCCGTGCCCAGAACGGCTCCAGCAGGAATCGCGCGGAGCGGACGAACCAGCCGCGGCGTGCCTGTGGTTCCGGCGAGCGCGATGGCCACAGCCAGCGCAATACCGCCGCGCAGAAGCTGACCGCCGCAATCACGAAGAACATGAGACTGCTCGCAGCACCGACTACCCAGCCCGCGATGACAAGCGCGCCGGCACCGACCGCGATCGCGCCGCGGCCGAGCGTCTTGAAGATCGCAAGCGTGGATTTGCCCTTCTTCTCGGCGAGCAAGCCGGCCTTGGCGAGATCGCCGACATTATCGGCATGGCGCATGCTCTCTAACGCCACGCGCGTGCCAGCGCGGCGCTGGATTTGCGCGACGTCGGTAAGTGCGGCCGTGACCCGCCCGGTGCGCCGCGCTTTGAGAAGCACCGTCACATCGTTTGCGAGCTTCGCGCTGAGCTTGCCGGTCCGGCGCGCGACTTTGAGGAGCGTGGTGCCGACGCGTGCGGGCGCCGCCGAACCCCAGGTGAAATAGGTGACGCCGGTAACGGCGAGCCCTGCTCCCGCGAGCGCCATGATGAGCGGATCGGTTTCGGCTCCGCGCAGCCAGCGCGAGCCTTCGCGCGCGATATCGCGAATGTCGCCGAAGACGAGCAGATCGCCGGTCGCAGCTCCCGCGAAGCCGGAAAGATCCTGCGGCTCGCCGGTGATGAAGCCGTGCGCGAAATTATAGATGCCGCGCTTGGTGGTTTCGCTGGTGGAATTCGCCTGCTCTACCTTGGCCAGCAGTTCTTTCGGCAGTTCGATCGCGCGGTCGCCCGCGAGCGCGACGAAGCTCGCCGCCAGTTCCGCGTCGCCCTTCTTCAGTGCGTCTTCGATCTCACGCGTCGCGGCGGCGGCGTCGAACCCGGCAAGGCGCAGGTCTGCGAGCTTCGCCGGGTTCTTCTCCGCGGCGACCGCAAGTTCCAGCCCGCGCCAGGCTTCGGGCAGCGTGAACGCCACGCCTGCCCCGAGCACGGCGACAACAGCCAAGCGGATGAACAAGCCTTTCATGCCGCCGCATATGGGGACAGATTGCGGCAAATTAAGTTGTGGGCCTCATGGTTCGAGACGCGGGCATCCAAGTCGGCCTTGGCCGACTTGAACAGAGATAATGCTGATCTCGGGTAAACCCGAGATCAGCGCCCGCTCCTCACCATGAGGATTAACGCCTCATCCTGAGGAGCCCGAGCAAAGCGAGGGCGTCTCGAAGGATGAGGCGAATTGCTAGTCCGCCCGGTTAATGGGCTTATCGGCGGTCCAGTCGTAAGTACCGAGGTCGCGCTCGCGCACCGCCTCCTTCCAGCCCACCGCCTCCGCCCGGCGCTTGAAGGCCATGCCTTCCGGCGAATGGCGCGTGATGCCGTCGAAGATGTTCGCGAACATCTGGGTCGTGCGCAGACCCATATTTTCGTAGGCCTGATTGATCATCAGCTTTTGCATCATGAGCTGGTTGACGGGCACCGAGGCCATGCGCTCGGCGAGTAGATCGACTTCGCGGTCGAGTTCGGCGGCGGGAACCGCCTTCAACACAAGCCCGAGCCGCTCGGCTTCCCTGCCGCTGACCTTATCGCCGGTGAAGAGCATGCGCTTCGCGCGCTCCATGCCGAGGCGGTAGACCCACATCGCAGTCGTCGGGCAGCCCCAGACGCGCGCGGGCATGTAACCAATCTGCGCGTCTTCGCTCATGAGGACGAAATCGGAGCAGAGCGCGATGTCGGAGCCCCCCGCGACCGCGAAACCGTGCACCTTGCAGATCACCGGGCGATAGGACCGGAAGATCGCCATGAATTTTTCGGTGAAGCCCATCATGAGCTGATAGTCCTTCATCGGATCCCAGGGCATTTCCTGCACGCCGGGATTGGCGCCGCTGGCTTGCGCAAACAGCGAAAGATCGTAACCCGCGCAGAAGGCCTTACCCGCGCCGGAAAGCACGATGACATGCACCTTCGGGTCGGCATTCGCTTTCTCGATGGCCGCCGCGAGTTCGCCCGGCAATTCCATGTCGATCGCGTTCATCGCCTCCGGGCGGTTCAGGGTGACGCGGGCGATGCGCCCGTCTTTTTCGTAAACTACGCGCGGCATTTTGGACCCTCCGGTTGCGATCATCTTGTTTCAACGCGCATTATGCCGCTAAGGTGCGCCCGCAAAGCAAGGGCATCGCCATGGCCGCTTCCGTCGTTCCGCATTTCCACAACGACACGGGAATTCCCGTGATCGAAATCGGCGCGCATGAATTCAAATGCGTCGGCGCGAAGCCGCCTTACGACCACCCGCATGTCTATCTCGACATGGGTTCGAATCATGAGATCATCTGCCCCTATTGCTCGACGCTTTATCGCTACAATCCGAAGCTGAAGGCCGATCAGGCCAATCCCGCCGAGTGCGCCTACAGCGCGCCCGCGGCCGTCTAACTTTCATTCGCCGTGTCGCGCTCGCGCACGGTTCTGGTTGCAGGCGCCGGCATCGGCGGCCTTGCCGCTGCCATCGCGCTCGCCAACGCAGGATTTCGCGCGCTCGTATTCGAGCGCGACAAGACAGCGGATACTTCCGGCGCCGGTATCCAGCTTTCTCCGAACGCGACCCACGCGCTGAAATCGCTGGGCACACTCGACGCGCTCGCGCCGAACGTCGTTGAGCCTTTTGAGCTGGTCGTCGCGAATGCGATCAGCCGTGCGATTCTCGCAACGATGCCGCTTGAAGCGAACATGCGGAATGAATTCGGTGCACCCTATCTTGTGTGCCTGCGCGCCGATTTGCACGATGCGCTGGCAAAAGTAGCGAGCGGCCATCCCGACATCGAAATGTGCTACGGCAGCATGGTTACCGATTTTGCAATTCATGGCCGCGGTGTCACCGGGCAAGTCGAAACCAATCGTCAAAGCGAAGAGATCGCCGGCGCGGCATTGATCGGCGCCGACGGTATCCGCTCCGCTATCCGCAAACGTCTTCATCCCGGGACGAGCCCGCGTCACGGCGGCATGTCGGCGTGGCGCGCGACGATTCCCGCGACTTCGTTGCCGGATGAAATGCGCGAGAAGCCGCAAGTGCGGGTGTGGCTCGGGCCCGGAGCGCATCTCGTGCATTATCCGGTCGGCGACGGCAGCCAGATCAATCTCGTCGCCGTGACCATGGACGCGCAGAAGACCGAGTCATGGGGAGAAGACGCGCCGGCCGAAAAAGTCGTGCATCATTTCCGAAGCTGGAACGAGAACCCGCGCAACATTCTCGCTTCCGCATCGCAATTCAGGCGCTGGTCGATTTATGAGCCACCGCTCCTCCCCTCGTGGGGCAAAGGCGCGGTGACGCTCCTCGGCGACGCCGCGCATGGAATGTATCCCTTCATTGCCCAAGGCGCGGCCGCCGCGATCGAGGATGCAGTCGCACTCGGCGAGAAGCTGAAGAACGCGGAAGACATTTCCGGCGCCCTCCGCGCTTACGAACGGCTTCGCATCCCGCGCACGCGGCAGATGCAGAGCGCCGCCCGCAATGTCGGCCGCATCTATCACCTGCATAAACCTTGGAGCTATGGCCGCGACGCCGTGATGGAGCGGATCGGCGGCGCGGGTCTCATTCGCCAGAACGAGTGGATTTACCGCGGCTGAAGGAACGGATTGCGCCTCATCGCGTTACGGAAGGCTGCAACTTCCGGAAAAAGCGATGGCCAGATCGAAAAGCGTAACTTCCACGGCCTCGTCGGTCTTCACGATGCCCGAGCCGACCACTTTCAGCGACCGGGTCGATACGTGGTTCACGAAATTTGCGCATCACACTGCACGCTGGGCCGGCAGCCCCTGGATTTTCGTGCTGGCAGTCCTCACCATCGCGGTTTGGGGAATTACCGGACCGATGTTCGGCTTCTCCGATACCTGGCAACTGGTGATCAACACCGGCACGACCATCATTACCTTCCTGATGGTGTTCCTGATCCAGAACACGCAGAACCGGGACGCGCTCGCGGTGCAGGTGAAACTCTCCGAGCTCATCATCAAGATGCACGGCGCGCGCAACGAATTCGCGCAGGTCGAAGACCTCACCGACAAGGAACTCGAGGAGCTGCACGATATGATCCGCAAGAGCGCGGGTTGCGATCCAATCCACCCGCGCAACATGCGCAAGCCGAAGAAGAAGCGCTGATCAGCTTCGATCGCGCGTGGGAAGGATCAGCAGCAGCGCGGCCAGCACGAAAGCCGTGCTGAGATAACCGATACCCGAGTAAAGCCCGCGCGCGAACAGCAAGCCGCCGAGCGCAGAACCGATTGCCTGCCCCACATAAAGCGCAGACGTATTCAGCGCGACCGTCGCGCTGGAAAGATGCGTTCCTGCCGCGACGAGACGCGCCTGCTGCATCGAGTTGAAAGCGGCAAAGCCGAGACCCCAGAACGCAACGCTTGCGAAGATCGTCGCCATGATCGTGGAGTCGAGCGCCCAGAACACGATGCCGACGAGCAACGAGCACATAAAGATGATGGAGGTTTTCAGCGGCCCGATTCTGCCGGCGAGCTTCGCGGCGATCACGTTGCCGACGAAGCCGCAGATACCGAACAGCGAAAACAGCAGCGCGATCAGTTCCGCGCCGCCGCCGGTGCGCATGCGGGTCAGCGGGTCGAGATAGGTAAGCAACGCGAACTGGCCGCTCGTCTGCAGCGTCGTGATCGCGAGCAGCAGAAGCATCAGCGGATTGCGCGCAACTTCGAGCCAGCTTTGCAGCGATAGCGGCTCGCCGAGCAAGCCTGGACGCAGCGATATGTAATTCAGCATGGCAGCTAAAAAGGTGACGACGCCGCACGCCGCATGCACTTCGCGCCAGCCGAAATACTGCGTGCCGAGGCTGATCCCCGGCAAGCCTGCCGCGACCGCAAGCGACCAGCCGAGAAAGACAAACGAAATCGAACTCGCGCGCTTCTCCGGCGCAACCAGGAGCGCAACCGCGTTCGCCGCTTGCGGCGTGTAAACGGCAGCGGCGGCGAGCATCGCAACGCGCGCCGCGAGCAGCGTCCAGAAGTTCGGCGCGAGCGCGGAGAGCCCGTGGCAGATCGCGGTGATGAGCAGCACCGCCGACAACAGCGTCCGCCGGTCTACGCGTGTCGTCACCCATGCCATCACCGGCGAGCCGATGCACAGCATGATCGCACCGGCGGTCACGAGAAACCCCGCCTCGCGGATCGAAACGCCGAGGTCTTTCGCAAGCACCGTGATCATTCCGGCGGGCGCGAGCACGGCCAAGCCCGTCGCGAAATTGCCGAGCAGCAGCGCAAACAGCGCAAGCTGCACGCCGCCCTGTGCGGGCGTTGCGGAAGCGGTCGAAGTCATGAGCGGCTATTCCGAGATTTTCCGGAGGATCGCAGCGGTTTCCGAGTCTGCGGGGAAAAACGACTCGATGGCAAGCTCGGAGAGCGTGACATCCACCGGCGAGCCGAAAATCGTCATGGTGCTGAACAGCGACAGCCTGCCTGCCGGCGTATCGAGAATCGTCCTGATTACGACGTCGTCCGCGTTTCCTTCGCGGATCGGTACCACGCTGCGGGACGGCTTCTCGTAAGCCGAGATTTCGCGCAGCAGCTCTGCGAGTTTCGCATCCCCGCTCAAATCGATCTGCCGCTTCAGCCGGGCAATCAGATGCGCGCGGACTTCGTGAAAGTTCGCGATCCGCGGCGCGAGACCTCCGGGGTGCAAGCTCATGCGCATGACATTCAAGGGCGGCTTCAGCAATTCAGGCGAGACGCCGGCGATCAGAATGCCGACCGGCTTGTTCGCGGAGACGATATTCCAGTGCCGGTCGACCGCGACCGCGGGATAAGGCTCATGACCTTTCAGAACGAGTTCGACCGCTTCCCTCGCTTTCGCGAGCGAGGGGTCGGAGAGCGTGCGCTCGCCAAAAACCGGAGCGAAACCCGCCGCGACCAAAAGGCTGTTCCGCTCGCGCAGCGGCATTTCGAGACGCTCCGCGAGATTGAGCACCATCTCGCGGCTCGGCTGGGCGCGCCCGGTTTCGAGAAAGCTCAGATGCTTCGCCGAAATCTCGGCTTCGAGCGCGAGATCGAGCTGCGTCATGCGGCGGCGCTGGCGCCACTCGCGCAACACCTCGCCGGCAGGCTTTGCAACACTCATGCAACAGACTTAGCGCACGCAAATTCCGTGCGCCATTACCTCGCAGGTAATTCGCTCTGGATGCCGCCGCGCGGTTGCGCTAGCTAATGAGAAAGCGAAATTCAAGGGAGCGTGACGTGGCAGGAGATTTCGACGGCAAGGTAGTTCTGGTCACCGGCTCCTCGACAGGGCTCGGTGCTGCGATCGCGATCGGCGCCGCGAAGCGCGGCGCAAAAGCCGTGATCGTGAATTACGCGAACAGCGCGAAGGAAGCGGAACAAACCGCCGACCTCTGCCGCAAAGCAGGCGCGGAAGTCGCCGTCGTGCAGGGCGACGTTGCCGAAGACGCCGGCTGTAAAAAGATTGCGGAAGCCGCGGGCAAATTCGGCAAGGTCGATGCGCTCGCGAACAACGCGGGCATCACGAAAATCGCGCCGAACCACGGCGATCTGAATGCGCTCTCCAAAGACGATTTCTTCCGCGTCTATGCGGTGAACGCCGTCGGCCCGTTCCAGATGATCCGCGCGGCGCGCGCGCTGCTCGAAGCCTCCGGCAAGGCAAGCGTGTTGATGACCTCTTCGATTGCCGCCGTGACCGGTGTCGGGTCATCGGTCGCTTACGCCGCGAGCAAAGGCGCGCTGAACACGATGACGCTGTCGCTCGCCCGTTCGCTAGCCCCGAAGATTCGTGTGAATGCGATCTGCCCCGGCTTCATCGATACGCCTTGGTTCACGAAAGGCGTCGGCGCGCAGGCCGCGGCCCATTTGCGCGAAACTGTCACGAAAAATTCGCCGCTGAAGGTGGCATCGACCGCTGAAGATGTTGCCGACCCTGCCCTTTTTCTACTGTCGGAGCACTCGCGTCATATCACCGGCGAAACGCTGATGATCGACGCAGGGATGCATCTCGGCTATTCGCCGCTGGTGGCGAGATAATTACCCCCACCCGCTCGCATTCCAAGTCGGCTATAGCCGACTTGGAACAGTTCATTTCATGCCGATCTCGGATAAATCCGAGATCGGTGCT
>JAIELW010000014.1 GCA_019752575.1 Xanthobacteraceae bacterium | reverse complement strand
CTGAAACCCTTCGGTCTCGACGCGCGCGACCCGGCGTTCTGGCAGACCGGCTTGAAGCTCATTTCGAGCATGATCGACGAAATCGAAAAACTGGATAAGGCTGCGGCGTGACGAGGCGGCGAATGCTCCTAGCGAGAATTCTGACCTGCGCAATTCTGCTCGGAATATTCTGGCCCGCCTCCGCGCAGGCAAGGATCAAATTCGGCAGCGATGAGACGATTCGTTTCGTCGCGAACGTGAAAGCAACCGGTCCGGGCGGCGAGCGGCTGTTTCTGGCCCACAAGATAACCACCCACTTTTTTCTGCTTGGCACTTCGGTTAGCGACGACGGCTATGTTCTTGCGATCGTCGGTGAGGGCGGCAAGAAATATTACCGCTTGCCGGCGGGCGCGGAACTCGAGCGGTTACAGGCGCAAGGGCTTTTGCCGCACCCGCTGCCGCCGTATTCGCTCAACTTTTTCGACTATCTCTTCGGTTACTCGCTTTGGATTTTTATCGCTTCCATCCCCTTCTGGGCGTCCTTTTTGTGGTTTCGTAAAATGCGGCGGAACAAGAGCGTCGAGCATAGCTAAGTGAAAAGACGCTACTTTATTGTTTTGGCGGTGATCGCGGCGCTTGCAGCCATATTTGCGGCCGATCACAGGCTCTGGCTCATCGACGACCGCAATCATCCCGATGGCGTGCTGCTTTCGGAAGAATTCGCAGCGGCGCAGGCAGCGAACCGCTCGCAGATCAGCGTGATCGCGGTTGCCGGCGGCAACTGGCTCGCGCTTTGTCTCGCCGGGCCGGGCGAGAACCCACAGGACACGCTGATGCAATTTGGCCGGAAGAACCGCGTGCGCGTGCCGACGCTGCAGCGCTTTCGTTCGTGGCTCTATACAGGCCACGTGCCGCAAGGCGAGATCGCGCTGGTCTATGTTACCGGCAGCTACAGCGTGCGCTCGCGGCGATTACCGAACCTCGGCAATCCCAATTTCAAGTCGGCTTGCGCGTTACGCAACGACGCGGGATTGAACTGGAAATAGGAGGCGTGCATGCCCTTCAAGGTATGGATCGAAGCGGCGATCAACGGCCCGTGGGGCAAGTCGCGCCAGCCCGGCATTCCGATCTCGACAAAAGACATCGTCGCAGACGGCATCGCGAGCGCCAAAGCGGGTGCCGCGATCGTGCATCTCCACGTCTATGACGAGGCGACCGGCCAGCAGAAAGACGACTGGCAGCTTTACGCCGCGGTGATCGAGGGCATCCGCGCGAAGTGCGACGCGATCATCTATCCGACCATTCCGATCGCCGGTTCGAGCTACGCCAACGGCACAATGAAGACGGCGCAAGAGCGCTACGAACATCTCGAAGAGCTTGCCAAGCGCGGGCTCGTCGAATGGGCGGTGGTCGATCCGGGCTCGTGCAATTTCGCGCGCTTCGAGGAAGTCGCGAAGGTGAGGCCGGGTTTCGTTTATCAAAATCCAGACGATCACTTTTACGAAGGCATGCGGATCTGCGCGGCGTATTCCGTACACCCGAGTTATGCGATCTACGAGCCGGGTTTCACGCGCATGGGTGCGGCTTCGGCAAAAGCGATGATGAAGCTGCCGTCGCCGGTCTATCGCTTCATGTTCGCGGAAGAATTCACCTTCGGCTTCCCGCCGAAGCCCGTGCATCTCGACGCGCATCTGACCTTGCTCAACGAAGTCGCGGGCGGATTCCCCTGGATGATCGCGGGTCTCGGCGTCGATATTCGTCCGCTCATTCCATCGGCGGTGGAGCGGGAAGGGCATGTGCGCGTGGGCTTGGAGGACATGCCTTGGGGCGCGTCACAAACAAATCAAAAGCTTGTGGAAGAAGCCGTGACGATCATCCGCAAGGCGGGCGGCGAGCCGGCTTCCGCTTCGGACGTTCGTGAAGGCATGCAAGCGAGCGACATGCTGCATAAAAGAGGCAAGGCCCTTGGCTGACGAGCCGAAAGACACGGAACGCAATCGTTTCTCTGCGCGCGCGAGCCGTTACGCGCGCGTCGGCGCGAATGTCGGCGGCGTTGCCGCGAAGATCGCAAGCCAGCGCTTCCTTGGCGTTCGTGGCAATCGCGCGGATAACGCAGCGTCGCTTGCAGCGGCACTCGGCGGGCTCAAAGGCCCGTTGATGAAGGTCGCGCAATTGCTCGCGAACATTCCCGATGCGCTGCCGCCCGAATACGCATCCGAATTGATGAAGCTGCAATCGGAAGCTCCGCCGATGGGCTGGCCTTTCGTGAAGCGCAGGATGGCGGCGGAGCTTGGTCCGGACTGGGAAAAGAAATTCGGCTCGTTTACGAAGACGCCCGCCGCCGCGGCTTCGCTCGGGCAGGTGCATCGTGCTGTCGCGCTCGACGGCATGGCAGTCGCCGCCAAGCTGCAATACCCGGACATGCAGTCGGCGGTGGAAGCGGATTTGCGCCAGCTCGGCGTGCTCATGTCGGTTTTTCGCAGCATGACGCCGGAAATCGATACGCGCGAGATTCAGCAGGAGATCGGCGCGCGGCTGCGCGAAGAACTCGATTACAAGCGCGAGGCCAAGCACGCGGCTCTATATAAAGAGATGCTTCGCGATGTGCCGGACGTGCGCGTGCCGGAAGTGCGGCACGAGCTCTCGACTGGGCGGCTGCTTTCGCTCGAATGGCTCGAAGGCCGGAAACTGCTCGAATACAAAGAGCGCGATCTGGATACGCGCAATCGTCTTGCGACCGCGCTGTTTCATGCCTGGTGGCTGCCGTTCGCGCGCCACGGCGTGATCCATGGCGATCCGCATCTCGGCAACTACACCGCGTTCGAGCAGAACGGCGAGCCTGCGGGCATCAATCTGCTCGATTACGGCTGCGTCCGCATCTTCCCGCCGCGCTTCGTCGGCGGCGTGGTCGATCTCTATCGCGGGCTGCGGGAGGGCGACGAGTCTCGTGTTGTCAGCGCCTATCAGGTTTGGGGCTTCAAGAATCTCTCGAAACCGATGATAGACGCCCTCAATATCTGGGCGCGCTTTATCTATGGCCCCTTGATGGACGACCGCGTGCGCACGATCGCCGACGGCGTCTCGCCCTCGCAATACGGCCGCCGCGAGGCCTGGCGCGTGAAACAGGCGATCCGCGAATTCGGCCCGGTCACGGTGCCGCGCGAATTCGTGTTCATGGACCGTGCGGCCATCGGTCTCGGCGGCGTGTTCCTGCATCTGAAGGCCGAGATGAATTTCCACCGCCTGTTCGAGGACGCGATCCGCGATTTCTCGGTGGAAAAGGTTGCCGCGCGCCAGGCAGCAGCACTTTCTGGTGCCGGACTTCAGGCTGCGGCGTAAGGGCCTGATTGCCCGTTCCGGTGCTTTCCGCTAATCCAAGTGCCACATTCTTCCCGGGGAATTTGGGGACCTAGAACGATGGCCAGTCACGGCAAGACCGAATACGGCACCGCCAAGGGCAACGACTACGCGGAGCATGAGGGCACCTACAATCTCTTCATCCAGCTGGTGAAGTGGGGCATCATTCTCAACGTCATCATCGTGTTCCTGATGTTCTGGTTCCTGACGTAAGTCTCCAGGGCATCTGCTATGAAGATCGCGATCCCGGCTGAAACCGAACAGGGCGAGCCGCGCGTCGCGGCTACTCCTGACACCGTCAAGCGCTACACCGGTCTAGGCGCGAAAGTCGCCGTCGAGAAGGGCGCCGGCGTCAAATCCGGAGTTCTCGATGCCGACTATTCCGCTGCCGGTGCCGAAGTCGGCAATGGTGTCGTGAAAGACGCCGACGTCGTTCTGAAAGTGCGCCGGCCGACGAAGTCGGAGCTTGCTTCCTACAAGCCCGGCGCGCTCGTCATCTCAATCATGGATCCTTACGGCAACGATGCCGCGCTCGCCGACATGGCGGCAGCGAAGGTCAATGCCTTTGCCATGGAATTCATGCCGCGCATCACCCGCGCGCAGGTGATGGACGTTCTCTCAAGCCAAGCGAACCTCGCCGGCTATCGCGCAGTGGTCGATGGCGCCGCCGAATACGGCCGCGCCCTGCCGATGATGATGACGGCGGCGGGCACCGTTCCGGCTGCGCGCATTTTCATCATGGGTGTAGGGGTCGCCGGTTTGCAGGCGATCGCAACCGCGCGGCGTATGGGTGCGGTGGTGACCGCGACCGACGTGCGTCCCGCTACGAAAGAACAGGTCGAGTCCCTCGGCGCGAAATTCCTTGCGGTCGAAGACGAGGAATTCAAGAACGCGCAAACCGCCGGCGGCTACGCCAAGGAAATGTCGAAAGAGTATCAGGCGAAGCAGGCGCAACTCACCGCCGAGCATATCAAGAAGCAGGACATCGTGATCACGACCGCGCTGATCCCGGGCCGTCCCGCGCCGAAGCTGGTTACCAAGGAAATGGTCGCGTCAATGAAGCCGGGTTCGGTGCTCATCGATCTCGCGGTCGAGCGCGGCGGCAACGTAGAGGGCGCGGAGCCCGGCAAGATCGCCGAAGTGAACGGCGTGAAGATCGTCGGCCACCTGAACGTACCGGGACGTCTCGCCGCCACTGCGTCCGCGCTTTACGCGAAAAATCTTTTCGCATTCGTCGAAACGATGTTCGACAAGGAAAAGAAGTTCGCGCCGAATTGGGACGACGAACTGATCAAGGCGACGCTGCTCACCAACGACGGCGCGGTCGTCCACCCGAATTTCAAGAAGGGATGATCTCGATGATCGACTTCGTATCGCTTGCGCTTTCGGCATGCGCCGATGTCAGCGCATCCGTCGGCGCGGAGGATTTGCTGCCTTTGGGCGCGATGCCGGTGGCGGCTGCTGCCAACGCCGCGAGCCCCTTCGTGTTCCAGTTTTCGATTTTCGTGCTCGCCTGCTTCGTCGGCTATTACGTGGTGTGGTCGGTGACGCCGGCGCTGCATACGCCCTTGATGTCGGTCACGAACGCGATCTCTTCGGTGATCGTCGTCGGCGCGCTGCTCGCGGTTGGCGTGCCGCTTGCCGGAGACGCGAATGCCGCGTGGTGGGCGCGCATGCTCGGGTTCTTCGCGCTGATCATGGCCTCCGTGAATATCTTCGGTGGATTCCTCGTCACACAGCGCATGCTTGCGATGTATCAGAAGAAGAAATGACGACGACATGAAAACGCAATCGAAAAAAGTCGTCGTCATGGCCGGGCTTGTCCCGGCCATCCACGCCTTCACTCGTAGCCAAGACGTGGATGCCCGGCAAATGATGTCGGGTTTACCCGACATCATCAAATTCCCGATTCACAAGTCGGCTGTAGCCGACTTGTGCGCCGGGCATGACGCGGGAGCGTGACCATGAGCGCGGATATCGTCGCACTTCTTTACCTCGTCGCGGGCGTTCTCTTCGTTCTCGCATTGCGCGGGCTCTCGCATCCGACCACGTCGCGGCAGGGCAACTTCTACGGCATGACCGGGATGGCGATTGCCATCGGTACCACGCTCGGTTACTCGCCGCCGTCGGATGCAGTCGGCTGGGGACTCGTCATCGGCGGGCTCGCCATTGGCGGCGTGATCGGCGCCTTCATGGCGCGCAAGATCGCAATGACGCAGATGCCGCAGCTGGTCGCGGCGTTCCATTCGCTCGTCGGCCTCGCCGCCGTGCTCGTGGCGGCGGGCGCGCTCTACGCGCCTGCGGCTTACGGCATCGGTGCCGCCGGTTCGATCGCGGCGGCATCGCTGGTCGAAATGGCGCTGGGTGCTGCGATCGGAGCGATCACTTTCACCGGCTCCGTGATCGCTTTCGCGAAACTCAACGGCAACATGAGCGGTGCGCCGATCATGTTGCCCGCGCGGCATCTCGTGAACATCGCGCTTGCAGCCGCACTTTTCGCCGCCATGGTGCTGTTTGTCGTAACCGAGAGCCACGTTCTGTTCTGGGCGATTGTGCTGCTCTCGTTCGTGCTCGGGGTCCTGATTATCATCCCGATCGGCGGCGCGGACATGCCGGTCGTCGTTTCGATGCTGAACTCCTATTCCGGCTGGGCGGCAGCGGGTATCGGCTTCACGCTCGGCAACGCCGCGCTCATCATCACCGGCGCGCTCGTGGGCTCCTCCGGCGCGATCCTCTCCTACATCATGTGCAAGGGCATGAACCGGAGCTTCATCTCCGTGATCCTCGGCGGCTTTGGCGGCGAAACGGCCGCTGCCGGGGGCGCTGTCGAAACGCGGCCCGTGAAACAGGGCTCGGCGGACGACGCCGCCTTCATCATGAAGAGCGCGGAAAAGGTAATAATAGTCCCGGGTTACGGCATGGCGGTCGCGCAGGCGCAGCACGCGCTCCGCGAAATGGCGGACAAGCTGAAAGAAGAAGGCGTGCAGGTGAAATACGCGATCCATCCGGTCGCGGGCCGCATGCCGGGCCACATGAACGTGCTTCTTGCCGAAGCGAATGTTCCTTATGACGAAGTGTTCGAGCTGGAAGACATCAATTCGGAATTTGCGCAGGCCGACGTCGCCTTCGTGATCGGCGCGAACGACGTGACGAACCCGTCCGCGAAGACCGACCCGAAATCGCCGATCTTCGGCATGCCGGTGCTCGACGTCGAAAAGGCGAAGACCGTGCTTTTCATCAAGCGCGGCATGGGCTCGGGCTATGCCGGCGTCGAGAACGAGCTGTTCTTCCGCGACAACACCATGATGCTGTTCGCGGACGCCAAGAAGATGGTCGAGAATATCGTCAAGGGGATGTGATCCTGCCTCATGGTGAGGAGCGCCGAAGGCGCGTCTCGAACCATGAGGCTTCATCCTTCGAGACGCCGCACTTCGCGCGGCTCCTCAGGATGAGGTAGGCACAGGGATTATGGATCCTCGCCGGAGCTTGTCATCGGGCGCGCGCAAGCGCGGCCCGTTGGCGGGGATGAAAAAAATGAAAACGCTGCTCATCGCTGCGATTTCAGTCTACCTCGCGCTCTGCGCCTTCATGTATTTCGCGCAGCGCTCCCTCATGTATTTCCCCGACCGCATGCGCACTGCGCCCGCTGACGCAGGCTTACCGGAAGCCAAAGAAGAAAAGCTGGCCACCGCCGACGGCGAGACGATCATCGTCTGGCACATTCCGCCGCGCGACGAGACAAAACCCGTGGTCGTCTATTTCCACGGTAACGGCGGCGCGCTGAACTTACGCGCGCAGCGCTTCGCGCGGCTCGCCCTCGAAGGCATCGGCGTCGTCGGCGTGTCCTATCGCGGCTATGGCGGATCTACCGGCTCGCCCACGGAAGACGGGCTAATTGCCGACGGTGTCGCCGCTTATGAGTTCGCAGCGAAACTCTATTCGCCCGCGCGGGTAGCATTCTGGGGCGAGTCCCTGGGAACGGGTATTGCTATCGCGGTGGCCGCTGAAGCGCCGGTCGCGAAACTCGTTCTGGAAACGCCGTTCACCTCGGCGGCCGATGTCGGCGCGGCGGTCTATTTCTTCCTGCCGGTGCGGCTTCTGATGAAAGACCAGTTCCGCTCGGATCTTCGCATCAGGAACGTAAAGGCGCCAGTGCTGGTTCTGCACGGCGAGCGCGATAGCGTGGTGCCGATCGCGTTCGGGGAGCGGCTCTTTGAGATGATCGCGGGCGAAAAGAAATTCATCCGGATCAAGGGCGGCGAGCACTACGATCTCGACCGTCACGGCGGCTTGAAAGCTGCGATCGAGTTTCTTGCCGGAAAGAATTAGCGCAAGATAGGGCGTCAGGGACTCGCCCAATGCCTAACATCCATACGCCAATTCGACGGGCCGAAATATTGGCAGCGCTTTCGCTCGCGACCGATCTCGCGATGGGCCAGCCCATGGAATTCGCGCTCAAGTCCTGTGCGCTCGGAATACGGCTCGGTAAGCTGCTTCAATGCGATGAGAGCGAGCTTAAGGAAATCTACTATCACTCGCTGCTGCGCTACATCAACTGCAATGCCGAAACGCATGTCATGGCCGCGCTGTTCGGCGACGAAATCGATTTCCGCCGTGACTATGCGCGTATCGATCCGGCGCGTGCGAGCGAGATGGTTTCGCTCGTCTTCGGTTATCTGCGCCGAGCGAACGCGGACAGCGGCATATTCGGGATGATCGCGGGCGTCACGCGCGGCCTTGTCGCCGGCAAGAAGGCGAGCGAGGAAGGGATCGCCGGTCACTGCGAAGTCGCCGAACGCCTCGCCGAACGCTTGGGGTTGAGCGAAAGCGTCAGGCGCAATCTCGGTCAGCTTTACGAGCGTTGGGATGGACGCGGGTTGCCAAACGGACTGAAAGGCGAAGCCATTGCACCAGCGGTCCGGATCGTTTCTTTCGCGCAAGACGTCATCGTGCTTCGTGCCGCTTATGGCGACGAGGAGACGCGCAGGAAAATAGAAAAGCGCAAAAGCAGTGCCTACGAGCCGCGTCTTGTGAACTGTTACTTCAGGGGCGAGCAGGAGCTTCTGCAAGGTATCGACGCCACCGGGTGGGAGGACGTGCTTTCACTCGAGCCTTCGCCACAGGCGGCGCTCTCCGACGAGGAGTTCGACGAGGCCTGCCGTGCAATGGCCGACTTCGCCGATCTGAAGTCGCCTTATTCCGTAGGTCACTCGCGTGCGGTTGCCGCGCTCGCGGCCGAAGCGGGAAAGCGTTGCGGCTTGCCTGCCGAAGACGTTGCCGCGCTGCGCCGGGCTGGTTTCCTGCACGATATCGGTCAGGTTGGTGTTCCAGCGCGCATTTGGCTCAAGCGCTCTCCGTTCAACGATTCCGACTGGGAGCAGGCGCGGTTGCACACCTATTACGGCGAGCGGGTGCTTTCACGTCCCGCAGCGCTTGCCGCGCTGGGCACGGTCGTTGCGCAACATCACGAACGCGTCGATGGATCGGGCTATCATCGCGGTGCGCGTGGCGGTTCGCTTTCGCCACAGGGAAAAATTCTGGCGGCGGCGGAAAGCTATCAGAACAAGATCGAAGCGCGGCCGCATCGCGCGGCTTTTTCGGCGCAGGCGGCAGCCGATGCGCTCAAGCGCGAATCGCGAGAGGGCAAGCTGGATTCGGAAGCGGTTGCGGCAGTGCTTGCGGCAGCCGGTCACGCGGCCGCAATGAAAAAGGAAATGATGGCAGGACTGACCGCGCGCGAGGTCGAAGTCCTGCGTTCGATTGCGCGCGGCAGATCGACCAAGGAAATCGCACGCCGTCTCGGGGTCTCGCCGAAAACGATCGACAATCATACCCAGAGTATTTACTCCAAGATCGGCGTGAAGACCCGCGGCGGCGCGACGCTCTATGCGATCGAGCGCGGGCTTTGCGAAGTCGCCATATCCGGCGGTCCGGCATAGGGAGTCTTCCTCATGTGCCGCCGCTTTTCGCGGCCTAGCGTTCCTCCTGCTCAAACCGACAGGAGGACAACATGAGCAATGCTAATCTGAAGGTCGTTCAGGACGCCTACGCTGCCTTCGGCCGGGGCGACATTCCGGCGGTCATCGCGAACATGACCGAAGACGCCACCATCGGCATCGTGGGCCGCGCGCAGGATGCGCCGCTTTTCGGCATCCACAAGGGTCACGCTGGTGCCGCCGAATTCTTCAAGCAGCTAATGGACGCGCACGAGATTTCGATGTTCGAGCCGCTTCGTTTTCTTGCCGCCGAAGACATGGTTTTCGTCTGGGGTCACTACACCTGGACCATGCGCAAGAGCGGCGTTTCGAAAACCAGCGAATGGTTGCACGCGATCTCGCTCAAGAACGGCAAGATGGCGACCTGGCGCGGCCATAACGACACTGCAATGCTCGCCGAGGCTTATCATGCAGCGCCCGCAAAGCGCGCCGCGAGTTCCTGAGCGCAAAATAAAACGGGCGGCTAAACCAAGTCGGGTTTACCCGACTTGGTCATTTAATAATTCCGATCTCGGGTAAACCCGAGATCGGTTGCCGCCCGTTTTGAATTCTGATTTTGCTTTTCTTTAGCTGCGCATCAAAAGCGGCGAGCACTACGATCTCGACCGTCACGGCGGCTTGAAAGCTGCGATCGAGTTTTTGACCAAGTAAATATTCACTCGTCATGGCCGGGCTCGTCCCGGCTATCCACGCCTTAGCAGTATTGAAAGTCCGGAAAGACGTGGATGCCCGGCACAAGGCCGGGCATGACGATGTAAGACAAAACAAAAAGGGCGGCTCGAAAGCCGCCCGTTTCGCATTCGATTTATGAGAACTTAGCTGCGCGGCGGGCGCGAACCGAAGCCGCCGCCCTGACCGCCGCCGCGGTTGCCCGCGCCGGCGCCGAAGGCGGGCTTCGCCGGCTTCGAGGGCAGCAGGCCTTCGCGCTGCAATTTCTTGCGGGCGAGCTTGCGCGCACGGCGCACGGCTTCCGCCTTTTCGCGGGCTTTCTTCTCGGACGGCTTCTCGTAGTGGCCGCGCAGCTTCATTTCGCGGAAAATGCCCTCGCGCTGCATTTTTTTCTTAAGCGCCTTGAGAGCCTGATCGACGTTATTGTCGCGAACGAGAACCTGCACGTGTGCTCCTGAAAAACCTTGGTTTTAGGGGTGGGCGAGGCAAAACCCCGCCGAAGGGCGCGTGGGTACCAGAAGGTTCTGGAATTGTCCAATCGCCGTGCTACCGGGCGGGGCAAGGCCGCTATTTGCCGGCCAGAAGCGTGTTCCGGATCACCGCTGTCATGGCCCCGATTGCGGCTCCTACGAACATGCCGCCTATGATCCTTCCGGAATTGTAGCTCCAAGGCTGGGCCGGGCCGTTCATGATCTGGAAGGCCTGAAACAGTGCGCCGACCAGGGCCCCAAGACCCGCCCAATTCTTCACCGGCCAGACTTCCCCGAACATTCCCGTCTCCGTTTTTCAGCGCGGCGAATTTAGCAGGGCAGCCGCATAACGCCATGCTTGGCCGGGCGGTGACGGCGGCAGACGGGTTTGCTATCCGCTCGGCTCATGAAAATCACCAAGATCACCGACATCGTCGTTCCGATCTCATCCTCGATCCGCAACGCCTTCATCGATTTTTCGACCATGACCGCGAGCGTGGTCGCAATCGAGACGGATGTCTCGCGCGACGGCAAGCCGGTCGTGGGTTTCGGCTTTAATTCCAACGGCCGCTACGCGCCGCAGGGTTTGCTTCGCGAGCGTTTCATTCCGCGGCTGCGTGACGCCAAGAACATCGAAGACGAGCGCGGCTTCATCGATCCGGCGAAAGCCTGGGCCGCGATGATGCAGAACGAGAAGCCGGGCGGGCATGGCGAGCGTTCGGTCGCGGTCGGCGTGCTCGACATGGCGCTCTGGGATGCGCTTGCGAAAGCCGAAGGCGTGCCGCTCTGGAAGCTGCTCGCCGACCGCTACAACGGCGGCAAGTTCGACGAGACCGCGTGGGTCTATGCCGCCGGAGGCTACTACTATCCGGGCGAAGAGCTGAAATCGCTTCAGGAGGAAATGAAGCGCTATCTCGATCTCGGCTATTCGACCGTGAAGATGAAGATCGGCGGCGTGCCCTTGCGCGACGACATGGCGCGCATCGAGGCGGCGCTAAAGGTCGTCGGCGGCGACGGCTCGAAGCTCTGCGTCGACGTGAACGGCCGTTTCGATCTGCAGACTGCACTCGATTATGCGCGTGCGATCGAGCCATTGAACCTGCGCTGGTACGAGGAGCCGGTCGATCCGCTCGACTATCTGCTGCATGCGGCGCTCGCTACCGAATATGCGGGACCGATTGCGACCGGCGAAAATCTTTTCTCGATGCAGGACGCGCGCAATCTGATCCGCCACGGCGGCCTGCGCGCGGATCGCGATATTCTCCAGATGGACCCAGCGCTTTCTTATGGTCTCGTCGAATATCTGCGCACGCTCGTGATGTTGAAGCAGCATGGCTGGTCGTCCCGCCGCTGCGTGCCGCATGGCGGGCATCAGTTCGCGCTTAACATCGCGACCGGCCTCGGCTTGGGCGGCAACGAATCCTATCCGCAGGTGTTCGCGCCATTCGGCGGCTTTGCCGACGATACGCCGGTGAAAGACAGCCGCGTGAAGATGCCGGATATTCCTGGCATCGGGTTCGAGGCGAAGAATGCGTTGTATGCGGTGATGAAGCCGATGATGGCGGCGTAACGCGCCCCCACCCTTAATCCCTCCCCCGCAAGCGGCGAGCGGGTGGGGGTTAAACCTTCACCCGCGTCACATGCCCCATCTTGCGGCCGGCCTTCGCGGCACCCTTGCCGTATAGATGTACCGAAGCGCCGGGCTCTTTCGCGAACTTTTCCCAGCCGAGCACTTCGTCGCCGATCAGGTTCGTCATCGTAACGGATTTGCCGATGCGCTTCGCGCCGTTCAGCGGCCAGCCGGCGACCGCGCGAATGTGCTGCTCGAACTGGCTCGCCGCCGCGCCGTCGATGGTCCAATGACCGGAGTTGTGCACGCGCGGCGCGATCTCGTTGACGAGCAACTCGCGCTTGGCGCCCTTTTTCGCCACGAACATTTCGACCGCAAGCACGCCGACATAGTTCAGCGCCTTCGCGATTTTGGTTGCGATGCTGATCGCTTCCTTCGCCATCGCCGGCGGAATTTTGGCGGGGACAGTCGATGTGTGCAGGATGTGATCGCGATGCACGTTCTCGGTGGGATCGAAGGCGGCGGTCTTGCCGTCTGCGCTGCGCGCGATCACGACGGAAATCTCGCGCTCGAATTTCACGAAGCCTTCGAGGACCGCCGGCTTCTCGCCGATCGAGCGCCAGGCGCCCGCAAGGTCGTCGCCTTTCTCGAGCTTGACCTGGCCCTTGCCGTCATAGCCCATGCGAGCGGTTTTCAGGATCGCGGGCATGCCGATTTTCGCGAAGGCCGCCGACAGTTCCATCGACGTGTTCACGGGCGCGTAGGGCGCAGTCGCGATCTTCAAGGAATTCACGAATCTCTTTTCCTTCACACGGTCCTGCGTGGTCGCAAGCACATCGGCGCCCGGAAACAGCGGCTTGCGCGCGGAAACGAACGCCGCGGTCTCGGCCGGAATGTTTTCGAATTCGTAGGTGACGGCATCGACCGTGTTCAGGAAATCCGCGAGCCGCGCCCAGTTGTCGAACGGCGCGCAGGTCGAGTTGCGCGCAACATCGAACGCGCAGGAATCCTTCTTGTCGGAATAGACATGCACGCGGAAGCCGAGCTCGTGCGCGGCAAGCGCCAGCATCCGGCCAAGCTGGCCGCCGCCGAGAATGCCGATGGTCGCGTCGGGCGCGAGCGGTTTGTGCAAAACGGTCATTTCGGTCGCATTATTTCGGTTTGAGTGGAATTTTCCTGGTCTGCTTTGCGCGGAAGGCATCGAGCTTCTTGGCTAACACCTTATCAGAAAGCGCGAGCACAGCGGCAGCCAAAAGTCCTGCATTCTTCGCGCCGGCTTCGCCGATGGCGAGAGTTCCGACCGGAATACCAGCCGGCATCTGCGCGATGGAGAGGAAGCTGTCGACGCCCTTCAGCGCTTTCGATTTCACCGGAACGCCGAAAACGGGAAGCGCGGTGAGAGACGCGGTCATGCCGGGAAGATGCGCGGCGCCGCCGGCGCCTGCGATGATGACCTTGAAGCCTCTGTCGCGCGCGGATTTGGCAAAATCGTAGAGCCGCTCCGGCGTGCGGTGCGCCGAGACCACGAGGCTCTCATGCTTGATGCCGAATTCGTCGAGTACGCTTGCCGCATGTTTCATGGTCGCCCAGTCGGATTGGCTTCCCATGATGATCGCAACGGCCGGTCTTCCCGCGCCCATAAAAGTCCCACCCAGCTTGGAAAGCGCGGGATTATAGGAGAGGGTGGGTCGCTTGCAAGAAGAGTCGGGCCGCGCTCGAGAGCAATCGTTAATGCCGAGAGAAAAGCCGCAGAATAAAGGGGTCAGGCGAGCGAAGCGCGAGAGCGTTGTGCCACGCAAAGCCGGGCGCGACCGGGCATCGGCGGAACAGATTCCTTCGGCGCTCGCCACCGAGATCGATCGGCTGCGCGAGCAGCTCTCGCGTTCCGAGGCCCGCATCGAGGCATTGGAGAAATCCGCGCATGAGGACGCGCTTACAGGCTTGCTCAACCGGCGCGGGTTCGAACGCGCGTTCGCGCAGACTGTTGCTTATCTGAAGCGCTATGGCGGATCGGCGGCGCTGCTTTACCTCGATCTCGACCGCTTCAAGCCGGTCAACGACAAATACGGTCACGCGGTAGGCGATGTGGTGTTGCAGGAAATGGCGCGGTTGTTGCTCGGCAGCGTGCGCGCCTCCGATCTCGTGGCTCGGCTCGGCGGCGACGAGCTTGCGCTGGTCTTGTGGAATCTCGATGCGGCGCAGATGACGGCGAAGATGCGCGCACTGGAGGCGCTCGTCGAAAGCGCGTCATTCGAAGTGCAAGGCGCGAAATTGGACGTCGGCGTTTCCATCGGCGGCGTGATGTTGTCTGCAAGCGATACGCTGGCGTCGGCGCTCCAGCGCGCCGATGCCGCGATGTATGCGCGGAAGAAAGAGCGGAGGGGTTAGCTCTCTTCGTCATGGCCGGGCTCGTCCCGGCCATCCACGCCTTAACTGCTTTCAAGTTTTGAAGGCGTGGATGCCCGGCACAAGGCCGGGCATGACGCCTACATTAAAAACGGCGCCATGCCTTCGCGCGCGAGTTCGTCGGCGCGTTCGTTCTCAACGTGACCGGCGTGACCTTTCAGCCAGTGCCATTCGACCTTGTGCTGCAGCGCCGCTTTCTCCAGCCGCTGCCACAGCTCGACATTTTTCACCGGCTTCTTGTCGGCGGTTTTCCAGCCGTTCTTCTTCCAATTGTTGATCCAGCCGGTGATGCCGCCGCGGACATATTGCGAGTCGGTGTAGAGATCGGCGTTGCAGTTCGCGGGCAGCGACTCGATCGCCATGATTGCCGCCATCAGTTCCATGCGGTTGTTGGTCGTATTCGCTTCGCCGCCTTTGAGTTCGGTGCGCTTGCCGTTGTGCTCGACGATCGCGCCCCAGCCGCCCGGACCGGGATTCCCGGAGCAGGCGCCGTCGGAATAAATTTTCACGCGATCGCACATGAATTTTTCTTTCTCCCTCCCCTCGACGGGGAGGGTGGCGACGTTCGCGACAGCGAACGGAGCCGGGTGCGGTGATGCTGCTTACCCCCACCCGTTTGCCTTCGCTTCGCTCGGCAAACTTCCCTCCCCGCAAGGGGGAGGGATAAGAAAAAATTATGCGAGAGATTTTTCACGCCGCCAGTCCGTAATCCTGCGCCTTTTCGATGCGGCGGTGGAATTGCAGCTTCTTCAGATATTCCTTCGGATCTTTCGGCCGCACCAGTGCGCCTTCCGGCACGTTCAGCCAATCGAAGGTGCGGGTGAGCAGAAAACGCAGCGCCGAGCCGCGCGCGAGCAATGGCATGGCTTCGACTTCAGTATTCGAAAGCGGGCGCACGGCGTTGTAACTCGACAACAGCGCCTTGCCCTTGGTGACATTGAAAGAGCCGTCGATCTCGAAGCACCAGGCATTCAGGCAGATCGCGACGTCATAGGCATAGAAATCGTTGCAGGCGAAATAGAAGTCGATCAGGCCAGAGAGTTTCTCGCCGAGGAAGAAAACGTTGTCCGGAAACAAGTCGGCATGGATCACGCCCGCAGGCAAATTCTTCGGCCAGTGCGCGGAGAGATACTCGACCTCTTCCTCGATCAATGCCGAAAGTCCCGGTGCAACTTCGTTCGCACGAGCGGCGCATTGCGAAGCCAGCTTGCGCCAGCCTTCGGGCCCAAGCGCGTTCGGGCGCTTGATTGAGAATCCTTCGCCGGCCTTGTGAAACGCTGCCAACGCGCCGCCGAGAGCCGCGCAATGCGCGTTACTCGGGCGGCGCACCGAGATGCCCTCGAGAAACGTGATGATCGCGGCGGGCCGCCCCGCCAGTTCGCCGAGCGAATTGCCTTTTCTGTTTTTCACCGGTTGCGGGCAGTTCAGGCCACGCGCGGCGCAATGCTCCATCAGCCCGACGAAGAACGGCAGGTCTTTCGGATCGACGCGTTTCTCGTAGAGCGTTAGGAAGTAATAGCCGCGATGGGTGTGCAGCATGAAGTTCGTATTTTCGACGCCTTCGGCAATGCCCTTGAACGACATCAACTCGCCGATGTCGTAATCGGCGAGGAAGGCATCGAGCTGATCGTCGCTGACGTCGGTATAAACAGCCACGCGCCTACTCCGCCGCCGTATCGCGCAACTCGCGCGGCAGCGGGAAGAACACGTCTTCCTGCGGGCCGGCGTAAGTATCGACTTCGACTTTATATCGCTTTGCGAAGGCGTCGATGATTTCCTCGACCAGTACTTCCGGAGCCGATGCGCCCGCGGTGATGCCGAGGCTCGAAATATTTCCGAACACGCTCCAGTCGATGTCCTCCGCGCGCTGCACGAGCGCGGTGGCTTTACAACCCGAGCGCTCCGCGACTTCGCGCAGACGCTGCGAGTTCGAGGAATTCGGCGCGCCGACCACGATCATGGCTTCCACCTGCGGCGCCACGTTCTTCACCGCTTCCTGGCGGTTCGTGGTCGCGTAGCAGATATCTTCCTTGTGCGGTCCGGGGATCCTCGGGAAGCGCTCTTTCAAAATCGCGACCATCTCCGCGGTGTCGTCGACCGAGAGCGTGGTCTGGGTCACGTAAGCGAGCGCTTCCGGATTCTTCGGCGCAATCTTGCGCGCGTCTTCCGCCGTCTCGATCAGCGTCACCGCGCCGGCGGGCAGCTGGCCCATGGTGCCGATGGTTTCAGGATGACCGGCGTGGCCGATAAACAAAATCTCGCGGCCGCGTTTTGCGTGCACCATCGCCTCGCGATGAACCTTGGTGACGAGCGGGCAGGTCGCATCGATCGCGAAAAGATTCCGCGAAGCGGCTTCCTCCGGCACCGATTTCGGAACGCCATGCGCGGAGAAAATCACCGGGCGGTCGCCGTCCGGCACCTCGGTCAGTTCGTCGACGAAAATCGCGCCCTTCCGGCGCAGGCTTTCGACCACGTATTTGTTGTGAACGATCTCGTGGCGGACATAGACCGGCGGCCCGTATTTCTGGAGCGCCCGTTCGACCGCGTCGATTGCACGCACCACGCCCGCGCAAAAGCCGCGCGGGGCGCAGAGCAGCACGCGCAGATGGGGCATGGGGGAACCGGGCGAAACCGCCATATTTTCAAGCCTTTCGCGCCTAGATCGGCGCGCCGGGGTAGGAGAGTCAACCATTACCCCAATCCCGCGTTGATTTGGACAGGGCACCCCCCTATATAGGCGCCGACCCCGGTCATCTTATGGACGTTACCGAGGCTCCCGCTAGAAAATGGCGGCAGCGCTCGCGAAACCGTACTCGGGTGACCAACGTTGACGCGTTAGAGGCGCGAACACCAATGTCTCACATGCCGTTAATGCCCAAAGCGACCGCCGTGTGGCTGGTCGATAATACCTCGCTCTCCTTCGAGCAGATCGCCGACTTCTGCAAACTTCATCCGCTCGAGGTGAAGGGCATCGCCGACGGCGAAGTCGCGCAGGGAATCAAGGGCCTCGATCCGGTAACTTCCGGGCAGCTCACGCGCGAAGAACTCGACACCGCGATCGCCGATCCGAACCACAAGCTCGTCATGGCCGACGCCAAGGTACGCTTGCCGGAGCCGAAGTCGAAGAAAGGTCCGCGCTACACGCCGGTCTCGAAGCGGCAGGACCGCCCCGACGCGATCCTGTGGCTCGTGAAGAATCATCCGGAGTTGAAGGACGCGCAGATCATGCGCCTCGTCGGCACCACGAAATCGACGATCCAGTCGGTGCGCGAGCGCAAGCACTGGAATTCGCAGAACCTGCAGGCGCGCGACCCGGTCATGCTCGGCCTGTGCTCGCAGATCGATCTCGATCACGAAGTACGCCGCGCTTCCAAGGGCAAGCCGCAGCCGGATGTCGAGCCCGTGCGCACGCTCTTGCCCGCGGAGCAGACCACGGCGCCGGAGCCGGATGCGAACGAGCCGCCAGTCGACGACCGCAAGGGTTCGATCGACGCGGATAACGTGTTCGCGAAGCTCGGCGGCATGAAACGCAGCGAGCAGTAATTCGCTTTACAAAATCAGAATTAAAAAGGCCGGGAAATTTCCCGGCCTTTGTTTTTTGAAGCCCCCACCCTTTATCCCTCCCCCGCAAGCGGGGGAGGGAAGCGAGTGTCAGCGAGCGGGTGGGGGTCTATTTCATCGCTTCTTCGTTCACATCGACGATGTAATTGAGCGCGAGACGCCCGCCGTCCGGGAAGATGGTTTCGCCGGTGATGTAGCTCGCGTCATCGGAGGCGAGGAACGAGGCGACGCTCGCGATTTCTTCCGGCCCGCCGATGCGCTGCAAGGGCGTGCGTGACAAGAGCCGTTTCTTCGCGGCTTTGTCTTTCGCGACTCCTGCGAGAATTTCGGTCGCGATCGAGCCGGGGCCGATCGCGTTCACGCGGATGCCGTAGCTCGCGAGCGACAGCGCCATCACTTTGGTGAGCTGCTGGATACCGCCCTTCGATACCGAATAGGGCACCTGGTTCGGGATCGCGACCACGGAATTCACCGACGACATGTTGATGATCGTGCCGGGTTTTCGCCCCGTTTTCGCCTGCGCAACCATCTGCTTCGCCGCCGCCTGACCTGCGAGAAACGAGCCTTTCAGGTTCACGCGCAGCACGCGGTCGAAATCGCTCTCGGAGATGTCGAGGAAGTCGGCGGTGTGAATGATACCGGCGTTGTTCACGAGAATGTCGAGCGCGCCGAATTTCGCGACCGCCGCTTTCACGAGCGCGTCGACCGACTTCGCGTCGCTGACATCGCAAGCGACGAAATGCGCGCTCGCGCCGAGCGACTTTGCCGCTTCCGCGCCTACCTTCGCGTCGATGTCGGAAAGCACGACCTTCGCGCCGTCTTCGATGAAGCGCTTGGCGATGGCGAAGCCGATCCCGCGCGCGGCGCCGGTCACGAGGGCGGTTCTGTCTTTGAGTTTTGTCATGACGCTATTGAAGCAAACAATATGCTTCACGTCATGCAATTCCCCCACCCTTAATCCCTCCCCCGAACCGAAGTCGGCTATAGCCGACTTCGGCATCTAAAAATTACCAAGTCGGGTAAACCCGACTTGGGTCGGGGGAGGGAAGCGAGCGTTAGCGAGCGGGTGGGGGGTTACGCCGCCTGCTTCAAGAGCGAGGCAAGATAGCCCTTCTGGTTCTGCACGAAACGCTCGAGCAGCACCGGGTAGTTCGGCGAGACCGCGTTGATTACCGACGGCCGCTGTTTCAGTGCCTGCCGCCACGCCGCAACCTTGGGCGTATTCCTGAAGATGCCATGATCGATCAGCCGGTCGATCAGATCGAAATAGCGGAACACCGGGCCGAATACCGTGTCGACCAGCGAAAACTTCTCGCCGTCGAACCATGGGCCTTTCGCTTCGCTTTCGATGCGCTCGAATTTCCCCCGGAGAATCTCCAGCTTTTTCTCGACGGTGTCGCGGTCCGGCGAAGTCTCGACGACCCAGAGATCCGCGAGCACGGTGGAGCCGAATTCGATCCAGGCGCGGTGCTGCGCGCGGCGCAGCGGATCGGAAGGATGCAGCGGGTTCGGCTGCGTTTCTTCGAGATATTCGAGGATAGGGACGGATTCGAAAATCGGCTGCTCGCCGTCCAGCAGCACCGGCACCTTGCCGAGCGGCGAAATCTTCTTGAACCACTCCGGCCGGTTCGAAAGATCGACGTTCTTGCGCTCGAACGAAACGCCCTTTTCGGCGAGCGAAATCGCGGCGCGCTGGACGTAAGGGCAGAGGGGAATGCTGACGAGGGTAAGGGCGGGCATCGGGAACTCCTGTATATGCAACTGCATCTACTTGACGGCATATAGATGCAGGTGCATATATGTCAAGCGCCAAGGCGCATCACGAGCCTGCGATAGCCGCATGACCGAAACGACGAATTTCACGCCTGCCGCAGAAAGCGCTTGGGTAAACCTCGTGCGCGCCGAGGAGGCGATCGTGGCCGCGGTCGAATCCGAGGTGCGATGCTCGGATTGCCCGCCCCTCGCCTGGTATGACGTCGCGCTCGAACTTTCGCGGGAAGGGCGCGAGACCGGATTGCGCCAGAACGAACTCGAACGGCGGCTTCTGTTTCGCCAGTACAATCTCTCGCGGCTGCTCGACCGCATGGAAGAGGCGAAATACGTCGAGCGGCGGCAATGCCCCGACGACGGACGCGGTCAAGTGGTCGCGCTTACCGCTTCGGGCCGCAAGTTTCAGAAAACCATGTGGCCGTTCTACCGCGCCGCGATCATCAAGCACTTTGCGAGCAAGCTGACGAACAAGGAGGCGGCCGAACTGGGCAGGCTTTTGGAAAAGTTAGTAAGGAAATAAACTCGGGAAGAGAAAATTACTTTTCGTCATGGCCGGGCTTGTCACCAAAGTCGGGCTTGCCCGACTTGGGCATTTGATGGCCAGAACTCGCGCGGGCGCGAGTTCTGTTGCCATCCACGTCTTAACAGCTTTCGATGCATCGAAGGCGTGGATGCCCGGCACAAGGCCGGGCATGACGAATTTTGCTAACCCGCCATCCCCTTCGTCTGCAGCGCGGTCTTGATCTCATCCAACGTCACCGGATCGTCGATGGTGGCCGGCATGTTCCACGGCTCCTTGTCCGCGATCTTCTTCATGGTGCCGCGCACGATCTTGCCGGAGCGCGTTTTCGGCAGCCGCGCGATCACCATCGCGGTCTTGAACGCCGCGACCGGGCCGATTTTTTCGCGCACCAGCGCGATCAGTTCCTTCTCGATGGTGTCGTGCGGCTTGTTCACGCCGGCTTTCAACACCACGAAGCCGACCGGCACTTCGCCCTTCATCGGATCGGCGACGCCGATCACCGCGCACTCGGCGACGTCGCCGTGAGACGCGAGCACTTCCTCCATTCCGCCGGTCGAAAGACGATGGCCCGCTACGTTGATGATGTCGTCGGTGCGGCCCATGATGTAGAGATAGCCGTCTTCGTCCTTGTATCCGGCGTCGGCGGTTTTGTAGTAGCCGAGAAATTCCACGAGATAAGCTTCCTTAAATTTCTGATCCTGCTGCCAGAGCGTCGGCAGGCACGAAGGCGGCAGCGGCAGTTTGACGACGATGTTGCCCATGGTGCCGTTTTTCACCGGCTTGCCGCCGTCGTCGACGATCTGCACGTCGTAGCCCGGCATCGGCACGGTCGGCGAGCCGTACTTCACCGGCAGCGCGCCGAGGCCCATCGGATTGCCGACGATGGTCCAGCCGGTTTCGGTCTGCCACCAGTGATCGATCACCGGCACATTCAGAATTCTCTCCGACCACTTGATCGTATCGGGGTCGGCGCGCTCGCCTGCGAGAAACAGCGTGCGGAATTTCGACAGGTCGTAATTCCTCACGAACTTGCCTTCGGGGTCTTCTTTCTTGATCGCCCGGAAGGCGGTCGGTGCGGTGAAGAGCGCGACCGCGCCGTGTTCGGAGGCGACGCGCCAGAACGCGCCCGCGTCCGGCGTGCCGACGGGTTTGCCTTCATAAACCACTGAAGTGCAGCCGTGCAGGAGCGGCGCATAGACGATGTAGGAATGGCCGACGACCCAGCCGATGTCGGACGAAGTCCACCAGACTTCGCCTTCCTTGACCCCGTACATGTTTTCCATCGACCACTTCAGCGCGACGGCATGACCGCCGTTGTCGCGCACCACGCCCTTCGGGATGCCGGTGGTGCCGGAGGTGTAGAGAATGTAGAGCGGGTCGGTCGCTTTCACCGGCACGCATTCGGAAGTCTTGTTGTCGCGAAGCGCGCCAGCGCGCAGGGACGCCCAGTCGTGGTCCCAGCCTTTTTTCATTTCCGCCTGTACTTGCGGGCGCTGAAACAGAATCACAGCTTCGGGTTTCGATTCCGCCATTTCGATCGCGGCGTCGAGCAGCGGCTTGTAGGGAATGACGCGTTGCACTTCGATGCCGCAGCTCGCGGTGAGCAGTAACTTCGGCTTCGCGTCGTTCAATCGCGTCGCCAGTTCCTTCGGTGCGAAGCCGCCGAACACGACCGAGTGCACCGCGCCGATGCGCGCACAGGCGAGCATCGCCACGAGCGCTTCCGGAATCATCGGCATATAGATGACGATGCGGTCGCCTTTCTCGATGCCGAAGTCGCGCAGGATCGCGCCGAAGGCGCTCACTTCGCGCTGAAGCTCTTTGTACGTGATGTTGCGCTTGGTCTGCGTGACCGGGCTGTCGTAAGCGAACGCGATCTGTTCGGCCCGCGCGCCCTCGGCGTGACGGTCGACCGCGTTGTAGCAGGTGTTCATCACGCCGTCGGGAAACCAGTGGCCGTAGACGCCGGCGTTTTTGTCGAACACCGTCTTCGGTTTTTGAACCCAGGTGATCGCTTCCGCGGCTTCCGCCCAGAAACCTTCCGGATCGCGCTGCCAGCGCGCGTAGACTTTCGGATAGCGGCTTGCGAGCGGGGTCACCATTCGTCTCTTCCCTCAAAGGCTTATGATTTTTTTCGATTGTCGTCGCCGCGAGCCGATTGGCAAGGGCGGCGTTGGTCGCAGCTTTTCATTCGTCATGGCCGGGCTTGTCACCCAAGTCGGGCTTGCCCGACTTGGGCATTTAATAGTCAGAACTCGCGCAAGCGCGAGTTCTGTTGCCATCCACGCCTTACTGAACTTCGGCGCCGTAAAGACGTGGATGCCCGGCACAAGGCCGGGCATGACGAGAGTAGAAGCTATGCCACGCGAGCGTAGCTCTCCATCAAACGCTTCTCTATAACCCGCGCCGCATGCTTCCCTCCGATCCCATCTTTTGGCTGTTCGCGGCGCTTGCCGTCACTTGCACCGGCCTTGCCAAGGGCGGTTTCAGCGGTATCGGTATGGCGGCGACGCCGTTTCTCGCGCTCGTGGTGCCGCCGCTGCAGGCGGCCGCGATCATGCTGCCCATTCTCCTGATGCAGGACGCGGTTTCGTTGTGGGCGTTTCGGCGCGAATGGGATCGCTGGAATCTGAAGGTGCTCTTGATCGGGGCGCTCGCGGGCATTGCGCTCGCATGGGCGCTCGCGGCTTACGTTCCCGATGCCCTCGTGAAGCTTCTGATCGGCGTCATCACCTTCGTCTTCGTGCTGAACCACTGGTTCGCGCTCGCGCGCAAAGCCGCCGACACGTTAGAGCCGAGTGCCGCGGGCGGTGTGTTCTGGGGCCTGGTGTCGGGGTTCACGAGTACGCTTGCGCATGCCGGCGGCCCGCCGATGAGCATCCATCTACTGCCGCAGAAGCTGCCGAAGATGGTCTTCATCGGTACCGTCACGGTCTATTTCGCGGCGGTGAACGCGATCAAGGTGGTGCCGTTTTTCTTCCTCGGCGAATTCACGGGCGCGGTGCTGCTCATCGCGGGCGCACTAATGCCGCTTGCGATCGCGACCAATCTCGCCGGCATCCGGCTCGCCAAGCGCGTGCCGGAAGAGCTGTTCTACAAGATCGCCTATGTGCTGATGTTTCTGGTTTCGCTGGAACTGATCCGGCAGGGCGCAAGCGCGATCCTCTGGCGCTGAATTCCTGCTGTTTTCTTGGCGTTGATCGAAACCCTTCCGGTTGGCTAGGGTCGCGCCGGAATGGGGTACCTGCATGAAAAAGACCGCCTACGACACCGATCTCGATAAAAACCCGGCCAACTATCAGCCGCTGACGCCGATCTCGTTTCTGGAGCGTTCGGCCGCCGTGTTTCCGGATCACGTCGCGATCATCCACGGGCCGATGCGCCGGACCTATCGCGAATTCTATGCGCGCTCGAAGAAGCTCGGCTCGGCGCTTGCGAAACGCGGCATTGCGCGCGGCGACACGGTCGCGGTTTTGCTCGCCAACACGCCCGCGATGCTGGAGTGCCACTACGGCGTGCCGATGACCGGCGGCGTGTTGAATACGCTGAATACGCGGTTAGATGCCGCGACCATCGGCTTCTCGCTGGATCACGGCGAAGCGAAGATTGTCATCGTCGACAGAGAATTTTCGAAGATGGCGAAGGAAGCGCTGCAACTGTGCAAGGCGAAGCCGCTCGTCATCGATTACGACGACCCGGAATATAAAGGCGAGGGCGAGAAGATCGGCACCCTCGATTACGAAGCGCTGGTCGCCGAAGGCGACGAAAACTACGCGCGGCAAGCGCCCGGCGACGAATGGGACGCGATTTCGCTGAACTACACCTCCGGCACCACCGGCGACCCGAAGGGCGTGGTCTATCACCATCGCGGCGCGGCGCTGTTGGCTACCGGCAACGTGCTCACTGGCAGCATGAGGAAGCACGCGGTCTATCTCTGGACGCTGCCGATGTTTCATTGCAACGGCTGGTGCTTCCCGTGGTCGATTTCGGTCTGCTCCGGCACGCATGTGTGCCTGCGGCAGGTCCGCGCGAAACTGATGTTCGATCTGATCGCGGAACATAAGGTCACGCATCTTTGCGGCGCGCCGATCGTGATGGCGACGCTGTTGAACGCGCCGGAAGAAGAAAAAAAGCCGCTGCCGCATGTGGTCGAATTTTTCACCGCCGCCGCACCCCCGCCGGAAGCCGTGCTCGCGGGCATGAAGGGCGCGGGTTTTAACGTGACCCATCTTTACGGGCTCACCGAAACCTACGGGCCCGCGGCCGTGAACGACTGGCATCAGGAGTGGGATCAGCTTCCGCCCGCCGCGCAGGCCGCGAAAAAGGCGCGGCAGGGCGTCACCATCGCGCCGCTCGAAGGGTTGGAAGTGATGGACCCGGAAACCATGAAGCCGGTGCCGCGCGACGGCGAGACCATGGGCGAGGTGATGTTCCGCGGCAACGTCGTGATGAAGGGGTATCTGAAAAACCCGAAATCGACGCAGGCGTCGTTCGCCGGCGGCTGGTTTCACTCCGGCGATCTCGGCGTGATGCACGCCGACGGCTATATCCAGCTGAAAGACCGCTCGAAAGACATCATCATCTCCGGCGGCGAAAATATTTCGTCGATCGAAGTGGAAGACGCGCTCTACAAGCATCCGTCGGTGCAGGCGGCGGCGGTGGTCGCGAAATCCGACGACAAGTGGGGCGAAACCCCTTGCGCCTTCATCGAATTGAAGCCGGGCAAACAGGCCTCGAAGGACGAGTTGATCGCGCACTGCAAGAGCAACCTCGCGGGATATAAAGTACCGCGCCACATCGTGTTCGTGGAATTGCCGAAGACCTCGACCGGCAAGATCCAGAAGTTCAAGCTGCGCGAAATGACGAAGGAAGTTTGATCGCTGACGCTATCATGCAGCGCCCCCACCCTTACCCCTCCCCCGCAAGCGGGGGAGGGAGGCGAGCGTAGCGAGCGGTTGGGGGTCATTATTAGGAGCAGAAGAATTGGCCTCACCCCGCAAACAAAAACTGCCGCTGCAAAAAGACATCGACTGGCGGCTTGCGCTGAAGGATCGTCCTTTCCTCGGCACTTTCGTGCTGCTCGCGCGCGGCACTATGCTCGTCGCCATCGTCGCGACGTTCGTCGTCGCGACCGCGCTCCTCATCTATGCCTGCTACGAAATCTACGAAGCGATCAGGCTTCTGCTTTCGACGAAACCCGACGGCAAGAAGATCACGCTCGCCGCGATCGAAGCGATCGACACCTTCCTGCTCGTGACCGTGCTGCACATCGTCGCAATCGGGCTCTACCAGCTCTACATTCAGGACCAGATCCCGGTGCCGAAATGGGTGAAAGTCGAGACCATCGACGACCTGAAGGTCACGCTTTCGGGCGTCGTCATCCTCGTGCTCGCCGTGTTTTTTCTCGGCCGCGCGATCTCCGGCGATGGTTCGCAGAATCTCCTGCTCATGGGCGGCGGCATCGGCGCGGTGATCGTGGCGCTGACCTTCTTCGTCTATGTGCAGCACCGGCATAAGGACGGCGGGTAAAGCCATTCGGTTTCCGTAGCGTCACGCTTGCAACCCTCTCCCCTTGTGGGAGAGGGTGGCGAGTAACGAGCTTTGCGAGTTGCTCGCCGGGTGAGGGGTTGCTCGCCGGATCGATCGGCGAACCGAGTATCAATTTGACTATTGACCCCTCACCCGCCCTCGCTTCGCTCGGGCACCCTCTCCCACAAGGGGAGAGGGGGAAATGCGATGGAGAGCGCTTATGGACGCGGACGTCATCGTCGTCGGCGGCGGATTGGCCGGGCTGGTTGCGGCGGCGGAAGTCGCGGACGCCGGGAAAAAAGTAATTCTGCTCGATCAGGAGCCGGAGCAATCGCTCGGGGGCCAAGCGTTCTGGTCGTTCGGCGGCTTGATGCTCGTGGATTCTCCCGAACAACGCCGCCTCGGCATCAAGGATTCGCGCGATCTCGCCTGGCAGGACTGGCAGGGCTCGGCCGCGTTCGACCGCGAGGAAGATCATTGGCCGCGCAAATGGGCCGAGGCTTACGTGGATTTCGCTTCGGGCGAAAAGCGCGCTTGGCTGCACGCGCAAGGCGTGCGCTGGTTTCCGGTACCGGGCTGGGCGGAGCGCGGCGGCTATACCGCGACGGGACACGGAAACTCCGTGCCGCGCTTTCACATCACCTGGGGCACGGGTCCCGCGCTGGTGGAGCCCTTCGTGCGGCGTCTGCGCGAAGCGGAGAAGAAAGGCTTGGTTCGCTTCTGCTTCCGCCATCGCGTGACGAAGCTGACAGCTTCCGGCGGCATGGAAGACGGCGTGGAAGGCGAAATTCTCGAGCCGTCGAATGTCGAGCGCGCGGCGAAAAGTTCGCGCAAGGTCGTCGGCGATTTCAAGCTGAAAGCGCAGGCGATCATTGTCACCTCCGGCGGCATCGGCGGCAATCATGATCTCGTGCGCAAGAACTGGCCCGCGAACATGGGCCGCGCGCCGGCGCAGATGCTCTCGGGCGTGCCCGATCATGTCGACGGTCTGATGCAGGGCGTGGTCGAACGCGCGGGCGGGCGGCTCATTAACGCCGACCGCATGTGGCATTACCCGGAAGGCATCGATAACTACGCGCCGATCTGGTCGCGCCACGGCATCCGGATTCTTTCCGGCCCGACGCCGCTGTGGCTCGACGCACGGGGAAAACGTTTCCCTGTGCCGCTGTTCCCCGGCTTCGACGGCTTGGGCGCGCTCGAACACATCACCAAACACGGCGACGATCACTCGTGGTTTTTGCTCAACAAGCGCGTGATCGGAAAAGAATTCGCCCTCTCGGGGCAGGAGCAGAACCCCGATCTCACCGGCAAAAGCATTCGCGGCGTGTTGAAGCGCGGGCGCGGCACGCTGACGCCGGTGCAGAAGTTCATCAATGCCGGAAAAGATTTCGTGACGGCGGACACGCTGCCCGAGCTCGTCTCGAAGATGAATTCGCTGACGCAGAAGAATCTCGTGTCGCTTGAGACGGTGACGCGCGAAGTGACCGCGCGCGACCGCGATCTCGACAACAAATACGGCAAGGATTTGCAGATCGCGGCGATCCGCTCCGCGCGCGGCTATATCGGAGATCGTCTCATTAGAACTGTGAAGCCGCACAAGCTCCTCGATCCCGCCGCGGGCCCGCTGATTGCGGTTCGGCTCTGGGTGCTGACGCGCAAGACACTTGGCGGTCTCGAGACCGATCTTTCCTCGCGGGTGCTGAAGGACGGCAAGACGCCGCTCGGCAACGTGTTCGCGGCCGGCGAAGTCGCGGGCTTCGGCGGCGGCGGCGTGCACGGCTATCGCGCGCTGGAAGGCACCTTCCTCGGCGGCTGCATTTTCTCGGGCCGCATCGCGGGCCGGGAAGCGGCGAAGCTCGTGAAGTGATCGGGCCTTTCAATCGCCTTATGTCATGGCCGGGCTTGTCCCGGCCATCTCGTTTAGGTGAGCATAGTGCCCAATGAATCGAGATCGCCGCGACAAGCGCGGCGATGACGAATAAGAATTGGATCGTAATGACCGACACCACCTCCGCCATCAAACTGGGCATCAAAGGCATCGCCGAACTCGTCGTCGGCGAGGAGCACACCGCGCCGCGCGTCGGCTCCGGCAAAATCCGCGTGCTGGCGACGCCCGTGATGATCAACCTGATCGAGGCCGCGGCGCTCAAAGCCGCCGAGCATCTGCTGCCGCCGGGGCATCAAAGCCTCGGCACGGTGCTCAGCATCAAACATTACGCCGCGACGCCGGTCGGCATGAAGATCAAGGCGACCGCGGAAGTGACGGCGGTCGAGGGCCGCACGATCTTTTTCAACGTGTTCGCGGAAGACGAAAAAGAACCGATCGGGGACGGCGTGCACGAGCGCGTGGTCGTCAACGTCGAGCGCTTCGACAAGCGGGTGCAGCGGAAGATGAACGGTGCGGGCTAAGCGCGCCGCAGCCTCACAACAACCCCGCCTGCCTAAATTTCGTTCGGCTCGATTTTGTGTGCATGCAAACAAGTTGCGGCGGCTGATATGCCAGCAACCTTTCCCTAATTCATGGGAGGCTCGTGCCCGCAGAGCGGCCCGTAAAAATTTTTTGGCAAACGGGAACTAAAGCGCTTGTTTGCGAATTGATGCAAATCCGAGCGAGTAAGCTTGAGTGCCTTGGGGGTTATTCTGCGCCTTGACCTTGCCTTAAATATCGAGTCACTTCCGGCTCGCAACTGGGTTTGGCTGGCCTTGATACGACGCTCCTGTTTTGGGGCTATCTGCAAGACACTTCCCAAAACTCGGATTGACATGACGCCCGCCGATGGTCGGGGGCGCCGATGGCGACCGCACGGAGACGTGCGTTTCAAGGAGGCCGTGAATGGCTACTGGTACCGTGAAGTGGTTCAACACCCAAAAGGGTTTCGGTTTTATTCAGCCGGATGACGGCGGCAAGGATGTGTTCGTGCACATCTCGGCCGTGCAGCGCGCGGGCATGCAGACGCTGAACGAGGGCCAGAAGCTTTCGTTCGAAGTCGCGACCGAGCGCGGCAAGGCGGCGGCGGCAAACCTCAAGGCGATGTAAGAACCTACTTTCCGAGCCAATAAAAACCCGGCGCGAGCGCTCGCGCCGGGTTTTGTCTTTTATGGGTCAGTACCGCGTCAGGGCGTGTACTGGTTTTGCAGATAAAGAACGATACCGAGCCCCGGCACCCAGCAGCTAATGGTGTTCAGCACCGCTTCTTCCGAAGTCGGCTCCTTGCCGCCGACGGCGACATTGATGAACGGCCACAGAAACGTGCAGGCGAGCGCGCCGCCGAGATAGGCGCCGTACTTCGAGGATTTAGAAACCGTGCTGACGAACCGTTCCTCCTGCTGCACGTAGACCGTGGTCACGATCGTCTTCGTTACGCCGGCGCAGGTGAAAACGCAGTTGAGCGTGCTGAAGATGCCGATGAGCAGGACCAGCGGGTTCTGCTCGTGCTCTTGATTCTTTTTCTTCTGCTGCTGCGCCTGCGCAACCGCCGGCATGACGAGAAGCAGCGCCGCCAAAGCGGCTATCAGAATCTTTTTCATCCGTTCCTCGCCTTCGGCCGCATTGCGCAAAAATGCGAAACGCATCCCCGGCCAATGGGCGAGAAAGAAATTAGCGCCGGCAATTATTCTGTCTTGTGTAACGCGGTAGTAAGCCTACGCGTTAGGCTTGCGAAGTAACCTTACCTGCCGCGGGTAAAATAAAACCGCCGGCGACCGGCCGGCGGTTAAAGAAGCACGGCTTGAAAATCGTTCAGTGGACGGTTTCTTCCTGCAGTCTGGCGATTTCGTCCTTGAGCGAGAGCTTGCGCCGCTTCAGTTCTGCGAGCCTCAGGCTGTCGCCGCTGGGGTGTGCGCGCTCGGCTTCGATCTCGCGCTCCAAAGCCTGATGCTTCCGCTCGAGTTCGGTCAAATGCGATTGAATCGACATAGGATGCGTTCTCTCCCTGTTTGCAGTTCGAGACGAGCAATGTTGCCACCGGAGGAATCGCTTGTCGATTGGAACCCGCAGGGAGCGGCGCAACAATCCACCGGCTTGGTAACGGAGGGGAAAATCGCCGCAATATCCGGTGCTTGCCGGGGTTCCCGCGCGGCGCGATACTCATTTTGGCGCGGTCCGCGCCTCGCAAATGCGGCGATGCAATGACGCGGGAAGAAGAGCGCGAACTCACGCTCGAACTGGAACGGTTGAAGCAGGAGCACCGCGACCTCGATTCCGCGATCGATGCGCTGCTCGGCTCGACCGGGCATGACCGGATTCAGGTCCAGCGGCTGAAAAAGCGGAAGCTCCAGCTCCGCGACCGCATCGGCGCCATCGAGGATCAGTTGTTTCCGGATATTATCGCTTAGTTTTTCTTCTCGTCATGGCCGGGCTCGTCCCGGCCATCCACGCCTTGATGCAACGTAGAGCCGTAAAGACGTGGATGCCCGGCACAAGGCCGGGCATGACGATTTAAGGCAATCTGTTTCAGATAGCCTGCAGCAGATTGTCGGCGCTGGAGACTTCCGCTTTCGAGGTGACTTCCTCGATATTCAGCACCTTTACCACGCCGTCCTCGGCATACATGGCATAGCGGCGCGAGCGCACCGGACCCATCAGGCGTTCGGTGCCGTCGTAGTCCAGGCCGATGGATTTCACGAAGGCGCCGTTGCCGTCCGAGAGAAACTCGACCTTGCCGGGGTTCGCTTTCGCCCAGGCGCCCATCACATGCACGTCGTTGACAGCGGTGACCGCGATCGTGTCCACGCCTTTGGCGAAAAACTCGTCGGCTTTGGCGATGAAACCGGGCAGGTGATTGCGCGAGCAGGTCGGCGTGAAAGCGCCCGGCACGCCGAAGAGCACGACCTTCCGGCCGGCGAAGATTTCGGCGGCTGTCTTCGGCTTGACGCCGTCGGCCGTCATGGTCTGGAAGGTCGCCTCGGGCAGCTTGTCGCCCACTTTGATCGTCATGGTTGTTTCGCCTCATTCAATGCGGGGCGCATCCTAGTCAGGACGGTGCATTAGTCGAGAACGATTTCGGCCTCGATCGCTTGCTCGCCTGCAACGAGCGTGAGCCGGAGCTTCGGCGGCGCGTCGTTGGAGCCGAGACGGGAGCCGCGTAGCGGGATTGCGAAGATGGCGTGTCCGGCCTCGTTCTTGAGAAGCTCGGGCAGCGACAGCGTCCACTCCTCGCCAGGCCCTTCGGCGAAGAGATCGAGTTTGCCCACGGTGCGCGCGAGCGCCTTCACGATCACGCGGCTGTCCTTGCCTTCGGGGTCCTTGCCGCGTTCGATCTTGGCGGAAAGGATCGCGAGCGGGCGCGGTTTGGATACATCCTGCTTTTCGGGCACGCGCTTTTCCGCTTCTTCGAGCGTGCTTTCCGTGGAGGCGCCGCCGGAGAAGGCGAGCGACAGAACGGCTTCGGCGGGGATACAGAGTTTCTCGCAGGTCGCGAAATCGAGTTTCAGTTTCAACGTGACCGGCTTTGCCGCATCGTGCGGAATGATACGCAGCGGAAAAATCACGCGCTCCTCATAGCCGATGGAAGCCTGTCCGCTGCCATCGGTGATTCGCTTCGGCGCGGGAAAAAGCACTTCGACATGCGACACGTTCTCGGAACCGCTCCAATCGAAGCGCGGCGGAATCCCGGCATCGCCCGGATAACGCCAATACGTTTTCCAGCCTGGCGTCAGCACGATCTCGACACCGCCCCTGAAAACTGGCGCGGAATTTGTATTGTTCAATCCGGAGACAAGCAGGCGCACTTTCGCTTCGCCGGCGACGACCGCGTCCGACGACGCGGAGAATGCATTGCCTGCCGCGCAAGCGGCCAATGCAGCGGAAAGGAGCACGGAACCTAACTTATGCACACGCATTTTTTCACCAAGAAGACACGGTAAGCATCAAACCGGGCAGGAGCCCAAGCACGAATGCGTGAATATGTCCGTCCCCATGCCGCATTTTCATCCCGCTTGCGCTCGGATAGGCTTTTTCCCATGAAGATTGCCGCTGAGTCTTCGAAAACGCCGAACGAAGGTTACCTCGACGGCCAGATTCTCGTCGCAATGCCGACCATGCAGGACGAGCGCTTCAGCCGTTCGGTGATCTATCTCTGCGCGCATTCCTCCGAGGGCGCGATGGGCATCATCGTCAATCAGCCCGCGCCCAATATCCGTTTCTCCGATCTTCTGGTGCAGCTCGATGTCATTCCCGGCGAGGGATTGATCGAGTTGCCGAGGCACGGCGAGATCGTGCGCGTATTGAAAGGCGGGCCGGTGGAAACGCAACGCGGCTTCGTCCTGCACAGTGCCGACTATTTCATCAAGGACTCGACGCTGCCGATCAACGGCGGCATCTGCCTCACCGCGACGCTCGACATTCTGAAGGCGATCGCGAACGGCAGCGGACCGGAAAGCGCGGTGCTTGCGCTCGGCTATGCGGGCTGGGCGCCGGGACAGCTCGAGAGCGAAATCCAGGCAAACGGCTGGCTCAACTGCGAAGCGGACAGCGCGCTGGTCTTCGGTACGGATGCGGAGCAGAAATACGATCTCGCGCTGAAGAAAATCGGAATCGACCTCGGCAAGCTCTCGTCCGAAGCCGGACACGCTTAAGCGATTAGGTCGCGGGGGCGCTTGCCGTGCGGGCGCTCGCACGTTCCTTGAGTTCGGGGGCGATCAGGCGGCGCGCTTCGTCCGCCGTCATCGGCTCGCCGAAAGCGAAGCCCTGCACATATTCGCAACCGATCTGATAAAGCTCGACCGCATCGGAATCCGTCTCTGCGCCTTCAGCCACGACATCCATCCCGAGATCGTGCGCGAGCTGCACGATCGAGCGCAAGATCACAGGACGCACGCCGCGCTTGTTGCCCGAACCTTTCACGAATTGCTGGTCGATCTTGATGGTGTCGAACGGGAAGCGTTGCAGATACGCGAGCGACGAATAGCCGGTGCCGAAATCGTCGAGTGACAGACCGGCGCCGAGTTCGCGGATCTTATGCAGCATCTGCGCGGCAAGCTCCGGGTTCTCCATCACGAGAGATTCGGTCAGCTCCAGCTTCAGCGAGCCGGGTACGACCGCGTGACGCGAGAGCACGCTTTTCACGTCCTGAATAAGATCGTGGCGCATCAGCTGCCGCGAAGAAATGTTGACGCTCAGAAATAGCGGATGATCCGCGCGCATCGCGCGCTGCCACAACGCAAGCTGCCGTGCCGAACGGTCGAGCACGAAACGGCCGATCTCGACGATCAGGCCGGTCTCTTCCGCGATCGGAATGAACTCGGCGGGACCCAGCCGGCCGAGCCGCGGATGGTTCCAGCGCAAGAGCGACTCGAAGCCCGCGATCCGCCGGTCTTCCAGCCGCACGATCGGCTGGTACATGATGACGATTTCGTCTTTCTCGAGCGCGCGGCGCAGATCGGATTCGAGCGAGAGCCGGTCGATCTTGTCGTTGCGCATGGAAGGCTTGAAGACCTCGATGCGGTCGTTGCCAGCCTGTTTCGCAGCGTGCATCGCAAGTTCGGCGTTCTTCAGGACCTCGCTGCGCTCCTTGGTTTGGCCGTCTACGAGCGCGAGGCCGATGGAGGCGGTAAGGAAAATCTGGCGCTCGCCGAAACCGATGGGTGCGCGCACGCTTCTGCGGATCGTGTCGGCGAAAGCGGTAATACGGTCGGCCTCGCGCTCGGAAAGAAGAATGACCGCGAACTGATCGCCGGCGATGCGCGCCAGCGTGTCCTGCGGCTTGAGCAATCGCGTCAGGCGGCGGCTGACAGTGAGCAAAATCGAGTCGCCCGCCGCGGTGCCGACGGAGGTGTTGAGCTGCTTGAAGCGGTCGAGATCGACGATGATCAGCGTCGGGCGGATCTTGTCGTCGGCTTTGGCGAAATTGATCGCGGCGTCCAACCGGTCGAGGAACAGTTCGCGGTTCGGCAGACCGGTCAGGTTGTCGTGGACCGCGTCCTGCAACAGGCGTTCCTCGGCAACTTTCAGTTCGGTGATGTCGTTCATGGTGCCGACGACGCGCAGCACCTCGCCGTCGGTGCCGACCACGGGCCGCGCGCGCAACGAGAACCAGAAGTAATGGCCGTCTTCGGCTTTGAGCCGCAGCGGCAGCATGATGCGGCCGCGGCGCTGGTCGAGAATGCCGTCGAGCGCGAGCCGGATGCGGTCGCGGTCGGAGGGGTGCACGAATTCGAGCCAGGTCTGCGCTTCGATCTCCATCGCGCCACGCCTGAGACCCAGTAGCGCTTCGGCTTCCGGACTCACGAAGATGCGGTCGCGGATCACATCCCAATCCCAGACGACTTCGCCGGCACCCGTGACCGCGAGCGCGCGGCGCTCGACGTCGCTCATGAGGCCTTCCGCGGAGACGCCTGCGAAAGCGTGCTGCATGACCGTGAAGCCGATCAGCATCACGATCAGTTCGAGGCCGCCGAGCAACGCGGGCGCGGCGAGATCGTTGGTGATCGCGCCGGAGACGACAAGGCCCGCAGCCAGCACCCACATCGTGAACAGGAACCAGGTCGGGATTAAAAGCACCGCGCGATCGAAGCCGTGCGTCGAGAGATAAAGCACAAGACCGAAGCCGGCGAAGGCGACGACGAGCAGGGATACGCGCGAGATGCCGGCGGCAATCGAAGGATCGAAGAGCGCGAGTGCAACCAGCATCGCAAGAAAGACGAGCCAGCCGGCGGCGGCCTGCGAATAGCGCACGTTCCAGCGGCCGAGATTGAGGTAAGCGAACAAGAACACGACGAGCGTTGCCGCGAGGATGGCCTCGCCGGAGGCGCGCCAGAACTGTTCGGCGGCGGGCGAGAGCGAAAACACTTTTGCCCAGAAGTTGAAATCGATGCCGATATAAGCGAGCACCGCCCAGGCGAGCGCGGCGGCGGCCGGAAACATCAGGCTGCCTTTGACCACGAACAAAATGGTCAGGAACAGCGCGAGCAGACCCGCGACACCGATGACGATGCCGTTATAGAGCGTGAACGAGTTGACCTTGGCTTCGTAAGCGCGCGGTTCCCACAAACGAAGTTGCGGAAGCTGGGCGGATGAAAGTTCGACCACGAAGGTGACGGTCGAGCCGGGGTCCATCGTGATCAAGTAGACCGATGCGTCGCTCGCGTTCTGCCGGTCGGGACGGAAGCCCTGGCTCGGCGTGAGATTCACGATGCGCGCGGCACCGAGATCGGGCCAGAACAGACCGGAGCCCGACATCAGGTAATTCGGCGCGACGAGCAGGCGATCGAGCTGTTCGTCGGTGCTGTTCGAAAGCGCGAAGACGATCCAGTGTGTGACACCGCTCGCGTTGCGCGCACGGACTTCGATGCGGCGAACGATGCCGTCGGCGCCGGGAGCGGTCGAAACCTGCAGGCGGTCGCCTTCGGTGACATGCCGCTCGGCAGCGGGCATCAGATCGAGCGCGGGAGTATTCGGCCGGATGACAACGGCTTCGACCGCGCGCACGGGCGCAAGGCTCGCGGAGGCCGCAAGCAGGGCGAAGCACGCAAATACAAGCCTTCCGAACCGCAATTCGGACCCTCCGGGACAGTGGGTACTAGAGCCCGGAACCCCCTCCTGGCCACGGCCAGAAGTAGCCGCCGCTTGCGGCGGCGGCAAGGCAAGCGGGAAATGCGGGTTAACGCTCGCGATTATCCAATATCGTCATGCCCGGCTCCTCAAGTCGGCTTTAGCCGACTTGAGCATTCAATTTGCCGATGTCGGGTAAACCCGACATCGGGTGCCGGGCATCCACGCCTTAGCAAACTGCCAACGCTGTAAAGACGTGGATGGCCTGGACAAGCCCGGCCATGATGAGGGGAATATTATTCGCCGACCGTCAGCACGATCTTGCCGACGTGATTGGAGGACTCCATGCGGGCGTGGGCCTTATTGGCCTCGGCGAGCGGGAAGGTCGAGTCGATGACCGGTTTGATCTTGCCCTGATCCAAGAGCGGCCAGACCTTCGCGCGGAGCGCATCGGCAATCGCGGCCTTGTCGGAAACCGGGCGCGGGCGAAGTGTCGAGCCCGTGAAGGTCAGGCGCTTCTGCATGATCTTCACGAGGTTCATCTCGACCTTGAAACCCTTCTGGGTCGCGATCTGCACGATGCGGCCCTCGACCGCCGCGGCATCGAGATTACGGTCGACGTAATCGCCGCCGACCATATCGATGATGAGGTCGGCGCCCTTGCCGCTCTGCTCTTTGGTGAGTGCCACGAAATCCTGCGTCTTGTAGTCGATCGCGAAATCGGCGCCGAGCTTGAGGCAGGCGTCGGTCTTTTCCTTGGAGCCGGCGGTTGCAATCGCCTTCGCGCCGAAAGCCTTGGCGAGCATGATCGCCGTCGTGCCGATGCCGCTGGTGCCGCCGTGAATGAGCATCGTCTCGCCGGACTTCAAGCGGCCGCGCTCGAATACGTTGTGCCAGACCGTGAAGAAGGTTTCGGGAAGTGCTGCCGCTTCGGTGAACGAGAAACCTTTCGGCACGGGCAGCGCGTTGGTCTCGTCGACAAGCGCGTATTCCGCATAGCCGCCGCCGGCGACCAACGCGCAGACCTTGTCGCCTGTTTTCCAGCGCGACGCCTTCGCGCCGACGCTTGCTACTTCGCCAGCGATCTCGAGACCCGGATAATCCGGCGCGCCCGGCGGCGGCGGATACTTGCCCTGCCGCTGCATCACGTCCGGGCGGTTCACGCCTGCTGCGTGGACGCGAACGAGAATCTGCGTGTCGGCCGGCTTCGGCACGTCGCGGGTCTGCGGTTTGAGCACATCCGGATCGCCGGGGGCGGTCATGGCGATCACGGTCATCTTGTCGGGAAGGGACATCGCGGGCTCCAGAATATTCCGGCGCTTTCTCTAGGGGCTCGTGCCGGACATGACAATCCGGCGCTACCGCCGCTACATTCGGGGTCAGCAGGAACGGGAGGAAACGATGAAAATGGAAGACGACGACCGCCCGAAGAAGAAAATCGCGCACGAAATCGGCGCCGATCTCTCGCTGATCTCGGTGGAGGAACTGCGCGAACGCATCAAGCTCATGCAGGAAGAGATCGCCCGGCTAGAAGCCGACATCGCGAAAAAGCAGTCCTCCAAGTCGGCGGCCGATGCCTTCTTTAAGCGCTGAGATTCAGTAGATTTTTACGCATTAAACACTCGTTAAGGTTTCGAGATCACTATCGCGGTGTCCAGCTTCTGGACGTCGAGTGGCTCCTGTCCACTCTGTTTGACGCCTCCCTGTGAACAGACTTCAGAGCCGCTCTTTGGGCGGCTCTTTTTTTGTCCCGATCCCGGACAGTGTGGGCGGCGTGCAACTTGCAAAGAACTTCGCTCTCGCCGCGCCATCCGGACTTTGGATCGCGGCATGCGATGCGCTAAACAGGGTCCGGCGCAGGGGCTGCCGGGGAAAAAATGTCAGACGCAACCGAGAAGAAAGACCGTCCGGTGCATCTCGCCGCGCGCATGGCTGCCGGCGAGCAGTTCGGCACGCTGTTTCGCGAGGGCATGGCGCTCGTGGAAGCGACCGCGGCTTATCTCGACGGCCCCGGCCGCACTGAAGCCAAATCGCTGGCGCGGCCTGCGGCGCTCGCTTACGCGACGGAGTCGATGCGTCTCACTACGCGGCTCATGCAGATCGCGTCGTGGCTGCTGCTTCAACGCGCGGTCAACGAAGGCGAGCTGACCTTCGATCAAGCCAAGACCGAAAAGACCAAGGTGAAGCTCTCGAACTGGGATCCCTCTCACGAAGAGTCCATAGCTTCGCTGCCGAAGCGCCTGCAGGGCTTAATCGAGACCTCGCGCAATCTTCACGAGCAGGTGCTGCGCCTCGACCAGCTCGTCTACAGTGCGAAGGTGCCGGAAAAGATCGAGGCGGAAAATCCGGTGGAAGCGCAGATCGGGCTTTTGCGCGCGGCCTTCGATACGAAGCGATAGATTTTCGAGCTCACATTCATTCGTCGTCTCCGCCCGGTATCAATCCTCATGGTGAGGAGCGGCGCATTAGCGCCGCGTCTCGAACCATGAGGCCTCATCCTTCGAGACGCCGCGCTTCGCGCGACTTCTCAGGATGAGGCGGTTCGAAAAGTAAAAACCCCGCGGTCGCCCGCGGGGTTTTTGTTAGAAAAGCGCGTCGCGCTTACTTCTTTTCCTTCGCGGCGCCGATCGCGCCGAACTTGTTCTTGAAGCGCGACAGCCGGCCGCCGCGGTCCAAGAGCTGCTGCGAGCCGCCGGTCCAGGCCGGGTGCGTCTTCGGGTCGATATCGAGATTGAGGGTGTCGCCCGCCTTGCCCCAGGTCGAGCGCGTCGTGTATTCCGAGCCGTCCGTCATCACCACCTTGATGGTGTGATAGTCGGGGTGAATGCCTTCTTTCATCGCCAAATCCTTTGCCTTCGCGCGGGCCGGGGGCACGCGCCGGTCGATCTACTCAAGCCCTGCTGATTGGCGGGCGATATAGCCGAGAGCCGAAAGTGACTCAAGCCGAGTATCGAGAGCCGCAAAAAAGGCCTGAAAACGGCTCCCGGCCCCGGTTCCGGCCGCTCGTCGCGCTGATGCCTCTCGTGTTGCGCTATCCGGGCCGCTTCCTGCTGGCGCTCGTGGCGCTCTTTGTCGCAGCGTCGGCGACCCTCGCAATCCCGCTCGCGGTGCGGCGCATGATCGACCTCGGCTTCGGGGCGGACGCGGGCGGCAAGATCGACCAGTACTTCCTCGCGATCCTCGGCGTGGTCGCGGTCCTCGCGCTCGCGAGTGCCGCCCGCTACTACTTAGTCACCACGATCGGCGAGCGGGTGGTGGCCGATCTCAGGTCCGCGGTCTTCGCGCGGATCGTTTCGCTGGATGCCGGCTTCTTCGACAGCGCGCGGGCAGGCGAGATCAGCTCGCGGCTGACCGCCGACACCGTGCAGATCAAGTCGGCGGTGGGCTCGTCCGCATCGGTCGCGCTGCGCAATGCGCTTCTGTTGATCGGCGCGGCGGCGATGATGGTGATTACCAGCCCGAAGCTTTCGCTGCTCGTGTTGATTGCAATTCCGGCCGTGATGCTGCCGCTGTTCGGCTTCGGACGCGCGGTCCGCAGGCGCTCGCGTCTGGCGCAGGACAAGCTCGCCGATGCCACGGCATTCGCGGTCGAAGCCATCGTCGCGGTGCGAACGGTGCAGGCGATGACCGCGGAAGAAACCGCGAAGGCGCGCTTCGGCGCGGCGGTCGACGAAGCGTTCGTTGCTGCGCGGGACGCCACGCGCTCGCGCTCGTTCCTGACGGCGATTGCGATCTTCCTCGCCTTCGCTTCCGTCGTTCTGATCCTGTGGTCCGGCGCGCAAAGCGTGCTCGCCGGGCAGATGACGCCGGGCACGCTAGGGCAGTTCGTTCTGTATGCCGTTTTTGCTGCCGGCGCACTCGGCGCACTTGCGGAAGTCTGGGGCGAGGTTTCGCAAACGGCGGGCGCGGCTGAGCGTATCGTCGAGCTCTTACATATCGAGCCTGCGATCAAGGCGCCGCCGTATCCGCTCGTGTTGCCCGTGAAGCCGCGCGGCGAAGTACGCTTCGAGAAAGTCTCCTACGCTTATCCCTCGCTGCGCGATGCGCCAGTGATCGATAATGTGAGTTTCGCGGCGGCACCCGGCGAGCGGATCGCCATCGTCGGTCCCTCCGGGGCGGGCAAGAGCACGATCTTTCATCTGCTTCTTCGCTTCGACGATCTGAAGCGTGGGAAAATTCTCTTTGACGGTGTCGATATTTCGAAAAGCGATCCGCATGACGTGCGCAAGAACATCGCGCTGGTCCCGCAGGAGCCCGCGATCTTCGCGGCGTCGATCGCGGACAATATCCGTTACGGCAAGCCGGGGGCGAGCGACGGCGAAGTAAAGGCCGCCGCCGAAACGGCGCTCGTGGACGAGTTCGTGCGCAATCTTCCGCGAGGCTACGCGACGCCGGTCGGCGAGCGCGGGGTCACGCTCTCCGGCGGCCAGCGCCAGCGGCTCGCGATTGCCCGCGCCGTATTGCGCGACGCGCCGGTTCTGCTGCTCGACGAAGCGACCTCGGCGCTCGACGCCGAGAGTGAGGCGCTGGTGCAGAAGGCGCTGGAGCGGATCATGGCAGGCCGCACTTCGCTCGTGATCGCGCATCGGCTTGCGACCGTGCTCGGCGCGGATCGCATCGTCGTCTTGCAGAAGGGGCGCGTGGTCGAAGAAGGCACGCACGCGAAACTCTCCGCAAGCGGCGGACTTTACTCGCGGCTGGCGGCGTTGCAGTTCGGCGCTGGTTCCTGATTTCGTCATGCCCGGCCTTGTGCCGGGCATCCACACCTTAGCAACTCTTCAGCGCAGTAAAGACGTGGATGGCCGGGACAAGCCCGGCCATGACGATTAAATTGTCAGGACGACGCGCTATCTCTCCGTAATCTTCAGCTCGATGCGCCGGTTGCGGCGATAGGCTTCGTCGTTGGTTGCGGGATCGATCGGCTGGAATTCGCCGAAGCCCGCGGCGACGAGGCGGTCGGGCGAGAGCCCCTTCGTGGTCAGGTATTTCACGACCGAGATCGCGCGCGAGGCGGAAAGCTCCCAGTTCGAGGGGAAGCGTACATTTGCAATCGGCCGCACGTCGGTATGGCCGTCGACGCGCAGCACCCATGGAATGTCTTTCGGAATCTTGTCGACGAGTTCGCGTAACGCGGCGGCCAGCTTGTTGAGTTCGGGCGTTGCGCTTTCCTTCAACTCGGCGGAGCCGGGATCGAAGAATACTTCGGACTGAAACACGAAGCGGTCGCCGACGATGCGGATGTCGGGACGGTTGCCGAGAATGGTGCGTAGCCGCCCGAAGAAATCCGAGCGGTAGCGGTTCAATTCCTGCACGCGCTGCGCGAGCGCCACGTTGAGCCGCGAGCCGAGATCGGAAATCTTGGTCTGGCTTTCCCTGTCGCGCTTTTCGGAGGCTTCGAGGGCCGCTTCGAGCGCCGCGATCTGGCGGCGGAGTGCTGCGAGTTGCTGGTTCAAGAGCGAGATCTGCGAAATCTGCTGGCTGCTCATCTTCTTTTCGGCTTCGAGATCCGAGCTGAGCGACTGGATCTGCCCCTTGGCATCCCCCGCCGCCGTACTGTCGCCACGCAGTTTATCGCGCTCCGTTTCAGCGTTGCGCAGCGTTGCGCGCAGGCCGGAGAGCTGATCTTCGAGCGAGGCGGATGTAGCGCGTTCGAGCGCGAGCAGGTCGCCGAGCTGCTTGAGCTGAACCGCCAGGCGCGAAAGCTGATCCTGCTTGCCCGCGATTTCGCGACTCAGGAAAAACTGCGCGACCGTGAAGATGGAGACGAGAAAAATGAATACGAGCAGGAGCGTCGAGAGCGCATCGACGAAACCCGGCCAGTAATCGACCCTGCGGTCGGCGCGGGCGCGGCCCAGAGCCATAGCTAGTGTCCCGTATCCGACGTTCGCTTGACGATTGCAGCGTCCTTCCGAGCGAACGTCGGATACGAAAGGACACTAGCCAATTTATAACTCTAGTGATCCTTTGGTTCTGACATTCGTAAAAGTGCTCGCGAGAAATGTAGTACGAATGTCAGAACCGGATCACTAGCGTCTCCGCGTATCCGCGCCTTCGCGCGTGAGACGTTCCAGAAGATCGCGCACGTCGTTCTGCCGCTCGGCTTGCGCTTCGACCCAGTCGCGCAGCATCTGCTGCTCGTTGCGCATGTGCTGCACGAGTTCCTGCAAGCTCGCCGCGAGGTTGACCATCGCCTTCGAACTACGCTCGCCGCCCGCGCCTTCGAGCGATTTTTCGAGACGCTGGATCGCAGCGGCAAGCGGTGCCGCGGCGCTCGAAGTATCGAGTTCGGCGGCGCCGAGATCGGCGACGGTGGTGGAGAGCCAGTCTTCGAGATCGGTGTAGAAGCGGTTCTGCGCCTGACCTGCTTGCAGATCGAGAAAGCCGAGCACGAGCGAGCCGGCGAGACCGAACAGCGAAGACGAAAACGCAATCCCCATGCCGCCGAGCGGGGCGGCGAGGCCGGTCTTCAGATCGTCGAAGATGCGGGCCGAGTCGCCGGTGGCGTCGAGCGATTGAATCACGCGGCCGATCGAGCCGACAGTTTCCAAGAGGCCCCAGAACGTGCCGAGCAGCCCGAGAAAAACCAGAAGGCCGGTGAGATAGCGGCCGACGTCGCGCGATTCGTCGAGACGCGTGCCGATGGATTCCAGAATTCCGCGCATCGTGATCTGCGAGATCGCCATGCGGCCCATGCGGTCGCGAAGCAACGTCGCCATCGGCGCGAGCAGCACCGGCGCGCGATCGACCGCGATGCCCGGATCGGCGAGGCGGAAGCTGTTGACCCAGCTTACCTCGGGGAAGAGCCGAAGCACCTGCCGGACCGCGAGAATGATGCCGATCAGAAGAACGCCGAGAATGATTCCGTTGAGCAGCGGGTTTGCGAGAAACGCCGCGTAGATCGGACGGTACAGAAGCACCGCGACGAGCGCCGCGAGCACCAGGAACACCATCATGCGGAACAGGAAAATCCGCGGCGACGAAATCTTGTTGTAGCCGTCGAGGGCTTCCGCTTCGCGCTTTTTCTTCGCCATCCGCCGCTCCTTATCCTGCGTAAGTATGGCACAGGCACGACGTTTGTAGAGTCCGGTGACGGCGGAATGACGGCGGGGGTCTAAGCGCTCTTCAGCGCCGCCAGAAGCGCGCTCTGGATGTCGTAGTTGCCGGCGCAGACCGAACCGTTCGCGAGCATGTTCATGTGCCCGTCGAGATCGGTGACGAAGCCGCCGGCTTCCTGCACGATCACGATGCCGGCCGCGAGATCCCACGCGGAGAGATCGCGCTCCCAGAAGCCGTCGAAGCGGCCCGCCGCGGTCCATGCCATGTCGAGCGCTGCCGCGCCCGTGCGGCGCAGTCCCGCGACCTGTTTTTGCAAGACGCCAAGCTCGCGGCGGAAGCGCTCATGATCGCCGCGCTCGTGATGCGGAATGCCGCAAGAGATCACCGCGTCGCCGAGCGTCTTGCGCGCAGCGACGCGCAGACGGCGGTTGTTGAGATAGGCGCCCTGGCCGCGTTCGGCGGCGTACAATTCGTCGGTGACAGGATTGAAGACGATACCCGCAACCGGAATGCCGTCTTTTACGAGCCCGATCGAGATCGCAAACAACGGAATCGAGTGCAGGAAGTTCGTGGTGCCGTCCAGCGGATCGACGATGAACTTGTGCTGGCCGTCCGAGCCTTTCACCTCGCCGCGTTCTTCCATGACGAAGCCGAACGCGGGACGCGATTTGGATAACTCGTTGAAGATGATTTCTTCCGCTTTCTTGTCGGCGGCGGAAACGAAATTCGCCGGGCCTTTCAGCGAAACCTGCAAGTGCTCGACTTCATTGAAGTCGCGAATGAGCGCGCGGCCCGCTTTACGGGCCGCTGCCATCATCACCGTTATATTTGCGGAGCGGAGCATTATTTATCCCTCCCACTCTGGGGGAGGGTGGCCGAGCGAAGCGAGGTCGGGTGGGGGAGTTTCATAAGCGTTTCTTTTTTCCGTTCACCACACCCGGCGCACTTACGCGCGCCAGCCCTCCCCTCAAAGGGAGGGAGAAAGAATTTTACTCGGCGCGGCGAACGTAGGTGATCTCGTTCGTATCGACGACGACCTTCTCACCGCTCGCGATGAACGGCGGCACCATCACGCGCAATCCGTTCTCGAGTTTCGCCGGCTTGTAGGAAGATGCCGCGGTCTGGCCCTTCACGACCGGATCGGCCTCGACGATCTGCAGCGTCACGTAATCCGGCAGCTTGATGCCGATCGGGCGCTCATCGTGCATTTCCAGCGTGACGATCATGCCGTCCTGAAGAAAGAGCGCGCGCTCGCCGACGAATTCTTCCGCGAGATTGATCTGGTCGTAGGTGTCTTTATCCATGAAGACGAGGCTGTCGCCTTCCTTGTACAGATACTGGAAATCCTTCTGCTCGAGGCGGCCGCGCTCGACCTTCTCGTCCGAACCGAAGCGGTTATTGAGCTTGCGGCCGTCGATCAGGTTCTTGAGCTCGACCTGATTATAGGCAGGACCCTTGCCGGGCTTCACCGCCATGGTCTTCACCGCGACCCAGAGGGTGTTCTGATACTCGATCACGTATCCGGGGCGGATTTCGTTGCCGTTGATTTTCATGGAATTCCTCGATGCGCGCGCTCAAGTGCCGTGCGGAGGCAGTTCCGTCAAGTGCTGGCGAGCGCGGCGAGCGGCCTGCGCGAATAAAAAAGGCAGCGCAAACCTAGGTGTTGGGTGGTGCCTTGCTTTGCAGCCAGGCGCGCAGGATGCCTTCCGCGCGCTTCTTTTCTTCATCGTTCAGGCTGCCGAAGACGACGTCGAGCGTGGGATCGGAGACGTTCCGCAGGCGTGCCATCAGGTGCCAGGCCATGGCTTCAACGGTGTTCTTTTGGACACCGCGGCCGGCATTGAGCATCCGGGCGTAGCGGTTCTGCGCGACCGGATTGCCTTTGAGCGCCGCGCGGCGCATGGCGAGCGCGCCGTTGACTTCGTCTTTCTCGACGCCGTTGCCGTTGAAGAGCGCAACCGCAAGATCGAATGTCGCGGGGACATGATCGAGACGCGCGGCACGGCGAAGCCACTTGACCGCTTCGGTAGCATCCTTCGGCATGCCTTTGCCTTCTTGATAAAAGATCGCGAGCGCGTGCTGCGCGTCCGGCACGTCCTTGTCGGCGGCAACGCGCATCAGTTTCGCGGCTTCGGCGAAGTTTTGCGGAAGCGCCTGTCCCTCGAGATAAAGCAGCGCGAGGTTATATGCGCCGTGCGGGTGGCCGCTGTCGGCGGCGCGGCGAAAGAGCTTCGCGGCCTCGTCCTTGTTGCGCGGCACGCCAACACCCTGCAGGTACAGCATGCCGAGCGCGAAGGTCGCGTGAATGTCTCCGGCGTTCGCCGCGCGCCGGTACCAGTCGAGCGACTTCTGCTGGTCGCGCGGAATACCGATGCCCTCGGCGTAGAGCTCGCCGAGCAACGTCATCGCGCGCGTGTCTTTGTTCTTTTCCGCGCGCTCCTCCGCGAGCTTGATCGCGTCGAGATAGTTTCCGCGCTGATACGCCGCGAAGGGCGCGTTGGGATCGCTCGCAGCCGAAAGTTCGAGCGGCGCGCGCGGCGGCTGCGGCGCGATCGCAATCGTCTTCACACGCGTCGATGGCGTGTTCGCGGGCGTTTGCTTCGGCATGAAGCTTTCGTCGGCGCCAAAAGCAGACGCGGAAAAACAGAGCGCCAGCGGCAAGGCCAGAAAGCGGCGCATGATCAATCCGCGAGCTCCGGCTGGCCGATCAGCTTGGTTGCCTTCGCCATAGCTTCGGGTGTCTTCTCGCCCGCGCTCCAGATCGCGTCGCCCAGCGCCACGAAATCCGCACGGGCTTCCGCGAGCCGCGGTATTTCGTCGAGCGAGGCGGCATAGGCGACACAGGGTAGCTGGAAGATTTCCGCCCACCACGAAACACGCTCGATCAGCGCGGAGAAACCGGGGCGTTTTCCGTTTGCATCCGGCTCGCCGAACATCACGTAGTCCACGCCGGATTCGGAGGCGACCATCGCATCGTGGCGCGAGGGCAGGCCGGCGACGCCGGACAATCTTCCGGCAGCGAGTTTCGTGCGTGTCGCCTGCATCTGTTCGAGGTTCGTAAAATGCGCGCCGTCGGCGCCGGCTGGCTCGACCAGCGCGGGCATGTCTGCGAGCAACAGTGCGGCTTTGCTCGATTGCAGATGCGTGGATACGATGCGGATCGCGGAGAGCGCCATGACTTCGTCTTCGGTCGCGAGATTCAGGACCACCGCCGCGACATCGCCAGCGCGGCAGGCTGCCTCAAGCAGCGGCGCGAACGCGACCGCATCCTCGACGGCGGGCGTCACGAGGACCAGGCGTGTGCGGGCTTTGGTTGCTTCGGTCACTCTCTCTCCATCGGCGACCGTTGCCGGACAAGCGGGGCGAAAAATGGGCCCCATTGAATCCATGGAACTTTAATCTAACCCGACTCAAAAACGCACCCGTAACCGGGTACGCCACGGTGCATTCCGGGGATTAAATTTCGGCAGCGTTTACGCCGCTTTCTTTTCCTGATCGGCGGACCAGCGACCCTGAGAGGCAAGGCCATTCATTTTCGCGCGATGCGCGAAAGCGGCCTGCGCCGCTGTCACATTCGCGGTCTTGCCGCTCCATGCCTTCTGCGGTGCGGCCTGCAGCGCGCGGCCATAAGAGAAGGTGAGTTTCCAGGGGAGCCCGCCGATCTTGTTCATGGCGTCGAGATGCGCGGTCGCTTCTTCGTCGGACTGACCGCCGGAGAGGAACGCTATGCCCGGTACCGCACCCGGCACGCAGGCTTTGAGCATCTTCACGGTCTTCTCAGCGACTTCCTGCACGCCCGCGCGCTTCGCGGCCTTCTTGCCGGAGATCGCCATGTTGGGTTTCAGTACGATGCCTTCGAGCGGCACGCGCTGATAATAAAGCTGCTGGAACGTTTCTTTGAGCATGAATTCGGTGACCTCAAAGCAGCGTCCGATGTCGTGATCGCCGTCCATGAGCACTTCCGGCTCGACGATCGGGACGATCTGCGCGGCCTGACAGAGCGCGGCGTAGCGGGCGAGCGCGTGCGCGTTGGTGTGAATTGAAGTGTAGCTCGGAATTCCCGGTGCGATGTCGATCACCGCGCGCCACTTCGCGAAGCGCGCGCCCTGCTCGTAATATTTCGGAAGACGGTCTGCGAGCTTGTCCAAGCCGACTGTGATGAGTTCGCCGGGGCAGTTCGGCAAGGGCTTGGTGCCTTCGTCGACCTTGATGCCGGGAATGGAACCGGCCCTTTTGATGATCTCGACGAGCGGCGTGCCGTCCTTGGCTTTCTGCCAAATCGTCTCGTCATAGAGAATGACGCCGGAGATCGACTTCATGCCTTCGGCTGAGCGGAACATCAGCTCGCGATAATCGCGGCGATTGTCTTCCGTGCTTTCCACGCCGATCGCGTCGAAGCGCTTCTTGATGGTGCCCGAGGATTCGTCGGCGGCGAGAATGCCTCTGCCCGGCGCGACCATCGCTGCGGCGACCTTGTTCAGTTCTGCGAGATTCATCGTTGTCTCCCTGCGATCTCTTTTTTGCTTTCTAGGCTACTTTACCCGAAGCGCCTCGACGCCGGGAAGTGGTTTACCCTCTAGCCATTCGAGGAACGCGCCGCCGGCGGTGGAAACGTATGTGAAGCGGTCGGCGGCGCCCGCGTGTTCCAGTGCCGCCACGGTATCGCCGCCGCCTGCGACCGAGCGCAGCTTGCCGGCTTCCGTCAGTTCGGCCGCCGCTTCCGCGACTTCGTTGGTGCCGACATCGAAAGGCTCAAGCTCGAAGGCACCGAACGGCCCGTTCCAGACCAGCGTCTTGGACGCCGCGAGTGCGGCAATGACAAGGCCGATACTTTGGCGGCCGATGTCGAGGATCATGTCGTCATTGCCGACTTTGTCGGCGCTCACAACCTTCGACGGCGCGCGTGCCTTAAACTCTCCGGCGACGACGACGTCGGTCGGCAGGATGATCTCGCAATTCTTTTCTTTCGCTTTCGCGAGAATGCCGCGCGCGGTGTCGAGCAAATCCTTCTCGAAGAGCGACTTGCCGACCGGCTTGCCTTGGGCGGCGAGGAACGTGTTCGCCATAGCGCCGCCGATCGCGAGCTTGTCTACTTTCGCAAGCAGATTGCCGAGGAGTTCGAGCTTGGTGGAAATTTTCGCACCGCCGGCAACCGCCATCACAGGACGATCCGGTTTTTCCAGTGCGGTCTCTAACGCCATGAGTTCGGCCTGCAGCGCGCGGCCCGCATAAGCCGGCATTTTGTGCGCGAGACCTTCGGTTGAGGCATGCGCGCGGTGCGCCGCCGAGAAGGCGTCGTTCACATAAATGTCGCCGTGCTTGGCGAGTGCCGCCACGAAATCCGGCTCGTTCTTCTCCTCGCCTTTGTGAAAGCGGGTGTTTTCCAGAACGAGAATTTGTCTGGGCTGCAAAATCGAAACCGCTTTTTCCGCTTCAGCGCCGATACAGTCCGGTGCGAACAGCACCCTCTCGCCGAGCGCTTTCGCGAGCACGTTCACGAGCGGCTCCAGCGATTGGGATTTATCGACGCCTTTCGGCCGGCCGAAATGCGAAAGCAGAATGACTTTCGCACCCTTATCCGAAAGCTCGCGGATGGTCGGCAGCACGCGCTCGATGCGCGTCATGTCGGTGACGCGGCCGTTTTCCATCGGCACGTTGAGATCGACGCGGACGAGGACGCGCTTATTCTTTACGTCGGCTTGGTCGAGAGTACGGAACGCAGGCATAAGTTCGTTTCGACTACTTGTCGTCGCGCTTCGACCAGAAATAAAGCGACACCACGAGCATCGCGCCGAAGAATGCGAGACCGGCAAGGCCGAGGAGCTGCTCGGTCGCCATGGTCAGCCGAGCTTGCCCATCGCAACGGCGGTATCGGCCATGCGGTTCGAGAAGCCCCACTCGTTGTCGTACCAAGTAAGAATGCGCACCAGCGTGCCATTCTGCACTTTGGTCTGGTCCATGTGGAACGTGGAAGAGTGCGGATCGTGGTTGAAGTCGATGGAAACATTCGGCTGCTCGGTAATGCCGAGGATGCCTTTCAGTTCCTGTTGCGACGCGCGCTTCATCGCGGCGTTGATTTCTTCCTTATCGGTCTTGCGCTTGGCGACGATCTTGAGATCGACCGCAGAAACATTCGGAGTCGGCACGCGGATCGCCACACCGTCGAGCCTGCCGTTGAGTTCCGGCAGCACGAGTCCGATCGCTTTCGCGGCGCCCGTCGACGTTGGAATCATCGAAAGCGCTGCCGCGCGCCCGCGATAAAGATCCTTGTGCATCGTGTCGAGCGTCGGCTGGTCGCCGGTATAGGCATGGATCGTGGTCATGAAACCGGTTTCGATACCGACGAGATCGTTCAGCACCTTCGCGACCGGCGCCAGGCAGTTCGTGGTGCAGGAGCCGTTCGAGACGATCTTGTGCTCTGGCTTCAGCTTGTCGTGGTTCACGCCGTAGACGACCGTGAGGTCGGCGTTGTCGCCGGGCGCGGAAACGAGCACGCGCTTCGCGCCTGCAGTGAGATGCGCGGAGGCTTTATCCTTCGCGGTGAAGATGCCGGTGCATTCGAGCGCGATATCGACGCCGAGGTCTTTGTGCGGAAGCGTCGAGGGGTCCTTGATCGCAGTGACCTTGATGGGACCGCCGCCGATGTCGATGGTGTCGCCCGCGACTTTCACCTCGCCGGGGAAGCGGCCGTGCACGGAGTCGAAACGCAGGAGATGCGCGTTGGTCTCGACCGGGCCGAGATCGTTGATCGCGACAACCTGAATGTCCTTGCGGCCCGCTTCGGAGATGGCGCGAAGCACGTTGCGGCCGATGCGCCCGAAGCCGTTGATTGCAACCCGTACAGCCATTGCTTTCCTCGTCTCTCTCTATTCTGCGCGTGATCTTATCCGAAAACCGGTATCCACTTTTCGGGATCACGCGCTAGTGCGCGGCCGATTTCTTCGCCGCGGCTTGCGTGGGCAACGCCTTCGTTGCCGCTTCAACGATCGCATCAGCGGTGATGCCAAAGCGCTTATAAAGGTCTTTGTAAGGCGCCGACGCGCCGAAGCCGGTCATGCCGACGAACAGGCCGGCCGAGCCGATGATTTCGTCCCAGCCCATGCGGATCGCGGCTTCGCAGGCGATCTTTATGGGAGCGCGGCCGATGACTTTGTCGCGCACGCTTTCCGGCTGATCGAAGAAGAGATCCAAGCAGGGTACGGAGACGACTCGCGTAGGCACGCCCTGCTTTTCGAGTTGCTTCTGCGCTTCGATGCAAAGCGAGACTTCGGAGCCTGACGCAAACAGCGAAACCACCGCGTCGCCGCTCGCGGGCGAGAGTTCATAGGCGCCTTGCTTGCAGAGATTGCCCTTCTCGTTCTTCAGGCGAAGCGCGGGCAAATTCTGGCGCGTGAGCGCAAGCACGCTCGGAGATTCTTCGAGCCGCAACGCCGCGTCCCAGCACTCGGCGGTTTCGACCTGGTCGGCCGGGCGGAACACATAGAGGTTCGGAATCGCGCGCAGTGCCGCGAGATGTTCGACCGGCTGATGCGTCGGGCCGTCTTCGCCGACGCCGATCGAGTCGTGCGTCATCACGTGAATGACGCGCGCGCCCATAAGGGCCGCGAGACGCAGCGACGGGCGGCAGTAATCCGCGAATACGAGAAAGGTGCCGGAGAAGGGGATCACGCCGCCATGCAGCGCCATGCCGTTCATCGCGGCGGCCATGCCGTGCTCGCGAATACCCCAATGAATAAAGTGACCGGCGAAGTTTTCGCTAGACACCGGCTTCATCGCCTTGGTGCGGGTGTTGTTCGAGCCGGTGAGGTCCGCCGAACCGCCGATCATCTCCGGCGCTACCGCGCAGATCGCTTCCAGCGTGTTTTCTGAAGCCTTGCGGGTCGCGATCTCCGGCTTCTCGGCGACCGCTTTTTCTTTCAGCGCTTCGACCGCGGCGCCGAGGCCGCTCGGCAGCTTGCCGTGCAGGCGGCGCTCGAATTCGGCTTTCTTGGAAGATTCATCGACGCGCTTCCGCCAGGCCGCGCGTGTATCCGCGCCACGCGAGCCGGACTTGCGCCAGGACTCCAGAATGTCTACCGGAATTTCGAACGGTTTGTAATTCCAGTTCAGGTTTTTGCGTGCGCCTTCGATTTCTTTTTCACCGAGCGGCGAGCCATGCGCACCGGCGGTATCGACCTTGGTCGGCGCGCCATAGCCGATATGCGTCTTGCAGGCGATCAGGGTCGGGCGATCCGACTTCTGCGCGTCCTTGATCGCGTTCTCGATCGCGACCGGATCGTGGCCGTCGATGCGGACACCGTTCCAGCCGGACGCCTTGAAGCGCGCGACCTGATCGGTGGAATCGGAGAGCGAAATCTTGCCGTCGATGGAGATGCCGTTGTCGTCGAAGAGTACGATCAGCTTCTTGAGCTTCAGGTGTCCCGCGAAGGCGAGCGCTTCCTGGCTGATGCCTTCCATCAGGTCGCCGTCGGAGGCGAGCACATATGTAAAGTGATCGACGAGATCGTCGCCGAACTCGGCGTTCAAGAGCCGTTCCGCGAGCGCCATGCCGACGGCATTGGCGAGCCCCTGGCCGAGCGGGCCGGTCGTGGTCTCGATGCCGCGGGTGATGAAATTCTCCGGGTGGCCCGGCGTCTTCGAATCGAGCTGGCGGAAGCGTTTGATCTCCTCGATCGTCACGTCCTCGTGGCCGGTCAGATAAAGCAACGCATAGAGCAGCATCGAGCCGTGACCCGCGGAGAGCACGAAGCGGTCGCGGTCGGGCCAGTCGGTCGCCTTCGGGTCGAATTTGAGGAATTTCGTGAAGAGTACGGTCGCGATGTCCGCGGCGCCCATCGGCAGGCCGGGATGACCGGATTTCGCCGCTTCGACTGCATCCATCGCGAGCGCGCGAATGGCATTCGCCAAACGGTCGTGCTGCTCGCGGCTCATCGCGGTTTCACCCTATTAGTTCCCGGGAAAAGGTGGCGTTGCCATAGCACCCCAACCCCTTGTGTCAAAGTCGCAACACGCGGTTGACGTGGGGATAAAGGCTCCCCTTAACTGCAACCTCGCGTTCGCAAATCGCGGCGGGCAAATGCGGCAGACGGCGGAACAATCGGCAGTGCTGGAGAAGGCGCGCAGGCGGCTCTCGTCGGCGCTCGACCTTTTGGAAGCCGCGATCAATCGCCGCCGCGAACACGACCGCCAGCGTGGCGAACTGGAGGCGCAGATTCAGGCCTTCGGTACGGACCGCTCGCGGCTCGCCGGCGAGCTCGATCACGCCCGTGCGAACCTCTCCTCGCTGGAGGCTACCAACCGCGAAGTTGCGCAGCGGCTCGATCAGGCGGTGGACACGATCCGCGCCGTGCTGGAAGCGCAGGAGCGCTAGGGCAGATGGCCGAGGTTTCCGTCACCATCAACGGCCGCGTCTACCGGATGGCCTGCGATCCGGGGCAGGAGGATCATCTCGCGCGGCTCGGGCGCGAACTCGACCAGCGGATCGCGCAGCTTCGCGAATCCTTCGGCGAGATCGGCGACACGCGGCTCGCGGTGATGGCCGCGATCATGGTCGCGGACGAGCTAGCGGAACTGAAGCGGCGGCTGCGCAGCGCCGATCAGGAAATCCAGTCGTTGAAAGATGCGCGCGAGCGCGCGGCCCAGCGCAGCGAGGAAGGCGAGCACGCGCTCGCCGACATTCTCGAAAATACGGCGGAGCGCATCGAGCGGCTCGCGCAGAGCCTGAATAGCGGGCCGAACGGCGGCGCCGCGCTCGGCTGAAAGTCAAGTCTGGCTTTTCCGCATTTATCTTCCTAGGTTCTTCTTGCGGTGCTGCGGGATGCGACAGAGAAGTATTCCCGGGGCCTTATCGATCTCAACGGGAGCTGTCCCTGGTCTGGTCCGTGGACCTAATCATATGGCGCCCACCTACTTCGTAGGTTTCCCGGGATCGAATCTCTGACGGTCACTGCGGCCCGCACCTAATTTGTCATGCCTGTATCAGTCACCGAACAGAAACGCGCTTTGCGCAAGGAGATGAACGCGAAGCGCGATGCGCTTTCGCCGATCTTCCGCAAACAGATGTCGGAGAAGGTCGCGAAAGCGCAGATGCCCTTCGACGTGCCGGGCGGCGCGATCGTTTCGGGGTGGTTCGCGATGGGAACCGAACTTAATCCCTATCCTTTGATGAAGCGTCTCGCGGAAGAAAGCGGTGCTTCGCTCGCGCTGCCTGCGATTACCGGCGGCAAGCTGATTTTCCGCGCATGGGCGCCGGGCATGCAGTTGAAGCGCGTGGGCTTCGGTCTCTCGGAACCGGGGCCGGAGGCGAAGGAGGTCGATCCCGATATTCTCTTCGTGCCGCTGCTTGCGTTCGATCTGAAGGGTTACCGGATCGGCTACGGCAAGGCCTACTACGATGGCGGGCTTTCGCGTTTACGCGCCAGGAAAAAAATCGTCGCTGTCGGTCTCGCTTTCGACGAACAATGCGTCGAGACTGTCCCGACGGAACCGCACGACCAGAAGCTCGATTATGTGATAACGGAAGAAGGCGTGCGTTTTGCTGCCGGAACTTGATTGAATGCGGATTTTATTTCTCGGGGACATTGTCGGGCGTTCGGGCCGCGTTGCCGTCGTCGATCTCCTGCCGTCGCTGATCAAGGACTGGAAACTCGATTTCGTCGGCATCAACGGCGAAAATTCCGCCGGCGGCTTCGGCATCACCGAGGCGATCTATAACGAGCTTGTCGACATCGGCGCCGACGCAATCACGCTCGGCAATCACTCCTGGGATCAGCGCGAGGCACTCGTCTTTATCGAGCGCGCACCGAAGCTCATCCGTCCGCTGAATTATCCGAAAGGCACGCCGGGGCGCGGCGCGGCGATGTTGGAATCCAAGAACGGCAAGCGCGTGCTTGTCATCAACGCGATGGGCCGCGTGTTCATGGAGCAGCTCGACGATCCGTTCGCGGCAATCGAGCGCGAACTCGAAGCCTGCCGCTTAAGCGAACATGCCGACGCGATCATCGTGGACTTCCACGCCGAAGCGACCAGCGAGAAGCAGTCGCTCGGCTATATCCTCGACGGCCGCATCTCGCTCCAGGTCGGCACACATACCCATGCGCCGACTTCCGACCATCGTATTCTCCCGCAAGGCACCGCGTTTACTTCCGACATCGGCATGTGCGGCGACTACGAAAGCGTGCTCGGCATGAACAAGGACGAGCCGATCCGCCGCTTCCAGACCAAAATCCCTTCAGGACGTTTCGAGCCCGCCACCGGCGAGGCGACGATTTCCGGGATCGCGGTCGAGACCGACGACTCCACCGGCCTAGCCGTAAAAATCGCGCAGGTGCGCATCGGCGGTGTCTTGGAACAGACGCGGCCGGGGTTTTGGTGATTTCGTAGCTCATGGTTCGAGACGCGATCCTTCGGATCGCTCCTCACCATGAGGGAGTTCCTCATCCTGAGGAGGCTGGCGTAGCCAGCCGTCTCGAAGGATGAGGTCCCGGCTTCCCTTCGCAAATTCGCTTGCTATAACCCCGCGAAATTCGATCAGGGCTTCGACACATGGCCGGCCATTCGCAATTCAAGAACATCATGCACCGCAAGGGACGGCAGGACGCCGCCCGCTCCAAGTTGTTCGGAAAGCTCGCGCGCGAAATTACCGTGTCCGCCAAGATGGGCCTGCCGGATCCGGCGATGAATGCGCGGTTGCGTGCGGCGATCATCGCGGCTCGCGCCGAAAACATGCCGAAGGACAATATCGAGCGCGCGATCAAGAAGGCGGCGGGCAGCGACGGCGAAAATTTCGAGAGCATCCGCTACGAAGGTTACGGCCCGGGCGGTGTCGCGCTCATCATCGAGGCGCTGACCGACAACCGCACGCGCACCGTCGGAGAAATCCGCACCTTCTTCACGAAGAGCGGCGGCGCGCTCGCCGAAACCGGCGCGGTCTCCTTCATGTTCAATCATGTCGGCGTGATCGAGTACGACCGCGCGAAGGCGGGCGACGACGCGATGCTGGAGGCCGGCATCGAGGCGGGCGCGGACGATGTCTTATCTTCCGAAGCGGGGCATGAGATCGTTACCGCGACCGACAGTCTGAACGAGGTGCAGAAGGCGATGGAAGCGAAGTTCGGCGAGCCGCGCAAAAGCGGATTGCTGTGGCGGCCGCAGAACACGATCGCGGTCGACGACGAGGCTGGCGAGAAGCTCATGAAGCTCGTCGAAAATCTCGAAGAGAACGACGACGTGCAGAACGTCTACGGCAACTTCGAAATCTCGGAAGCGCTGATGGCGAAGCTCTCGGCGTGAGCAATTCCCGCGCGTTCGGTTATCTCGCGATCATTTCCGCGGTGACGATCTGGGGCGCGTGGGTCGCGCTCACGCGCTATGCCGTGATCGGTTCGCTGACGCCGGCTTCCGTTACGCTTTTGCGTGTGGGAATTCCCGCCTTGCTGCTCGCGCCGGTTCTGTTTCGCACCGGCGTCTGGCCGAAAGGCAAGACCGCTCCGTTTCTCTTCTGCATGCTCGGGGCGGGCGCGCCGTTTCTTCTCATCATCGGCAACGGCATGCGTTATGCACCGACCGCGGACGTCGGCCCGCTGGTGCCGGGCACGATGCCGCTGATCGTAGCGTTGCTCTCGGTCGTCATATTCAAGGAAAAACTCGGCTGGGCGCGAGCGATCGGTTTTGCGCTTTGTCTCGCCGGGGTGCTGACCATTGCCGGAAGAAGCATTGTGAGCGCGAGCGGCGATACCTCGTTCGGGCATCTGCTGCTCATCACGGCCGCGTTCTGCTGGGCCTGTTATACCGTCGCATTCCGGCATGTCGGCGTCACCGCGATCGAGATGGCCGCGCTGGTGAGCTTCTGGTCCGCAATCGTAATGCTGCCGTTCGGCATTCCGCCGCTGATCGACGCCTTCAACAAAGGCGCACACAACGATCTCATCGTACAGGCGCTCATTCAGGGGCTCGGCTCGGGATTGATCGCACTCATCCTCTACAACATCGGGATTACACGTCTCGGCGCTTCGCGTGCGGCGGCATTCGTGGCACTCGTGCCTGCGCTCGCAACATTGATTGCGATTCCGCTCTTGAAAGAAATTCCGGATCTCGCTTCAATCATCGGCGTTGTCACGACCGGCGCGGGGGTTCTGCTCGCAAGCGGCGTCGTGAATGAACTCTTATCGAAGAGACCGGTCGAATAGCGGCAGGCTCGAAATCGCAGCGAACAGAATAATGACGTAGGCCGCGCTGCGATAATTCCGGTCGGAGACGAAGGCGAATACCATCGAGCCGCCTGCCGCGCCGGAAATGAACGGCACGAACATCAGCAAGCCAAACAAGAAGACGTCGTTCGTGAGCAACCCGTTCCAGCCATAGACGATAATCGAAGACAGATCGAACAGCGCGAAGTAAGCGATCAGATTCGCGCGCACGCTCGCCGCCGAGATCGCGCCCCCGAGCCAGTAGATGATGACCGGCGGTCCCGGGATTTGCGTGGCGCCGCCGAGCACGCCGGAGATCGCGCCGACGCCGAGCGTTACCGGCAGCTTCGGCGCACCGTGATAGCGCCAGCCCGAGGCGAGCAGCGCCACGAAGATCACGATCAGAATCGCGATGGCCCAGCGTAGCGGACCGGGATCGACATAGATCAGCGCCATCGCGCCGACCGGAATGGTCAGTGCGGCGGCCGCCACCAGCGGCAGCGCCTCGCGCCAGCGCACATGCGGCAGCGCCGGGATCAAAAACGGGATCGAGCAGATGAAGTCGATCAGAAGGATCGTGGTGACCGCGAAACGCGGGCCATAGAGCGCGCCGATCAGCGGCACGTAAATCATGCCCGCGCCAAAGCCCGAGAAGCCGCGGATGAAACCGGCGGCAAAGGTGATCGCGGCCGCAATAGCGAGGCGGTCGTCGAAGAAGGGTGCGAGAGAGGCGGGGATAAGCGCGGAGGACAAGCGGCGGTGCCTTGGTGCAGCAGACGAAATAGCATTCACCTAGGCAGATTTCGATAGCGGGGTTATCCAACGGGGTAGATGACGCGCGCGAATCGCATACTCGGCATCGACCCCGGCCTCCGCCGCACCGGCTGGGGCGTGATCGAATGCGAGGGCACCAAGCTCTCGTTCGTCGCCTGCGGCTCGGTGAACGCGGACGAGCGCGAAACTTTGAGCGAGCGGCTCGCCTTCATTCACAAGGGTCTTCTCGAAATCGTCGAGCGTTTTGCTCCGCATGAGGCGGCGGTGGAAGAAACCTTCGTCAATGCCGATCCGCGCGCGGCGCTCAAACTCGGGCAGGCGCGCGGCATTGCGCTCCTCGTGCCTGCGCAGGCGGGGCTGCGCGTTGCGGAGTATGCGCCGAACCTGATCAAGAAGACGGTCGTCGGCGCGGGCCGCGCGGAAAAGGCGCAGATCCGGCTGATGATCCGCGTGCTGATGCCGAAGGCCGATCCGCAAACCGACGACGCGGCGGATGCGCTGGCGATTGCCATCTGTCACGCGCATCACCGGAGTAGCGTGGATATTCTCTCGCGCGTCGTGGGGGGTACGCTGTGATCTTCGCAGATGTCTTTCTTCTCCCTCTCCCCTTGGGGGAGAGGGTCGGGGTGAGGGGGCTCTGCGTTCGATATTATGCGCAGAACCCCCTCACCCGGCGAACTTCGTTCGCCGACCTCTCCCCGGCGGGGAGAGGTGAAAGTGGAAGCGGAGTCGAAACATGATCGGCAAGCTGCGCGGTGTGATCGATACCTACGGCGACGATTTCGTCGTGATCGACGTGCACGGCGTCGGCTATGTCGTGCATTGCTCCGCGCGCACGCTGCAATCGCTGCCGCCGCAGGGCGAGGCCGCCACGATCTCGATTGAGACGCATGTGCGCGAGCAGGAGATCAAGCTGTTCGGCTTCACGAACGATCTCGAGCGCGAGTGGTTTCGCATCCTGCAAAGCGTGCAGGGCGTCGGCGCGAAGGTGGCGCTTGCCGTGTTGTCCACGCTCAGGCCAGCCGAGCTTGCGAACGCGATTGCGCTCGGAGATAAAACCGCGGTCGCGCGCACGCCGGGCGTCGGTCCGAAGCTCGCTGCGCGGATCGTTGCGGAACTGAAAGACAAGGCGCCGGCGTTTGCGACGATCGATCCCTCCGTCGTGAAACTGCAGGGCGATTTGAGCGAGCGCCGCGCGCCGCAGCCGGTGACCGATGCCGTCTCCGCGCTCGTGCATCTCGGTTACGGGGAAATCCAGGCGGGTGTCGCGGTCGCGGCGGCCGTGCGCGCATCGGGCGAAGAGAACGCGCCGGTGGAAACGCTTATTCGTCTTGGACTGAAAGAGTTGGCGAGATGAACAAGTTCGCAGCTTTATTTCTGGTTGTTCTGATTTTCATAGTCGTTGGCCCGGCGGTCGGCACGCTCGCGGTGTTCGTCGGTTCTGGGTTCGCGGAAATCATGAGAAGCGCCAATTACGGGATCGACATTCTGATCCGCGGCCTCGGATTCGTTCTGTTCTTCGGCTATATTTTCGGTTGGGCGTTTGCGCTAGTCGCAGGAATTTTTGTAGCCGTTGCCGGCATTTGGTTTCGCTGGAATAGCTTTCTCGCTCCAATTGCGGCTGCACTTGCATCGACTCTGTCGGGCGCCCTGTTTGTGCCGGTTATTTTCCAGCTCAGAGCCGAGCCGTCGGGCGTGATCTGGTTCTTCCCGGCGTGTTTGCTTGCAACATTCGTTTGCTGGTTTCTGACGCGCGGCATCGTGAGAAGAACATGGCAGAGCGCCTAGTCTCGACGCAGCAGCCATCGCGCATCGGCGCTTTCGCGCTTGTCGTACTTATCTTTGTTGGCCTCGGGCCGCTCGTTGGAAGTCTCGCTTTGTGGACCGCTGCGAGCGTGTCCAAGCTGGTTGCTGCCAACGGTAACATCGGCAGCCCCGGCCCCGTCGGATATCTCGCTGCGCTCTGGCTCATCTTATTTTTCGGCTATGTCGTCGGAATCGGCTATGCACTGATTGCCGGAATTTTGGTCGCCACTGCGGGGATATGGGGGCGCCGGAATAATTTTCTCGTGCCGGCCGTAGCGGCCCTCGCTGCAAGCGCATTGGGTTCTTATGCTGTAACTTTGTATTTCAAGCCGATGCACGAAGGGAACCTCATTGGCGTTTTTCCGATCTGTTTGATTGCGACGTTTGTCTGCTGGTATTTCACGCGCGGCATCGTGAGAAAAACATGGCAGAGCGCCTAGTGTCCGCTTTGAGACGCGACGACGATCCGGCGGAAGCCAGTCTCCGCCCGCAGCGGCTTGTCGAATTCATCGGCCAGAGCCAAGCGCGGGCGAATCTTTCCGTCTTCATCGAAGCGGCGAAGACGCGGAAAGAGGCGCTCGACCACGTGCTCTTGGTCGGGCCGCCGGGTTTGGGCAAAACCACGCTTGCGCAGATCGTCGCGCGCGAACTCGGCGTAAATTTCCGCGCGACTTCCGGCCCGGTGATCGCGAAGGCCGGCGACCTCGCCGCACTTTTGACGAACCTCGAAGACCGCGACGTGCTCTTCATCGACGAAATCCACCGGCTCAATCCGGCGATCGAAGAAGTGCTCTATCCCGCGATGGAGGATTATCAGCTCGATCTTATCATCGGCGAGGGGCCGGCCGCGCGCTCGGTCAAGATCGAGTTGGCGAAATTCACGCTGGTCGGCGCGACCACGCGCTCGGGCTTGCTCACGACGCCGTTGCGCGACCGCTTCGGCATTCCGGTCCGGCTCGGCTTCTATGAAGTCGACGAACTGGAAACCATCGTCGAGCGCGGTGCGCGTGTACTGAGTATCGGCATAAATAAAGACGGTGCGCGCGAGATCGCGAAACGCGCGCGCGGCACGCCGCGCATCGCGGGGCGTCTCCTGAAGCGCGTGCGCGACTTCGCGGCGGTCGACAAGGTTTCCACGATCGACTCTAAGACCGCCGACCGCGCACTCTCGCAACTCGAAGTGGATAACGCTGGGCTCGACGCGATGGACCGGCGCTATCTCCGCATCATCTCCGATCACTATTCCGGCGGACCGGTCGGCATCGAGACGATTTCGGCGGCACTCTCCGAGCCGCGCGATACGCTCGAAGACATCATCGAGCCGTTTCTGATTCAGCGCGGCTTCATCCAGCGCACGCCGCGCGGCCGCATGATGACCTCGCATGCCTACAAGCATCTTGGGCTCACGGAGCCGAAGCGCGACGCGTCGCAGATGCCGCTGTTCGATCAGGGCGAGGAATGAGGTTGCACAGCTTTTCATTTTATTTCCCTCCCCCGCTTGCGGGGGAGGGCGGCGAGCCTAAGCGAGCGGGTGGGGGTGGCCCACGAGCATTACCCCACACCGTCCTCGCTGCGCTCGGACGACCCTCCCCTGAAAGGGGAGGGGGAAAGTTTTCATGAGCCACGCTTGGCCCGACCTCGCGGGCAAGATCGAGAACGGCGCACATGTAATGGCCGTCCGCGTCTATTACGAAGACACGGATTTCTCCGGCGTGGTCTATCACGCGAGCTATCTGCGCTTCATGGAGCGCGGGCGGACGGATTTCCTGCGGCTGCTCGGCGTCGATCATCGCGCGCTCTTTGAAGAGGCGGGCAAGGAGGCGCCGGGCTTCGCCTTCGTCGTGCGCACGATGAACATCGAATATCTGAAACCCGCGCATATGGACGACGTGCTCACGATCAAAACCTCGCCAGCCGAGATCGCGGGCGCGTCGCTCACGCTGAAGCAGGAGGTTTTTCGCGGCGACATTTTGCTGCTCGAAGCGATGGTCAAGGCCGCTTTCGTCTCCGGCGGCCGCGCGCGGCGCATCCCCGAAGCGCTCAGAAAAGCGATGTCGCCGGACGCGCTGTCACATCGCTAACCTATTGTTAACCGTGTAAGCCGTTCCTAGGAGCGCGCGATCCTTTTGGCCGCGCCCCAGTTTGGACAGATTCAGTGCCGTATTGACGGGACCAGGCGAAAGCGGGTGCAGGGCGAGCCGAATTGCCGGGCTCTGCGTAATCGAGTTCCGTTCGCTTCACCCCAATCCCGATTGCGCGGCGTGCGGCGCGATAACAAGTCGCCGGAACGCAAAGGACTTTCGATGGCCGATCTTCTTATGCAACTGCTCAGCGAATTTTCGCTCTGGCTCTCTTTCAGCCTGCCTGACTTCGTTGCGCAGGCGGCGCCGACGCCGCCGGTAACGCAGGAAAATATCAGCGCGCCGGTCAACATCTCGCTCTGGGCCTTGTTCTGGCAGGCGCATCTTGTCGTGAAAGCGGTGATGATCGGCTTGCTCGTCGCATCGGTCTGGGTTTGGGCCATCGTGATCGACAAGACGATCCTCTACGCGCGCACGCGCCGGCAGATGGACCGCTTCGAGCAGGCATTCTGGTCGGGCGAAAGTCTCGAAGATCTTTATCGCTCGCTTTCCGCGAAACCCGCGCATGCGATGGCGGCGCTCTTCGTCGCGGCGATGCGCGAGTGGAAGCGCACCTATGAAGGCGGCGGCAAGGCGATCGGCACGCTCACCCAGCGCATCGAGAAGGTCATGAATGTCACGGTCAATCGCGAGGTGGACCGGCTCGAGCGCCGTCTTCTGGTGCTTGCGACGGTCGGCTCGGCGGGCCCCTTCATCGGCCTGTTCGGCACGGTCTGGGGCATCATGACGAGCTTCCAGTCGATCGCGGCTTCGAAGAATACGAGCCTTGCGGTGGTGGCGCCCGGCATCGCGGAGGCGCTTTTCGCCACCGCCATCGGGCTCGTCGCCGCCATACCGGCGACCATTTTCTATAACAAGTTCATTTCCGAGGTGAACCGCCTTGCGCAGCGCATGGATGGCTTCGCCGACGAGTTCTCCGCGATCCTGTCGCGGCAGGTGGACGAGAATTCCTGAGGTCGTGAGATGGGCTTGAGCGGTGGTTCGGGAGCAGGCGAGCGGCGCTCATCGCGTATACGTGGCCGCGGGGTCAGCGCCGAAATCAACGTGACGCCGCTGGTCGATGTCATGCTGGTGCTGCTCATTATCTTCATGATCTCGGCGCCGCTCTTGACGGTCGGCGTACCGATCGACCTGCCGCAGAGCCAGGCGAAGTCGATCGACCACGAACGCGAGCCGCTGACGCTCTCGGTGAACGACAAGGGTCAGGTGTTCCTGCAGAACACCGAGATCAAGATCGAAGAACTCGTCGACAAGCTCAAAGCCGTCGCGAAGCAGGGCACCGAAGAACGCATCTATGTGCGCGGCGACAAGAAGGTCGACTACGGGACGGTGATGAAGGTGATGGGCCGCTTGCAGGCCGCCGGCTATCGCAAGGTCGCGCTCGTCACCGAAGTTGAAGGATCCTGACCGGAGATATGCGCCCCGGCTTTACGATCTCGACTGCCTTTCATGCCGTGATCCTCGGCTGGGGTCTCATTCATTTTGCCTCCGTGAAACCAAGCGAAGCGCCGCCGGTTGAATCGCTTCCGATCGATCTCGTTTCCATCTCCGAAATGACGAAAGCGAAGCAGGGCAACATCAAAGCCGAGAAGAAGCCGGATCTCGAGAAGCAGGTCGAGAAGAAAGCCGATCCGACGCCGAAGGCGGATCCGAATTTGCCCGTGAAGGATCGCGAGGTGAAATCCACTCCGCCTCCTGTCCCGAACGAGCAGAAAGCCGAGAAGAAAGAAGAGCCGAAGAAAGAAGTCGCAAAGCCCGACCCGACGCCTTCGCCGGACGCGATCGCAAAGAAACTCGAAGAAGAAACGAAGAAGACGGAAAAGAAAAAAGAGACACCGAAGAAAACGGTGCAAGAGAAAACGCCGCCGGTAAAGACCAAGCACAACTTCGATCCGGACCGCATCGCCGAGCTGCTCGACCGCCGCGCGCCCTCGCGCAAGCAGAACGCCGGCGAGCAGAAAGCGAATACGAATTTCGGCGTGCCGAAGGGTCAGGACGCGACGCTGTCGATGAGCGAGCTCGATGCCTTCCGGCGTCACGTGCAGAAATGCTGGAACGTGCTGCCCGGCGCGGGCAATATGGAAAGCGTGGTCGTGGTGCTGCGAATTCGCCTGAACCCGGACGGTACCTTGGCGGCGCAGCCGCAACTCGTGACCCCGATCACCTCGCCGGTCATGCGCGCGATGGCCGATAGCGCCGTTCGCGCGGTCACGACCTGCGCGCCGTTCAAGATGCTCCGGCCCCAGACCTATCCGGTATGGAAGGACATGGAAGTCGGGTTCGATTCGCGCGAAATGCTTAGCTGATTTTCGATCAAACTGGATTCTGCAGATGCCCTACGAATTTTCCCGCCGTAAACTTCTTCTGACCGCCGGCAGCACCGCCGCGCTGGCGCTTGCGGGCTCCCGCGCGCCGCGCGCGCAGACGCGCATCGATATTACGCGCGGCACCGTGCAGCCATTGCCGATTGCGATCACGGATTTCGTGAGCGACGGCGACGCCGGCCGCAACATCACCGGCGTGATTACGAACAACTTGCGCCGCTCCGGCCTTTTCGCGCCGATCGAGCCCGGCGCCTTCATCGAGCGCATCACGAATATCGACGTGTCGCCGCGCTTCCAGGATTGGCGCGTTATCAACGCGCAGACACTGGTCACGGGCCGCGTGCAGCGGCAGGGCGACGGCCGTTTTCAGGTCGCGTTCCGGCTCTGGGATATTTCCGCGGGCCAGTATCTCATCGGCCAGCAGTTTCTGACGCAGCCGGAAAACTGGCGGCGCATCGCGCACATCATTTCCGACCTCATCTATCAGCGGCTCACCGGCGAGAAAGGCTATTTCGACACCCGCATCGTCTATATCGACGAGACCGGGCCGAAGGATAAGCGCGTGAAGCGGCTTGCGATCATGGATCAGGACGGCGCCAACGTGCGGTATCTGACGCGTGGCGACGAACTGGTGCTGACGCCGCGCTTCAGCCCGACCAATCAGGACATTACTTATATGTCCTACGGCCGCGGCGACACGCCGCCGCGCGTGATGTTGATGAACATCGAAACCGGCCAGCGCGAAGTGGTCGGCGATTTCCCGAACATGGCATTCAGCCCGCGCTTCTCGCCGAACGGGCAGAGCGTGATCATGAGCCTGCAGCAGCAGAGCGCGTCGAATATCTGGACGATGGACCTGCGCAGCAAACGCCTGGTGCGCCTCACCACCACACCCGCGATCGACACCGCGCCGTCCTATTCGCCGGACGGCCAGCAGATCGTGTTCGAATCCGATCGTGGCGGCGGGCAGCAGCTTTATGTGATGAATGCCGACGGCTCGAACCAGCGGCGCATTTCCTTCGGCGGCGACGGCCGCTACTCGACGCCGGTGTGGTCGCCGCGCGGCGACGTGCTCGCGTTCACGAAACAAGGCGGCGGCTCGTTCTCGATCGGGGTCATGCGCCCGGACGGCCAAGGCGAGCGCATTCTCACCGAAGGCTTCCACAACGAAGGCCCGACCTGGTCGCCGAACGGGCGCGTGCTCATGTTCTTCCGCGACCCCGGCGGCAACGCGGGCCCGAAGCTCTTTACGGTGGATCTCACCGGCTACAACGAGTTGCAGGTGCCGACGCCGGCCTATGCATCCGACCCGGCCTGGTCGCCGCCGCTGTCGTAAGGGTCGAACAGCGAAACCTCATCCTGAGGAGGCCGCGAAGCGGCCGTCTCGAAGGATGGGCTCAGTTCTCATGGTTCGAGACGCGGGCTTCGCCCGCTCCTCACCATGAGGCTCGTGAAGTTCCCGTTAACCCCCGGCTAACCATCCGGGGCGGAATTCGCACGAAAATTCCCTGTTTGCGCGCCCTGACGGCGCCGCAAAGATTTCGTCAAGGTTGATGGAATATTCGAAATTGAAGGGATTTTTCGACCGGCCGGGGCTCTCGGGGCCGGTCTCTCGTGGGAATTTAAGGAGTAAGCGGTATGACGGGTGTGATGCGGCTCGTTCGCGGTGCGCGTTTGGCCTCGCTCTTTGCGCTGATGCTCGCGGTGGCGGCCTGTTCGACGAACCAGAATGCGAACGATCCGAATAATCCGAATGCGTCCGCGCCTCCGGGCAGCGTGCAGGATTTTGTCGTCAACGTCGGCGACCGCGTGTTCTTCGAGAGCGACCAGTCCGATCTGACGCCGCAGGCGCGTGCGACGCTAGACAAGCAGGTGCAGTGGCTGCAGCAGTATTCGCAGTATTCCTTCACCATCGAAGGCCACGCCGACGAACGCGGCACCCGCGAATACAACATCGCGTTGGGCGCGCGCCGCGCGCAGACGGTCCGCGATTATCTCGTGTCGCGCGGCATCAACGGCGCCCGCATGCGGACGATCTCTTACGGCAAGGAGCGCCCGGTCGCGGTCTGTAACGATATCTCGTGCTGGTCGCAGAACCGCCGCGCGGTTACGGTCTTGAACAGCGCGCCCGGTTCCTAAGCGAAGTCGTTGGCTCTCTGCATGAATTCCTCACCGACGCCAGAAATGGCGCCGGTTCGTTTTGGTGGCCCTAAATTGGGCCAAAACGGGTTCCATCGGTGCGCCATGATTTCAGCACGCACACTTTTCCCGTTCGCGCTTGTCGCCGCCTTGCTCGCCGCAAGTCCGGCGCAGGCCCAGTTTCCGTTCGGCAACCGGCAGCAACAGGTGCCGCCCGCCGACATGCAGGGCGACGGCGAGCTTGCGATCCGTGTCGACCGGCTCGAGCAGCAGCTTCGCCAGCTCACCGGGCAGCTCGAGCAACTGCAGATGCAGAACCAGCAGTTGCTGCAACAACTGCAGCGCGGCGAGAACGCGCCGGTGCAGCAGCGTTCGGTCATGCAGCCGCAGCGGCAGCAAAATCTCCCGCCGCAGCAGCAGACGAACACGCCGCCGCCCTTGCAGCAGCAGAACGTGCCGCCGCTCGGGCCGCAGCAGCAACAGAACCCGAACCGCCGCAGCGATGTCTTCGATCCGGATTCCGATCCGAATGCGCCGGGCCGTCCGAAAAACCTGGGCCAGATTCCGCAGCAGCAACAGCAGAATCCGCCGCAAGGCCCACAGGGCCCGATGGTGCTGAGCCCCAACCAGAATCAGAACTTCAACCAGAACCTGCCGCCGCCCGATCAGAACCCCGGTCCGCCGCAGCAGCAGGCGGTGGCGCCGCCTTCGAACAGCCCGAAGGACGCCTACGATCTCGCTTACGGCTATGTGCTTCGCCGCGACTATGCGCTCGCGGAGCAGGGCTTCCGCGCGTTCCTCGATCAGCACTCCGGCGACCGCAATGTGCCGCTTGCGAGCTACTGGCTCGGCGAAAGCCTCTATCAGCAGAAGAAATACAACGACGCGGCGAACGTCTTCCTCGACATCTACAAGCAATATCCGCAGAGCCAGCGCGCGCCGGATTCGCTCCTGCGGCTCGGCCAGTCGCTCGCCCAGCTCGGCAACAAAGAGGGCGCTTGCGGTTCGCTCGGCGCGGTGCTTTCGAGGTATCCGAAAGCGTCCGCGAACGTGAAAAAGAACACCGAGGATGAGCAGAAAAGGCTCGGTTGCTGATAGCGCCCCGGTCGCGGAGAGCGAGCTCCCCGCGCTGTTCGACGAATTCGCAAACTCCCGAAAAATTCTGCTCGCGGTTTCCGGCGGGCCGGACTCCACCGCGCTCCTCGTGCTTGCCGCGAAGTGGCGCGCGAGGCGCGGCAGCGGCCCGGAGTTAATTGCCGCGACGATCGATCATAAACTTCGCGCGGCGTCGAAGACCGAAGCGAAGGCGGTGGCAAAGCTCGCAGCCAAGCTCGGCATTCCGCATCGCATTCTGGAATGGAAAGGCAAGAAGCCGGTCACCGGCGTGCAGGAAGCCGCACGCGATGCGCGCTTTGCGATGTTCTCGAAGCTCGCGAAAGAAACCGGCGCGGACATCTTGATGACCGCGCACACGCGCGACGATCAGGCGGAGACGGTGCTGCATCGCATGGGCCGCGGCTCGGGGATTGGCGGGCTCGCCGGCATCAGACGCACGCATGTCCGGGATGCACTTAAACTCGTGCGCCCTTTTCTCGATCTGCCAAAGGCGCGGCTGGTTGCGACGCTGAAGAAGCTGCGCATTCCGTTCGCGACCGATCCGACGAATAAAGACACGAAATATCTGCGCGCACGACTGCGGAAGCTCGCGCCATTACTGGCAAAGGAAGGCATCACATCCGCGAATCTCGCGCTGATGGCGAGGCGGCTGGCGCGGGCAAATGAAGCTCTCGAATCGATGGCGGAGGCTTTTGTCGAGGGCCAATCGCAAAAAGAGTATGCGACGCTTCTGAGTTCGATTGAGGTGCTTATGGCGATGCCCGAGGAGGTTTCGGTCCGGATACTCCGCAGGCTAATCGACCGGGTGGGTCACGAGGGCCCGGCCGAGCTTGGCAAGGTTGAGGCTCTCTACGGCGAGCTTTTGCGTGACTACTTGCTTGATCGCCCGACCAAGCGAACGCTGGCGGGAGCGCTCATTAGCGCAGACCGATTCAACCTTAATGTCGCACCGGCACCACCCCGAAAATCGCGTGCAAACGCGGCAAAAAAAGCGCGAAAGCCCTGAAACCAAACGGGCATTTCCAGGCGTTTCCCTTGGCAAGGTGGGGGGCCGCGCCTACATTCTAACGTAAACCGGCTTTAATCGCCTGCTGCTAGGCTGCGCCATCGGATTTCGGGCTTATCCAGGCCCCGCGAAAGGTCTTCAATGAACGCCAACCTGCGGAATTTCGCCCTCTGGGTGATTATCGTCCTCTTGCTGCTTGCGCTGTTCTCGCTGTTTCAGAACCCGACTCAGCGGCAGGCGACGAACGATATTTCCTTCTCGCAGCTTCTCACCGAAGTCGACGCCGGGAAGGTGAGGGATGTCATCATCCAGGGTCATGAGATCACCGGTTCGTTCACCGACGGCCGCCAGTTCCAGACCTATGCGCCGAACGACCCGTCGCTGATTTCGCGCCTCTACGGCAAGAATGTCACCATCACCGCGAAGCCGCAGGGCGAGCAGGTGCCGTGGTTCGTGTCGCTGCTGATTTCGTGGCTGCCGTTCATCGCACTGATCGGCGTGTGGATTTTCCTCTCGCGCCAGATGCAGGGCGCAGGCGGCAAGGCGATGGGCTTCGGCAAGTCGCGCGCGAAGATGCTGACCGAGGCACATGGCCGCGTCACCTTCGAAGACGTCGCGGGCGTTGACGAGGCCAAGGCCGATCTCGAAGAGATCGTCGAATTCTTGCGCGATCCCGGAAAATTCCAGCGCCTCGGCGGACGAATCCCGCGCGGCGTGCTCTTGGTCGGCCCTCCGGGCACCGGCAAGACGCTGATCGCGCGCGCGGTCGCGGGCGAAGCGAACGTTCCGTTCTTCACGATCTCTGGCTCCGACTTCGTAGAAATGTTCGTGGGCGTCGGCGCATCGCGCGTGCGCGATATGTTCGAGCAGGCGAAGAAGAATGCGCCGTGCATCATCTTCATCGACGAAATTGACGCGGTCGGCCGCCATCGCGGCGCGGGCTTAGGCGGCGGCAACGACGAGCGCGAGCAGACGCTGAACCAGTTGCTGGTCGAGATGGACGGCTTTGAGGCCAACGAAGGCATTATTCTCATCGCCGCCACCAACCGTCCCGACGTGCTCGACCCCGCGCTGCTTCGTCCGGGCCGCTTCGACCGTCAGGTCGTGGTGCCGAACCCGGACGTCACCGGCCGCGAGCAGATCCTCAAGGTCCATATCCGCAAAGTGCCGATCGCGCCCGACGTCAATCTCAAGACGGTTGCGCGCGGTACGCCCGGTTTCTCGGGCGCCGATCTTGCGAACCTCGTCAACGAAGCGGCGCTGATGGCCGCGCGCCGCAACAAGCGCATGGTCACGCAGCACGAATTCGAAGACGCGAAAGACAAGGTAATGATGGGCGCGGAACGCCGCTCGCTCGTCATGACCGAAGAAGAGAAGCTGCTCACCGCCTATCACGAAGGCGGCCATGCGCTGGTCGCGCTGAACGTGCGGGCGACCGATCCGGTGCATAAGGCGACCGTGATCCCGCGCGGCCGCGCGCTCGGCATGGTCATGCAGCTTCCCGAACGCGACAAGCTCTCGATGAGCTACGAGCAGATGACTTCGCGGCTTGCGATCATGATGGGTGGCCGTGTCGCCGAAGAACTGATCTTCGGCCACGACAAGGTCACCTCCGGCGCGCAGTCCGACATCGAGCAGGCGACCCGCCTCGCGCGCATGATGGTGACGCGCTGGGGCTTCTCGAAAGAACTCGGCACCGTCTCTTACGGCGAGAACCAGGAAGAAGTGTTCCTCGGCCACTCGGTATCGCGCACGCAGAACATCTCCGAAGCGACCGCGCAGAAGATCGATAGCGAAGTACGCCGCCTCGTCGATGCAGGTCACGCGGAAGCGAAAAAGATCATCTCCGAGAAGCGCGACGATCTCGAAGTGCTCGCCAAGGGGCTGATCGAGTACGAGACGCTTTCCGGCGACGAGATCAAGGACCTGCTCACCGGCAAGCCGCCGGTGCGCGGCGAAGCCGAAGCGCCGGCTCCGCGCTCCTCCGCGGTGCCGCGCGGCAATCGCCCGCGTCCGGGCAGCACTCCCGGCCCGATGGAGCCGCAGCCGCAGAATTGATCTTCAAGCGATTGAAAACAAAACGCCCGCAGAAATGCGGGCGTTTTGCTTTTAGAACTCGCAGGCGGAAACGGCGCTCGCATCGACCTTGCTTTCTTCAGGCTTTATGCGCGAGATCGGGTCGAATCCCGCTGTTTTAACGCTTTCGGCGCGCCGTTAACATCGCTCACAATTTTTGAGGGTATGAAGAAAGGCTGCGGACTAGCCTCGGGTGCCTTGAAGGGGTATCCCCGCGCCAGCCAGATATATATCCGGCTTGCGTCTATTTAGGCGGAGGCCCTGGACGGGGCGAGGTTAATGGCACGAAAGCACTTCGGAACGGACGGCATCCGCGGTCGCGCAAACCGCGTGATTACGCCTGAGCTTGCGCTCAAGGTGGGGCAGGCGGCCGGCCTCATGTTCCAGAATGGCGAGCACCGCCACCGTGTCGTGATCGGCAAGGACACGCGGCTTTCGGGCTACATGATCGAGACCGCGCTGGTCGCGGGCTTCACTTCGGTGGGCATGGACGTGTTCCAGCTCGGCCCGATGCCGACGCCGGCGGTCGCGATGCTCACGCGCTCCATGCGCGCCGATCTCGGCGTCATGATTTCCGCTTCGCACAACCCTTATGACGACAACGGCATCAAGCTGTTCGGGCCGGACGGCTACAAGCTGACCGACGCGATCGAGCACGAAATCGAAAATCTTATGGATAGCGATCTCTCGAAGCGCCTCGCGCAGTCGGCGAGCCTCGGCCGCGCCAAGCGCATCGATGGCGCCTACGAGCGCTATCTCGAATTCGCAAAGCGCACGCTGCCGCGCAATCTCTCGCTCGAAGGCCTGCGCATCGTGGTCGATTGCGCGAACGGCGCTGCCTACAAGGTCGCGCCGGCGGGCCTGTGGGAGCTGGGCGCGGAAGTGATTTCGCTCGGCGTCGACCCGGACGGCTTCAACATCAACCGCGACGTCGGCTCGACCGCGCCGGAAGCCTTGCAGGCCAAGGTGCGCGAAATGCGCGCCGATATCGGGATCGCGCTCGACGGCGACGCCGACCGCGTCGTGATCGTCGACGAAAAGGGCCATCTCGTGGACGGCGACCAGTTACTCGCACTGATCGCGGAGCGCTTTCGCTCCGAGGGCATGCTCGCGCGCGACGGCGTGGTCGCAACCGTGATGTCCAACCTCGGCCTCGAGCGTCATTTCGAGGAACTCGGCATCGGGTTCGAGCGCACGCCGGTCGGCGACCGCTACGTGCTCGAGAAGATGCGCGAGACCGGATACAACCTCGGCGGCGAGCCTTCCGGCCACATCATTCTCTCGGACTACGCCACCACCGGCGACGGCTTCGTCGCGGCACTCCAGGTGCTCGCGATGGTCAAGAAATCCGGCAAGCCGGTTTCGGAAGTCTGCCACCGCTTCGATCCGCTGCCGCAGGTGATGAAAAACGTGCGTTATTCCTCCGGCAAGCCGCTCGAAAACTCATCGGTGACGAGCGTGATCGACGCCGCGCAGCGCCGTCTCGGTAAGACCGGGCGTCTCGTGATCCGTCCTTCGGGCACGGAACCCGTGATCCGCGTGATGGCGGAAGGCGACGACCGCGAGCTTGTCGAAGAAGTGGTCGATGTGATCGTCGCGGCTGTCGCGAAAGCGGCGGCGTAGCACTGAGAACCTCTCGAGTGTCATGGCCGGGCTTGTCCCGGCCATCCAGCCTTTTCTTTTTCGATGCTGTTAAGGCGTGGATGCTCGCGACAAGCGCGAGCATGACGAATCTATTTGTTGCGATGCTTCGACGCTGCACGACCGCACGTTGCGTTTGTTAACTCCCCCGCAACTTCTTCTTCATCCTTCGGTAACCACGTTTAAGCGGCGTTAATGTCTTCGCTAACGCTCGTTAACGCATTCGTGTGCGGCGCATTGATTTTGCTCGCGTGTCGGGAGGCGCGCGCAACGATCATTAAAAATCACGGTTAAGAGTTAAGGTTAAGCGCTCTTTAAATACTCGCGGAGATACTCGCGTCGTCAGTAACCGGCGCGAGCACGAATGAGTCCGCTCACGCCTTCGAAAAAGGATTTGTGAGATGGGCAGCGTTCGTATTGCCGCTCTTGCCGCCGTTGCGGCGGTTGCCTTCACCGCAGGAAGCGCGCGCGCGGCCGATTATCCTTGTCAGCCGCAGTATCCCGGTGGCCCGCTGCCGCCGCATTGCATGACGCCTCCGCCTCCGCCTCCTCCCCCTCCCGTCATCGAGGAATTCGGCGGCTGGTACATCCGCGGCGACATCGGCATGACCAATCAGGCTCTCGGCGAACTGTTCAATGCGAACTATCCGTCGACCGCCAATCTCATCGTGCGCGACAAGAATTTCGAGTCGGGCATGCTGTGGGGCCTTGGCGTCGGTTACAAGTGGAATAGCTGGATGCGCTTCGACGTGACCGGCGAATATCGCGGCGAAACCGGATTCCACGGGCTCGATACCTGGTTCGACGGCGCCAATGCGCGCTTTAACAACTACACCGGCAAGAAGTCCGAGTGGCTGTTCATGTTGAACGCATATGCGGATCTCGGCACCTGGGGCGGCGTCACGCCGTTCGTCGGCGCCGGTATCGGTTTCAGCCGCATTGGCATTCACAGCTTGCGCGACATGGGCGTCGGACCCGCGCCGGCACTGCAGCCTACGCTGTCCTATGCCGACTCCGCCTACACCTGGAACATCGCTTACGCGTTGCACGCCGGTCTTGCGTACGAAGTCAGCAAGAACTTCACCGTCGAACTCGCCTACCGCTACGTCTATCTCGGCGACGGCAAGTCCGGAACGCTCATTGCCTATGACGGCTCCGGCACCACGCCGCCGATGGAATTCCGCGGTATCGACTCGCACGATCTGAAGATTGGCGTGCGCTACCTCTTCGCGAGCGCGCCCGCCCCGCAATATCAGATGCAGCAGGTGTTCCAGCCGCTGATGCGCCGGTTCTGACAGGCACGATTGAAACCGGCGCATCGATCCGCGCCGGTTTCCACTCCAGTAAATCGCGCCAGCGCGCGGTGTGTATGAAAGGTATCTCGTATGAAAAAATTCGCTCTCGCTGCCGCCGCTGCGATCACGCTCTCGGTTTCCTCCCAGGCCGTTAACGCCGCCGATATGCCGCCGCCGATCCTGCGCGCGCCGCCGGCGCCGTGGGTCGAGCTCGGCTCCAACTGGTATCTGCGCGGCGACTTCACCTATCGCATGTTCGACGTTTCCGGCGCCAACGGGCCGGAAGACGCGGCTATGTTTGGCGCCGGCATCGGCTATCAGTTCGCAAGCTGGCTGCGCGGCGACGTCACGCTCGACTACCAGTTCGGCAGCAGCTTCTCCGCCACCGACAATCCCGCCGTCGCCGGCGCGAAGCTGTGGTCGTCGGCGCTGTTTGCGAACGCCTATGTGGATCTCGGCACCTGGTACGGTGTCACGCCCTATGTCGGGGCCGGCGTCGGTGCGGCGTTCAACGATCTCGACAGCGAAGGCCGCTGGAATTTTGCCTGGGCCTTGATGGCGGGTGCCGCCTATCACCTGTCGCCGAATCTCTCGATCGATTTCGGTTATCGCTATGCCGATCTCGGCAGCGCCTACGCGCTCACCGGCGCGCTGGTCGATGTGACCACGCAGGAGTTCAAGATCGGCCTTCGCTACAAGCTCGACTGAGTTTCAAGGAACGCGGGTTGGCTCTCGCGTAACTGGCCCGGCGCTTCGGCACCGGGCCTTTTCTTTTTTCTCCCTCCCCTTGATGGGGAGGGAAGCTCGCGAGCGAAGCGAGCGAGCAGGGTGAGGTGACAACACGTGATTTGATTGGAGATGCACCCCCACCCGACCCTCGCATCCAAGTCGGCTGTAGCCGACTTGGACATTTAAAGACTTGGACATTTAAAAATGCCCATCTCGGATAAATCCGAGATGGGTGCTCGGGCCACCCTCCCCGCAAGGGGGAGGGATGAAAAGGGATGGCGAATTTGCTGCAGCGCACTTGACCCGCCAGAATCTTCTGCTATCCCCGCCAGTGGGACACCCCTCCCCAACGAGGGGCTTCTATCTGGAAGGATAGGTCATGACGACACAGCCTGCCGCGCGCCCGCGCGTAAACCATTTCTCGTCCGGCCCCTGCGCCAAGCGCCCCGGCTGGAACCTCAAAAACCTCGAAAAAGCATTGGTCGGCCGCTCGCACCGTTCGAAGCCGGGCAAGGCGCGTTTGAAACACGCGATCGAGCTCACGCGCGAAGTGCTCGGGGTGCCGTCGAATTATCTGATCGGCATCGTGCCGGCCTCCGACACGGGCGCCGTCGAAATGGCGCTGTGGTCGCTCTTGGGCGCACGCGGCGTCGAGGTGCTGACGTGGGAATCGTTCGGCGAGGGCTGGGCGACCGACGTCGTGAAGCAACTCAAGCTTAAAGACGCGAAGATCACCAAGGCGCCTTATGGCGAATTGCCCGATCTCGCGAAGGTCGATTTCAAGAACGACGTGATCTTCACCTGGAACGGCACCACTTCGGGCGTGCGCGTGCCGAACGGCGACTGGATCCCGGCGAATCGCGAAGGGCTCACGATTTGCGACGCGACTTCGGCGGCGTTCGCGCAGAACCTCGATTTCGCGAAGCTCGATGTCGTCACCTATAGCTGGCAGAAGGTGCTCGGCGGCGAAGCCGCGCACGGCATGCTCATTCTGTCGCCCCGCGCGGTCGAACGGCTCGAAAGCTACACGCCGGCCTGGCCGCTGCCGAAAATCTTCCGCATGACCAAAGGCGGCAAGTTAATTACCGGTGTCTTCGAAGGCGAAACCATCAACACGCCGTCGATGCTCTGCGTCGAGGACTATGTCGATGCGCTCGAATGGGCGAAGTCGGTCGGCTCGCTGAAGGGGTTGCAGGATCGCGCCAACAGGAATTTCGCGGTGCTCGCGAAGTGGGTCGAAAAGACCCCGTGGATCGATTTCCTCGCGAAGAAAGACGCCGAACGCTCGAACACCTCGGTCTGTTTCGAAGTGGTCGATCCGGCGATCAAGGCGTTGCCCGCCGACGCGCAAAATGCGTTCGCGAAGCAGCTCGCTTCGCTCTTGGAAAAAGAAAACGTCGCGCTCGACATCGGTCATTACCGCGATGCGCCTCCGGGCCTTCGCATCTGGACCGGCGCAACAATAGAGGCGTCCGACCTTGAGGCGCTGACGCCCTGGCTCGATTGGGCCTTCGCGCAGGCTAAATCCACGCTGCCGAAAGCAGCCTGAAAAATTACCCCCTCACCCGCCGCGCGTGAAACGCGCGGCCTCCCTCTCCCCGCAAGCGGGGAGAGGGGTGGGGTGAGGGGCTCGTTCAACCATTCACAGACATAGCGAGAGACCATCATGGCACCCCGCGTTCTGATCGCAGACAAGCTCTCCCCGACCGCCGTGCAGATCTTCAAGGATCGCGGCGTCGAAACCGACGTGAAGACCGGCCTCGAGCGCGACGAACTGATCAAGATCATCGGCGACTATGACGGCATCGCCATCCGCTCCGCGACCAAGATCACCGCCAAGGTGCTGGAAGCCGCGAAAAAGCTGAAAGTCGTCGGCCGCGCCGGCATCGGCGTCGACAACGTCGAAATTCCGGCGGCGACCGCCAAGGGCGTGATCGTGATGAACACGCCGTTCGGCAACTCGATCACGACCGCGGAGCACGCGATTGCACTGATGTTCGCGCTCGCGCGCCAGCTTCCCGCCGCCGACGCTTCGACCCAGGCGGGAAAATGGGAAAAGAACCGCTTCAACGGCGTCGAAATCACCAACAAGACGCTCGGCATCATCGGCTGCGGCAACATCGGCTCGATCGTCGCGGACCGTGCGATCGGCCTGCACATGAAAGTGATCGCGTTCGATCCGTTTTTGTCGCCGGTGCGCGCACTCGATCTCGGCGTCGAAAAGGTCGAACTCGACGATCTCCTGGCGCGTTCGGACTTCATCACCTTCCACACGCCGCTCACCGACAAGACCAAGAATATTCTCGACGCCGCGACGCTCGCGAAGACCAAGAAGGGCGTGCGCATCATCAACTGCGCGCGCGGCGGTCTGGTCGACGAAAAGGCGCTGCGCGCGGCGCTCGACTCGGGTCATGTCGGGGGTGCGGGCTTCGACGTTTTCGTCACCGAGCCTGCGACCGAGAACGTCCTATTCGGCCATCCGAACGTCGTCTGCACGCCGCATCTCGGCGCGTCGACTTCCGAAGCGCAGGAGAACGTCGCGCTCCAGGTCGCCGAGCAGATGTCGGATTACCTGATCCGCGGCGCCATTTCGAACGCGGTCAACTTCCCGTCGATCACGGCGGAGGAGGCGCCGAAGCTCCGGCCTTATATCGAGCTTGCGGAAAAGCTCGGCTCGTTCGCGGGCCAGCTCACCGAAACCGGAATCAAGCGCGTACAGATCACCTATGCGGGTTCGGTCGCGGGCATGAAGATCAAGGCGATGACGTCGGCTGCGGTCGCAGGTCTTCTGCGTCCTATGCTGCGCGACATCAATGTCGTCTCCGCGCCGATCATTGCGAAAGAGCGCGGCATCATCGTCGAGGAAACGACGCGCGAGACGGTCGGCGATTACGACAGCCTGATCACGGTTTCGGTCACTACCGAAACCCAGACGCGCGGGATTTCCGGCACGGTTTACGCCGACGGCCGCCCGCGCATCGTGAACATCAAGGGTATCCGCATGGACGCGGAGTTCGGCGCGCAAATGATCTACGTCACCAACCAGGACAAGCCCGGCTTCATCGGCCGCTTTGCTTCCACGCTTGGCGATGCCGGCATCAACATCGCGACCATGCATTTCGGCCGCGAGGAGCCGGGCGGCAATGCGATTGCGCTCGTGCACATCGACAGCGTCGCGCCTGCGGAGGTGCTCGCGAAAATTACGAAGCTCCCGCTCGTGCAGCGCGTGAAGCCGCTGACGTTTTAATTTCGTCATGGTCGGGCTTGTCCCGACCATCCACGCCTTAACTGCGTTGAAGTGATGAAGATGTGGATGCCCGGCACAAGGCCGGGCATGACGCTATAGTTAAGGCGTTGTCCGCCCCCTCGTCCCAATAAAAATCCCCGCTAGCACGAGCGCGTAGCCCACGCCGTGGAATAGCTCGGGCCGCTCGCCGAGGAAAACGATCGCGAGCGCCGAGCCGAAAATCGGAATCAGGTGATAGAACGGCGCGGCCCGGTTCGGGCCTATGAGTTCGACGCCGCGATTGAAGAAAAGATACGCGAGCAGCGACGGAAAAATCGTGATGTAGGCGAGAATCAGAATCGCCTTCAGGTCGAGCGTGAACGTAATTCCCAACGCGACTTCCGCGGCATAGATCGGCGTCAGGAACACCGCGCCGGCGCCGATCGTAAATGCCAGAAACGAAATTGGGCTGATATCCGGGCGGCTTTTGATCAGCGTCGCGTAGAACGAATAGACGATCTGGGCCGAGAAGAAGACGACATCGCCGATATTGAAGCGCACGTCCCTGAGCGCACTCAAATCTCCTTGCGTGAGAATCGTCAGCACGCCCAGCAGCGAAAGCACAATCCCGATCGTCTGCCAGATTGTGAGCCGCTCGCGATAGAGCACGAAGCTCCACGCCGCGACGAGCAGCGGATGCGCGGACGTGATGAGAAGGGCGTTGATCGCCTGCGTGTATTGCAGGCCCCAATAGGCCATAACGTTATAGATGGTGATGCCGGCGAATGTCAGAACCAGCATCACCGGAAGATGCTGGCGGATTTTCGGCCAGTCACGCTTCAGGAACGGCCAGGCAAACGCAATCAGGATCAGAAACGCGCCGGTCCAGCGGATGAAGGAGAGCGCCGCCGGCGGCACATGCCCCGCAGCATAGCGGCCGAGCACGATGTTGCCCGCCCAGAACAGCGAGGTAAGCGAGAGCAGAAGATACGGGCGGCCGAAAAAAGTCTGGAACAGAGATCGCATTGAAAGAGCCGCCTTCCTAGGAAGGCGGCTCTTACGAAAGTGGTCCAATGGGGTCAACGCGCGCGGATGCTTGGCAGGCCTGCATCTACTTCGTCATGGCCGGGCTCGTCCCGGCCATCCACGCTTTAGCAGCGTTGAGAGTCTCTAAAGGCGTGGATGCCCGGCACAAGGCCGGGCATGACGAGTTCGGCTTTTATTCTCCCGCCACCGGCAGGTTGACATTCGCGTAGACGATACCGCCATCGACTGCGATGGAGTTGCCGACGACATAGTCGCCCGCGCGCGAAGCGAGATAGATCGCGATCCCCGCCATATCCTCGTCGGTGCCGATGCGGCGCGAAGGGATGCGCTTGGCGACTTCCGCGCCGTGATCTTTGGCGGCCTTGTTCATCTCGGAAGCGAAGGCACCGGGGCAGATTGCGGTGACGCAGATGTTGTCGCGGATCAGCTTCGCCGCCATGCGGCGCGTCAGGTGAATCACCGCCGCCTTGCTCGCCTGATAAGAGTAAGTCTCCATCGGATTGACAGAGAGGCCGTCGATCGAGGCGATATTGATGACCTTGCCGGGGCGTTCTTTCGTGGCCGCCGCGCGCAGCGGCTTCGCCAGCGCCTTGGTCAGAAAGAACAGCGATTTGACGTTCAGGTTCATCACCTTGTCCCAGCCGCTTTCGGGAAACTCGTCGAAGTTCGCGCCCCAGGCCGCGCCCGCATTGTTCACGAGAATGTCGATCTTCGGCTCGCGCTTCATGAGTTCGGCTGCGAGCGTGTTGCAGCCTTCGACCGTGGACATGTCGATCGGCAGCGCGATGCATTCGCCGGGATATTTCGCGGAAAGCTCTTTCGCGGTCTCCTCGCACGGACCCGCCTTGCGTGCGGTGATGTAAACTTTGGCTGCGCCATAAGCGAGAAACCCGCTCGCGATCATCTTCCCGATGCCGCGCGAGCCGCCGGTGACGACGGCGATGCGGCCATCGAGCGAGAACATTTTTTCGAACATGAGAAGCCTCCCGGAATTTTACGGCAAGCTAGAGCCGTCGCAGGCACGCGAGTCAAGAATGCCTACCTCATCCTGAGGAGCGCGCCGAAGGCGCGCGTCTCGAAGGATGAGGATGTATGCTCATGGTTCGAGACGCGGGCTTCGCCCGCTCCTCACCATGAGGAGTGACGGCCCGGCCATGACGAGGTTTATTTCAAAGCTTCTGTGTTTCGCTCTGCGGTCACATGCGCAGGCGAACTGCGACCGGCGTCTGCCACGGATCGGTGAAATCGAAACCGTTGCCGTTCGCTTCCGCCGTTACATTCGCTGCTGCCAGCCGCGCCTTCAGTGCCTGTACTGAATCTTCATCCGGCAGTTCGAACGTCATCAGGGAAATGCCCGCGGTGTTGGGCGAAGGCGGCGGGCCGTTGCGGCTTTCCCAGATGTTCGTGCCGAGGTGATGGTGATAGCCGCCTGCCGCGAGAAACTGCGCGCCGGG
>JAIELW010000009.1 GCA_019752575.1 Xanthobacteraceae bacterium | reverse complement strand
GCCGCCTCGCCGATCGTGAGCCGCACCGGCTCCTTACCGAAATATGCGTGTGAGGCTGCGCGCACGCCTTCGAGATTGCCGCCGAACGGCGCAAGCGTGAGATAAAGCTCGAGAATTTCCTGCTTGGAGAGGCGCGCCTCGAGCTGCGTCGCGCGCACGATCTCGGCGAGCTTCGCAATCAGCGTGCGGTTCTTGCGCGGATCGATCAGACGCGCGACCTGCATCGACAGCGTCGAGCCGCCGGAAACGATCTCGCCGTTGGTCACGAGCTGATACGTTGCGCGAAGAAGCGCGAGTGGATCGACGCCGATATGATCGCGGAAGCGCCGGTCTTCGTAGGCGATCAGCATTTCGAGATAGCGCTTGTCGACCTGCTCGGGCTTTGCCGCCAAGCGCCAGCGGCCGTCGGAAAGCGAGAACGGCCGCAGCAACGCCCCGTTGCGATCGATGACCTCCACCGAGCGCTGGACCTGCGGCGCGGCAGGCGCGGTCACACGGATCAAGCCGGCAGCGAGAAGCGCGCTTGCGAAAATCGCAAGCGCGCCACCGCCGATCAGCTTGATGAGCCGCTTCTTCATTTGGAAGCCGGCAATACTTCCAGCGTGCTCGCTTCGGTCCGCGCGAAGCGGTCCGGGCGATACATGTCCTCGATCATCGCAGGCGGGTGCGCGTATTTACCCGGCGACACCGCGCGCACGATGTAGGCGACCGTGATCGCACTTTTGTCGCCGTCGCTCCGGTTAAAGGCCGCGACGAAGCGGTCGTCACGGAATTCCGAGTGCGCGGTCTCCGAAGTCTGGCCGAGCCACTTCAGGCTTCCGGTTTCGCCGCCCGCGACCAGGCGCGGATTGTCGATCTCGAACCCGGCGGGGAGGAAATCGACGAGCAGCAAACGCCCCGCGACCAGTTCGGCCGGGACTGCACGCAGCAAGACGACCATGCGCTCGTTCTGCGTGACCTTCGAGGGATCGGCAATCGGCGTGCCGTCGAGCGCGCGATACGTGCGCGTGAGACGGAAGCCCTTCTCGACCGGCGGCTCGGCGTCGACCGGCGCGCCGCGGATGCCGATCACGACTTGGACCGGACGGTCGCCGTTATTCGCAATGCGGATCGTTTTACCCGTGAGCTCCGCCGCGCGGATCGTGCGGAAGTAGTTGCCCTTATGCTCGACGCCGTCGATGGAGAGCGAGACGCGCTCGGCTTCCTTCGCGAAGGCACGGGCCGCCAGCACCAGCCACGCATTTTCCTGCGTGCTCGTGCTCGGCGTTACCGCGCGAGCCAACTGCACTCGGGTGAGCGCGACGCGCATGGTGTTTTCGACGCCGGCTTCGCTCGCGAGTGCGACGATTGCGGCAGCATCGCGCAGCGGCGAGCCGTAGTCGTCGCGGCCGGCAGTGGGAGAAAGCTCGTTCCGCGGCAAGGATTCGAGTGCCGCGTTGAACACTTTCTCCGCGCGCACCTTGTCGCCGTACAGCGAGAGCGCCGCCGCAAGCTGACCGCGCGAAAGCGGCGTGGTCAGTTCATCTAGCTTCGCGTCCGCGAGGTAGCGAAGATCGCCGACGGGTGCGACGCCGTTGCGGGCCAGCACATAGAGCGCGTAAGCAATTGCTTCCGTGTTCTGATCGCCGCCGCGGTTATTGCCGAGCTGCACCGCGTTGCGAAGCTTGTTCAACGCGAGCTTGAACTGCGCCTCGGGCACGGTGAAACCCTTCTCGCGCGCGCGCGTGAGGAAGTCCGTGACGTAAGTATGCAGCCAGGTGTCAGCTGCGCTCGACGAGCTCCAGAGACCGAAGGCGCCCTCGGAGTTCTGTCGTGCAAGCACGCGGCCGATCGCTTCCTTAATGCGCTCGTCGATGGATTTATCGAGCGCGAGCTGATTTTCGCGCGCGAGTTCGTTGACGTAAAGCAACGGCAGCGCGCGGCTCGTGATCTGCTCGGAGCAGCCATAGGGATAGCGGTCGAGCGCCAGGAGCAGCGACGGCACATCGATCCCGTTCTGCGGCGAGACGGTCAGCGACACCGCCCCCGTGCCGGGGGTCACATCGGCAAGCAGATTGCTGTCGATCACGAGGCTTTCGTCGCGCGAAAGCTCACGCACGGTGCGCCGCTCGATCGGCGGATAGGCCGGCCTCGTCTGCAACGCGTATTTCCGCTCGATCGCAAGCCCGTTCGGGCCGGAGATGCGGATCGTAAGCGAAGCGGGGCCGACACCCTTTCCGATCAGGTCGAGTGTGAGCCCACGGCGCGCGGCATTCGCGAGATTGATCTTGTGGCTCGCCGCCGAAACTTCGATGGCACCCTCGGTCACGAGATCGATCTGGTAATCGCCCGCCGCGGCTTCGACGTTCGTGACATCGAGCCGAAGCGTCGATTTGTCGTTCGCGGCGAGGAAGCGCGGCAAGGTCGCCTGTACCACAACCGGATCGCGAATGATGACTTCAGAAGCGGCGTGACCGATCTTTTCTTCGGCCCACGCCATCGCCATCACGCGCACGCTGCCGTCGAAGGCGGGAATGTCGAAGCGCACGTTGGCCTTGCCGTCCTTGTCGAGCGTGACGATGCCCGAATAGAGCACCAGCGGCGCTTGGCTTGGCGGATTGCCCGCCATATCCATCGCGTTGGCGTCGCCACCGGAGCGTATCTTTCCGCGCGTGCCCTGCATGCCGTCGATCAGCGCGCCGTAGAGATCGCGCACTTCGCCGGCGAGACGGCGCTGCCCGAGATAATAATTATCGGGCGCGGGCGTCTTGTAGTTCGTGAGATTTAGTATGCCGACGTCAACTGCCGCAATCACGATGCGCGCGTTGGCGCCGTTCAGGCCGCTCACGGTGACCGGGATATTCCAGACCGAGTTCGGGCGAAGCTGCTGTGGCAATTCCATCTTTACGTTCAGGGTTCGCGCGGCGCGGTTTACGCCAAACCACGAAACGCCGATCGCGCGGCTCGGCATGCGGCTCTTCTGCACGTCGAGCGGACGATGATGGAAGGCGACGACATAAGCGCCGGGGCCCCAATCCGCGCCGACGCGGAAAGTGACACGCCCGCCAGCCGCCAATACCTGCACCTGCTGGGTCGCGTGCACCTTGTCGCCGACCACCATCACGGTCGCGGCGCCATCGATGCGCGGATTGATCGACACCGTCATAGTGTCGCCCTCGGCGTATTCGGTCTTGTCGAGCGATACTTCCAGGCGGTCCGGTGTGTCGGCGGAAGTCTCGCCGTACCAGCCCGCGTCGAACGCGTAGCTCGCGGCCGGGCCGTTCACTTCCGGCGAAGTGATCTCGAGACGATAGCGGCCGTAGGTAACGTCCGCCGAGAACTGCACCGCCTTTTCGGCAAGCGTATTCAGCGTGCCTTCCGCGATCTTGCGCGTCTGGCGCACCGGCTCGTAATCCCACGAGCCGGAAACGCGATACCACTGATAGCGCGTCTCGACCTTATAGATCGCCCATTTCAGATTTCTCTTCGCGGCGAGCTTGCCGTCGGGATTGACGAGCACGACATCGAAGATCGCCTTCTCGCCCTCGCCGACGCGGCCCTTGAACTGCGGTCGCACGCCGATCGTGGGCGCTGCCGCCGCGATCGGCACGACAATGCGCCGCTCAATCGCGCGGCCGCCGTGTTCGTTCATGCGGATCGTGATCTGTGCCTCTAACGGTCGCGACGTGCGCGGAAGTTCGGGCAGCGCAATCGAAAGATCGGCGTGCCCCTTGGCGTCGGTCTTCGGCAATTCCACGAGTGGGCGCCGAACCGGCGTGAACGGCTCGTCGGTAAGGCCAAAGCTATAGCCTTCGAAGCCGCGCTTGTTCTGGGTCGCGCGGATTTCGATCTCGCCTTCGAGATCGAGCGAAGCCGCGGGCGGTCCGAACAGGTAGCGGCCGTCGATGGTCGCCTGTGCCGGCTGGTTGACGCCGATTTCCGGCGTCGCAGCTTTCAGATCGAATTCGATGCGATCCGGAACGTAATCCTCGACGAGGAACCCAACCTCGCCCACCGGCGCGGCCTTGAGATCGGTGTATGCGCGCAACCGCCAGGTACCGGTCGTGGCGCCGGAGAGCAGCGGCATGTCGAAGCTGCGCCCGCCGAGCTGATCGGCGTTGACGACAATGCGGCGATCTTCCGCGCCGTCGGGACGCGAGAGCACGAAGGTCAGCGGAACGCTGATCGCTTTCGCCTTGGCGTCGCGCAGAAGTGCCGTGACGTGCACGGTCTCGCCCGAGCGATAGACGCCGCGCTCGGTGACGATGTAGGCGTCGAGCGGACCGGGCGTGATCCGGCCCGAGACGCCGCGGTCGGCGAGATCGAACGGGCTTTCGCTCAAGGACAGGAAGGCGTAGTCCGCGCCCTTGCGCTCCGCGATCAGCACGGCGGGAGAAAGACCGCCGGTGCCGCGCACTAGGCCCACGTCGAATTTCGCAAATCCCTGCGCGTTTGTTTTGACTACCGCGAGGACTTCGTTGTTCTTCGCGAGCAGTTTCAGTTCGGCATCGGCGACCGGCTTGGCGTCGCCAAGATCGCGCACGAAGACATGCAGGCCGTCATTGGTGGTGACCGCGGTGAGCCCCAGATCGGAAACCACGAACCATTGCGTGGCGAGATTCGAATACTGCTCGCGGCCGGTCGCATCGGCGGGGACCGCGGTCATCACATAGACGCCCGCGTGCAGGTCCTTGATCGCCTCGTCGATCGGGAACGCGGTCGTTACTTCTTTATTCAGTTCTGATGTGACTTCGAGTTCGCCTTTAAAAGCGAGCGCGCCCTGGCTCTGCGCGAGCTGCTCGATTTCGTGACGCGACAGCGCCTGACGGAACTGGCCGTCCAACGCCGACGGAATCAGCGAGCGCTCGCCGATCCGCACGATCTGGATGTTCAGCTTCTTCGTGTTGACGGAAATGACCGGAATGCCGCGCTGGCCTGTGCGCGGGAGCACGTAAGCGCGGCCGGTGAAGCGCGCATCCGCCTTGCGGTCGCGCACATAAATCTGAAGCTCGGCGGCATTCGCAAGCGTCTCGCCGTTCTTCGAGGGCACGCCGCGCCGCATGGTGACGGCATAGGTTTCGCCGTGCTTGAGGCCTTCGATGCAAATCTGCTGTTCGTTCGAGGTGACGGAAGGCTTTTCGATGCCCTGCACCGAAACGAACGGCGCAAAGTCGACCTTGGACGCGAGCGGTTCCGAGAACTGGATACATGCGCGCGGAGACGCGACATCGGCATCCACCGAGTAGTCGAGCACGCGGAAGCCGTGGGTATCGCGCAGATTTTCATAGAAAGATTTCAGCTCCGCGGTCTCGCGCCGCTCGATCGCGAATTTCAACGTCTCGAGTGCTGGGCGCCACAACTCGCGATCTGCATAGATGCGGCCGACGATCTCGAGCGCTTCGGCTTCCTGCGCACGGTTCGCGGTTCTGCGATAGGCGAGATAGGCGGCAGCCGCGGTGCGGTCGCGGACGATGTTCCGTTCGGCTGCGTTCTGCGGGTTGATTTCGCCGAGCGCGCGGGCATAGCGGAGCCAGAGGCTTGCGTCTTTCTCGCTGTGAACCGCGAGCTCGCCGAGACGCTGCGCGTGGGTCCGCGCGTCGTTCGCGGCACTCGCCGCATCGGCTTCCTTCCGCAGTTCGGCGACCGAGCGCGGGCGGCTTACCAGCTCGCGCTGAAGCTGCGTTTCCAGCCTAGCCGCGCCGGCATTCAGGTCGGACCGCGAAAAGGTCTTCTCCTGCGCGGAAACAGCCAACGGAACGAGCAGGAACACCAAGGCCGCAAAGCCAAGGAAAGGATTGCGCATCGAACACTCCCCAGGGAAAATCCAAACTGGCGTCTTGCCAGCAATGACTGGCACTGACCGTAAGTTGTGCAAGCTACAGCAACAATCGCGACCGCTTCGTGGCGCGGCAAAGCGCCAGTACAATTTTTCGTTATTGCGGCGCGAAATTTCGTGATTCCACAAATGCCGGCCGGCTGCGCTAGACTGCGCAGGAGGCCATCACTGGGGAGCGCATCATGAAAAAGTTTCTCGCCGTCGCGGCTGTTGCTGCCGCCACTTTCGCTACCGCTTCGTTCATCACGCCGACTAAGGCCGAGGCCGCTTACTGCGAGGCCCGGAGCCCCTACGCATCGGGCTGGGGCCAGGGTTCACTCGGCTATGCGCGCCAGCGCGCGCTGCGCGAGTGCGCGATCCGCACCCCTCGCGGCTATACCTGCTACATCACGCACTGCCGCCACTAAGCGCAGCACGAGCGCTAAGAAGCCGGTCCGCCGCGAGGCAGGCCGGCTTTTTCATTTCGCGCGGCGGAACGGGGCCTGCGAACGCTGCGTCAATCGGCATTGCTGCGCTTCGAACGGCCGAGCGGGCTTCCCGCTCTAAGGAGAGCGCGCTAAGAACTTCCGTTCAGCCGGAGCTTCCCAGATGCCGCTCGAAACCTTCCGCCTAGAAGCGCGCGAATGGCTCGCGCAGAACTGCCCGCCGGGGATGCGAAAGCCCTCGCGCGGCGAGCCCGATATCTGCTGGGGCGGCCGCAACTGGCAGTTCCAGTCCGAAGACCAAAAGATCTGGCTAGAGCGCATGGCCGCCCGCGGCTGGACCGTGCCAATGTGGCCCAAGGAATACGGCGGCGGTGGACTTTCGCGCGAGGAAGAAAAAATCCTGCGTGAGGAAATGCGCGCGATCAACGCGCGCTCGCCGCTGGAGAGCTTCGGCATCTGGATGCTCGGCCCCGCGCTTTTGCACTTCGGCAACGAGACGCAGAAGAAAGAATACCTTCCGAAAATTGCGCGCGGGGAAATCCGCTGGTGTCAGGGTTACTCCGAGCCTGGCGCGGGCTCCGACCTCGCCTCGCTGCAGACCAAAGCGGAAGACAAAGGCGACCACTTCGTCGTCAACGGCCAGAAGATCTGGACATCTTATGCAGACAAAGCCGACTGGATTTTCTGCCTGGTGCGCACCGACCCGGCCGCGCCGAAGCACAAAGGAATTTCCTTTGTGCTGTTCGACATGACGGCGAAGGGCGTGACCACGAAGCCTATTCTCCTCATTTCCGGTAAGTCGCCGTTCTGCGAAACCTTCTTCGACAACGTGAAAGTGCCGAAGGAAAATCTCGTCGGCACGCTCAACGACGGCTGGACGATCGCGAAATATCTGCTCACGCACGAGCGCGCATCCATCGGTTCCGGCCTATCGCTCGTGGGCATGCGCTCGCTGCCCGCCGAAGCAATCAAGTCGTTCGGACGCGATGCGAGCGGGCGGCTCGACAACCCCTTCGTGCGCGAGGAAGTGATCCGCGCCGAGATCGACGGCCGTGCGCTGCTCGCCACCATCGAACGCTACAAGGCCGAAGCGAAAGCCGGTCAGGGCGTCGGCGCGAAGTCGGCGATCCTGAAATATGCCGGAACAGAGCTGAACAAGCGCCGCTACGAAGCCTTCATGACCATCGGCGGCTCCGACGCGCTGGAATGGGAAAGCGCACGTTCCGACGAAGGCACGCTCGCGCGCGAATGGCTTCGCACCAAAGCCAACTCCATCGAGGGCGGCACTTCCGAAATCATGCTCGGCATCGTGGCCAAGCGAATTCTAGATTTGCCGGAGGCCTGACATGATCGCGCTCGACGAAGACCGGATCATGCTGCGCGATTCCGCGCGCGAGTTTCTAGCCGACAAGTCGCCCGTCTCGGAACTACGCCGCCTGCGCGACACGAAAGACAAGGACGGTTTCAGCCGCGATCTCTGGCGCAGCATGAAGGATATGGGCTGGACCGGAATCCTGATCGACGAAGCCAACGGCGGCTCGGATTTCGGTCACGTCGGGATGGCGCTGGTGTGCGAGGAAATGGGCCGCACGCTCGCGGCCTCCCCTTTCCTCTCGACCGCGGTGATGGCTGCGACCGCACTCCGCCGCGGCGGCTCGGAAGAACAGAAGAAGAAGTGGTTGCCCGCGATCTCGGAAGCCAAAGCGATCATCGCGCTCGCGGTCGATGAAGGCCGCAAGCATGCGCCGGAGAAGACGGCGATGAAGGCCGAAATCTCCGGCAACGCCTTTAAGCTAAACGGCGAGAAGTCTTTCGTCGTCGATGGCCATGTCGCCGACGCGATCATCATCGCCGCGCGCACCGAAGGCGAACCCGGCGACAAGAACGGCATTTCGCTCTTTCTCGTCGATGCGAAAGCGCCGGGTGTTTCCATCGAGCGCGTCGTCAGTGTCGACAGCCGCAACAATGCGCGGATCAAATTCGAGAACGTGAACGCGGTCGATGCGCTCGGCGAAAGCGGAAAAGGCTTCGCGCTGCTCGAAAACGCGCTGAATGCGGGACGCGCAGGCGTGTCGGCGGAACTGCTCGGCGTCGCAGGCGAAAGTTTCGACCGCACGGTTGCGTTTCTCAAGGAGCGCAAGCAATTCGGCAAGCCGATCGGCGCGTTCCAGGCGCTGCAGCACCGCGCAGCGCATCTCTTCGGCGAGATCGAGCTTCTGCGCTCGCTCGTGCTTGCGGCCTGCGTGACACTCGACAAGTCGCCCGATGCCGCGGGCTCCGTGGTGAGCGCGGCAAAGTATAAAGCCTGCGAGGTCGGCAAGCTCGCGGTTTCCGAGGCGGTGCAGATGTTCGGCGGTATGGGCATGACCGACGAAGTCGATATCGGTCTCTTTATGAAACGCTCGCGCGTGGCGCAAGAGTTTCTCGGCGACGCCTATTTCCACGCCGACCGCTACGCGCAAAGCCAGAAATTCTGACCTTCAACAAAAAAGAAAATACCGAGAGGAACCTATGACCATCCGCTTCGACAATCGCGTTGCCATCGTGACCGGGGCCGGCAACGGCATCGGCAAATCCCACGCACTTTCGCTCGCGGCACTCGGTGCGAAGGTCGTCGTGAACGATCTCGGCGGCGCGCGTGATGGCTCTGGCGGCTCGCTTTCGGCCGCCGAAACCGTGGTGCAGGAGATCAAAGCGAAAGGCGGCGAAGCGATGGCAAACGGCGCCAACGTCGCCAAATATAATGAAGTCGAAGCGATGATCGAAGACGCCAAGAAGAAGTGGGGCCGCGTCGATATTATCGTCAACAATGCGGGCATCCTGCGCGACAAGAGTTTCGCCAAGATGGACCTCGACGACTTCCGCCTCGTGCTGGAAGTTCATTTGATGGGTTCGGTGAACTGCTGCAAGGCCGCCTGGGAAACCATGCGCGAGCAGAATTACGGGCGCATCGTGCTCACTTCGTCCTCATCGGGCCTATTCGGTAATTTCGGCCAGTCGAACTATGGCGCGGCGAAAGCCGCGATGGCCGGTTTGATGAACGTGCTCCATCACGAAGGGCAGAAGTTCAACATCCGCGTGAACACGCTCTCTCCGACCGCTGCCACACGCATGACCGAAGAACTGCTGCCGCCAAACGTGCTTCAATTGATGCAGCCCGAAGCGATCACGCCCGCCGTGCTTTACATGGTGAGCGAAAACGCCCCCTCCCGCACGATCATGGGCGCGGGCGCGGGCGTCTATTCGGTGATCCGCATTGTCGAGACGCACGGCGTCTACTTCCCGCCGGAAGAACGCACACCGGACGCGATCGCCGCCAAGTTCGCGGAAATCTCAGACATGAAGACCGCGCAGGCACTGGAAGGCGCGTTTCAGCAGACACAGAAATATGTCGCGATGGCCGCGAAGGCGGCGGGCATAGACCTGTCCAAAAAGTAACTACCGTCATTCGCTTTCCCGCGATGCTGCGCTAGGCTCCGGTTCATGAGCCAAACGCAGCATTTCGACGACGCCGTAAAACTCGCGGACGCAATTGCCGGAAAAATCGGCCGCGAGATTACGCTCGCCTTGCCGTTGGGCTTGGGCAAAGCCAATACCGTCGTAAACGCAATCTATGCGCGCGTGGCGAACGACCCTTCGCTGAAGCTGAATATTTTCACGGCGCTGACGCTGCAGAGGCCAAGCGTTTCCGGGTTAGAAGCAGCTTTTATCAATCCTGTACTCAATCGCTTGTTCGGCGGCTATCCGGAACTCGCTTATTCGCTCGCGCTGCGAAGCGGCACGCTGCCCAAAAATATTCAGGTGAGCGAGTTTTTCCTGCTTGCAGGCCGCGCGCTCGGTATTCCCTCGGTTCAGCAGAACTACATTTCCGCGAACTACACGCACGCCTTCCGCTACATCCTCGACCGCAACGTGAATGTCATCGCGCAGCTCGTCGCGAAGCGTGTCGTGAACGGCGAGACGCGCTACAGCCTCTCGTGCAACACCGATCTCACGCTCGACCTGCTCGAAGCGCGCGAGCAAGGCCGCGCGAATTTTGTTGTGATTGCAGAAGTGAACTCGGAACTGCCATTCATGCCGGGCGACGGCGACCTGCCGGAAAGCGCGTTCGATTTCGTCTATGAAAATCCGGAAACGGATTTCCCGCTGTTTGCGGCGCCGAAGCAGCCGGTGCCGCTCACGGCTTACGCAATCGGTTTGCACACGGCGACGCTCATCGAAGACGGCGGCACACTTCAAATCGGTATCGGCGCGGAGGGAGATGCTGCCGCGCATGCGCTCATTCTGCGACAGAAAGAAAATGCCGCCTTTCGCGAAACTATCTCGGCACTTTCACCGGGCGCGAAAGGTGAACTCGGAACATTCAAGACCGGGCTCTATGGCGCGACCGAGATGTTCGTCGATTCATTCGTCAACCTGATCGATGCGGGCGTCGTAAAACGCGAGGTGGACGGCGCGTTGCTCCATGGCGGTTTCTTTCTCGGCCCGAGAAATTTCTATCGCCGCCTGCGCGAGATGAGCGACGCGGAGCGCGCGAAAATTCAGATGAAGGCCATTTCCTATGTCAACCAGCTCTATGGCGACGAAGAGAAGAAGCGCGCCGCGCGCGTGAAAGCGCGCTTCATTAACAACGGGATGATGGCGACCCTGCTCGGCGCAACCACCTCCGACGGGCTCGAAAGCGGGATTGTGGTGAGTGGCGTCGGCGGACAATACAATTTCGTCGCGCAGGCCTTCGCGCTCGAGGGCGCGCGTTCGATCGTCTGCGTCAACGCGACACGCGGCTATGGCACGAAGACGCTATCGAATATCCGCTGGTCCTATGGTCACACTACCATTCCGCGGCATCTGCGCGATATTGTCGTGACCGAATACGGGGTCGCCGACCTGCGCGGAAAATCCGACGAGGATACGATTGCCGCGATGTTGTCTGTCGCGGACTCGCGCTTTCAGGAAGAATTGCTGCGCGAAGCAAAAGCCAACAACAAGATCGCCAAGAATTACGAGATCCCGGCAGGGCATCGCGACAACACCCCGGGGCGGGTTGCGAAGGCATTAAGACCCGCGAAAGAGCGCGGTTACCTGCCGGATTTTCCGTTCGGGACGGATTTTACCGATGTGGAGCTGCAGATCATTCCGGCGCTACAATTGCTGAAACAGAAGTCCAGCGCGCCCTTACAACTTATTCCCCTCGCGTTGTGCGGCCTGCTCGCTGCGAAAATCGCCGAGACAGAAGCCGCAATCGAGCGCATGGGTCTTACCAAAGCCGCAGGCTTGAAAGATAAAATTTATCGCCTGCTTCTGCGCGGCGCGCTCAGTTCCTGATTTCGATTTCAGTTTTCAAATAGCGCGCAGGCCAATGCCGCCCGCGAGAAAAATTCGAGGGTGAAGAGCGCCGCGAAGCGCGTTAGCTCTTTTTCTCGCACTCTTCTTTCGAAGAATGCGCATCGCTTCGCAGCGCTCTGCACAGGCGTTTATGCGATCCGGGGCCGCGCTTTTCGTGGATGCAATCCGAAAACTGCATCGCTCCGTCAGCCGTGCTCCCGGCAGGCGAGCGTAGTCTCGCCGGGCGGAGCCCCCGGACCGTCCCGGCCCGCAACTGCGAAATGCTGGCGGAGACGCCGGCCGCTTCCCGCGATCAGAACGCCTCATGAGCGCGCCCTCGAACGGAAACGGCAGTATGAATATAATCCTATATCGTGAAAAGTCAAGATTATCGTGCGTGGAACGGACCTGATCCCGCATGACGCGCTGCAACGCGTTCAAGCAAATCCCGGCCCCGGCCTTTGCCAGTTCCAATTCCGGGACTACGCTTTGGTCAAGCAATATCGAAAAACGCTATGAGGAAACGCCATGTCTGCTTTCGCACTTCGTGTCACGGCGCTCAGCGCCGCTCTCTTCGCCGCGCCCGCGCAGGCGCAACTCAGTGCGTTACCTGCCGAAGCCGCCGAACAGGTGCGGGCGCTCGGTCCGGTAATCGATCCGCCGAAGACCGGCGCGATCTTCGCGCCGTTTCAACAGAAAGAGCCCTATGAAGGCGTCGCGGTGAAACGCGACATCGCTTACGGACCGGATGAGCGAAATAAACTGGATGTGTTCACGCCGGAGAAAGCGGACGGCACGCCGCGCCCCGTGATCATTTTCGTCCATGGCGGCGCCTACGTCGCCGGCAACAAGCGCACCGGGACTTCGCCGTTCTACGACAACATCATGCTCGCGGCAGTGAAGAACGGCTTTGTCGGCGTCAACATGACTTATCGTCTGGCGCCGGCCCATCCTTATCCCGCCGCGACCGAAGATCTGTCGAAGGCCGTGCAGTGGGTGCTGGAAAATATCGCAGCCAACGGCGGCGATCCTTCGCGCGTATTTCTGTGGGGGCAATCCGCGGGCGGCGCGCATGCCGGCAATTACATCGCACATACGCAGTTTCACGGACCAAAAGGAATTGGGATCAAGGGTGCGATTTTGATGTCGGGCATATTCGACCAAGTCGCCTATCCTTCGGCGCCGAATGTCGTCGCCTATTTCGGCGAAGACCGCTCGAAATACGAAGAGCGCTCCTCGCTGAAAGGCATTGTCGCGTCGAAGCTGCCGCTTCTGGTGATCGACGCCGAAATAGACCCGCCGCCGTTTATCGCGCAATCGAAACTCCTGAACGACGCGCTTTGCGCGGCCGGACGCTGTCCCGAGCGGATCACGCTCAAAGGTCACAGCCATATGTCCGAGGTGTACTCGATCAATACCGCGGACCGGGAAGCGATCGACGCGGTGACGGCTTTCGCAAAGAAGCATTGAATCCCTCTCCCCGTTCACGGGGAGAGGGTGATCGCGAATGAAATGAGCGATCGGGTGAGGGGCATCCGCCCCTCATCCCGCTCGCATCGCGAGCGATGCTCGCCCCCATCACCCCGCCAGCGGTGAGAAGGAATTAGAGCCCTGTCATCACTTCGCGGAAACGCGCGACCGGCGCGGGGTTGCGGATCATGGTGAGCGGCATCGAGAAGTGGCCGCGGTCCCAGACGAAACGGTTTTCGTCGGGCACGCCCCAAGAATCGATCAGGCTCAAGCCGCTCGCATAAGGCGTGATGCGGTCGCGTTTTCCCAGAACGGTGACGATGCGCTTCGGATCCACAGCGGGAAGCAATGCCGGATCGAGAAGTCCCAGACCGGCTTCGATCCGCTCGCGGCTCCAGCCTTGTTGCTCGGCGTTCAGATCGACACCAAGCAAATTCGCCATGTCGCCGTGGAAGGTCGCATCCGTCATGCGGCCGGAATGGGTGATCAGAAACAATCCGTCGGCGCGCAGGCGCGCGTCGCGTTCGCCGATTTTTTCCGCTGCGAATTGCGCGATCAGCGCACCGAGGCTGGTGCCGCCATAAGCGAGCGGACCGCTCGAGGTCTGCCGCGCCCAGTTCGCGATCACGGCCCACTCTTGCGCAGCCCCGGTAAATGCATCGAACAAACCGCCGGGAATTCTGGTCATCATCGGCTGACCACCGAAGCTGCCTAAAGGCCGGCGGCGTCCGTGCCACGGCGCAACCGGACGGATCACGCGGAAGCCTTCCGCGCGCAAGGTGCGCGCTTCGTCGATCAGGCCGCGCCAGTGATCGAACTCGATGCAGATGCCGTGACCGAAAATGATCGTCGGCGGGTTCTTTACGCCGTGCGGCTCCAGCACGCGCGCATAAACCGTGTCGCCCAAGAGCGCGGACGGACTCTGAAAGCGCAACCAGTAATCGACGCCCGCGGCGCGCTCGACCGATTTCGAAACTTCGATCTCGGTACTGCCGCCCGCGATGCCGTTCAGCGAAAGGTGCTCGAACTGGCTGCCGTAAATCGCGGCGATCTCCTCGGGGCTTTGCGTCTGCGATTTGATCTTCGGCGGATCGCTTCTCAGCATGAATCCGAAGTGACGGCGCGTAAGATTGTAGGCGTGGCTCGCAGCATAACGCGATGCTTCAATCTCGCGGCGCGCGTCCGGGCCGGCGGTGCTATTGCCGAAGAAAGCCTGCTGCCATTCGGCTTCTTTTTTCTGCGCAATCGCGCGCACGGAGGCGGTCTGGATCAACGCCTCGGCGAGCTTCTTTTCGTTCGCGCTTTTCTTCGGAAGCTGCGCGGCATCGAAGAAATGCTCGACCGAAGTGCCTGCCTGCTCGGCCGCGGCCCATAAGAGCGATGACGGCACAAACAGCCGCCGCAGCGCCCAGGAACTCACGGGATCGAACCAGGCCCAGCCGAAGGCATAGCCCTTCAAGGTGCGGCCCCAGTTGCGCCGGGGCCTGGCATTGTATTGGATCGCGTGGGGCTGATCGGTCACGAGCATAAGAACCGGGGGTCTCAAGGAAACGCTTCAATAGCGGATGATCGATCCGCCGTCTCGCAGCCATTGGGGGCAGAATTATGTGGTCCGACGTCACGCTGCCGCTCTGGGTTTTTCTCGTTATCGGCGTGCTGGCGGGGCTCGCCTTCCTCGACCGGATGCTCATTCCAAGTGTGCGCTGGGCGCTGAGACGCCGCGCCAACAAGGCCATCGGCGAGCTGAACACCCGGCTCCGCCTCCAGATCAAACCCTTCAAGCTCACCAAGCGGCAGGTCCTGATGGACCGGCTGATCTATGACCCCGAAGTGCTGCACGCAGTCGACGAATACGCGCGCGAGCAGAAAATCCCGCGCGAAGTGCTGATGGAGAAGGTGAAGCGCTACGCCGGCGAGATCGTGCCCTCGTTTTCCGCCTATGCCTATTTCCGGATCGGCACGCGTTTATCGAAGTGGCTTTCGGAAACGCTCTATCGCGTGCGCATCGGCTTCCGGAACGAAGAGGCGTTTTCGAAAGTCGATCCGGATTCCTCGGTGGTCTTCGTCATCAATCACCGCTCGAACATGGACTATGTGCTGGTGACCTATGTCGCGGCGCAGTCTTCCGCGCTTTCCTACGCGGTCGGCGAATGGGCGCAGATCTGGGGTCTGCGCAATCTCATCCGCTCGATGGGCGCTTACTTCATTCGCCGCGACTCGCGCGACGCGCTCTATCGCAAGGTGCTCTCGCGCTACGTGCACATGGCGACCGCGTCCGGTGTCGTGCAGGCAATTTTTCCCGAAGGCGGCCTCTCCCGCGACGGAAAATTGCGGCCGCCGAAATTCGGGCTCTTGAGCTATATGGTCGCGGCGTTCGATCCGAAGGGACCGAAGGACGTCGTGTTCGTTCCGGTCGGTGTAAACTACGACCGCGTGCTCGAAGACCGCATGCTGACGAGTGCCGCGAATACCGAACCCGGCAAGAGGCCGGTGTTCGGTTTCAATCTTGCCGTTTTCCTGAGGCATTTCTTCCATCACATCTGGCTTGCGATGCGCGGCAACTGGTACCGCTACGGCTACACCTGCGTGAGCTTCGGCGAGCCTTTCTCGCTCAAGCAATATGTCGCCGAGCGCAAGATCGATTTCCGCGACCTGCCGGAGAAGGAGCGTTTCGCGGAAGTGGAGCGGCTCGGTTCGAAACTGATGGACGCGGTTGGCAAGGTCGTGCCTGCGCTTCCGGTTTCGCTGGTCTCGACCGCGATCTTAGATGCGCACCCTGCGCCGCTCTCATTGTTCGAGATCAAGAGCCGCGTCTCGAAGATCATCGAAACGCTGGAAGCCTCGAAAGCCTATGTGCACATCCCGCGCTCCGACCGCGACTACGCGATCGAAGTCGGCTTGCGGATGTTGATGCTCCGCCACATCGTGAAGGAGAACGACGGCATCTATTCTGCCAACACCGCCGACCTGCACATCCTGCGCTACTACGCAAACGCGATTGCGCATCTGTTGCCGCAAACTGCGGGCGCGCTCGGCGAAGTTGCCGCTGCCGCAATTCCCGCACCGCAGCCACAGGGCAATGTTCGCGCGGTTCCGGCGGAGTAAATTATCGAGCGAGCCAGCGCGCCGCGCCCTTGCCTGCCGCGATACCCGTCGCGAAACAGGCCTGCAGGAGATAGCCGCCGGTCGGCGCCTCCCAATCGAGCATTTCGCCCGCGGCGAAGATGCCGGGAAGTTTTTGCAACATGTAGTCCCCGTCGAGCTCGGAAAACGGAATTCCTCCCGCTGTCGAGATCGCGGACTCGATCGGCGCAACGCCGGTCAGCGTAAGCGGTACGCGGTTGACGAGTGCCGCAAGTTGCTCTGCGGGAAGCTCCGACAACCGGACACCGTTCGCCGCGGCCCATTCCTGCATCAGTGCGATTCCTACCGGCGAAAGATTTACGGCCTTGCGCAGAAAGTTCGAGAACGACTGCTTGCCGCGCGGCGCGGCAAGTTTATCGGCAAGCTGCTGGCCGGCAAGATCGGGCCGCAGCGAAACATGCAGAACAGTTTTCCCATTCGCATCGATCTCTTCGCGCAGCCGCGCGGAAAGCGCATAAACCGTGCCGCCTTCCAGGCCGTAGTTTGCGACCATCGCTTCGCCGCGCGCCGCCGTGTCACCCGAAGTCAGCGCGATACGCTTCAGCGGCGTGCCGGCGAAGCGTTCGCGGAAGCTCTCCGTCCACACGATTTCGAACCCGCAATTTGCCGGCCGTATGGGCGAAAGCGTAATTCCTGCACGCGCCAGAACCTCCGTCCACGAACCGTCGGAACCCAAACGCGGCCAGCTCGCGCCGCCGAGCGCAAGCAAGGTCGCGTCGGCTTTTGCGCTGGTCTTTCCTTTCGGCGTCTCAAAGAGCAACGCGCCGCTTCCGTCCCAGCCGAGCCAGCGGTGGCGGAACGCGAAACTCACGCCCATCCCGTCGAGCCGCCGCAACCACGCACGCAATAAGGGCGATGCCTTGAACGCTTCCGGAAAGATGCGGCCGCTAGAACCTTCGAATGTTTTCTGTCCGAGTGCTTCCGCCCATTCGCGCAGTTTCGCGGGAGGAAATTGCTCGATGGCGGGGCGCAAGGCATCTACGCGGCCGCCGTAGCGGCGCAGGAAATGCTCGAAGGCTTCGCCGTGCGTGAGATTGAGACCGCCGCGGCCCGCGAGCAAAAACTTGCGCCCCGCGGACGGCATGCGTTCGTAAACAGTGACACGAAATCCGGCCTTCGCGATTTCCTCAGCCGCGATCAAACCCGCGGGACCCGCTCCGATTACCGCGGCCTGACGCCTTTCTTTTCCCGTCTCCATCGCGAAGGCTTAGGGCACCGGGCTGAAAAGCGAAATACCCGCACTGAGTTTCTTGCGGAGTTTTCGCGCGCGTTTCAGGAAGTACTCGCGGCGCATCGCTTCGGTGCGGCTTTCGAAATACTCGACATAGAGAAGCTGCCACGCCCGGCCGCGCGTCGAACGCGCGCCCTTCCCCGCGTTATGCCGCGCAAGTCTTCTTGCGATGTCGCTGGTCCAGCCGACATAGGTGCGGATGCCGTCGCGGTCGGAGCAGCCCAGCACATAGACGAAGGATAGCGGTTCGCGCCGTTTCAACGGAATTGCTTGGCGAACTTCTTGATCAGGTCGCGCAACTCCGGCTCCTGCACCTGGCTCGCCGCTTCTTCCAGCGCGAACCATTTGGTCTTGCGCTCGTCCTGCTCCGGCCATGTCGGCATCTGCTGCTCGACTTCGAGCACATAGGTATCGACCGTGCAGTTCACGACCGAGCCGTCACCGCGCTTCTTGTCGTAATGATAGGCACCGATCGGTTTTTCGCCGATCTTGCCCAGCAGACCCGCCTCCTCCATCGCCTCCAACGCGGCAAGGTTATGCGGCGCGACGCCGGAAATAGGCCAGCCTTTCGGGATGATCCAGCGGCGCGTTTCGCGCGAGGTCACGAGCATGATTTCGACAACGCCTTTCTTATTCCGCCGGTAAGGAAGGGCAGCGTATTGCCGGGCCATTGCGGTCTTCGTATTCACGAGAACAAGCCCGTAGCGAGATAGAACAGCGACGCGATGATCGCAGAAGCGGGCAAAGTGATGATCCAGGCGATGACGATGTTGCTTGCCACATTCCAGCGCACCGCGGAAACCTTGCGCGCGGCACCGACGCCAACAATCGCGCCGGTGATCGTATGCGTGGTCGAGACCGGAATACCGAGACCGGTCGCAGCGAAGAGCGTGATCGCGCCGCCCGTTTCCGCGCAACAGCCCTGCATCGGCGTTAACCGCGTGATCTTGGAGCCCATGGTGTGCACGATGCGCCAACCGCCCATCAACGTGCCGAGCCCCATGAAGAACTGGCACGTGATCACTACCCAGAACGGCACATGAAATTCGCTTCCCAGATGGCCGGCCGAAAACAGAAGCACTGCGATAATTCCCATGGTCTTCTGTGCGTCGTTGCCGCCGTGGCCGAGCGAGTAAAGCGAGGCTGACACGAACTGCAGGCTGCGGAAGGTACTATCGACCGAGCGCGGATTGACGCGCACGAACAACCACGAGACCAGAAGCACCAGCATCAGCGCGAGGAAGAATCCCGTCATCGGCGACAGCACGATCGCGGCGGCGGTCTTGGTCAGGCCGTACCAGACGATCGCGGCACTTCCCGCCTTGGTAACCGCCGCGCCGACAAGGCCGCCGATCAATGCATGCGAACTGCTCGAAGGAATCCCGGCCCACCAGGTGACTACGTTCCATGTGATCGCGCCCATCAGCGCGCCGAAAATGACACGCGCATCGACTATGCCAGCCGAGACGATGCCGGTGCCGACCGTATTCGCGACATGCAATCCGAAGAAAAGAAACGCGATGAAGTTGAAGAACGCGGCCCACATCACCGCATATTTCGGCCGCAGCACGCGGGTCGAGACGATGGTCGCAATCGAGTTTGCGGCGTCGTGCAAGCCGTTCAGGAAATCGAACAGGAGCGCGATTGCGATCAGTCCGATCAGGATATGGAGGCTGATGCTTGCATCCATCGCGACACGCGGTGACTAGAGATGATCGGTGACGAGTGCGCTGATTTCGTTCGCAACGTCCTCGAAGCGATCGACCACCTTTTCGAGATGGTCGTAGATTTCTCCACCGATGATGAAGTTCATCGCGTTGCCGTTACGGTTCGCAATAAACAGCGCCTTGCGTCCGTCGTCGTGCAACTGGTCCGACTTTTCCTCGATCGCGATGACCTGTTCGGTAATGCGATGCAGCGCCGGACCGTTCTTGCCGATATTGGCGAGCAACGGCATGGCGCTCTGTACGAGCCTTGCGGCGACCGGGGCCATCGCCGCCATCTGCTGCATCGGCGGCTCGAAATTTTTCACTTCGTAAAGCGTGATGATCTTCGCGGTCTTGTTCATCTGGTCGATGGAATCGTCCATCGAACTGACGAGATCCTGGATATCGGTGCGATCGAACGGCGTGATGAATGTGCGCCGGACGGCTTTGAGCACCTCGCGGGTGATTTCGTCGGCCTCCGCCTCGCGCTGGAAAATCGCCTTGCAGAAGTGATCGATCTTGTCGCCCCGGAAAAGGCCCTCGAGCGCGTCCGCCCCGGCAACCAGCACAGCGGCATGGCGCGCGAAGAGCTCGAAAAAGCGCTCTTCCTTCGGCATCAAGGTCTGAAACCAGCCGAGCATCGTTTTTTCCGCAGCGCAGAGAATCGGTCGGCCCATTTTAGCGGATTGTGACAATCCACAGGCATCGACCCGCTGCGCTATGCCCAGACTTCAATGAGTCGCGCCTAGGTCCGGAAGCGGAACTCGGACAAATCCAGATGCGGTTCGCCGAGCGCCATTTGCGCCGCCGCCTCGCCGATTGCCGCGGAATGTTTGAAGCCATGGCCGGAACAGGGCGAGACGACGATCGTCCGGCGATGCGCCGGATGCCGATCGATCACGAAGCGGCTGCCGGGCACGCTTGTATAAAGACAGACGTCGGAGCGGACACATTCGGCACTGAGCCCCGGAAAGTAATGCTCCACATATTCTTCGTAGAGCGCACGCGATTCTGTTGGCGAGACCGTCCGTTCCATGTTTTCCGGATCGACGGCAACGTCGTACTGCTCGGTCGAAATTTTCACGCCATCCGCCGGACCGCCAAGCGCCGGGAAACCATACGAAATCTGCGCCGCCGGCACCTGCCAGACGAAAACCGGAAAGCGCGCCGGCTGAAAATCTTCGAAGCGCGCCGTGTCTTTCACGCGAAACCAGCAGACGATTTGGCGCGTCACCTTCAAGCCCGGCATCAGCTTGGCGTCGATGAGTTCCGGCAGCCACGGCCCCGCAGAGATAATGAGCGTCTGAGCAGAATACTCACCGGCAGCCGTTTTCACCGAAACCGCGCCGCCCGTTTCTTCAAATGAAAGCGCGCGCTCGTTCAAGCGAAGTTCCGCACCTTTCTCCCTGGCGAGCCGAAGCTGCGTCTCGACGCAAATCTCGGGGCGCAGAAATCCGCCAACCCGGTCGAAATAGACCGCGTCGCCGTCCTTTACGTTGAAAGCCGGAAACCGCCTGCGAAAATTCTTGCCGTCGAGAATTTCATATTCGATTCCCGCGGCTTTCGCGGCAGCAATCGTGACTTCGAGAAATTCGGCATTGCCTGCTTTCGCCGCGCGCTTCTTACCGGCGATCGAAGCAAAACCGTTTTGTGTAATGAGGCTCGCGCCGGTTTCACGTTCAATTTGTCGCCAAAGCTCGTTCGAGCGAACCGCGAGCGGCGTGTATTCGAGCCCCTCGCCGCAGGCGATGCGCGTGATCCGCGTCTCGCCATGCGTCGAGCCGAAGCGATGCGGCGGCGCGTAGCGGTCGAGGCCGAGCACTTTCGCACCGCGCTTTGTAAGCTGATAGGCGGCCGCCGACCCCATCGCGCCCAAACCGATGACGATGGCGTCGTATTCGCGCTTCAAGTGACTGTCCTTCGTAAATACGAGACTAGTACAGATCCTGTAGCGCATTCGCTACGCATGCCATGGACGCTTGAGAAAAGCGCTTATTTTTCAACTGCTTGCGGATATTGCCAATTTCTAGGTTACCAGCCGGATTTGCCCGGCCTCCGCAATGTCGTATCCGGGCAGTTCTTTCGCGCGGTTTCTGAATGAAGCACTGCGCAAGAAATTGAACAGAGATTGCTGCGGCGGCAGAAAATAATCCCGCTGCCGCAGCACGAGATCGAACCGCTCCCAAGTGAGCGAAACGAAATCGACACCGGCCGCCACGGCCACTGCGCGCGTCGCGATACCGCAATCGGCGCGCCCTTCTCGCACGGCTTGCGCGATGTCGGCGCCGGTGTGGCAGACCGGCGCGTCCTTAGAAATCTGGCCGGGATCGGCCTGAGCGGTCTTCAATAGCGCGAGTAACAGAAGTTGTGCGCCGGCGCCCTGCGGCCGTACCGCAAGCCGCGATCTGCTTTTTACTACCGACTTCATATCCGAGAGCTGCTTCGGGTTGCCCGGCGCGACGAGCAGGCCCTGCTCTCTTCGTGCAAACGAAACGACGACTGCATCGTACAGGCTCGAGTCCGAGGACACTGCTTCGAGGTTCGCGTTTTCGTCGTTGCCGTCCAGACGATGCAAGTGAATGGCTGCCGCAATAACTTCCTTGTTTCGCAAACGGCGCAAACCGCTCTCGCTGCCCTCCGGCAGGCTTGCGAGGCCCGAGCCGCTCTCGCGCAACGCCCAATCAAGCAATGGATCCTGACTGCCGCCGACAATCTGTGGCGCGGGGATGCGCGAAAGCGCATTTGGTTTGATCGCTTCGACCGCGAGCCAGTGATCGAGATCCGATCTCGGAAACAACCAGCGTCCGGTCGCCTTCGTGCAGGGCACCGCGCCGGCGGCGACGAGATCGTAGAGCTTGCGCTCAGAGAGACGGAGATAGGACGCCGCCTCCTCCGTGGTCATGAGATCGCTCATATGAACTGACCTGCATATGTATGCACCTTCTCCGTATAATTGACCTATCCCGTTATAAATGCAATCAAATTCAGAGGGGTAGAGATCGTGTTTTCGTCTGCTTTTTGGATGCTCATCACCGGCGATCCCGCCCTCTATCGCATCATCAGCCTTTCTCTTTATGTGAGCCTGACTGCAACGCTCATCGCGGCACTGGCCGGTTTGCCGCTCGGCGCGCTGCTGGCGCTGAAAGAATTTCCCGGCCGCAACGCCGTCATCGTTATCGTGAATGCGCTGATGGGCATGCCGCCGGTCGTCGTCGGTCTCGCGGTTTTTCTCCTGCTCTCGCGCTCCGGCCCGCTCGGTTCGTTCGGAATACTGTTTACGCCACGCGCAATGATCATCGCACAGGCGATCCTGATCACGCCGATCATCGCAGCGCTCGCGCGGCAGACCATCGCGGATCTGTGGGTGCAGTATCGCGACGAACTCGCGGCGATGAACGTCGGCACCGCAGGCAGCGTTGCGACGCTGCTCTGGGACGGCCGCTTCAGCCTGCTGACCGCGCTGCTTGCAGGTTTCGGCCGCGCTTCCGCGGAAGTCGGTGCTGTCATTATTGTCGGCGGAAATATCGACGGCTTCACGCGCACGATGACGACGGCCATCGCGCTCGAAACGTCGAAAGGCGACTTGCCGCTCGCGATCGGCCTCGGCGCCGTGCTGCTCCTGATCGTGATCGCAATCAACGCCCTCGCATGGTTCGTGCGGCGCACCGGCGAGCGGCTGGCGGGAGCCACCTGATGCGCGCACCCGACAGCGACCTGCCGCTTCAATTCGACCGGATCGAATATCGGGCCGGAAACCGCAGCATTCTCGACATCGGATCTCTTACGATCTCGAACGGCGCGCCGACGGCGGTGATCGGGCCGAATGGCGCCGGCAAGACGACGCTGCTGCGTCTGGGCATGGGTCTGCTCGAGCCGGGCGCGGGCCGCATCACCTGGGGCAGACGCCAGCACGCGGCACCGGTCCGCCGTGCGTTTCTGTTTCAGCGGCCCGTGATGCTCATGCGCTCCGCGGCGGGCAACATCGATTACGCACTCGCCTCCGTAAAAACGCCGCGCGGAGAGCGCAAGCGGAAGATCGCCGAGCTGCTGGCGCTCGTCGGGCTTTCCGGCTTCGAGGACCGGCCTGCGCGGCGCCTGTCCGGCGGCGAGCAGCAGCGGCTCGCGCTCGCGCGAAGCCTCGCACGCGATCCGGAAATTCTGCTTCTCGACGAGCCGACTGCGAGTCTGGACCCCGCTGCCGCGAAATCTGTCGAAGACGTCTTGCGCGCAGTCGCGAACCGCGGCGTGAAGATTGTGCTCTCGACGCACGATCTCGGCACCGCGCGCCGGCTCGCGGGCGACGTGATCCTGCTTCATCGCGGCAGGATCGTCGAGCACTCCGCGTCGGAGACTTTCTTCAAACAACCGAAAACCGAAGAAGCCCGCCGCTTCCAGGCGGGTGACCTGCTGATCTGAAAACAAGAACGGAGGAAAAACTCGTGTTTAAACTCAACCATGCGATTGCAATGGGCCTTATCGTCCTCGGCGCCGCCGCGGGACAGAGCGTGCTCGCGCAGGACAAGTCGATCGTTCTCGCCTCGACCACCTCGACGCAGGATTCCGGCTTGTTTGGGCATATCCTGCCGCTCTTCAAGGCAAAGACCGGCATCGAGGTGCGCGTCATCTCGCAGGGCACCGGACAGGCGCTGGACACCGGCCGCCGGGGCGACGCCGATGTCGTGTTCGTCCATGCAAAATCTCAGGAAGAGAAATTCGTGGCTGACGGCTTCGGCGTGAAGCGCTCCCCGGTCATGTATAACGACTTCGTGCTGATCGGGCCGAAGGGCGATCCGGCGAAGGTCAACGGCACGAAAGACATCGCGGCTGCGCTCGTGAAAATCAAGAATGCCGGCGCCGCTTTCATCTCGCGCGGCGACAAATCCGGCACGCACAGCGCCGAACTCAATCTCTGGAAGGTCGCGGGCGTCGATATCGCCGCCGATAAGGGCCCCTGGTATCGCGATATCGGTCAGGGCATGGGGGCGGCGCTCAACGCAGCGTCAGCCTCGAACGCCTATGTGCTTGCCGACCGCGGTACCTGGCTCTCCTTCAAGAACCGTGGCGAGCTCCTGATCTCGGTCGAAGGCGACAAACGGCTGTTCAACCAGTACGGCGTCATGCTCGTGAATCCTGCGAAGCACGCGCATGTAAAGCGGGAACTCGGCCAGGCATTCATCGAGTGGCTGGTTTCGCCGGAGGGCCAGAAGGCAATCTCCGATTACAAGATCAATGGCGAGCAGTTGTTCTTCCCGAATGCGACGGTGCCCGGCGCATAAGCGGCTGCCGGTAAGACAAAAGAAAACACCCGGCATCTCTGCCGGGCGTTTTTTTACGCAGCGATAGCTATCTTGCTCAGAGGCGAACGCCGGTTCCCGTATAGGACTCCGCCGGTTGCTGAACGACGCTCAGCACGCCCCAAGAGAAAATCGCGATGCCGACCGCGGCAACGCAAGCAAGCAGAAAACTCTTCATCTACCCCTCCAGACTAAATTTCGGCGCGCTGGCTATTCGGCTGGCTGCGCCTTGGCACGGGGACTTCCCTTGCCCATTTCCTCTTCGAGCCAAAGCTTGTGATGCTCCTTGGCCCAATTCACATCGACCTCGCCCGAGCCCATCGCCTCGAACGCGCCTTCCATACCAATCGTGCCGATATAGATGTGGCCGAGCATGGCGGCGATAAAGAGCGCCGCAACGATGCCGTGAACGATCTGCGCGAGCTGAACGCCGCTGACCGTGGTCCCGTAGAACGGGAACATCAGGATGTAGCCCGAGATCGCGACCGCGGCACCGCCAAGGACGACGATCCAGTAGATCATCTTTTGGCCGCCATTGAAGCGGTATGCCGGAGGATGATCTTTGCCGACGATGCCGCCGCCGCGCTTCGCCCACTCGATGTCGGTCTTGTTCGGAATATTCCCGCCGATCCACATCAGGAAGATCATGATCGTGCCGATGGTGAACGGGAAGCTGAGGTAATTGTGGAAGTATTTGCCCCACTGCGAGATCGCGGTGAAGGCTTCCGGGCTCATGATCGGTAACAAGAGCGCTTTGCCGAACGTGATGTTGAGGCCCGACAACGCGAGAATGATGAAGCAGGTCGCCGTCATCCAGTGCACGAAGCGCTCGTAGCCGTTGAAGCGCGTAACCGTGCGTCCCGAACGGCCGCTTTCGATCTTCACCATGCCGCGAGTGAGATAGAAGATCACGAGCAGCGCAAACACGCCGACGATCGAGATCGCCGCGATCCAGCGAAGCGTAACCTGTTGGAAATCGCGCCACTCACGGTTCGCCGGAATTTCGATGTTGCACGCGGTCTGGTTTGGCAGCGTGCAGCGGCCCGAAATCTGGTTCAGTTCCTTGAGAAGCTTTTCTTCGTTGACCGAACTTGCGGTCGGATTAACCGACTGAGCCGCGGCGGGCGTCACGAATGCGACTGCGAATGCGATCGCGAAAACGCCGACAATGGTGCGGATGCGCGTTTGAAGCGTCATGCTTCTACTCCCGTCTTGAATTTCTTCTTGCCCCAAAAAAGCGCGGCAGGTTTCCCCGCCGCGCGCGATACATTAGCCCGCGATGGTCTCGCGGTAAGCCGTCTTCCAGCCCCACGCGCCGGAACCGTAACCGCGCTTCGCAACACGCTCCTTGTAGATCTTCGCGATGATGTCGCCGTCGCCCGCGAGGAGCGATTTGGTCGAACACATCTCCGCGCAGAGCGGGAGCTTGCCTTCGGCGAGACGGTTGGTGCCGTACTGCGTGAAGTTAGCCTGCGTGTTTGCCGGGTCCGGACCGCCGGCGCAGAAGGTGCACTTATCCATCTTGCCGCGCGAACCGAAGTTGCCGACCCGCGGATACTGCGGCGCGCCGAACGGGCACGCGTAGAAGCAATAGCCGCAGCCGATGCAGAGATCCTTCGAGTGCAGGACGACGCCGTCGGCGGTAGTGAAGAAGCAGTTCACCGGGCACACCGCCGCGCAGGGCGCGTCGGTGCAGTGCATGCAGGCCATGGAGACCGAACGTTCGCCGGGCAGACCGTCGTTGATGGTCACGACGCGGCGGCGGTTGATACCCCACGGTACTTCGTGTTCGTTTTTACAGGCAGTGACGCAGGCGTTGCATTCGATGCAACGGTCGGCGTCGCAGAGAAACTTCATACGGGCCATGTTCGTTGCTCCTTATGCTGCTGCGACTTGGCAGAGGGTTGCTTTGGGTTCTTGCATACCCGTCGCCGGGTCGAAGCCGTAGGTTGTCACCGTGTTCACGCTCTCGCCGAGCACGATCGGATCGGTACCTGCCGGGTAGTTCTTGCGTTGATCGACGCCCTGGAACCAGCCCGCGAAGTGGAATGGCATCCAGGTGACGCCCTTGCCGACGCGCGGGGTGACCAGCGCCTTGACGCGGGCGCGGGCGTTTTCGGCACCGCTGACCCAAACCCACTGGCCATCCCTGATGCCGCGCTCGGATGCATCCGCAGGATTGATCTCGATGAAACTGTCCTGCTGCAGTTCTGCGAGCCACTTGTTGGAGCGGGTTTCTTCGCCGCCGCCTTCATATTCGACGAGACGGCCGGAAGTGAGTACCAGCGGGAACTGCTTGGCGACGCCCTTGTCCACCGCGGCCTTCTGCACGTCGAAGCCGATGTCCGGCACGCGGAAGCGCTGTGCGTTGGCGTAGGTCGGGAACTTGCCAACGAGTTCAGGCCGCGGGGTGTAGATCGGCTCGCGATGCACCGGCACCGGGTCCGGCAGGTTCCACGCAGCCGCGCGGGCCTTGCCGTTGCCGTAAGCCATCACACCGTGCTCGAGCGTGACACGGATAATGCCGCCGGAGAGATCGATCGCCCAGCCGACGCCGTCGGGGTTGTTGCCGCCGATCTTCTCGATCGTGGCCCGCTCCGCGTCGGTGAGATCCTTGTCCCAGCCGAGCTTCTTCAAGACGCCGTAGGTGAACTCCGGGTAACCGTCCTTGAGTTCGGAGCCGAGCGAGTACGAGCCCTCGGCGAGCAGATTGAAGCGCTGCTCTTTCTCGACCTCCTTGCCGTCTTCCATCACCTTCGTCTTGACGACGCGTTCCACACCGAAGCGCGCGCGGAACGTGCCGCCGCCGTCCTTGGCGTGCAGGTTGGTGTTGTAGAGCGTGTGCGAGCCGGGGTGCCGGATCTGCGGCGTGCCCCAGCACGGCCACGGCAGGCCGTAATAATCGCCGGCGATCTCGGCCGGCGCGTCCTTCGCGGCGCGCAGCGTCACCAGGTCGAATTTGTCCTGATGCTTCATGTGCGCCTTCAGGCGTTCCGGCGACTGGCCGGAGTAGCCGGTCGAGAAGCCGCCGCGATTGATTTCGCGGAGGATATCTTCGGCGAGCGGCTGATTATTTTCGACCTTGATGTTCTTGAACATCTCCTTTTCGAAGCCGAGCTTCTTGGCGAGGAGATACATCACTTCGTAGTCGTTCTTGGATTCGAAGATCGGCTTTACGATCTGCTCGCCCCACTGAAGCGAACGGTTCGAGGCGGTACGCGAACCGTCGCATTCGAACTGGGTGCCGGTCGGGAGGAGATAGGTGTTGTCCTTCCGCTCCGAGAGCGCAGCCCAGGTGGTCGGGTGCGGGTCGGCGACGACCAAAAGATCGAGCTTCTCGATGCCCTCCTTCGCCTTCGGCATACGGGTGACCGTATTGCCGCCGTGTCCGAACACCATCATCGCCTTGATGTTGTCGTTCTGCGTGACGCGTTCTTTCGGCAAGGTCGCCGCGTCGAACCAGCGGGTCGACGGAATGCCGACCGCGCCCATCATTTTTTCGTCTGCGAAGCGGGCCTTGAGCCAGTTCAGGTCCGTCTCCCAGACGCGCGCCCAGTGCGCCCATGCGCCCGGCACGAGGCCGTAATAGAGCGGCAGCGTACCGATATCGAGGCCGAGGTCGGTCGCACCCTGCACGTTGCAGTGGCCGCGGAAGATGTTGGCGCCGGTGCCAACCTTGCCGACGTTACCTGTCGCGAGCAGCAGATTGCAGAACGCGCGGACGTTGGAAGTACCTACGGTGTGCTGGGTCGCGCCCATGCACCAGATGAGTGTCGAAGGCTTTTCGGTCGCGAACATCTTGGCTACGCGGGCGAGCTGCTCGCCCGGCACGCCGGTGACCCGCTCGACTTCTTCGGGCGTCCACTTCTCCACTTCCTTGCGGACGAGATCCATGTCGGCCACGCGCTGGGCGATGAATTCCTTGTCTTCCCAGCCGTTCTTGAAGATGTGGTGCATGATGCCCCAAGCAACCGGAATGTCGGTGCCGGAGCGGATGCGCACATATTCGGTGGCATGCGCGGCCGTGCGGGTAAGGCGCGGCTCGATGACGATGAAGTTCGCTCGCTTGTTTTCCTTGCCCTCAAGCAAGTGCTGCAAGGAAACTGGATGCGCTTCCGCCGGGTTGCCGCCCATGATGATGAGCGTCTTCGAGTTGCGGATGTCGTTGTAGGAGTTGGTCTGCGCGCCGTAACCCCAAGTGTTGGCGACGCCCGTCACCGTGGTCGAGTGGCAGATACGCGCCTGGTGATCGACGTTGTTGGTGCCCCAGTAGGCCGCGAACTTGCGGTTCAGATAGGCGCCTTCGTTGGAGAACTTCGCCGAGCCGAGCCAGTACACCGAGTCCGGGCCGGACTTGGCACGGATCGCCTGCATCTTGTCGCCGATCTCGTTGATCGCGGTTTCCCACGACACGCGAGTCCACTGACCGTTCACAAGCTTCATCGGATATTTCAGGCGGCGATCGCCGTGTACGAGCTCGCGCACCGCCGCGCCCTTGGCGCAATGCGAGCCACGATTGATCGGGCTTTCGTATCCGGACTCTTGACCGATCCACACGCCGTTCGCGACTTCGGCTACGACCGTGCAGCCGACCGAGCAGTGGGTGCAGATGTTACGCTTGATCTCGATCTTCGCACCGGCGGGCGGCACGGGACCTGCTTCGGCATGGCGCGCACCGGCGAGCGGCAGCGCGCCTACGGCAGCGAGACCGCCGGCGGCAAGACCGGAGCGGCGCAGGAAGGTACGGCGGTTCATACCGCCGCTCGAATTCACACTGAGCGATGCCGCCAACTGGCTGCGGCGTGCTTCGCGTTCCGTTCTTTTGATCAGCACGGGCGCCTCCCCTTAGTTGCTGTTAACGCGATAGAAGGTCTTCACGTGATCAGTGAGCTGATAACGCGCCTTCGTCTTCGGATCTTCTTTCGTCTGCGCGGCAGCCTGGGTTGCCGCCATCGGAGTCGCGGCCACCGCAGCGACACCCGCACCCGCGCCCATCGTGCGCAAGAACTCGCGCCGTCCGACCGCCTTCTTGTCCTGCTGTTTCATCGCGTTTCCTCCTTAGAGTCCGTTATTCGCGCGCCTTATGAGGGCAGCGCGAAAGCTTCCGTTTCGATTTCGATGAATACGCGGCCGAGTTTGCCGACGCTGCGATAGAATTTTGCGCTGTCAGCGGCTTCAAGATCCGCGAAGAAGCGGCTCGCCCATGGCTTGATGTGCTTCTCGAAAAACTGGCGATCCGCGCCGACCGGCGCAGGAAAACGCTTGCTGACAATGCCGGCCATGATCTCACACAGAAATGCGATGTGGTCTTCCGGATCCGGATTGTCGTCGTTCTTCTCGATGCCGAGCAGAAAGAGATCGCCGCGAAGGCGTGCGAGCGGCCGCTCATGCAAAAAGCCCGTCAGATAAAAGGAAGCGTAAGGCAGCAACTCGCCGCGGCCCACGCCAATAAAGACGTCAAAGTATTCGCGCTCTACCTGCTGTGCGTTCACCGAAGCTGCGGCATCGGCGAGCGCAGTATGCACACGGCCCATCTCGCTCTCGTCGCCTTCGAGTTCTTCGAGGCGCTTGATCAGGTCCGCATCGGGAGCTTTCGCAAGCAAAACAGCGAGCAGCGCGTATTCCTGCGCGCGAGCCACATCGATTTCGTCCAGCGTTCCGTTCACTTGAAAATCTGCTCCGAAAAGGTCCGGGCGAAGGATCGCGCGCGAAATTCCGGTCGCAGCTTCGACCGCGGCGACGCGTTCTGCGGGCACCCGATTCCAGTTGGAGACGGACGGCTGCGCGATTCCGATTCGGCGCGCAAGTTCGCTAACTCCGCCGGCGGAGCGAATGGCTTTATCCAAGCCTGGGTCGCGCACTTCTTCCTCACTCTAGAATTAGAATTTTTTGAATCGGAGCTTCTTCAGAACCGTTTCAAAGAGCGTAACCCGCAAGGCAGAATATGCAATAGCCTGTGCCTATATAGGCGGCGGCTATTTTGTTGTGCATCGCACAAGGTGGGACGAGCTTAACTCGGCAGCGCGGTGCCATGACGGCGAACTGGCGCGGCCGCCTGTTCGCTCGACGACTCAGGCTGGTGCGGCGCAGCAGCAGCTAGCGCGCTTTTGTCGCCGCCTTCGTTTTCCGACTGGACCGAACCGGGCTCGCGAACCGCGGCGGCCTCTACGTTTTCGCTCCGCAGTTCTACTGAGCGCGACGGCTCCGCTGGCAAAACCGCAGATTGAGTTTGCGCAACCAGAGAGTCAGTTTTCTCCGCGAGCGCTTCCGCGTCGGAAACCGCTTGCTTCACTTTTCCGAAAACGTCCGCGACCATTTCCGGCACGTTTATTGACGGATCGAGCGGACCGAAACCGTCGATTCCGGGCGAATTAAAGTCCCACGAATATTCGGACAGCCCGATGTAATCGCGGATCGCCGGATCGGCGCTCCAGGCCCGGCGAAGGGCCGCCTGCGTGAGGGCCGCCGGAACGCCCTTCGAAAGAAACGCGCGGATGTCGGTTCCGGCCGTGATCGAATCGATTGGCGGCAACTTCGAAACGTCGAACTCTTCTTCCGCGGTTTCGATGGCCGCGGCATCCGGTTCGGCAGGCGCCGACTCTTTCGCTGCTTCGAGCTCCGTCTCAACAGCCTCCTTCGCGGCCTCCTGCTTGCGGCGCGACCAGCGATTGAGAAAGCCTTCTTCCTCGCTGCTCACGTTTTCTTCTCCGTCAGTCCGCCAGGGCGGCGTGCGAACGCCTCCGGATTTGCCTTGTCGCGTTTGCGCTTGAAGAACGGCTCATCGACATAATGCTCGTCGATGAAGGCCATGAGTACGCCTTGAATCGACTCCGGCATCGGCACCGGTTCGACCAGATCGGTGGCGCTTTCGGTTAGCCCCTCGCCTTCGAACGGATCGGCGGTCACCATGACGAGTTCGAGCGGAGGCTCGACGCCGGTCGGCCGCAGGATGATCCAGAGCTTCGGATAGCCGGTTACAAGATTTTCGCGGTAATGCGCAGCGTCGCCGGCATGAAGCCCGATCTCGGCACGTCCTGCGTAAAACAGCGCGCGATCGCTGTTGCCCTCGAGCAGCGTCCACGGCTGCATGTCGGGCACGCCTTCCAGCACATTCGCAGGCTGCCAGATGTGATCGATCCACGGGCTTTGCGCCTTCAGGCGCTCCACCACCACGCCGACAGGGATGATAACGAGCGGCTTGCTCATGTCGCCGTCTCCAGCCGTTTGACGTTCAGGCCGGTCAAAAGATTCTGTGGCTTCATCCGCATCATCTTTTCTTCCGTCATGCCGAGGATCAGATAGGCGGGCGGCATGTCCTTGTCGGCGGGCGCGTCGTCACCTTCGGTCCGCAGCGCGTAGAGCGCAACCACGCGTCCCTGCGCGCCTTCGTCCAGACCTTCGCCGTTCCAGAGCATGTCGCCGATCCTGGTCCCTTCGGCGTCGAGACCCACATACCAGGTGAAACGGGCATCTTTGAGTTCGACCACGGGAACTACGCTCGCCTCGACCGCAAGCAGATGCCCAACCCAGCGGGCGATTACTTCGCCAAGCGCTTCATGGCCGCGGCGTCCCGCCGTAAGGTCGAGCGCCATATCGTAGCGGTCGCTGCGCTCGTAATAGGTTTCCGCGTTGTCGTCGTTCAACACGTCGATCTCGGCCGACTTCTCGATGCCGAGCATGCCGACCAGCGGCGAAACCTGCGCCGGATTGTTCCCGGCAATGGTTTCCTCATCGGCCACGAGCAGCGAACCTTCATGCGTCGTCACGCGCTGCGAGCGGAAGAAGATCTCTCCCGCGCGCAGCACGAAAGGATCTTCGCACTCGTCGAGTACGTTGCGCAGGATTACGTGCACCAGCTGATTCAGGAAAAGCGGCGGCGTGCGCCCTACCCCGCCGCGAACCAGCGCGAGATATGACGCCTCAAGCGTCGGATGCTTGAGCAGGTGATCGCGGAATTCCAAAACGACTTGCCAGTTCTCGCGCGCGTCCGGGTCGGCCATCGCAGCGATTTCATCGGCTTCGACTTTGCGCCGCGGCTCGTCGAGCAGCGCCGCATGCAGCGCACGCTCGACCACGCAGGCCTCCGGCGGCGGCGTCAATTCAGGCCGCGCAAAGTAGACTTTCAGGAAATCGTCGGTCACGACAAGCCCGCCGCCTTCGCCGCGATCCAGAAGGTGATGCCCGCAGGAAAGCCAGAAATCTTTCATTTGCGCTTTCCTTCGATCATGCCCGCGAAATCCACGCGCTCTTCAGGCTCTTCTTCTCCTTCGACCTGGTGGAAGGTGAAAGCGCGGAAACGCTTCGGACCTTTCTCTGACGCCTGCAAAGAACGAAAGGCCTCGCGGATCGTGCCTTCTTCGACTGTGCGATGCACGGCGACAAGGATATCGGGCGGGTACTCACAAAGCGATTCCGCGAAGGCGACTTCCTCTTCTGCCGCCGCCCGCGCGCGTTCCACGTCAGGCGCGCCGTAATGCGCAACCAGCTGGCGGGCGAGGGTTTCGACAACCTCGGCGCGATCGCCTGCCTTCGCTTCTACAATCTGGACCAGCGTGGAACGGCCCATCGAGGAAACGCCAAGAAACCCGCCACGGAACGCGGCACGTTCCTTACCGTTAAGCGCGCTCAAATCCCGATCCCAATATTCGAACGCGCCGGAAACGGCCCATTCGCCAGGCTCGGCGGGCTTCTCGAACACGAACGTATCCGAGGGATCGAGCCGGATGGTGCGCAGCAATTTCAAAGCAGAATCTCTCCGGTCTTGTGATCGAGCCACAGCGCACGCTCGATCGCGGGAAGCAGCTTCTGTTTTTTGACGGCGGCCTTGCCTTTCTCGCGGGTGAGCACATCGCCGGCGCCATCGATGCTGCGCTCGACATTCGATTCCGCCGGAAGCCGCGAGAGATAAGACCGCGCCACCTTCGAGAATCCGTTATTCTGCCACTCGTCCATATGCGTCATCAGATGCCGCGAAAAACTTTCGACGAGCGTTGCCGCCGCGAAATTCTCGAAACCCTCGTCTTCCATGCTGGCGAAAGACGCGCGCTCGCCAGGTTCGAGGTTGTCGAGGATATGCATGCGCACCATGGCGCCGAACACCAGCCAGTCAGGACGCTCTGTTTCCTTGGCATTCACGGGCCAGGCGAGTTGGCCGCCGCCGATGAGGCCGTGGTTAAATCTCAACGTCGCGGGAAAATCGTAGAACAGCGACATTTCCGGAGGCGCGTGAACGGCGAGCGCATCCGCGAGTGCCGCAAGCCCCGCGTAAATCGCGCGCCGCGCGGCAACGAGCGGCTCATCGGGTTCCAGCACGACTGCGAATTCCACGAGGTCGAAACGTCCGACCCAGACCAGTGTGCCCGCGCCGGATTCGGCGGCAATTTCCTGCGCATGAGCAAAGGCATTTCCGGACTCGCGCAGCGCGACTTCCCGAAATACCGGCGGTAAATCGAGCTTTCTCCGGAACGGCGTTTTGGCGCGGGAACGGGTTTCGGCACTCATGGAACGCTACTTGGGCCTCGTGAAGGATTTTACTTTTTAATTGTTCTCATTATAGCGTGCCGCAGAGCAGCCGAGAACCTCGGTTGCATAAGGGTTAAGCACGGAAGCGTTGCGTTCGATGGCCGAGAAGCCCCGCACACTCTTTATATGTAGCTGCGAGCGCACGATGCCGCTGGACGCGGGCGCCATCGGTCGCGGTTGCCAGGGCGCGGCGATCGAAAGCGCGAACCATCTGTGCCGCGCAGAAATCGAACGCTTTTCCGCTGCCGCCGCAAAAGGCGGTGACGTCACGGTCGCCTGCACACAGGAAACGCCGGTCTTTTCGGAAGTAGCCTCCGAGCAAGGCGGACACGCCGCGCTCTCTTTCGTCAATATTCGCGAGAGCGCCGGCTGGTCGAAAGACGCCAAAGCCACCGGCCCGAAAATGGCCGCGCTTATTGCCGCAGCTTCGGTTCCGATGCCGGAAGTTCCGCTGGTTCCGCTTACCAGCGAAGGCGTCATTCTGGTTTATGGCCGCGACGAGAAAGCGATCGAGGCAGCGAAGATCTTAAGCGAGCGGCTCGACGTCACCGTTCTGCTGACCAAGCCCGGCGCTATCGAGCCGTTGCGCGTGAGCGAGTTTCCGGTCGCGAAGGGAACGATCGTTTCCGCGCATGGCTATCTCGGTGCGTTCGAACTGACGGTCGACGACTACGCGCTGCCGGCGGCGTCCTCGCGCGGAAAACTGGATTTCGCCGGGGAACGAAACGGCGCGAAATCGCGCTGCGACCTGATCCTCGATCTGACCAGCAACGCGCCGCTGTTCCCTGCGCACGAACTGCGCGACGGCTATCTGCGCGCCGATCCGAACGATCCCGCCGGCGTGTTGCGGGCGGTGATGAAGGCCGCCGATCTTGTCGGCACCTTCGATAAGCCGCGCTACATCACGTTCACCGAAAATCTTTGCGCGCATTCGCGCTCGAAGATCGTCGGCTGCAATCGCTGCCTCAATCTCTGCCCGACCGGCGCGATCACGCCGAACGGCGATCATGTCGCGATCAACGAGAATATCTGCGCTGGCTGCGGTGCCTGTGCCGCCGTTTGCCCGACGGGTGCTGCGGCTTACGCGCTTCCGCCGGTCGATGCGCTGATCGGAAAAATCCGTGCCCTGCTTTCGACCTACCGCGAAACCGGCGGCGCGAACCCGGTGCTGCTGCTGCATGACGGCGAGCATGGCTTGCAGATGATCGAAATGCTCGCACGCCATGGCGACGGACTGCCCGCGAACGTGCTTCCGGTGCAGGTCAACGAGGTCACGCAGACCGGTCTTGAGACCTTTGCCGCCGCCTTTGCTTATGGCGCGATGTCGATGCGCATTCTGATGCGCGCGAAACCGAAGCACGAAACCGGCGGCACCGTGCGAACGATTTCCTACGCCGACACAATCCTCCGGGGACTTGGCTTCGGCGAAAATCGCGTGGCGCTGATCGAGACCGACGATCCGGACGAACTCGGCCGCAGGCTTTACGAGATCGGCAAGCAAAAAACGGCCGTAAAGCCCGCGAGCTTTGTGCCGGCCGGGCGCAAGCGCGATGTCATGCGGCTTGCGTTGCGCGAATTGCAGCGCGCGGCACCCGCGCCGGTGGACGTGATCGCGCTTCCCGAACATGCGCCGTTCGGCAAGATCGAAGTCAACGCCGAAGGCTGCACGCTTTGTCTTGCCTGCGTCTCCGCCTGCCCGACCGGCGCGCTTTCCGACAACCCCGAAAAGCCGATGCTGAAGTTCGCCGAAGACGCCTGCGTGCAATGCGGGCTCTGCAAGGCAACCTGCCCCGAGAAAGTGATTTCGCTCCATCCGCAGATCGACTTCCGCGCCGCGACCGCCGAGCCGCGCGTGATGAAGGAAGAAGAGCCGTTCGAGTGTATCCGCTGCTCCAAGCCGTTCGGCACCAAGAGCACGATCGAGCGCATCTCGGCAAAACTCGAAGGCCGGCACTGGATGTTCCAGGGCCGCGCGCAACGGCTCGACCTTCTGAAAATGTGCGAAGATTGCCGCGTCATCGTCGCGACCGAGCAATCGTTCGATCCGCACGAGGCGCCGATGCGCCCGGCGGTACGGACGACCGACGATTATCTGCGCGAACGCGAAGAAGCGAAGAAGACGTAGTCTTGTCATTCCGGACGCGCGCGCTTGCGCGCGATCCGGAATCCAGAGCGACACGGTAACGCGTATGTGTGTAGTTCTGGATTCCGGGTTCGGCGCTTCGCGCCGCCCCGGAATGACATGAATTACTTCTTCGTGGTCTTGAGCAAGAACTCGATCAGCGCCTTGCGGTCTTCTTCGGTGGCAATCTTCTGCTCCGGCATTTTCGTGCCGGGCGTGTACGCCATCGGTCCGACTTCGAAGAGTTTCGAGACCGTCTCCGGCGTCCAGACGATTTCCATCTTCTTCAGCGCGTCGGAAAATTGATAGCCGGGCAGCGTCGCAATTCTGCGCCCGAAAATGCCATGCAGCGTCGGGCCCGCGCGATTGCCTTCGTCCGGCGAAAGCGTGTGGCAGGCGACACAGGCTTTGTAGACTTCCGCGCCGCGATCGCCCTCGAACGCGGCGAGAATGTTGTCGGGACCGCGCATCGCGACCTCGCCGATATGCTCGCCATTCGTAGCGTTCCAGCGCCGCACCAGGCGATCGTTGCCGCCGGATACCAGCGTCTCGCTGTCGGGCATGAACGCGACCGTCCAGACCGGCAGGCCGGGTCCAATCAGCGTGCGCGCGATCATGCGATCCTTGCGCTCGATGATCGCGACCGAACCGGCAATCGCGGCCGCGGCAACGAAGCGTCCGTCCGGCGAAACCGCGAGCGAAATGATCGGCCGTTCGGCGGCCTGCGCCGAGCCGCGCAGCTCGCCAGCCGGCGAAAGGAAATAGACCTTGCCGTCCGCACCCGCGACGACGATCTCGCCGTCGCGCGCAATCCCGATCGCGTTGAGCGGGCTCGGGACTTGCGCGGTGACCGGTGCATCGAGTTTCGCGAGCGGCCAGATGCGAACCGTGAGGTCGTATCCCGCGCTGACGAGCGCGCTGCTATCGGGCGTGAACGCAATCGCATTGACGTTGTCCTGATGCCCTTGCAGCACTTTGGTTTCGCCGCCGGAAACAGGCGTAAGCCGGATGCTCCGGTCCCACGAGGCGGAGGCAATCCACTTTCCGTCCGGCGAAGCCGCAAGCGCAACCACCGGCGCGGTGTGACCTTTCAAAACCGACGAAGGCGCGGGTTGCCCGATGTTCCAGATCGCGACCTGACCGTCCTCGCCGCCGGTCGCCAATTTGCCGCCGGGAATCACAACGACCGCGTTCACCGCGCTTTCGTGAAAGCGAAGCACTTGTTCGGCCGCGTTGCGTGTAAGCGACCAGCGGATCGCGGAAGTGTCGAAACTTCCCGAAACGGCAAAGGAACCATCCGCGGAAAGCGCAATGGATTTGATCGGCCCGCCGTGACCTTGCAGTTGCGCAGCCGATGGGTTCGCGCCGCCGAGCACGGTTAACGAGACAAAGAATGCGGCCAGCGGAAGGTTTCTGATCATGGCAACAAGCCTATCCTTTTCCCGGTTCTCATCCATAGAATTTTTCTATCGCCGTATGTCTTTGAGGCCATTGTACCTTTCGGAGAGTCCTTCCATTTCTTTGGAATGACAACAATTATCGCCGGGCCGCACACGGCTCCAGAAGCCAAGCGCAAACGCCCCCGCCCGCAGCCGAAAGGCCGCCAGATCGACATCCGCGCGCTCGAAGAAGTGCGCGCGTTGCTCGGCAGCCGTTCGCGGCAGCGCGATCTTCTGATCGAACATCTTCATCTTATTCAAGACAAGTATGGCCATCTCTCGGCTGCGCATCTCGCGGCACTCGCCGAAGAGATGAAACTCGCGCAGACCGAAGTCTATGAAGTCGCGACTTTCTACGCGCATTTCGACGTCGTGAAGGAAGGCGAGACGCCGCCGCCCGCGACCACGGTCCGGGTTTGCGATTCTTTGTCTTGCTGCATGGCGGGCGCGGACAAATTGCTTGCCGAACTTCCCGGTAAGCTCGGCAAGGACGTTCGCGTGGTGCGCGCACCCTGCATGGGCGCCTGCGACCGCGCGCCGGTAGCGGCGGTCGGGCATGCGCAAGTCTTCCGCGCGACGAACGAGAATGTTTCCGCTGCTGTAAAAGCGCACGAACATCCGCACGCCTTCAAGACGCCGGCCGATTTCGACGCCTATCGCAAACAAGACGGCTACAAACTTCTGGAAGATTGCCTTGCCGGAAAGCGCACGCGGCAGGAATTGATCTCGATCGTGAGCGACGCGGGACTTCGCGGCCTCGGCGGCGCGGGATTCCCCACGGGGAGGAAGTGGTCGCTGGTCAGCGCCGAGCCTGCGCCGCGCTTGATGGCGGTGAACGGCGACGAAGGCGAACCCGGCACGTTCAAGGACCGCTTCTACCTCGGGCAGGATCCGCACCGTTTCATCGAAGGCATGCTGATCGGCGCGTGGGTCGTCGAAGCCAAGGAAGTCTATTTCTATCTTCGCGACGAATACCCTGAGATCCGGCTGCTCGTTGAGCAGGAACTCGCGAAGGCCGAGAAGGCGGGCCTTACCAAATTCTCCAAGGTCATCATGCGCCGCGGGGCGGGCGCTTATATCTGCGGCGAAGAATCCGCGATGATCGAATCCATCGAAGGCAAGCGCGGCCTGCCGCGCCATCGTCCGCCTTATGTCGCGCAGGTTGGTTTGTTCGGACGCCCGACGCTCGAGCACAACGTCGAAACGCTGTTCTGGATCAGGGACATCATCGAAAAAGGCGCGCAGTGGTTCACCTCACAGGGCCGGCGCGAGCGTAAGGGCTTTCGCAGCTTCTCGGTTTCGGGCCGCGTGAAAAATCCGGGCGTGAAGCTCGCGCCTGCCGGAATTTCGATTCAGGAACTCATCGACGAATATTGCGGCGGCATGTGCGACGGCGAAACCTTCAAGGGTTATCTGCCTGGCGGCGCATCGGGCGGCATCTTGCCCGCCTCGATGAACGACATCCCGCTCGATTTCGGCACACTCGAGAAATACGGCTGTTTCATCGGCTCGCACGCGGTCGTCGTGCTTTCCGACAAGGACGACATGAAAGCGGTCGCGCTGAACCTCATGAAATTCTTCGAAGACGAATCCTGCGGCCAGTGCACGCCCTGCCGGGCAGGCACCGAGAAAGCCGTGAAGCTGATGGCACAAGGCCCGTGGAACGAGAGCCTGCTGACCGAGCTATCGGCTGCGATGCGCGACGCTTCGATCTGTGGCCTCGGTCAGGCCGCCTCGAACCCGCTCTCTTCCGTTTTCAAATACTTCCGCGACGATCTCACGAAGCCGCTGCGGCAATGGTGACGCTATGAACGCGATGAACGGCATGCCGAAGGTGATCAAGTTCACGCTCGACGGCCAGGAAGTCGAAGCCTTCGAGGGCGAGACGATCTGGCAGGTCGCGAAGCGTCAGGGCACCGACATCCCGCACCTCTGCTACCTGCCCGAGCCCGGCTATCGCCCGGACGGCAATTGCCGCGCCTGCATGGTCGAGATCGAAGGCGAGCGCGTGCTCGCGGCGTCCTGCATCCGCACGCCCACCGAAGGCATGAAGGTCAACTCGCAGTCGGAGCGCGCGGACGCTTCGCGCCGCATGGTGTTCGAACTGTTAGCTACCGATCAGCCCGAGCGCGCAACCGCGCCCGACCCGCAATCGAAATTCTGGGCGTGGACCGACAAGATGGGGATCGAGACGAGCCGTTTCCCTGAGCATGAGAAGGCCGCATCCGACCGCTCGCATCCGGCGATGGCGGTCAATCTCGACGCGTGCATCCAATGCAATCTCTGTGTACGCGCGTGCCGCGAAGTGCAGGTCAACGACGTGATCGGCATGGCCGGCCGCGGCCATCACGAGAAGATCGTGTTCGACTTCGACGATCCGATGGGCGCTTCTACGTGCGTCGCGTGCGGCGAATGCGTGCAGGCCTGCCCGACCGGAGCGCTGATGCCTGCGACCCGCGTTGACGAGAACAACACATATAAAGGAGACGTCGATCGCGAAATCGACAGTGTCTGCCCTTATTGCGGCGTGGGCTGCCAGCTCACGTATCAAATCAAGGACGACAAGATCGTCTCGGTCACCGGCAAGGAAGGTCCGGCAAACGCGAACCGCCTTTGCGTGAAGGGCCGCTTCGGCTTCGACTACGTGCACAATAAGCAGCGCTTGCTGAAGCCGCTAATCCGCAAGGAGGGCGTGCCGAAGGTGCCGCACGAATTCATCGACCCGTCGAACCCGTGGACGCATTTCCGCGAAGCGACCTGGGAAGAAGCGCTCGATCGCGCAGCCGGTGGCTTGGTGAAAATCCGCGACCGCGACGGGCCGGAAGCGCTCGCCGGTTTCGGTTCGGCCAAAGGCTCGAACGAAGAGGCTTATCTTTTCCAGAAGCTCGTGCGCACCGGCTTCGGCACCAACAACGTCGATCACTGCACGCGCCTTTGTCACGCGTCTTCAGTGTCGGCGCTCCTCGAAGGCGTGGGCTCGGCGGCCGTGACCGCGACCTTCAACGAGGTGAAGAACTCCGACCTCATCATTGTGATCGGCGCAAACCCGACCGATAACCATCCGGTCGCCGCGACCTACTTCAAGCAAGCCGCAAAGAACGGCGCCAAGCTCGTCATCATGGACCCGCGCGGCACGGCGATGAAGCGCCACGCCTGGAAGATGATGCAGTTCAAGAACGGCACCGACGTCGCGATGCTGAATGCGATGCTGAACGTCATCGTCGAAGAGCAGCTCTACGACAAGCAATACATTCAGACTTACGTCGAAGGCTTCGAGGCGTGGAAGGAAAACATCAAGGACTTCACGCCCGAAGAGATGGCGCCGATCTGCGGCATCGATGCACAGACGCTACGTGACGTTGCACGCGCTTACGCGCGCGCGGAAAGCGCTATCATCTTCTGGGGCATGGGCGTCTCACAGCACACGCATGGCACGGACAACGCGCGCTGCCTGATCGCGCTTGCGCTCATCACGGGCCAGATCGGCCGTCCCGGCACGGGCCTGCATCCGCTGCGCGGACAGAACAATGTGCAGGGCGCATCCGACGCGGGGCTGATCCCGATGTTCTTCCCGGATTACAAATCCGTCGAAGCCCCCGAAATCCGCTCGCTCTATGAAAATAAGTGGGGCGTGAAGCTGCCGCCGAAGCGCGGCAAAACCGTCGTCGAGATCATGGACGCGGTACACGCCGACGAGATCAAGGGCATGTATATCGAGGGCGAGAACCCGGCGATGTCCGATCCCGATCTCAACCACGCGCGCGAAGCGCTCGCGCATCTCGAGCATCTCGTGGTGCAGGACCTCTTCCTCACCGAAACCGCGGTCTATGCCGACGTGATCCTGCCCGCCTCCGGCTGGCCGGAGAAAGACGGCACGGTGACGAACACCAACCGCCAGGTGCAAATGGGCCGCCAGGCGATCCCGCTGCCGGGCGACGCGCGGCAGGATCTCTGGATCATTCAGGACATTGCGAACCGCATGGGCTGCGGCTGGAACTACAAGCATGTCGGCGAGGTCTTCACCGAGATGGCGTCGATGATGCCCGCGCTCGCGAATATTTCGTGGGATCGCGTGGAGCGCGAAGACGCCGTGACCTATCCGACCGACGGCCCCGATCAACCGGGCCGCGATGTCGTGTTCGATCAGGGCTTTCCGCGTCCGGGCGGCTTTGCAAAACTCGTCGCGGCGAAGCTCACGCCGCCGGATGAAGTGCCGGATGCGGAATATCCCTTCGTGCTTTCGACCGGCCGGCAGTTAGAGCACTGGCACACCGGCTCGATGACGCGCCGTGCCGAGGTGCTGGACGCCATCGAGCCTTCCGCAATCGCGCAGCTCTCGCGCGGCACCATCGCCAAGCTCGGCATTCAGGCGGGCGACCCGGTTCGTGTCACCACGCGGCGCGGCTCGATCGAACTTTACTCGCGGCAGGACGACGGCGTGCCGGATGGCGTGGTGTTCATCCCGTTCGCTTATGTCGAGGCGGCGGCGAACCTCTTGACCAATCCGAAGCTCGATCCGTTCGGCAAGATTCCCGAATTCAAGTACTGCGCGGCGAAAGTCGAGCCGATTTCGGCAACGCAGATTGCGGCGGAATAAGCGCCGCCGCATTCGCGCCGCGGCTCGTGCTATAGTCGGTTCATGTCTAGCGACAGTTACATCATCAAGCCCGATCCGCACGACCCGCGGCTGACCGAACGCGTGTCCGGCATCGATCAGACCGGCGCGCGGGTCGAAGCCTCGGTGACGGTCGAACGCGCGCTCACGATCTATCTGAACAGGCAGGAAATCGTCACTGCGATGACGATCAACGATTACCCCGAATATCTCGCGATCGGCTTTCTCCTGAACCAGAACATGCTGATGCCGGACGATGTCGTTACCGGCGTCGATTACGACGACGATCTTTCCGTTGCGGTCGTGCGCACCGAGCGGCAGACGGATTACGAAGAGAAGATGCGCAAACGCACGCAGACTTCCGGCTGCGCGCAGGGCACGACCTTCGGCGATCTGATGGAGGCGCTGGAAGATGTGAGGCTGCCCGATGCCGAGCTGCGTACTTCGTGGCTCTATGCGCTGACGCACGAGATCAACACGACGCCGTCGCTTTACCTGGAAGCGGGTGCGATCCACGGCTGCGTGCTGGCGCAGAGAGATAAATCGCTTGTTTATATGGAAGACGTCGGTCGCCATAACGCGGTCGACAAAATCGCGGGCTGGATGTTCCAGAACAAGGTGCCCGCGCACGACAAGATTTTCTACACCACCGGCCGCCTCACCTCGGAAATGGTGATCAAAACGGTTCGGATGGGGATTCCGATTCTCGTATCGCGTTCGGGCTTCACGGCATGGGGCGTCGAACTTGCGCGCAAGGCCAATCTCACGCTGATCGGCCGCGCACGGGGAAAGCGCTTCATGGCGCTCGCGGGCGAGAAGCGCATCGTGTTCGATCAGGACGTCGAGAGCGTGCAGGAAGAAAGCGGACGCTTCCGCCGCAAGGCCGCGATGTATGAAGAATAAACCGCTCGGCTTGATTCTCGCCGGCGGTCTCGCGCGCAGAATGGGTGGCGGCGACAAAGGACTGATCAAAATAGGTGAGCAAACCATTCTCGATCGCGCGCTATCGCGAATGAAGCCGCAATGCCCGCACATGATCATCAATGCGAATGGCGATCCGTCGCGTTTTGCCTTCACCGGCTTGCCGGTCGTGCCTGATGACATTCCGGATTTCGCGGGGCCGCTCGCAGGTATTTTAGCGGGACTCGACTGGGCAGCGGCGAACGCACCTGAAACGGAATTCATCGCAAGTACCCCCGGCGACTGCCCGTTCCTGCCGCACAATCTCGTGGAACGTCTGGAAATTGCCCGCGCGAAAGCAGGAACGCCTCTCGCCTGCGCAAAATCCGGCGATTGGCGGCATCCTGTTGTCGGCTTGTGGCCCGTCGCGTTGCGTACTGATTTGCGCCGCGCGCTGATGGAAGAAAATCTGCACAAAATCGAAATCTGGACCGCGCGGCACGGCGTTGCCATCGCCGAATGGCCAGATCAGCCGGTCGACCCGTTCTTCAATGTGAACACACCGGAAGACGCCGCGCGGGCGAACGAGCTCGCCGCGCGATATTCGCAGGTTTAACCCTTCTTCTTGTTGTCAGGCATCTCCGGATCCTGCTTACACGCTGGGTTAATCGAGACGGTCTGGCCGTCGCGCTGAACCGTAGGTGCCGCAGATTCCTTCTCACCTTCGGCGTCCGGAAGGATGATGCTCTTTTCCTGCGCCTGCGCATTCGCAGGATTGGTCGGCGGACAGTTCGTTTCGGTCTTTTGTTCATCGCCTTTCATTTGTGGCGCTTGCGCAGATGCGCCGAAAGCGAATGTACTTGCCAGCAGGAAGCCAACTGCAAATGCTTTTTTCATCCGGAAACTCACATTTCTGTGTCTCCGGCATAACGGCCCCGGCGCGGCAAGGTTCCATGTCAATGCCGGGAATTGGGCAGGCGCTAGGAAGTCAGCGAAGCATAGGAGAGGAAACGCACTCGCTCTCCAGCCGCAACCCTCGTTACATCTTCCGGCAACTCTACGAGCCCGTCCGTTTCGGTAAGCGACGTGATTACACCCGCGCCGTCTTGCGGATGCTTGATCGCGTCATAACTACCGTCGGCACGTGGACGAAGCGCCACGCGAACATATTCGCGGCGTCCTGTTTTCTTTTTGTAATCGAATGCAGCGATTACAGGCAGCGCAAGAAACGGCTTCGGCGTCGCGCCGGCCAGCCGCAGCACCAGCGGGCGAACGACGCGAACGAAGGTGACGAAAGCCGCGACCGGATTTCCCGGCAGACCGGCGAAAGCGGCGCTTTCGCCGTTCGTGCCCCGGATCACGCCCATCGCGACCGGGCGTCCCGGCTTGATAGCAATACGCCAGAAAGTCAGCGAGCCGATGCTTTCGACTGCATCTTTCACGTAATCGGCTTCGCCGGTCGAAACGCCGCCGGTCGTCACGACGAGATCGTTTGCCGCTGCCGCCTTGCGAAGCGCATCGCTCAATTTCGCGGGATCGTCGCGGAGGATGCCGAGATCGGCGACTTCGCACCCCAAGCGCGCGAGCAGCTCGCGCAACAGCGCCCGATTGGCGTCGAATACGCCAGCAGCCGTGAGCTGTTCGCCCGCCTCGACGACTTCGTTTCCGGTCGAGAAAATCGCGACACGAATTCGCCGCGTTACTTCGATCTCGCGCACTCCGAGTGCGGCGGCGAGCGCGATATTCTGCGCATCGAGAACTCTGCCAGCGGGAATTGCGGTCGAACTTTTTCGCAGGTCTTCGCCGGCAAGCCGCCGGTTGGCGCCGCGCTTCAAGCCGCTCGGCACGATCACACGCCCGCCTTCTTCCCGCACGTCTTCCTGCATGAAAACCGTATCGGAGTCCGCGGGCATCGGTGCGCCGGTGAAAATGCGGATCGCTTCTGTGCTGCCGAGTTTGGTGCCGGGCGTCTGTCCCGCCATGACGCGGGAAGAAATCGTAAGCGAAGTCTCCGCGTCCGGATTGAGATCGGCATGACGCACGGCATAACCATCAACCGCCGAGTTGTCGAAATGCGGGAGATCGACAGGCGCGATCACGTCGCGCGCAACGACACGCCCGCGCGCCTGCGCGAGCGGGATCACTTCGCGTTCGCCGACCGGCGCGACACGCGCTTCGATCAGCCGCTCCATCTCATCGAGCGGCATCAGCGGCCCCGAGAACGCGAAACAATCGTCGGTCAGTTGCGCCATTATCCGACGGGCTCCATGCCGATACCGCGAATACGCTCCCGAACCTCTTGATTTTGCAGCGATTTCAGGAACGCCTGCACGGCCGGGCGTTCGCGCCTCTTTTCGACGATCAGAAAATCGTACTGCTCGTGCGCGATCGGCAGAAACCCTAGGCCGTAAAGTTTCGCGGCAGGCTCGATCGCAACGCCCCAGTCGGCGCGGCCCTGCACGACGCCGACGGCGACCGCGTTGTGCGACTTCGGCTGATTTGCATATCCCGCCGGACGGACAAGCCCGGCTTCCGCCAGCAAGCCGTCTACCAATATGCGCGTGCCCGAGCCGGCGTTGCGATTGATCATGACGCAGGACACATCGCCTGCAACAGTCCGCACCGCATCGACGGCCGTCTTTCCTTCAAATCTTGCATCGCCTTTGCGATAGACGATCCCCTGCATTCGCCGCCAGCCGGGCACCAACAGCAGCCCCGGCTTTACCAGATGCAGATTATATTTTGCTTTGGTCCGCCCTTCGCCGGTATCAATGAGATGCACAGGTGCAATATCGCATTCGCCACGCGCTGCCGCGTTTGCGCCGCCCTGACTGCCGATTGCGATGGTTCGCGCAGTGAAGCCCTGCTCCGCGATTGCCGAGATGACGATGTCGAGCGCGAGGTCGTGACTTCCCGTGATCGTCAGGTCCGGCGGACGCACGGCCTTGCCGATCAAGGTCACGAGCTGCTTGCTGCCCGCCTCAACTGAAACTGCGAGCGCATCGACTTCGATGAACCCGTCCGCCTGCGAGAAACTCGTCACGGATCCAGAGCCCTTGCTGCCCGGAAGCGCTACCGTTCCGCCCTCACCTTCGATCAGCGATACGAGCATGAATTCCTTGCGCCCGAGTTCGGAAGCGACGCGGACAGGAAGTTTTGCTTCGATAACTTGCGTCGTTTCGCCCGGCAGTCCGGCCCAGGCGCGGATGATAGGCGCAACGAATGCGTGGAACGTGAAAATTGCCGAGGTCGGGAAGCCGGGCAACACCACGACGGGTTTACCTTCCGCGACCGCGAGACAAAGCGGCTTGCCGGGTTTCAGCGCGACCCCGTGCACCAGCACGCTGCCGAGTTGCGAAACGATACGGTGCGAGAAATCGCCCGCGCCTTTCGACGTGCCGCCGGAAAGCACGACCAAATCGCATTGATCGATCGCATCGCGCAGCGCCTTGGTCAGAATTTTTTCGTCATCGGGGAAAGCGCCCATCGGCGCCGCGATGCCGCCTGCTTCCGTCACCGAGGCGGCAACGATCGCACCATTCGAGTCATACACCGCCCCCGGCTCAAGCGATCTACCGGGCGCAGTCAGTTCGTCGCCGGTCGAGAGCACGGCGACCTTCGGCCTGCGAACTACGTCGATTTCGGCGATGCCGCAGGCGGCGAGCATTCCGATTTCACGCGAGCCGATCTGCACCCCGCGCCGGAGAAGCGTTTCGCCGCGCGCGATGTCGGACCCCGCAAACGAAACGAACTGGCCCGGAATCAACGTCCGGCGCAATTCGATCGCCGGCCCCTTGCCGCTTTCGGCCAGATCCGTCCATTCGATCATCGCAACGGCATCCGCGCCGCGCGGAATCATTCCGCCGGTTGCAATCGCCGTCGCCGTGCCCGGAGCGACGGTAAGCCGGGGCGGCGTGCCGCACGCAAGTACTTCGCCGTTGAGCAATAACGTAATCGGGTTCGCATCGCTTGCGCCCGCGGTATCGGCCGCTCTGAGGGCGAAGCCATCGACATTCGACCGGTCGAAAGGAGGTGCGTCTACGGGCGCTGCAATGTCGTTCGCAAGCACGCGCCCGAGCGAACTGGCGAGCGCCACTCTTTCCGCGCCAAGCGGCTTCAGATCGAGGCGGCCCTCGAAGCGTGCGCGCGCTTCTTCCGGCGACAATACTTCGAGAAACTGTTCCTGGCGCGCGGCAGCGCGGATAGCTGCAAGCAGCTCATCCGAACGAGGCGGCGATTTTCCGGTGCGGTCACTGCTCATGGGAGATTTCTCATTGCAACAACCGAACCGGCGGCCACGCCTTCGCTCTCAGCCGGTATAAGAATCCATCCGTCGGCTTGCAGCAATGCCTGCGCGGGAAACGAGCTTACTCCCAGCGGCTCTATCCCGCCGCTCACGCGCCGCACGAAGACAATTTCTGCAAGCCCTATGGTCGAAGCGACTTTCTTCGTAAGCGGAAGCGGCAATTCCGTTTCGTTTTCGTTTAGCCCGTTTAGACGATTCATCAACCTGCGCCCGGCGACAAGAAATACCGCAAGTGCCGCGTCGAGACGGCCCGGCAGCATGAGCACGGGACAGCTATCGACACTGCCAAGCGCCGCGGTTTGTCCGGGCGAAATCCCAAAGCCATGGACTTCGAGCTTGCCGATACGTGCGAGCGATTTCACCGCATGGTCGTTTCTTCCGGACCCGGTCCCGCCGATCGTAATCACCGCTTCGTTGTCCAACCTGGAAAGTGCTGCTTCGAGCGCGCTTTCGTATGCGATTTCCGGCGCGCCGCCGTTTGCGCGCACGGCGTTCGCAATCACCGGCGCGATAAAGTCGGCCCGCGCATCGCGGACGGATAAGACAACAATTTTAACGCGCGGCACGCGGACAGGAATTGCTTCGATTCCCAGCGCGCGCAGGATCGCGGCATCCACCGGCCGCACGCGGGCCCCCGCCTTGCGCAACGCGGTTCCCTTTGCAGCTTCATTGCCGGCAGCGACAACGCCCTCGCCGGGCGCGGCCGGAGCATGAACCTCAGCATTACTGTCGGTTGCGGTTACGGCATCGACCGGCAGGATTGCGTCGGTACCCGCAGGCATGCGCTGACCGGCTTCCACCCATTGCGGCGGCGAGACGAGGATCGCTGGTGCATACGAACCGGCATCGACGATCTGCTCGGAAGCAACCGCCCAACCGTCTTGCATCGCAGTTGCGTGCTGCGGAAAGTCCGCCGGCGCAATGACGTCAGCGGCGTATGTCGCACCGATACCTGCGTCGGGTGCAATGTTTTTAACAGTGGCCGGCGACACCAAGGTATCGAGCCGCGAAAGAATCTCGGCGACAGGCGTCAGGATCGTCAGGCGTTGCACCGTCTCCGCAGATGAAGTCATTCCGGGCCTTCTGGACGCGCCCAAAATACGCGATTTAGGGCATATCCTATCTAGCGCAAATTGCGACCGCGCGGTAACAGACCCGGGAAAGGCGTTCGCTGTTCTCAATATGGCCGATACGACGTTGAATCTTCGGGGTCTGAAATGCCCTCTACCAGCTTTGAAAACCCGCAAGGCTCTTGCGGGTCTCGCTGCAGGCGATGAGCTAATCGCCGAATGTACCGATCCGCTCGCCGGCATCGATATTCCAAATCTCGTGAGAGAAACTGGCAATGAATTGCTCGAGACGCAAAAGCGGGATGATGTGATCGTATTCCGGATACGGAAGAAATAGGGATCAGACCGGCCTCACCCGCGGCATGCGCTGACAAATTGCGGAGACGGCTGGTTGAGGAGGCCGGTTAACTGGCTCAGGGCAGCGGAATATTGAAGGCCCGAGACAAGCCCCAGGCCGCCGCGGTGACCGCAGTTGCGTAGGGCAAGGACCAGAAGCGCAAGCGCGTGGAGATCCACAGCAATACCACGAGATAAATACCGAGTGCGGGAATAAATCCCGTGAATGGGATCGCAGCAATGCAGGCGGCGAGCAGGATGATCTGCCGGATTTCAGCCAGCGGCGGCCAACCGGGTTCAGGACGTTGTGCGCGCAGGTAATGAAAGAGTACGAGCAGCGTTGCGCCGAGACCGGGAATTGCGGCGAGCAGCGGAACCAGACGGCTGTCTGGTGCATAACCGAGTGCGAGCCAGATGCCGCCACCGAACACGGCGAGCGCTGCGAGCGAGAGCGCAATTCCCGGATTGAATGCGAAATTTGGGATGGCGACGGCAGCAGTAGGCGCTGAACCGGCCGCCGCCGCGGCCGCTTCCCTCGCCTTGCGTGCGTGCAGAGCGCGGCGCGCGGTTACGAAGATGTGGATCGCTACCACCACGATCAGACCCAGCACGATCGGAAACTTCAGCCAGCTCCAACCGTGCAGTTGATAGGCGAGCCAGAAATTCCGCTCGATCGGATCGGTCAGCACGAACCCGACGAGAAACGGTGCGCGCGGCCATTGTGCGCGCTTCATCAACCAGCCAATCACCCCGAAGCCGAGGAGAGTAACGAAGTCGATGACGGTTTTCTTGGCTTCAAATGAGCCGAGCAGGATGACGGCAATGAGCGGTGCCGCGACGAGGCCGAAATCGATGCGTGTGAGCCGCGCGATCCATGGTGAAGCGGCGAAACACATCGCCGCCCCGATAATGGCCGCGAGCGCGCTCGACCACACGATCAGGAACATCAGGTCGAGATTCTGCGCGACAAAGCGCGGACCGGGGAAATAGCCGTACACGAAGAGCGCGCCGAGGAAGACGGCGGCGGCCGGCCCGCCGGGCACAGCGAATAATAAAGTGGGTACAAGATCGGTGGTGATGGTGGCGTTGTTCGCGCCCTCGGCGGCGAGCATGCCGCGCGGGTCGCCCTTGCCGACCATCGACTTGTCTTTCGCGGTCGAGGTTGCCTGGCCGTAGGCGATCCAGGTGGAAGCGGTCGCGCCGACAGCGGGAATAATGCCGAAGATGACGCCGATGATCGAGCCCATCGACACGACGCGCCAGTTGCGCACCACGTCGCGCACGCCATCCATCCAGCCGGACAGCTTGAAGCGCTCCTGCGCAATCGCACCGCCTTGACCGAGCATGACGATGATCTCGGCGACGCCGAACAATCCTAGCGCGACAATCGTGAGCGCAAAGCCGTCGAGCAGGTACGGAAATCCAAACGTGTAGCGAAGTTCCGGCGCCGAAGGCGCAACGCCGACTGTACCGAGAAAAAGCCCGAGCGCGGCCGACAGTAATCCCTTTGCCGGACTGCCGCCGACGAGACCGCTCGCATAGGCGAGCCCGACGAGCGCAAGCATCAACAGCTCGGCAGAGCCGAGCGCCAGCACCAGCGGTCCGGCAATTGGAATGGATAAGGTAAGTACGACCGCGCCGATCAGCCCGCCGATCATCGACGCCAGAAAGGCGCCACCGAGCGCGCGGCCAGCTTCGCCGCGCCGCGCCATCGCGAAACCTTCAATAGCGGTCGGGCCTGACGATGCGGACGTAGGCGTGCCGAACAAGATCGCGGAGATCGTGTCGGACGTGTAGACGATTCCGGTCGCGCCAAGCAGCAGCGCCAAGCCGGAAAACGGATCGAGCTTGAGCGCGAAAGGCAGCAGGATCGACAGCGCGCCGATGCCGCCGAGCCCCGGCAGCATGCCGATGATGCCGCCGGCGAGCATGCCGGTGAAGAGCATCAGAATGCGGAACGGATCGAACAGCTGGATCAGCGCCGCGCCGGCTGCTTCCCACATTGACTAGTCCTCAGCCGGTCGGAGCTCTGCTGTCAGAGTTTGACGTTGTACTTCTCGGTGAGGAACTTGGTCAGGTACTGAACGACCTCCGGGTTGCTGGTGAGTGCAGCCTTCACGTTCTTCTTAATCGCCTTGCCATCCTGCAGCTTGTAACCGCCGGTGACCTTTTCACCCTTGGCGATGAAGTCCGGATCGGCGTTGATTTTTGCCGCCGCCACAGAGAAGGCGTCGAGCGCCGCCTGCGGCGTGCCTGCTGGCATCCATCCGGTGACGCCATATTCGAAGGTCAGCGCCGAGGCCATTTCATACGCGCCCCATACGGCGCCTGAAGGCTCCTTATTGTCGTTCAGCGTCTTGAACACCTCGTAGGTGGACGGAAGTTCTTTCACGACCGGATCGCGCTCCGTGAATTTGCCGTTTGCGGCGGACGAACCGCCGGTAAAAAGCGGCACCGCCTTTTTTGCTTCGACCTGCGGCTTTACCTGGGTCAGGTACACGGAAGTGAACTGGAAATCGAAATTGGTTTCGCCGCGCTCGAAGGCAAGACGGATCGGGCCGCGGCCCTGGAAGCCGAGCACCGTCTTCACATCGAGGCCCAGGAGTTCGAAGGCAAGCAGCACGGGAAGATCGCTCGCGGTGGCGCCGATGCCGCCATAGACGAGGCCGGTCTTGGGCTTCTTCAGATCGGCGACCGACTGGATGCCGGTCGCGGGCGACGCATAGACGACCGGGCCGATCGCGATGGCATAGGCAACGCGCTTGCTGGAAAGATCGTATTCGACGCCCTTCTGCTTCAGGATGTAGGGGAAGGCCGAGGACGAGGTCGTGGACAAGATCGTCAATCCGTCGCCTTTGCCCTGTTTCTCGAACTGGTTGGCGCCGAGGATGGAGCCGCCGCCGCCGAGATTGGTGATGTTAAAATTCGGATTGCCGGGAATGTGCTTCGTTAGAAACGGCGCAACAAAACGCGTGGTCACGTCCGCGGCGCCGCCCGCGGCGAAGGGAACGATCACATCGATGGTCTTGCCAGCGAAGAAGTCGGCGGCCTGAGCGTAACAAGCCGGGCCGAGCGTCGCGGCAACGGAAGCCGCGGCGCCATAGGCGAGCACATCGCGGCGGCTTGGCTGTTGTTTCATCAGAAACCTCCCTGATAGCTGTTTTTTTGCAATTTCCTCGCGACCCCGATCCGAATTTTTTTTATTTGCAGAGGAAGGGCTCGTGCAGGCCTCAATCACTAATTCAAGCGAGAATGTCTCCCCATCAATTTAAGCAGCGTACCCGTTTCGCGGATAGCTGCGCACTAATTTCAGAATGAAAAGCCGGCTTTCAACCAAGTCCCCCTTATCTTTAGAGGAATTGGTTGAGGACGCAGTCCAGTCGAGATCAGTCTGTGCCAGAAAGTATGCCCGAACAGGGAAATTTGCAGGGAATTTGAGAAGACTCAGCTTCTTACAGCCGGTATGAGCCAGATTTCCGTCGAAAGTTCAGCGAGTTACGCTCGAAATTCCCTAGGAAGAGGGTATCCCCTAGAGGCGATCATCTCTCCTACCCCGCCTCCACCCGCCCCACCTAAGTTACCAAAGCCGTGGAAGAGAAGCTCGCGTTCTCTAGCGATTCGAAATTTAGTGAGTGCAGTGCCTCTATCGAGCGAACAACATATCATGACCGTAAGACATCCTATTTATCCTTGATTACCGGAAGATCGGCGAACCAAGACGGCCTGCGCTTCTCGAAGAACGACGCAAGCCCTTCCTGTCCTTCCGCCGAAGCTATCCGGTCTGCGATGTTTGCAGCGGTCGACGCCATCATCGACTCGTCCAGCGGGCGGCTGAATACTTCGCGGATAAGTTTTTTAATGTTGGCGACGGCGCCTGGTGCGTTTTGCAACAGCATCGCAACAAACTCGCTGCCTCGCTTCGCAAGCGCCGCATCGTCACCAACGACTTCGTGAATAAGTCCGATCTGCTGCGCTTCAACAGCAGTAAAGCGCTCGCCGGTGAGAAAATAGCGGCTTGCGTTGCGAGCCCCGATTGCGGAAACAACATGCGGCGAGATCGTTGCCGGCGTAAGGCCCAATTTCACCTCCGAGAAAGCAAACTTCGTGTCTTCCACCGCAATCGCAATGTCGGCGGCGGCAACGGCACCCGCCGCACCTGCCATGCAGTTGCCATGCACGAGCGCGAGCGTCACTTGCGGCAGATCGCGAAGTGCTTGCAGCATCTTCGCCATGGCCATCGTGCCTGCCACATTCTGCTCGCGCGAGGCCGCTCCCGCCTTGCGCATATAGTCTAGATCGCCGCCGCCCGAGAAACTTGGGCCCGCGCCCTTAATCACAACAACACGAATTTCGTTGCTGCCGCCGACGCGCTCCCACACCGCGCCGAGCGAAGAAATGATCTCGTCGTTGAAGGCGTTATGCAAAGCCGGGCGGTTCAACATCACCGTCGCGACAGGCCCGTTCTGCTCGAAAAGCACAACCTCCAAATTCGCCATGATTGTTACATCCCCATTTGGCGTGCGGCGAGGTCTTTCATGATCTCCTCGGTGCCGCCGCCAATCGCATTGACCTTCACCTCGCGATAGATGCGCTCGACCTTCGACCCGCGCATGAAGCCGGCGCCGCCGAAAATCTGCACCGCTTCGGAAGCGCAGAAAGCGAGCGTCTGCGTCGCCTGGTTCTTCAACATGCAAAGCTCTGCAACCGGACTTTCCCCTTGATCGAGCGCCCAAGCGGTCCGCTCCAGAAGCGCCTGTGTTGCCGAAATGCGCTGCGCCATATCGACGAGTTTATGGCGGACAACCTGGTGTTTAATGATCGGTTTGCCGAATGTCTCGCGCAGCTTCGCGTAAGCGAGCGCTTCCTCATAAGCGACGCGAGCGAAGCCGGTCGATGACGCCGCCATCGAAAGCCGCTCGTCGTTGAAGTTAAGCATGATCGCCATGAACCCGGCACCCTCGCGGCCGATCAAGTTTTCCGCAGGCACGTGGCAATCGTCGAAATGCAGCGTCGCCGTGTCGGAGGCCCACCAGCCCATCTTCTTCAAGGGCGTGCGCGAAAATCCCGGTGTATTGCGCTCGATCATGAGCAGCGAGATGCCGCCAAGACCGGGTTCGCCGGTCCGCACCGCGACCGTATAGTAATCGGCGCGCATACCGGACGTGATAAAGGTCTTTTCGCCGCGGACGACATATTCATTGCCCTCGCGCCGGGCCGTCGTCTTGATATTCGCAACATCAGAGCCCGCATTAGGCTCTGTGATCGCAAGCGCCGAAATCTTTTCGCCTGCGAGTATTGACGAAAGCACCTTGCGCTTCAGTTCAGGCGAACCGAGCTTCGCGATCGGCGGCGAGCCAATGGTGTGACTAAGAAGGCTTGCGATGATTCCGCCGCTGCCTGCACGCGCAAGCTCCTGTGCAGCGACGATCATATAGAAGCGGTCCGCCGGAACGCCGCCGAACTCCTCCGGAAAATTGAGTTGCAATAGACCGATCTCCGAAGCCTTCTTGTACAGTGCACGCGGAAACTCGCCGGCCTCGTCCCATTCGTTAGCGAAAGGCTCGATCTCCTTGGCGACAAAGCGAGCGATCACATCGCGGAACGCTTCGTGCTCGGCTGTGTAATACGGCGATTTTCGCAGCATCCTACTCATGCCAGACCGAGCAGCTTTCGCGCTTCATCAGGGCTGGCGATCTTGCGTCCGGCCTCGCGTGCATAACGCGCAAGCGCCTCGATCAGCGGACCGTTTGATTTAGCCTTCGATCCGTCCGGCAGGTAAAAAGTATCTTCGACGCCGGTGCGAAGTTGGCCGCCGAGCTCGGCCGCCCGGCGATGTAGCGGCCAGATATTCTCTCGGCCGATCGCGGTGACACTCCACACCGCGTCTTCCTCCGTCAGCTTTTTTAAAAGCGGCAAAAATTCCGGCTCGGCCGGCATCCCGGACTCCACGCCCATTACAAAATTATATTGCAGCTTACCGCGATACATTCCGGTCTTACGGAACATGCCGACCGAACGCACGATTCCGGTGTCGAAACATTCGAATTCGGGGCGCGTGTTACACTCGTGCATCACCGTCAGAAATTTCCCGACCTTCTCGACCGGATTGTCGAAGAGTAGCGGCGGCCATGCCCAGGAGCCGTCTGATTTCACTTTGAGATAGTTCAGCGAGCCAGCGTTGCAGGCGGCGATTTCCGGTTTGGTGCGGCGGATGCAGTCGAGCGGCCCGCTGACATCGCCGCCGACCACCCCAGTGGTCTGGTTGACGACAATACCGGGACACGCTCCACGAATAGCATCAACACACTCGACAGCGACCTTCGGCTCCCACGATGGCAAATGGCCTTTGCCCGGCGCCTGCTGACGGAAATGCACGTGGATGATGGAAGCGCCTGCCTCGAACGCGGATTTTGCCTCGCTTGCAAGCTGTTCCGGCGTCACCGGCACCGGATGTTGCCGCGGATCGGTGAGCACGCCCGTAATCGCGCAAGTGATGATGGCAAGGTCGCTCATCTGCTAGTGCCTCGCTACAGAAGCGGCTGCGATTTCGATCTCTGCCAGCATCTGACCCGGCACGACTTGATCGCCCGCATTTACCGAAACCGATTTCACTTTTCCTGCAATTGTCGCAACGATATGATGTTCCATCTTCATCGCCTCCAAAACCATCAGCGATTGGCCTACGGCAACAATGTCGCCGGTCGTAACCGAAACCTGGGAGACTTTGCCGTTCAATGGCGCGCGGGCAACGCCGTCGCGGTCTTCCTCGCGCTTACGCATTGGCTGCCGAAAAGTTTCGCGCTGAAAACGGTAGTCGGACGCGCCGACTTTCAGCCAAAGCTCGTCGTCTCGCCAAACGTGCGAAAAATCGCGCGGGTTTCCCTCAAACACCGCAGTCATGCTTTCGGTGCTGACGCTCGATCTTCCGCGCGCCGAGGAAAGCAGACCGCGCCGTAACTCTTCGTTGTGCGACAGCCACCAAACGCGCGGAAACGGGGCCGCGTTGCTCCAGCCCGTCCACTCGCCGTCTGGGCTGTCGTCCGTTCGCATTTCTTTTCGGTCGGCAATCCATGCCGCGAGCGGCCAGATATTATCGCCGGCGATGTCCGCGCGGCTGGCATCGTCCTGGAAATGCTCGGGAATGAATGCAGTCGAAACATTCGTGCCCTGCAGGAATTCGGGATGACGTAAGAGCTTTACGAGAAAGCTCCGGTTTGTCGTCAGGCCCAGCAGACTTGTTTCTTCAAGCGCTGACGCAAGCCGCTCGATCGCTGCTTCACGAGTCTCGCCCCAGGCAATCACTTTGCCGAGCATGGAGTCGTAATAGGGAGAGACCTCCATGTCTTCCTGCAACATGACGTCGAAACGCGCGTCGCTGCCCGCTTTCCAGCGCAGCACTTTTCCGGTGCGCGGGAGAAAATTCTTGGCAGGGTCCTCCGCGCAGAGCCGCGCTTCAATCGCATGCCCCTTAAAGCGAATTTCGTCCTGCGCTCTCAGCAGCTTCTCGCCGCGTGCGACACGGAGCTGCCATTCGACGAGATCGACGCCGGCGATCATTTCCGTAACCGGATGCTCGACCTGCAACCGAGTGTTCATTTCCATAAAGTAGAACTGCCGGTCGCGATCGAGCAGAAACTCGACAGTCCCAGCACCCGAATAACCGATCTCTTTTACAACGGCCGTCGCTGCGGCACCCATCTTTGCACGAAGCACTGCATCGACTGCGGGCGACGGCCCCTCTTCCAGCACTTTCTGGTGCCGCCGTTGTACCGAGCAATCGCGCTCGCCGAGATGCACGGCATTGCCGAGCCCATCTGCGAATACCTGAATCTCGACGTGGCGCGGGCGCTCGATTGCGCGCTCCAGAATAAGCCGCCCGTTGCCGAATGATTTTTGCGCTTCGTTCGCAGCCGAGCGAAGCTCCGAGGAAAAATTCGCGGGCGCCGCAACCTTTCGCATCCCGCGTCCGCCCCCACCGGCTGATGCCTTGATCATGACCGGAAATCCGATCCGCTTCGCTTCCTCGATGAAACGCGCTTCGCTCTGGTCCTCGCCGTCATAACCCGGAACAACTGGAATGCCGGCCTTCGCCATGCGCTGTCGTGCGGCGGCCTTATCACCCATTGCGGTAATCGCGGAAGGCGGCGGACCGACGAAAATCAAACCCGCATCCTCGACCGCTTTCGCGAACTCCGCGTTCTCGGAGAGAAAGCCATAGCCGGGATGGATCGCGTCCGCGCCGCTTTCCCGTGCAGCGGCTATAATCTTGTCGATCGAGAGATAAGACTCCGCGGCGGCCTTCCCGCCGATGCAAATCGCGCGATCGCAAGAGGCCGCATGCGTCGATGCCCCGTCCGCATCGGAATAAACCGCGACCGTCTCGATTCCCATCACCTTCGCCGTGCGTGCGATCCGCAGGACGATCTCGCCACGATTGGCAATAAGAAGACGCGTGAGTTTTTTCATCACTGCGTCCGCGGCGGTAAAATTCCCATGTATTTTGAGATGATTGACAGCATCACTTCATCGGCACCCGCGCCAATCGACACGAGACGGCCATCGCGGAAAAGACGCGACACCTGATTCTCCCAGGTGAAGCCCATACCGCCCCAAAATTGCAGGCACTCGTCGGATACCTGCCGCACCAGTCTGCCCGCTTTGAGCTTCGCCATCGACGCGAGTTTGGTGACGTCGCCGCCCGAGACCAGCATTTCGGTCGCGCGATAAACCAGCGCCCGGAGCGCTTCCACTTCGCTTTGCAGTTCGGCTAGTTTGAAATGCACCGTCTGGTTATCGAGAACGGATTGCCCGAAGATCTTACGTTGACGCGTGTAGTCGATGGTGTCGTTGATCGCGAGCTCCATCATCTTCAGGCAGTTGGCTGCACCCCAGAGCCGCTCCTCCTGAAATTGCAGCATCTGATAGGTGAAGCCCTTACCTTCTTCGCCGATACGATTCTTCTGCGGTACCCGCACGCCGTCGAAATGAATCTGAGCAGTGTCGGAAGCGTTCATGCCGATTTTCTTGAGCTTCTTCGCAACCGATACGCCCTTCGTTTTCATCGGAATAATGATGAGCGACTTATTGCGGTGCGGATCGCCGTCGGAAGTATTCGCGAGACAGCACATCCAGTCCGCCTGTGTGCCGTTCGTGATCCACATCTTGCCGCCGTCGATCACATAGTCGTCCCCGTCTTTGCGCGCCTTGGTCTTGATCGAGGATACGTCCGAGCCGGCACCCGGCTCGGAAACGCCAATGCAGGAAAGCACTTCGCCGGCAATTGCCGGCACAAGAAACTCTTTGCGCAATTCATCGGAACCGAAACGTGCGAGCGCCGGCGTCGCCATATCGGTATGCACACCGATCGACATCGGTACGCCGCCGCAGCGGCAAGCGCCGAGCTCCTCCGCCATGACGACCGAATAAGAGTGATCCAGCGCCGCGCCGCCATAGGCTTCGGGCTTGGTAAGACCGAGAAGCCCTAGCTTGCCGAGCTTCTTGATGACTTCATGCGCGGGATAGGTTTCGGCTCCTTCCCACTCGTCCACATGCGGGTTCAGTTCTTCCTGAACGAACCTCGCGACAGTCCGGCGAACGGCCTCGTGTTCCTGGGTGAACATGACTTCCTCCTGTTACGGACGCGCGACACCGAAGCTCGTCGGCCGCAGTTGTTTTCTCTCGCCGGCACGGCAAACCGAAAGCGCAAAGGCGATCACGTTGCGCGTATCGCGCGGATCAATCACGCCATCGTCCAGCATCCGGCCCGAGGTGTAGAACGCCGGCATCTGCCGTTCGAAGTTTTCGATGACTTTCTTGCGCAGCACTTCCAGCATCGCCATATCCGCGCCGTTGCCTTTGGCTTTGGCGGCGTCGGCCATCACGTTGACCATGGTATTTGCGGCCTGCTCCGCGCCCATGACCGCGGTGCGCGCATTCGGCCACGAAAACAGAAAATCGGGATCGAAGCCGCGGCCGCACATGCCGTAATTGCCCGCGCCGTAAGACGCGCCGCACATGATCGTGATTTGCGGTACGGATGCGTTCGCGACCGCCTGAATCATCTTCGAGCCGTGCTTGATCATGCCCGCGCGTTCGGGCTCCTTGCCGACGAGATAGCCAGTCGTGTTTTGCAGATAGATCATCGCAACATTGCTCTGGCAGCAGGCCTGAATGAAGTGCGTCGCCTTGTTCGCCCCTGCCGGATCGATCGGGCCGTTGTTCGTGAGAACGCCAACCGGCTCGCCGCAGATAGTGGCGTGCAGGCAGACCGTTCCGGGGCCATAGTCGGCCTTGAATTCGAGAAATTCGGAGTCGTCGGCGATGCGCGCCACGATTTCACGCATATCGACGGGCTTGCGGCCGTCCTTTGGCATGAGCCCGAGCAGGTCCTCTGCCGGAAAGCGCGGCGCTTTCACACTGTCTTTCGAGGGCCAAGCATCTGCTGCGCCAATGCTGCGAACGAGATCGCGCACGATGCGAATGCCATCGGCGTCGTTCTCGGCGAGATATTCGGCAAGGCCGGAAACCGAACCGTGCATCTGCGCGCCGCCGAGCTCTTCGTCGGTAGCAATTTCGCCGGTCGCCGCCTTCAAAAGCGGCGGGCCTGCGAGGAATGCTTTCGCGCGGTCGCGTACCATCACGACATAATCGGAAAGGCCGGTCATGTAAGCGCCGCCCGCAGTAGACGAGCCGTGCACGAGCGCGATCACGGGATTGCCGGCAGCCGAGAGACGCGCAAGACCACAGAAATTGCCGCCACCACGCACGAAATCTTCCACGCGATAGCCGAGCAGATTTGCGCCCGCGGATTCGACGAGATGAATGAAGGGCAACTTCTGATCCAACGCGATCTTCTGTGCGCGCTGAAATTTTTCGAGTCCCATCGGTTGCAGCGCGCCGGCATCGATGCCGGAGTCATCTGCAATTATGAGGCAGCGCACACCGGAAATGTAACCGATGCAGACTGCGATCCCGCTCCCCGGAATCGAAACGGCCGGATCGGGTTTGTCGAGCATGTAACCGGAAAGCGCCGAGAGCTCGAGCACTGGCGCATTGCTGTCAAGCAGAAGTGCGAGCCGTTCGCGCGGCAATAGCTGTCCGCGTTTTGCAAAACGCGGGCCCGCTTTGGCCGAAGCATCGCGCGTGCGTTGCTCGAGCGCACGCATCTCCGCGATCTGCGCAAGCATATAATCGCGGTTCTCCGCGAAGGCGGCGTCTTGCGAGAGGCGGGACTCGAAAACGGGCATGACCTAGTCCTGCAAAACTTTAGGCGTCACCGCGCGATGAAAGCCGTCATAGACTGCGGCGGGCTTGCGCGGCGCGAGCGGCATATGACGCCGCGCATTCGGCGCACCGCCATCCACGCGCAGACACGAACCGGAAACGAAGGCGGCCGCTTCGGAAAGCAGAAACACGACTGCCGAAGATACTTCCGCTTCGCGCCCGATGCGCGCGAGCGGCACGTGCTCGCTTAAAGATCGAATCATCTGCTGCATCGCCGGCGGATAAGTGTCCAAACCGCTCGATGCAATCCAGCCGGGCGCTACCGCATTCACGCGCACCGGCGCCCATTCGGCGGCCGCAGTTTCGGTGAAGTTCAGCATACCAGCGCGCGCGGCACCGCTATGACCCATGCCTGGCATCCCGCCCCACATATCCGCGATGATGTTTACGATCGCGCCGCCGCGGCCTTTCATCGATTGCGCGTAACATTCGCGCGCGAACAGAAACCCGCCCATCAGGTTTGTATTCAGCACCGCCTGCCAGCCGTTTGCCGAAATCTTTTCGAGTGGTGCCGGAAACTGACCGCCGGCATTGTTCACGAGCCCGTCGATGCGGCCATGCCTGGAAACGATTTCGGCGACTGTTTCTTTCACACGCACTTCCTCGCGAATGTCGCAAGCAAAGAAATCTCCCTTGCCACCGTCTTCCGCGATTTCCTTTGCGACCTTTTCGAGATTTTCCACGCGCCGTCCGATCAACGCCACGTGCGCGCCGAGCGCGGCCAACTCGTGCGCGATGCAGCGCCCGATGCCGCTACCGCCGCCGGAAACGACAATCATCTGTCCGGCAAGTAATCCTTCGCGAAATACGGAGCGGTACAACATTTGGCGCGCTCCTATCGCCGCGCTTTGCGCGGCAAGGCAACGATCTTCGCGGCTTCAGGAGTCCGCAGACAGAACGTGATCGCGCGTTCTGCAAGCTGCTCGATGCTGAGTTTCTCGCCCGGCCGGTACCACTGCGCAGTCCAGTTCAGCGCGCCGAACAGGAAAAGCCGGTCGACATGCGTTGGCATCGACCAATCGCCGGACTTTTGCAGCTCCGAGATCACCTTGTCCCAGATCGCTTCATAGCGATCCTTGATCGCGACCACACGCTTGCGTTCGCTGCGCTCGAATGAGCGCCACTCATAGAGGAGCAACGGAATGAAATGCTGTTCGGGTAACAACACCGTGCGCAGGTGTGCGTTAACGAGTTTACGGAATTTTTCGCGCGGCGGCGAAGGGTCAGCGGCAATCTCTTCCATGAGCGAGAGCGCCTGACGCATCCCCTCCTCGATCACCGCAACCAGAATGTCGTGCTTGGTCTTGAAGTAATAAAACCAGCTTCCCGAATGGATGCCGGCAGCGCCTGAAATATCTCGAACGGTAGTCTTCTCGTAGCCTTTCTCGCGAAACAGCCTGGCAGAAACTGCGATCAATTCCGAACGGAGACCGTCTTCGGCACGCGGGCCGCGCGCACGCTTCGCAGCATTCTGGGCGCGGGATTTATGCGATGCCGCCATGGCGAAAACTCCAAAGAGTATTGCCGGCGCTCCGCAACCAGCGCGCCGGCAGTTCTTGCGGTCAGTGCTTGACGTTCCCGTCGATCAGCTTGAAGCGGCCGCCCGCGATCTGGTGCAGCATCACGACCTTCGAGCCTTGGCGAACTTTCGGTCCATACGCGATCTCCGGTCCGCCAAAGAGCGAGCGGAACGGCTTCGCGCTTTCGAGCGCCTTGATGAAAGTATCGACGTTGAGATTCGGGCCGGCAGCCTCGAGAGCCCGAACGAGAACGTCGGCCATCACCTGTCCGTAGAACGCGCCGATGTTCGGATCTGCGTTGTACTTCGCCTTATAGGCATCCCACCACTTCTGGACTTCCGGCGAAGCCGTGTCGCGATAGGGCATCACGAAACCGGAGGCGACATAAAGGCCTTCGGTCGCGTTACCCGGTGCGCTCGCGACGATCTGGTCGAAGCTCGCGGAGGTCGCGACGAAATCGACGTCGGTCCAGCCCATCTTGCGAGCAGTGCCGTAAGGAATGATCGCATCGCGCACGATCGCGCCCATCGCGACGATCTCGCAGCCCGCCGAGCGGAGCTTGGTGATCTGCGCACTGAAGTCGGTGTCGGTCGGGCGGTTGGTCGCCGTTTCGACGATCTGGAACTTCATCGTCTTCGCAAGATCCTGCACGCCTTCCAGGATTTCCTTGCCGAAGTCGGTGTCCTGATAGAGCACGCAGACCTTGTTCTTCTTCTTGGTCTCGACGAGATGTTTCACGCCGGCGCGGATTTGCTCATGATAAAGCGAGAAAAACACACCGAACTTCAGGCGGTGAAATGGCTCGCTCATCGAACGAGCAGCAGTCAGCGGAAACAGATTCGGCACACCCGCCTTCAGCTGATCTGGCAGCACCGCGTTATTCATCGGCGTGCCCATCGCGGCGACGATCGCGAACACATTGTCCTTCTGGATCAGCTTGTTCGTAGCCTGTACCGCGCGAGGGATCTGATACTGCGCGTCTTCGACGATGTAGCGAATTTTGCGACCGTGAATGCCGCCCTTTTCGTTGATTTCGTCGAAGCGCATGCGAATTGCATTGGTCGAGGTCACGCCATAAGACGCCGCCGGGCCGGAAAGGTCCGAATGGGTGCCGATGACGATCTCGGTCTTGGTCACGCCACGCACTTGCGCGGTTGCGATTGCAGTGCTGCCGACGAGCGACACAAGCGTCGCGCCAAGCAGCAGTTTCGATATTTTCATGTTCTCACTCCCTGGTCGTATTCTTGGCTTTTCTTGGTTGATTCACGCACCGGCGTACATTTCGTCGATGAGTGTCTTGTACTTCTCGCTGACGAATTTTCTTTTTAACTTCATGGTTGGTGTCAGCTCGTCGTCTTCGGCGGTCAGTTGCTGGTCGATCAGGCGGAACCGCTTGATCGTCTCGACGCGCGCGAAATTCTTGTTGACCTTCTCGATCTCATTCTCGATCAGATCCAGCACTTCCTTGGTGCGGCAGAGCGAGGCGAAATTCGTAAATGGGACGTCGCGGTCCTGCGCATATTTCACGACGTTGTCGTAGTCGATCATCACAAGGCAGCTCAGGAATTTCCGGTTATCTCCGATCACCACAGCGTCTGAGATATAAGGCGAAAACTTAAGCTGGTTCTCGATTTCGGACGGCGTGATGTTCTTGCCGCCCGCAGTGATGATGATGTCCTTCATGCGGTCGGTGATGCGGAACCAGCCCTCGTTATCTTCTGCGCCGACGTCGCCGGTATGCAGCCAGCCATCGACGATGGTTTCCGCAGTCTTCGAAGGGTTGTTGAGGTACCCCATGAATACGTGCGGCCCGCGCAAAAGAATTTCGTTTTCGCGGGAGAGCTTCACCTGCATGTTCGGCATCGAGATTCCGATCGTGCCAAGGCGGAGCTCGCCCGCACGCGGACAGGTGACGATGCCGACGCTTTCGGTCTGTCCGTACACTTCGCGCAGATCGAGCCCGACGGCGTGGTACCACCTGATCAGATCGGGCGAGATCGGTGCAGCACTCGTGACCAGCCAACGCGAGCGATGCAGGCCGACCATGCGCTTGAGGTTTCTCAGTACAAGAACATCCGCAATCCAGAACGCCGCCTTGAGGAACGCCGAAGGCTCCTGCCCTTCCATCTTGCGCTCGACGATGCGGTTGCCGATGCCGAGCGCAGTCTTGTACGCGAGTTGGCTAAAGCGGCCGGAGTCGCGAAGCCGGAGCACGAGGTTCGAGTAAAATTTTTCCCATAGCCGCGGCACGGCGAAGAATACTGTCGGCTGCACTTCCTGCATGTTCTCGACGATGGTTTCGGGGCTCTCCGCGAAATTGACGACGGTGCCGGCGACAATCTGCCAGTAAGCCGTAAACGAACGTTCGGCGATGTGGCACAGCGGCAGGAAGCTCAGCTGCTCGTCGCCTTCACGCAGATCGAAGGCGTTTCCGACGTTGAGCATTTGAAACAGGATGTTCCGGTGACTGATCATCGCGCCTTTAGGCGCGCCTGTGGTGCCGGAAGTATAAATCAGGATCGCGAGATCCGTGGGCTTGCCGGCTGCCAGTTCGCGCTGCCAGTAGTCGGGATTCTTGCTCTCAAATTCGCGGCCAAGCTGCATCAACTCGTCGAATCCGATCACCATCGAATCGGAGAAGTCCGAGAGCCCTTCGTTGTCGATGACAACGATCTTTTTCAGACTCGGGCAGCGGTCGCGCGCTTCGAGAATTTTATCGAGCTGCTCTTCATTCTCGGCGATGAATACAACCGCGTTGCTATCGCTGACGATGTACTGAACCTGCCTGGCGGAGTCCGTCGTATAGACGCCGTTGGTGACGCCGCCGATGGCTTGAGTACCGATGTCGCTATAGAGCCACTCCGGCGCTCCCTCGGCCATGATCGCGACCACGTCGCCACGCTTCACGCCAAGTGACGCAAGGCCGAGGCCAGTGTACTTCACGTTGTCGCCATACTCGGTCCAGGTGATCGAGCGCCAGATGCCGAGATGTTTGTAGCGCATCGCGATCTTGTCGCCACGCATCAGCACCTTGCCCCAGAAGTAGCGCGGCAGCGTTTCGCGATCGATCAGTTTCAGGATCGCAGGATCGACTTCGACGCCGGTCATCGGATCGGGCGACAATGCGATGTTCATGCGATGCCTCCTAGCGCCATGTTTTCCGCTTCTTCCAGCGGCGCTTGCCGCGCACGCCTTCCTGCTTCATGCCGAGATAAAATTCCTTGATATCTTCTTTCTCGAGCAGCCGCGGGCAGGTGTCTTCCATCACGATGCGCCCGACTTCCAGGACATAACCGTAATCGGCGGCATGAAGTGCAACGTTGGCATTCTGCTCGACCAGCAGGATCGTCGTCTTCTTTTCCCTGTTGATGCGTCCGACGATCTCGAAAATTTCCTTTACGAGCTTCGGCGACAGCCCGAGCGAGGGTTCGTCCAGCAGTAGCAGCCGTGGCTTCGCCATCAGCGCGCGGCCGATTGCGAGCATTTGCTGCTCGCCACCCGACATCGAGCCCGCCGCCTGCGTCGCGCGTTCGCGTAGCCGCGGAAAGTAGCCATATACTTCTTCGATGTCGGCTTCGATGGCGGAATCCTTGCGTGTATAGGCGCCCATCAGCAGATTTTCGCGAACCGTCAGGAACGGAAAAATCTCGCGGCCCTCCGGCACATGACCGATGCCGAGCCGCATCACGCGGTCCGGGTCCAAGTTGCGGATTTCCTTGCCTTCGAAGGTGATGCTGCCTTTTTGCAGATCCATCACCCCGGAAATCGCTTTCAGGATCGTGGTCTTACCGGCGCCGTTCGCGCCGAGCACGGTGACGATCGAACCCTCGGGCACCTCCAGGCTCACGCCACGGATTGCCATGATCGGCCCGTAATAGGTTTCGATGTTGCGCAGCGTGAGGATCGGCTCAGTCATCGTCACGTCCCCAGATACGCTTTGACGACTTCGGGATGCTCCTGCACCTGACTTGGCGTGCCTGTTGCGAGCACGCGGCCATAGTTCAGTGCCAGCACTTCGTCGGAGACTTCGCTGACCAGTGCCATGTCGTGCTCGACCATCAGTACCGTGATCCCGAGATCGTTCTTGATGTCGTGAATCCAAAACGCCATGTCTTCGGTTTCTTCGGTATTGAGACCCGATGACGGCTCGTCGAGAAGAAGCAGCGTCGGCTCAGTGCAGAGTGCGCGGCCGAGCTCGACAACCTTGCGAACTCCATAAGGCAGGCCAGCAATCAGGCTGTCGCGATAATGTTCGAGGTCAAGGAAGTCGATAATTTGCTCTGCCTTTTCGCGATGCTCGACTTCCATGCGTCGCACCGAAGGCATGAAGAATATCTCGGAGACGAGATTGCTCTTGCGGTGCGCGTGACGGCCGAGCAGAAGATTCTGCAACACTGTCGCGTGCTCGAAGAGCTCGATGTTCTGGAAGGTGCGCGCGATGCCGAGCGCTGCCACGCGATGCGGAGCAACGTTCGTGATCTCGCCGCCGGCGAAATGCAGGCTGCCCTGCGACGGATCATAGATGCGGCTGATGAGATTGAAGAGCGTGGTCTTGCCCGCACCATTCGGCCCGATGATCGTGAAGACCTTTCCCTTCTCCACCGTAAAACTCACGCCATCGACGGCCTTGATGCCGCCGAACTGCACCGCGACGTCTTTTGCTTCGAATAACGTCACCGGAAGCGCTCCGATTTCGTATAGGACTTCTGGCGCTTGAAGGTCGCGCGTTTGTAGAGCGGAAACAGCGAGAAATAGAGCTTGATCTTGCGCCAGCGGCCGTAAATACCGAGCGGCTCGAACAGAATAAAGAGCACCAAAATCATGCCGAAGATGCCGGGTTCGAGGCCGGGCTGACGCGCAATCGCCCCGGGCAGATAGTCGCGCAGGATTGCGATCAACTGCGGTAACGAGCCGACGAATAGCGCGCCGAAGATCGCGCCGTGAATCGATCCGAGTCCGCCGACAACCACCATCAACAGCAGCTGGATCGATAGCAGGATGTTAAAGGCGTCCGGTGCGAGAAAACTGATCTTGTGCGCGAACAGCGTTCCCGCGAACCCCGTAAGCCCCGCAGAAATAGCAAACGCGAGCGTCTTGTAAGCCGCGAGATTGACACCCATCGATTGCGCAGCGATCTCGCTGTCGCGGATCGCAACGAAAGCGCGCCCGACTGGCGAGCGCAAAAGATTTAGCGCGGCCCAGATTGCGAAAACGAGAAACAGGAGCGAGATGAAATAGAACGGCACCGTATCGGTAATGGTGATACCGAAAATTTCCGGTTTTGGCACGGCGAAGCCCGCAAAGCCGCCGGTAACGTGATCCCAGCGTGAAAGCGCCTGCTCGACGATGAAAGCAAACGCGAGCGTTGCAATTGCAAGATAAACGCCGGTAAGCCGCAGCGCCGGAAATCCAATTATTGCGCCGAAGATCGCGGAAAGCAGCGTCGCCGCCGGCACCGTGACGACGAGTGGAAAACCCATCTTCAGCAGCACCGCATGCGTGTAAGCGCCGATACCGAGGAAGGCGGCGTGGCCGAGCGAGACGAGGCCGGTGTAACCCGTCAGGATCATGAGCCCTACGCCGGCAATCGCAAGAATAAAGACATAGGTCAGCTCACCGACCCAGAATTCCTGTAGCAGCAGCGGTGCCGCGATGAGTGCAATGGCAAGCGCGCCATACCAGAATTTATCGACTCCATCGCGGAACAGATCGATGTCCTGCTCGTAGCGCGTCTTGAACTGGAAGCGCATGTCTACACCCGCTTCCGTCCGACTGCGCCGAACATGCCCTGCGGATAAAAGATCAAGACCGCGAGGATCACGACATAAGCTGCGATGTCCTTGAAGCCTTCCTTCAGATAAATGCCCGAGAACTGCTCGATGATGCCGATGATGATGCCGCCGACGACTGCGCCAGGAATCGAGCCAAAACCGCCAAGCACCGCGGCGGCGAAGGCTTTCAGTCCGATCAATCCGATATTGACGTCGATCAGCACGACCGGCGCGAGAAGAATTCCAGCGACCGCCGCGACGCCCGCAGAGATCGCCCAGATCAATGAGAAGATCGTCTTGACCGGAATACCCATATAATACGCGGCAAGCTGGTTCTGCGAAACCGCCTGCATCGCAATCCCGATCCGCGTGAAACGAAAGAACGCATAGAGCGCGAGACACAATAGCGCTGTGCCGACGATGATCGAGATATTCACGTCCGCAATTATAAAATTGCCGAGACGCACGACGCCCCCAGTAAAAGGCGTTTCGAAGCCGCGGGTTTCCGTACCCCAGATCATCGAAGCAGCTGAGCGGAATACGAAACCGAGTCCGATCGTGAGCATCACAATGGCGAATTGTGGCTGACCGATCACGCGGCGCAACACCACCGCATCGAGCAGATAGCCGAAAATCGCCATGACAAAGATCGCACCTGCGAATGCGAGCCAATAGTTCAGGCCCGCACCGGCGATCAGACTCAGAGCCACGAACGCGCCGAGCATCATGAGATCGCCCTGCGCGAAATTGACCATTTCGGTCGCTTTGTAGATAAGCACGAAACCCAGCGCGATCAGGCCATAAATACAGCCCGCCGCCGCGCCGTTAATCAGCTGCTGCGCGAGTTCAGTCACGCTTCCTCCCTGGCCTGGCGATCTTTGCCGCCTTCTAACCCGCGCACGCCGATTTCCGGTCTTGATGCGGATGCATGGCGGTGTCGTTCCGCTCAGCAGAAAACGCTAACGCACGCGAAAAGATTCAGTCAAGCGCTTGCTTGAATTTTTCTCCGCGCGAATGCTGCGGATGCGAAGGGTCGGTTGCGACTGAACGACGTCGTCCCAAAAGTTGTGCGCTTAAGGTCAGAATTCAAGACCGCACTTTCCATGACTTTCGGAATACTGCGGCAACAAGTTCGCGCGCAAGTGCGGCGATTGCCGAAATCGCCAGCATCACGCTTCAAGCTTTCGACACGTGGAATAAGTTTTTCGACTAGCTTTTCAACAGGAACCGCGACCAAAATAGCCATACAGCGCTCGCCCGCTGATCCATAGCCAGCCCCGATCAGCGCATCGACTTCCTGATTCATGTCGGCATCCGGCATCACGATCATGTGGTTTTTTGCACCACCAAAGCATTGCACGCGTTTACCGCTCGCAGTACCTCGCGAGTAGAGGTATTCCGCGATCGCGCCCACTTCTCCTGTCTGAGAGTCTCAGGGTCCGCCGGAAAGCCCGCCAAATCGCGGCCCATTGGGTCACAATCTGGAAATCTGCGGTTCGACGGAAACGGCTGGTTGGGGCGCCAGGATTCGAACCTGGGAATGGCGGAATCAAAATCCGCTGCCTTACCACTTGGCTACGCCCCAATGGCCGGAAGCGGCGCAATCTACTCAAGATCGGGGCTACTTCAATGCCGGAATGGCCGCATCCAAGACTGCTTGTAGGGCTCAAACGAGGCTGCTAGGAACACCGCCTCGCCGTACCCTTGGGGTTCCCGGCAGGGCTTTTCGTCTGGTTATCGGAGTGTAGCGCAGCCTGGTAGCGCACCTGCTTCGGGAGCAGGGGGTCGGAGGTTCGAATCCTCTCACTCCGACCAGCCGGCCAGCATCAAAAAGCGCAAAAAAGAGAACCCCCGCCGGAAGGCGGTCGTCCCCACGCCGTCGAAGTCCGAGGCTTTTCGCCGGAGTTACCAGCGAGACGTCGTGCGCGTCAGCCGGCCTTCAAGTTGCCCGCAGCCTGCCGGCCACGGTCCGTCGTCACGATATCGAAATTGATCTTCTGTCCCTCATTGAGGGTCGATAGACCGGCCTGCTCAACCGCGCTGATGTGCACGAAAACGTCTTTGCCGCCGTCGGACGGCTGGATGAATCCGTAACCCTTCTGCGCGTTGAACCATTTCACGGTACCGGAAGGCATGTTCGTATCCTTGTCGTAGATAGTCAGGCGGACGCGTCTTGCGAAATGCGCAGACGATTCCGACAATCGCTTTCTCGGATTGCGAAGTGACGCGGCCAAAAGTCGGTTCAACGAAATCGTTGCCGCCAAAGGCCCAACCCGCCGGGCCGAAATAAGATTGCCGTAAAAGTGGACCGCAACGCGGTTCCCCCGTCAAGCCAACCCCTGCCCGCATTTTTTGCCAAGGCGCGCAATGACTATGCAAAGCGCCGGACCGCGAAGGCATTATGATAAGGAGAGCGCCCCTATTCGTCCGAAAGCAAAGGCAAAATGAGCGAAGAAATCCAGTTCGACCGCAATTTCGAAGCCAAACCGGGCATCGCCGAGGAGATCGCACCCGGGGTCCGGCGGATTCTTTGCGACAACCCAAGCCCGTTCACCTTCAAAGGCACGAATACCTACATCGTCGGCAAAGGTTCGGTCGCGATCATCGACCCCGGCCCGGCCGACTCCCGCCATATCGACGCGATCCTGTCGGCGCTCGGTAACGAAACCGTCGCACAAATACTGGTGTCGCATACCCATCGCGATCACTCGCCCGCAGCGGCGGCGATCAAGCAAGCAACCGGCGCAAAAACTTTCGCGGAAGGGCCGCACCGCCCTGCCCGCGATCTGCACTTAGGCGAAACGCCTCCGCTGGATTCCGGCGGCGACGACAATTTCACCCCCGATCACGAACTCGCCGACGGCGAAGTGATCGAGGGCAAGGGGTATGCAATCGAAACGGTATACACGCCGGGCCACACCGCGAACCATGTCGCCTTCGCGCTGCGCGGAACGGATATTCTATTCTCCGCCGATCACGTCATGGGCTGGGCGACTTCGATCGTGGCACCGCCGGACGGCTCGATGGGCGACTACATGGCGTCGCTGCACAAGCTCGAGAAGCGGCCCGAGTCGATGTACCTGCCGGGGCATGGCGGCGTGGTGCGGAACGCAAAGAAACTCGTCGGACAATACATCGAGCATCGCGAGGCGCGGGAGACCGCGATCCTGCGCAAGCTTTCGCGCGGCGAAAGCGACATCCCCGGCATCGTACAGGCGATCTATATCGGCCTTGACCCGCGACTGACGAAAGCCGCTGCGCTGACCACCTTCGCGCATCTCGAGACGCTCGTGGAGCGCGATCTGGTTTCCACCGACGGCGCGCTTACGCTCGACGGGCGTTACCGGCTGACCGCGTAAGGCCTAGCGCGGGCGGCGGCGGGCGTCGGTGAGCTGCGCGAGAAAAGATTCGATGCGCCGCGCGTTGGTGCCGAAGTCGCGGCTTCCGTAGCGCGACGCCGAGCGCACATCGACGCGCACTATATTCCCGACTTTGCGGACGCGGATCGAAACATCCTCGCGAAAGCCCATGAGCGGAGTCGCGGCAATGGCTTCGATCCGTCCATCGCGATTTGCGGCCGGCGGAATATTGTCGGCAAGCAGCCAGCCGTTGCGTTGCACTAGCGTCAGGGCCGCACCGAAAACTTCTTCCGCCTCGGCATCGAATTCGAGCGACCGCACGGCAGGATAGTATCTGCGCTGCAGTTCGGCCGCTTCCATACCCGGATAGCCGACCGGGTTTGCGCTGCGCGGGCGCAATACCGCGATGGAATGAAAGCGCGGCGGGTCGGCGGTGTCGGTCGATACGTCGCTGATCGCGGGGAGCGTAATGCCGCGCAGAATTTCAAAGACGGGATAAGCTAAAACAATAGCAGAAATGGCCGCCGCCAGCATCGCGGAACCGAGACCCTTCAGGCCTTCGTTCCAGATCACAATGAGCGCGCCGGTTGCAAGCGCAAGCGCAAGCGCGGCGAGCAACAAGACGGCAATGAGCAACACGAGTGCGGCGTGGTACTCGATCGCACCGGCGCGATGCAGCAGAACCGCAAGCAGAAGCACCGGCAGCACAAAGATTGCGAGGCGAAAGCTCCAGACCGCGAGCTTCGAGGTGCGAATTTCAGCATAAAGCCGGCGTCTGATCACGACGCCGGCTCCATGTGCTTCCTTGCAGATGCGGAGGTCACTCCGCCGCGACGCTCGGCAGACGATGATCGCCGAATTTCTCGCGCAGCGCCGTCTTCAGAATCTTGCCGGTGGCGGTATGCGGAATTTCGTCGACGAAGATCACGTCGTCCGGCATCCACCACTTCGCGATCTTGCCTTCCATGAATTTCAGCAAGTCCTCGCGGGTCGGCTTCTTGTCTTTTTTCGGAACGATGATGAGCAGCGGGCGCTCGTCCCACTTCGGGTGCACAACGCCGATCACGGCCGCTTCCGCGACGTCGGGATGACCGACCGCCACGTTTTCGAGATCGATCGAGGAAATCCACTCGCCGCCGGACTTGATTACGTCCTTCGCGCGGTCGGTGATCTTCATGTAGCCCATCGGATCGATCGTCGCGACGTCGCCGGTATCGAAGAAGCCATCCTTGCCGAGAATGTTGCCGCCCTCGTTCTTGAAGTAGGCGGAAGCGACCGCGGGGCCACGCACCTTGAGACGGCCAAACTTCACGCCGTCCCACGGCAGTTCGTTGTCCTCGTCGTCCGTGATCTTCATTTCCACGGTGAAGATCGAGAAACCCTGCTTTTCCTTCACGTCGAGTTCCGCATCGCCGGTGAGATGCGCAACGTCGGCCTTGAGCGAACCGGCGGTGCCGATCGGGCTCATTTCGGTCATGCCCCAGGCGTGCGTGACCTGCACGCCATATTCATCCTGAAACTTCTTCATCATCGCGCGCGGGCAGGCCGATCCGCCGATCAGCACCCGGTTGAGATGCGGTAGCTTCAGCTTGTTCTGCTCAAGATGCGCCAAGAGCATCATCCACACCGTCGGCACAGCCGCGGTGATCGAAACCTTATACTTGTCGAGCAATTCGTAGATCGAAGCGCCGTCGAGTTTCGCGCCCGGCATGATCAGACTCGCCCCTGTCATCGGCGCCGAGAAGGCGAGCGACCACGAATTCGCGTGGAAGAGCGGCACCACGGGGAGCACCACGTCGCGGCCCGAAAGGCCGAGCACATCGGGAACGGCCGCGGCCAGCGCATGCAGCGTATTCGAGCGGTGCGAGTATACGACGCCCTTCGGATTGCCGGTGGTGCCGGAGGTGTAGCACATGCCGGCAGCGTCGTTCTCATCGACCTCTACCCATTTGAAGTTGCCGTCGGCTTCAGCGATCCATTCTTCGTAGGCGACAGCATTTGGCAGTGCGGTCTGCGGCATGTGCGCCTTATCGGTGAGAACGATGTATTTCTTGAGTGTCGGCAGCTTGTCGGCGAGCTTCTCCAAGATCGGAACGAACGTCAGGTCGATGAAGATCATTTTGTCTTCAGCGTGATTGACAATGTAAATGATCTGCTCGGCGAAGAGGCGCGGGTTCACGGTGTGATATACGGCGCCGGCGCCGAGAATGCCGTACCAAGCTTCGAGATGGCGCGCGGTGTTCCACGCAAGCGTGGCGACACGGTCGCCCTTCTTGATACCGTCCTTCACGAGGCGCTGTGCGACTTTCAGAGCGCGGGCCCGGATTTCCTTGTAGGTCGTCTCGACAATAGGTCCTTCGACCGAACGGCTTACAACCTTACGGTTTGGATACTGGATGGCGGCGTGGTCGATGATCCGGTTGCAGGTCAGCGGCCAGTCCTGCATCAAGCCCTTCATGGTACTCCTCCCTCACTCTTTTCAGACGGCGCCTTTTTCGAGCGCCTTTGGCAGGGAAACTAGCGCGGGCTGGCTCCCAAGAAAACTGCCGTTCAGGCCGCTCGGGACGACAATGAACGCATGAAACCCCTGCCGTTTACGTTGTTTTTCGTGGCGAGTTTTTGGGCGTCAGCAGCGCTCGCCCAGCCGGAACTAACAAGCCTGCCCGAGACCGTGCCCATGCCGGAAATGCGGCCGCTGGATGCGCCCATCCGCCCTGGCGATGTGCGGCCCCGTCCGCCGCGGCTTCTCCAGATCCCCAAAGAAGAAATCGAAGCCGCTGCCAAGCTCTGCAAAGCGGTCCTGGAAAAAGACAAGCTCGCCGCCGAGTTCGCCGAGCCCACGCTTTGGGACAACGGCTGCGGAGCCGCAGGCCAAATCATGATCTCCGCCATCAAGCTCGCGAACGGCAAACAGGTCGCGCTGCGCCCGGCGGCGCTTGTTCGCTGCGAGACCGCCGAAGCGGTTGCGGACTGGGTGCGTGAGGAACTGGCGCCGGCAACAGAGGCGTATTCCGGTCTCGCCCGCATCGATGTCGCCGCCTCCTATCACTGCCGGCCGCGCAACAACGTTCGTGGCGCGCTATTGAGCGAGCACGGCCGCGCCAATGCGCTCGATGTGCGCGCGATCGTAATGAACGACGGCAGACGCTTCGGCGTCGATCTGCCGGAAACGCCGATCCAACTGCTCAGCGAATTGCGGCGCTCAAGCTGCGCGCGATTTACGACCGTGCTGGGTCCAGGCTCGGATGGATATCACGAGAACCACTTTCATCTCGATCTAGCCCAGCGGCGCGGCGGTTACCGGCTGTGTCAGTGGGCCCTCCCGCTGCCGCCGGAGCCCGCCCGGCACCCGCAGCGCGTCGCGGAGCCGGCGGCGAAGCAACCGGCATCGCCCTAAAATATCTGAGCATTGCTCTAACGGAAAAGGGCGCTGCTCTCGCAGCGCCCTTTTGCCTTCAAGCCGAAAGTCGCGGACAGGTCAGATTACGATGACCTTCGCGCCCATCGGCACACGATTGTAGAGGTCGATCACGTCCTCGTTCAGCATGCGGATGCAGCCCGAGGAGATGGCCTGGCCGATATATTCCGGCTGATTGGTACCGTGAATACGGAACAGCGTGTCCTTGCTGCCCTGGAAGAGATAGAGCGCGCGGGCGCCCATCGGATTGTGCGGACCCGGAGACACGTATTTCGGAAGGTTTGGGAAGCGCTTCAGCATCTCGCCCGGCGGAGTCCAGTCCGGCCACTCCGCCTTGCGCTTCACATGCGCCTCACCCCTGAAGGCCATGCCTTCTTCGCCGACGGTCACGCCGTAGCGGTAAGCCTTGCCCTCACCCTTGATGAGGTAGAGGAACTTCTTCTCGGTATCGACGACGACGGTTCCCGGCTTTTCCTTCGACGGATAATCGACGAGGTGGCGCAGCCAGCCGTCATCCGGCCTGTGCTTGAGATAAGGGGCGCTCGCGATCAGCTTCTTGTCGCGCGCGGGGATCGCCGACTCCGGAACGGGATCGAGGGTGTCGCTGATGCATCCGGCCAGGGAAAAGGCCATCAGCACGAATGCAAGGTGACGAATCCGCATTTCTTTACAGACCTAAGTTCTTAGCTTGCCCCCAAGCTTGGGCCAGTCACTAACCGAACTGATTTTTGCCGGAAAGAGCCTAAGGGCTTGCAAAGGCTGGATATCAAATTCTGTGGCAGAAATGTCGCAACGCACTGTGCGGAAAGGCCCAAAGCGGGGGCAGTTGCCTTTCCTGCATCGCGAAAATGCATTCGCGGGCGGCGGTTAACCTTTGTGGAGTCAGATCGCCGCAGGCTTCGAATCCGCCGGAAATCTTTCGCCGAATCAACTAATTCGGGCCGCGCCAATTGCCCAAAAGCGCCTTAGTCCGGCGCGAAAACCCGCGCCCTTTCGGGGAAATAAAGATGGGTTCGGAGAAAGACATGTCTGCGGCAACAAATTCCAGTTCCAAGATCGAGGCACGCGAAACAGGCCGTCCGGGTCTGGAGAGCCAGTACCGCAAGGTCGGCATCTCGGCGCTCGCAGCGACGCTTGCCTACAACGGCGAGCAGAAGAACGACGCCTACGCGCCGAAGCCGCGCGTGGTCACGCTGCGCGATCTCGAACTGCTCGCGATCTGATTTCGTCTATCCATTCTCTTTACGAGACGATGACGGAGCGCACGCGCGCCGCGATGGACGCTACCCGCAAGTCGCGGTAGTGGAAGCCTGAAACAAGGCTTCTTCCAGCGAGGAATCGCATGCTGTTCGCCCATGTCTTGCGCGGGTCCTCGCTCGTGCGCATCGAGGTCAAGGAAGGCGAGCCCTGCCCGCCCGATGCGATCTGGATCGATCTCGTCGCGCCCACGGCGGGCGAGGATAAAATTGTCGAAGCGGCTGTCGGCGTGATGGTGCCGACGCGCGAGGAAATGGCCGAGATCGAAGTTTCGAGCCGCCTCTATATCGAGAACGGCGCGCGCTACATGACCGCGACCGTGCTCTACAACACCGAAACCGATAAGCCCGGCACCACCGCGATCACCTTCATCATCGCGGGCAACAAACTGGTTACGGTACGCTACGACGAGCCCAAGCCCTTCAGCTATCTCGCCGGCAAGCTCTCGAAGGCGTGCGCGGCAAATACCAGCGGCCCTTCGATCATGGTCGAGCTCTTGGACGCGATCATCGATCGCGTCGCCGACATTCTGGAGCGGCTCGCGGCCGAGGTCGACAAGGTTTCCGCACGCGTGTTCGAGCGCAATGCCGCGCGCGACGATCCGAACCAGCGCTATCAGGCGATCCTGCGGGCCATCGGCCGCAAGGGCGATCTCCTGTCGAAGACGCGCGAGAGCCTCGTCTCGTTGAACCGGCTCGTGCTGTTCTTCACGAACGAAGCGGAAGCCGTCGGCCTGCCGAAGGACCAGCGCACGCACTTAAAGAGCGTCGCGCGCGACATTTCTTCGCTCACCGATCACGCGAGCTTTCTCGCGAACAAGATCACCTTTCTGCTCGACGCCACGCTCGGCATGGTCAGCCTCGAGCAGAACAACGTAATCAAGCTGTTTTCGGTCATGGCGGTGACGCTGATGCCGCCGACGCTGATCGCGTCGATCTACGGCATGAACTTCGAGCACATGCCGGAACTGAAATGGCTCTACGGCTATCCGCTCGCGTTGATTGCGATGGTGATCGCGGCGGTCGGGCCGTACCTGTTCTTCAAGTGGAAGCGGTGGCTTTGAGCCATTTCTAACCCTCCCCTCGACGGGGAGGGTCGGCGAACTGCGAAGCAGTGAGCCGGGGTGGGGTGAACGGTGAAACTTCTACCCCCACCCGGTCACTCACTTCGTTCGTGACCACCCTCCCCGCAAGGGGGAGGGTAGAATCTAAAACACATGCTGGCCGCCGTTGATGTGGATCTCGGCGCCGCTCAGATAAGACGACGTTTCCGTGCACAGCACATAGACGATCTTCGCGACTTCGTCCGGTGTGCCGAGGCGGCGGAGCGGAATCTGCTCGATCAGTTTCTCGGTGCCCGGCGAAAGGATCGCGGTGTCGATCTCTCCCGGCGCGATCGCGTTTACGCGAATGCCGCGCGGGCCGAAGTCGGCTGCCATTTCGCGCGTCAGCGAAGTCAGCGCCGCTTTCGATGTGGCATAGGCCGCACCCGCGAAGGGATGTACGTGCGAGCCGGCAATCGACGTCACGTTTACCACCGCGCCGTGTGTTTTCTCCAGCTCCTGCACGAGCCCGCGCGCGAGCATGATCGGCGCGAAAAAATTCACCTGAAACACGCGCTGCCAGTCTTCGTATTGCGTCTCGATCGCGCCCAGGCGCTTTCCGCCTTCGCCTTTGGGAGAAATGCCGGCGTTGTTCACGAGCGCGTGCAACTCCCCGCCGATGCGGGATTTGATTTCCTTGATCGCACTGTTCACGGCGGCTGGGTCCGCAAGATCGACCTGTATGTGATCTTCCGGTCCCGCCTCCCACGGACAATTCTCCGGGAAGCCGTGACGCGAGCAGGTGATCACGCGCCAGCCGGCGGACGAAAAGCGCTTCACCGTCGCGTGGCCGATGCCGCGCGAGGCGCCTGTGAGCAGGAGCGTCCTTCTTTTTTCGTTTGCTTCAGCCATCTCGTTCACTCACGGATAGAGCCGGGTCTTCGACCATGTGCCGCCCGCGCCCGCACGCGAGAAACGCACGCGGTCGTGCATCCGGTGCGGGCCATTCTGCCAGAACTCGATCTCGGAGGGCACGATCCTATACCCGCCCCAGTGCGCGGGGCGCGGCACGCCCTTGCCCTCGAATTTCTTCCGCAACTCCGCGACGCGCGCTTCGAAGGTCTTGCGGCTGTCCAGGGGGCGCGACTGGTCGCTGGCCGAGGCCGCGATCTGCGAGTCGCGCGAACGCGAAGCGAAATAGGCGTCGGCTTCAGAGGCGGTCACGCGCTCGACGAGCCCGCGCACGCGCACCTGCCGGCGGGTCGATTTCCAGTGCAGCACGAGCGCGGCCTTCGGGTTCGTGGCGAGCTCGCCGCCCTTTACGCTCTCTTCGTTCGTATAGAAGACGAAGCCGCGTTCGTCGGCAGCTTTCAGCAACACCATGCGCACGTCCGGGAGCCCGGTCGTGTCCACGGTCGCAAGCGCCATCGCGTCCGGATCGTTCGGCTCCGCCTTCTTCGCTTCCGCGAACCAGGCGTTAAACAATTCGAAAGGATCGGCGCTGTCCGCGAAGTCACGCGAAATTAACTCTGTCATGCGCTCAATCTCATCTGGCTCGTCTGTAACCGCTTTGGGCTGGAGTAATCGGTGCGTAAGGCGTCGTCAGGGCATGTGCTGTCCGACACCGGCCGTCTTCCTTATCACGGAAAGACGGGCGCCCGGCTATCCGTGGCATCGCTGATCGCCACACCCCTCGCTGTCGGCCTGATCGCGATGTTGCTCGGCGGCTGCTCGATGCAACTTTCCTCGCTGCTTCCCGGCGGCGTCAGCGACACCGGCCCGACAGGCCCGGCCGTTATCCGCAACGCCAACGACGACGCCACTGGCTCGATCCCGCTCCAGATGGCGAGCGCGAACAACATTCCGATGGGCATGTCGGCGATCGACTGGCCGCACGCGCAGGCGGCACTCCGCGAGGCGCTGACCCGCACCGACGAAGGCCCGAGCGTGCCGTGGGAGAACCCGGCGAGCGGGGCGCGGGGTACCGTGACCCCGATCGCTTCCGCCTTCACCAAAGACGGCCTGCCCTGCCGCAACTTCATCGCGAGCCACGTCAAAGACGGCATCGAGACCTGGTCCGAGGGACTCGCCTGCCGCGTGAACGCGAACACGTGGGAAGTGAAGTCGGTTAAGCCGCTGAAGAAGAGTTGACTCTTCCTTTTCGTCATGCCCGGGCTTGACCCGGGCATCCACGCGACAGTTCCGCAAACGCCGAAGCGCTTCATGGATTGCCGGGTCAAGCCCGGCAATGACGAGTGAAACTTGTTCTGTGCGCATGGATATGCGTTCTCGCGCGATTGAAGCTAAATGAAAAAACGTTGCCTAGAAAAAGTCTCTATCCCCATCCCCGCTCCAATGAATTGTCGTTCCGGGGCGCGAGTGAAACGAGCGAACCCGGAATCCAGAAGCAACAAGCGAGGCTGGCGTTTATCACCCTGGATTCCGGATCGCGCTTGCGCGCGTCCGGAATGACAAATATTCATGCCGTCTGTAAATTAGGAATGCGCGCATAATGAAGCGAGCCATCCAGCACGATCCAAATCGCACGCCGACACACCCCGGCGAATTGCTGCGCGAGATCACGCTACCCGCCACCGGCGAGTCGGTGATGTCGGCGGCGAAAAAGCTCGGCGTGTCGCGCCAGCTTCTGCATCGTATTCTGGCGGGACAGGCACCGATCACGCCGGAGATGGCGCTGCGGCTCGGCAAGTTCTGCGGCAACGGTCCGAACCTCTGGCTTGCCATGCAGCAATCCTACGATCTCTGGCACGCTGAGAAGACGATGCGAAAAACGATCGCGAAAATAGAGACGGCGAAGGAACGGGCGGCTTAACTTAATATTTTCGTCATTGCCGGGCTTGACCCGGCAATCCATGAAGTGAGGCACCGCTCGCCGAACTTTCGAATGGATCACCGGGTCTCGCACCGGCAACGCCGCGCTTGCGCGCGGGCCGGTGCGGCCCGGCGATGACGAGGAAGGGGTTAGGAAGGCGCATTGCGCCGCCGCACTTCCGCCCCCAAATACCTCCCGGGACCGTGTAAAACGGCTCCCGAGAGGATTTGAACCCGTTGCGCGATCCCTATGAGGTGCTCGGCGTCGGCCGCAAGGCCAGCGCCGACGAGATCAAGAAGAGCTTCCGTAAGCTCGCCAAGAAGCACCACCCGGACTCCAGCAAGGGAGACCCGAAGGCGGCCGCGCGCTTCAACGAGATCAACACCGCCTACGAAATTCTCGGCGACGAAAAGAAGCGCAAAGCGTTCGACGCGGGCGAGATCGATGCCGAAGGCAAACCGCGCGGATTCAACTTCGATCCCAGACAACAGGGCGGCTTCGGCGGCGCGCAGGGCTTTCCCGGCGGCGAGACGATCTTCGAAACCTTCTCCTACGGACCCGGCGGCTTCCAGCGCCGTGCCTCGCGCGGCGGCGCGC
>JAIELW010000006.1 GCA_019752575.1 Xanthobacteraceae bacterium | reverse complement strand
CTCGCCGCCTGAAACGATATCTTCATGTTACCGGAGATCGCGCCGCGCCAATTCCAACCACATTCCGGACGGCACCGGCGTGCAGCGGACGCCGTATTCCTTACAAACCGCCTCTATATCAGCGATCTTCCAATCGCCGGCCGGATTCGAACGCATCTGCTCAATGCGCCGCTTCACTCCACATCCTCAACACTATCCGGCCCGCCGCCGAATACCTTCTGGGCCAGCGTCGCGTGCATGAAGTCGTCGAGATCTCCGTTCAGCACGTCCTGCGGCGCAGATGATGTGACGCCCGTGCGAAGATCCTTGACGAGCTGATAGGGCTGCAAAACATACGAGCGAATTTGATGACCCCAGCCAATGTCTGTTTTCGCGGCCTGGTCAGCAGCGGCTTTTTCTTCCCGGCGCTTTAATTCCGCCTGATAGAGCTTCGCGCGGAGCATGTTCCAGGCCTGCGCGCGGTTCTTGTGCTGCGAGCGGTCGCCTTGGCTCACCACCGCAATCCCGGTCGGAATATGCGTGAGGCGCACCGCGGACTCGGTCTTGTTCACGTGCTGGCCGCCCGCGCCGCCCGAACGCATCGTATCGACGCGCACCTGCGATTCATCAATTTCGATCTTGATGTCGTCATCGACCACCGGATACACCGTGATCGACGAGAAGGACGTGTGGCGGCGCGCGTTCGCGTCGTAAGGCGAAATGCGCACGAGGCGATGCACGCCGTTCTCGGTTTTCAGCCAGCCATAAGCGTTTTTGCCTTTGACCTCGATGGTCGCGGATTTGATGCCCGCGGTTTCGCCGTCGCTCTGCTCGACCAGCGCAATCTTGTATTTGTGCTGCTCGGCCCAGCGCGTGTACATGCGGAGCAGCATCGAGGCCCAGTCCTGGCTTTCGGTGCCGCCCGCGCCGGCGTGCACTTCCAGATACGCATCATTCCCGTCGGCTTCGCCTGAAAGCAGCGCTTCCATCTGGCGGCGGCCGGTCTCGGCCTTCAGTTCGGCGAGCTTGGCTTCGGCGTCCTTGACGGTCGCCTCGTCGTTCTCGGCTTCGCCGAGTGCGATCAGTTCGATGTTGTCGGAGAGATCGGTTTCGATGCGCCGGATGGAGCCGAGCGCGTCTTCGAGCGACGTGCGCTCCTGCATCAGCTTCGATGCTTTCTGCGGATCGTCCCAAAGCTTCGGGTCCTCGGCGAGCGCGTTCAGCTCCGCGAGACGCTTTTCCGATTTCTCGACGTCAAAGAGACCTCCTCAGCAGTACGACCGACTGCTTGATTTCTTCGACGAGTTTGAAGGTTTCCGCGCGCATTTCGATTCTCTTTTCGGCGAAAACGTATATGTCAACGTGTCGTCCCGGCCAAGGCGCACGGAAGTCGGGTTTACCCGACTTCCGCATTCAAATATGCGCATGTCGGATAAATCCGACATGCGAAGCGCCGCGAGCCGGGACCCATACTCCCGGAGTCAATTATGAAGGCAGGTGGTTATGGGTCCCCGCTTTCGCGGGGACGACCCGAAAGTTTTCACCACAGCCCGCGGCCGCGGGTGAAGAAGCCCTGCTGGTCCGGCGAGGTGCTGCGGTTCTGGTTGCCGCCGATCGGATTGCCGTTCTCGTCGTTGAAGCCGACGATCGAGAGGCTGTCCGGCGGCGCGGTGCCGGGGCGGAATGCTTCGAGAATAACCTTGGTGTCGCCTTGCTGCGCGCGCAGCCCGGTCGAGAGATCGACGCGCACGAGCTTGAGACCCGGCGGCACGCGGAACGGCTGCGGCGGGCGGTCGGCAAGCGCTTCCTTGAGGAAATCGCGCACGATGGGCGCTGCGTACTGGCCGCCGGTAATGCCGCGGCCCAAGGGACGCGGGCGGTCGTAGCCGAGATACACGCCGACCACGAGATCGGGCGTGAAGCCCATGAACCAGACGTCTTTCTCGTCGTTGGTGGTGCCGGTCTTGCCGGCCACCGGACGATTGAGCGGGCGCAGCACCGTGCCGGTGCCGCGCAGCACCACGCCTTCCATCATCGACGTGATCTGGTAGGCGCTCATCGGATCGATCACGAGTTCGCGGCGGTCGATCAGCGTCGGCTCGTCCTGATTGTTCCAGCCCTTCGCGTCGCAGCCCTGGCACTGACGGTCGTCGTGCTTGAAGATCGTCTTGCCGTAACGATCCTGAATGCGATCGACCAGCGTCGGCTGAACCCTTCGCCCGCCGTTCGCGAACATCGCGTAGCCCGCTGCCATGCGGAGCAGCGTCGTCTCGCCCGCGCCGAGCGCGAAGGAAAGATACGGCGGCATCTTGTCGTAAACGCCGAAGCGGCGCGAATATTCCTGGATGAGCGGCATGCCGACATCCTGCGCGAGCCGCACTGTCATCACGTTGCGCGAATGCTCGATGCCGAAGCGCAGCGTCTGCGGGCCGTAATATTTGCCGGAATAGTTCTGCGGATTCCACGCCGCCTGCCCCGGACCCTGTTCGAGCTCGAACGGCGCGTCCATCACGATGGTGGACGGCGTGTAGCCGTTATCGAGCGCCGCCGCGTAGACGAACGGCTTGAACGACGAACCCGGCTGGCGATAGGCCTGCGTCACCCGGTTGAACTGGCTTTCGTCGAACGAGAAACCGCCGACCAGCGCGAGCACGCGGCCGGTCCACGGATCCATCACGACCATGCCGCCGGAAACTTCCGGCACCTGCTGCAGGCGCCACTGGTTTTCCGTCTTGCTCTCGAGCTTCGAGACATAAATAACGTCGCCGGGCGAAACCACCTGGCGCATCGGCTTCTTGGTCCACTTCACGCCGTCGGCGGGAATCGCGCCGGTTTCGCGCTGTTGCGAGAGCGTGCCCGCGCGGTCGCGTTGCGGCTGGAAGCCGATGGTCGTCGATTGATCGGTAACCTGCAGCACGACGGCAAGACGCCAGCCGGTGTCGTTCAGCGCGCGCAGCTCGGCGAGCTTCGCGCCCCAGTCGGAATTCGGCACCGGGTCGATCTTCTGCTGCGCCCCGCGCCAGCCGCGGTTTTCGTCGAAGCGGATCAGGCCTTCGGTGAACACGCGGCGCGCGATCACCTGCAGTTTCGGATTCAGCGTGGTGCGGACCGAAAGGCCGCCTTTGTAGAGCTTGTCTTCGCCATAGCGCTCGAAGATTTCGCGGCGGACTTCCTCGGCGAAGTATTCGGCGTTGAACTGGTTCGGGCCCTGCGCGCGCATCGCGATGTTCAAGGGCTTCTTCTTCGCGTCGCCCGCTTCCTGCGCCTTGATCGCGCCGGTGATGACCATCTGGTCGATCACCCAGTTGCGGCGCGCGATCGCGGCGGCCTGCTGGCGGAAGGGGTGATAGTTGTTCGGCGCTTTCGGTAGGGCTGCGAGATACGCGACTTCCTCGATCGAAAGCTGGTGCACCGACTTGTCGAAATAAAGCAGCGACGCGGCGGCGATGCCATAAGCGCTGATGCCGAGATAGATTTCGTTCAGATAAAGCTCGAGGATTTTTTCCTTCGAGTAGGCGCGCTCGATGCGCAGCGCCAAGAGCGCTTCCTTGATCTTGCGGTTGATCGAGGTCTCGTTGCCGGTCAGAAAGTTCTTCGCGACCTGCTGCGTGATCGTTGACGCGCCCTGCGGGCGTCGGCCGGTGCCGTATTGCTCGATGTTGTTGATCACCGCGCGCAGGATGCCGAACAGGTCGATGCCGCCGTGCTCCCAGAAATTCTTGTCTTCGGCCGAAGTGAAAGCGTCGAAGACGCGCTTCGGGATCGCCTGAATCGGCAGATAGAGGCGGCGTTCTTTCGCATATTCGGCGACCAGCGAACCGTCGGACGCGTGCACGCGCGTCATCACCGGCGGCTCGTAATTCTGGAGCTGCGAAAAGTCCGGCAAGTCCTTCGAAAAATGCCAAACCGCCCAAGTGAAGCCCACGGCTCCCACGACGAAAAGGATCGCGCCTGCCGCGAACAGGAAGCCGAGAAATCTTACGAGAAACCGCATATTTAACCGACCTGCCCTGCCGCGATTCAGCCGCTGGGCCTCAGGAAATCCCAATCGGCCCTAAATCGGCGCTCGCGTCCAGCCCTTAGCGCGCAAAAAAGCGTTATCCGGCGCGAAAGGCCAAATTTAGACGCGGACTTTCAAGGACATAAGCCGGGTCTTGTTGCGTAGTTCCGCGCGTTAGCTCGCGGAGTTTGGGGCGGCGACCATGGCGTTGCCGCGCCACTGGAAATCCCGCCCGCGCCAGCCCTCGAACCACAGCGCTGGAAGCAGAACGTCGCGTAAAATCGCCATCAACGGCGAGCGCCAGTTCCAGTGCCAGCCGAGCGCGAGCGCCATCCGCGCCTCCGCCCCGTACCAGACGACCGCGAAGACGAGGCCGAGCCAGAACGGCAGCCCGGCAAGATGCGCGGCGAGCCCGATCAGAACCGAGGGCCACACGCCGCCCGAGAAAATCTCGAGCGCGAAGCAGAGCGGAAAACTCACCCGCCGCAGCCGCGCCCAGCGCACCTGCCTTGCCCAGACCTCTTTCACGCCGCGCCCGCCGAGCGGCTGCACGAAATAGGAGTCGGCAAGCCGCACCACGAGCCCTGCGTTACGCACGATCTTGGTGGAAGCCGCGTCTTCCGCGGTCTCCGCGCCGAGCGCTGCGATGCCGCCGCTCGCGTCCAGAAGATCGCGCCGCCAGAGCATCGACTTGCCCTGCGCAAAGCCCGCGCCGATCGAATCCGCGAAATACTGCCAGCGCGCCTGGTATTCGTTCAAGAACACACATTCGAATTCGGCGGGCAGACTTTTCGGCGCGGCACCCACCGGCGGCGCGCAGACGAGCCCGGTCTCGCCGTCCCACACTGCGAACAGGCGCTGCAGATAATCCGGCGGCAGGATCACGTTACTGTCCGAAAGCACGATCCATTCGTGCTTCGCGCTTAACCAGCCCTTCACGCAATTATTGAGCTTGGGATTTTCGCTCACGAGATCGTCGCCGATCAGGAGCTTTGTCTCGGCCTGCGGATACTGCGCGATCAGCAATTTTACGAGCGGGATTACCGGATCGTTCGGCTGCGCGACGCAAAACAGAATCTCGTAACGCGCATAATCGAGATGGAAGGTCGAACGCAGCGTCGTTTCGGCGTCCGCATCCAACCCGCAAACCGGCCGCACGACGGTTATCGGCGGCGTGCCATGGATCGATTTCGCGACCGGCTTCTCGCGCAGCTTGTGGAGCGTCAGCGCTATGCTCGCGAAATGAATCGCGGCGGCGATGGCGCCAACTCCCGCGAGCAACCAAATCAGCGAATTCATCCGCGCCTGATGCACCGAATCTCGTGTCAGGCGTATGACAGCCGCGCCTGTCATTCCGGACGCGCGTTAGCGCGATCTGGAATCCAGAGTCAAAAATTTTGCCTCCAATATATCGCTCTGGATTCCGGGTTCGCGCCTTTCGGCGCGCCCCGGAATGACAAGGGGAAAAGTCTCTATTTCCGCTTGGTGCAGGTCAGCGCCTTCGGCTGGCAGGCGATGCCGATATTGCTCGCGGCATCGAACAGGCCGTCGCCCGCGCGCGTGAAGCGGCGGCAGCCGTCGGTCGCCTCGATGCAATTGGGCCCGAGCTTGTCGAAATCGGCCGGCTGCCGCGCGGGCGCTTCCTGCTTCGCTTTCGGCGCGATCTTAAGCGGCAGATCGGCGGCAAGCGCGTTCGCACCGAAGCCGGCAAGCAGCCCAAGAGCAAGCGCGTTGACCGAGAGCTTTTGCATTCGCGTAACCCTACTGCCGTCCGCTCGCAGCCGCTACTTTATTCCGTCGCGCGCGAATTTTTCGGCGATATCGCTCTGGAAACGGCGCGCTTTTGCGATGTCTTCGTCGCCAGCCGCGGCATCGCCCTTCTGCCGCCGCGCAACCCCGCGCAGGAAAAGCGACTCCGCATGTTCCGGCTGCCCGCGCAGCGCGACGGTGAACTCCGCGATGGCGTCGTCCAGCCGTCCTTGCCGAAGAAAAATCAACCCGCGGCTGTTGTGATAATGGAAATAGTCCGGCCGGAGCCGGATCGCTTCGTTGCAATCCGCGAGGCCCTCCTGAATTTCGATGTTGCCGGTTCCGCGCGCCCAGCAGCGGCTGTTCCAGGCGGGCGCGAAAGCCGGATCCAGCTTGATCGCTTCACTATGGTCGGCGATCGCCTGCTTGTAGTTTCCGAGATCGCGCAGGCGAAAGCCGCGAAGCCGGTAAATCATCGCAAGCTGCGTGTCGCTGAAACCGCCGCGCGACAGGAGCGCAGTGCAGGCCTGAATCGCGTCCTCGCCGGAGCCGTTTTCGCAGCGTGAGAGATCGCTCTGCGACGGCCCTTGCGGCGATGCCGCGGCGGTTGACGCAGCGACGAGCAGCACGACCGCGACGATCCAGCATCTTTTCATCGGCCGCTCTCCTCCTCAAACGCCCGTGCGTTTGCAACGCCAAGCTTGCCCGAGCAGGATGAAGCTAACACGGCGCAAAACGCGCACGAAGTTGCGCGCCTGACATCTATCGACGGAGCACGAATATGCCAGACCCTGTCCTGATCGAACGCAAGAACCGCATCGCCGTCGTTACGATCAACCGGCCCGAGCGCAGGAACGCCTTCGATCTCGCGACCGCGGAAGCGATCTATAAAGTCTTCAAGCAGTTCGACGCCGACGACACGCTCGATGTCGCGGTGCTGACGGGCGCCGGCGGAAATTTCTGCGCGGGCGCGGATCTGCATGCGCTGGCGCAAGGCGAGAAGCGGCCTTTTCTAACAGAAGGCGATTTCGCGCCGATGGGATGCACGCGGCTGAAACTCTCGAAACCCGTGATCGCCGCGGTCGAAGGCTATGCGGTTGCTGGCGGCATCGAAGTCGCCTGCTGGTGCGACATGCGCGTCGCCGGAAAATCGGCAACCTTCGGCGTGTTCTGCCGCCGCTTCGGCGTGCCCTTGATCGACCTCGGCACCGTTCGCCTGCCGCGCCTCATCGGCCACAGCCGCGCGATGGACTTGATCCTTACCGGACGCGCGGTGAAAGCCGACGAAGCGCTTGCGATGGGGCTAGCGAACCGCGTGGTCGATGACGGCAAGGCGCTGGATGCCGCGCTCGAAATCGCGGAACAGCTTTCCGCTTTCCCGCAGACCTGCATGCGGAACGACCGCCTCTCTGCCATCGCGCAATGGGATCTGGACTGGGATCAGGCCACGAAAAACGAAATGGAAGGCGGCCTCAACGCGATCAGGCAAGGCGAAACGCTCGCGGGTGCGAGCCGTTTCTCGGGCGGCGCCGGCAGACACGGAAAATTCTAGCGCGGTTCGGCGTTGCGGATTGTCGCAAGCGCCTCGTCCACAGCGCTCTGGTCGTCACGCGTCCCGTCGTCCGCGCCAGCGTCGCGGTTCTCGGCCTTATCCGCCATTTCCGTCCACATCTCCGCGAGCTGGACGAAGTTTTTCCGGTGATAGTCGTCCTGCGCTTCTTCCGCACGGCGCGCGCAGTCCGCCGCTTTAGCCCGATAACCCGCCGCATGGATCATCTCGGGGTACCCCACTTCATTCCGTTACCGCCGCAGGTAACGCCGTAATGCTGTGGGAAGTTTCATCCGAATGCAAAGAATTAATGACGTTTTTTTCGGTGCGTATGCGGCGGGAGCATGGAACTCGCCGCAGCTATTCGTTCAGCGTTGAACGCCGATGCGCTGAAATTCTTCTTCAACTGCCGCGCGAATTTTTTTCGCCGCGGCGATATCCGTATTTCCACCAGCCGCGTCGACCACGAGCAGGCAACATTAAGAAAAATGAGATAAGAAGCGAGCGCCCTATTTAACCCCATAGCGCTCGAATTCCTGCGCAATCGTCGGCGCGGCGGCGGTCGCGGTTGCGATATCCGCCTGTCCGCGCTTGTCGTTTTTCTTCAGCTTTGCGAACCCGCGGCCATAGAGTGCGCTCACCGTATTCGGCGCGATTTTCAGCACCGCATCGTAATCGGCAATCGCGAGATCCCACTTGCCCTGCTTGAGATAGACCAGCGCGCGGCTGTCGAGCGTATTCGGCTCGTTGGCGACGAGTTTCAACGACTCGTTGCAGTCCGAAAGCGCGGCATCGAGATTGTTCGCGATCGCCTGCACGAAGCAGCGGTTGTTCCAGGCGCCCGCGTGATCCGGCCTGATCTTGATCGCTTCGTTATAATCCGCGATCGAGCGCTGGAAATCGCGAATGCGGCGAAAAGCGACCGCACGCCCGACGAAGGCGTAGAAGTCGCGGCTGCCGAGCTTGATCGCCTCGGAGAAATCCGCGATCGCCCGCGCGGAGTCGCCGGTCTTTAAGTAAGAATGTCCGCGCAGTGTGTAAGCCGCGGCTTCCTTCGGCGAAAGCACAATGGCTTCGGTGAGCAACTGAATCGAGGCGGTAGGATCGCCGCCTTCGAGCGCCTTCGACGCGCGATCCATGAGGTCGCGCAGCTTCGCAGCATCGGCCTGCTGCTGCGGCGTCGGTCCTTCCTGTTTCTTCTTCTGCGGCGGCTGCTGTGCGCTACGAAACGACGGCCAGCCGTAAATCGTCACGTAGGCGGCGGCCCCACCCGCGATAAAGAGCGCGAACAGCGCAGCCGCGACAATGACGATTGTGCCCGAACTACCGCCGCGCGACGGACGGCGCTGGGCGCCGCGCGGCGAACGTTGCGCGCGGCGCTGCTCGGCCTCGAGCCGGCGCTGTTCCTGCTCGCGCATCCGGTTCGGGCGCTCGTCCGCATATTGTTGGCGCGGATCGGGCTCGTAGCGCTGCTCGTAATACTCGTCCTGATATTCCTGTTGCGGCTCCTGCACGGCAGCACGGCGCACCGGCTGACGCGGGCGCTCGGCCGGCGGCGGCTGCACAGGCGCGCGCGGACGCGGTTCGTTCGTGCGCGGCGGCGGACGGAAATATTCGTCGTCGTGCGCGGCATTGGCGTTCTCGTTGAAGACAGCTTCGGCCTCGACCATCTGGATTGCGTCTTCGAGCGCGCGCTGCTCGCGCATCAGCTCGCTCACAGGCATCGGCGGGTTGGAGTTCTGCGCTTCCTCGAACAGAAGCTGCCGCGCCTGATCGTAGATCGAGCGGCGCGCGGCGAGCGTGTTCGGCCGCAGCCGCGCCACGGCGTTCGCAATCGGTTTGTAATAGTCGGTAGACACGCGCTGCCTCGTCCCCGCCCCGCGCCAGCGAATATATCCCGGATGCCGCCTAGCGTCCCGCAATGGCCGGGGTGCGGCCAGCGAAAAACTTGTCGATCGCCTCGACGACGGAAACCGTTACCTTTTCGCGCCAGGCTTCGGAAGTCATCTGCTTTAGATCGTCCGGGCTCGATAGATAGCCCAGTTCGAGGAGCACAGACGGCACATCGGGCGATTTCAGGACCACGAAGCCTGCCGAGCGCAGCGGCGACTTATGCAGCCGCGCGGCATTTTTCAAACTGCCGGCGAGTGTGCGCGCGAACAGCGCGGAATGGTTCTTGGTCTCGCGCTGCGCGAGATCGAACAGGATGTTCGCGACATCGTCCGGCTGCCGCGAGAGATAGCCGGCAAGCTTGTCGGCGTCGTTTTCCTTGTCGGCGAGGCGCTGCGCTTCACTGTCCGACGCGCGTTCTGAGAGCGTATAGATGGTGGCTCCCGACGCCTCGCCCGCGCCCTTCGAGAGCGAGTCCGCGTGAATAGATATAAAGAGTGCGGCTTTGTTGGTGCGCGCAATCGTCACGCGCTCGTCCAGCGGCACGAAAGTGTCGTCGTCCCGCGTCATCACCACGCGATAGCGGCCGGTGCGCACAAGCTGGTCGCGCAGCATTTTCGCGACTTCGAGCACGACTTCCTTCTCTTCGTCGCCGGTCTTGGCGACCGCGCCGGTATCCGGCCCGCCATGACCGGGATCGATCACGATCAGCGGCCGTGCGTCCGTGACCTGCTGCTTCGGTTGCGCCTTGGGTGCCAGCGTCTGCTGACGCTCCGGCACCAGCGCGTTCTTGAGAAAGCTCGCGGCGTCGGTGCGCACCAGATCGATCACCAGCCGCGCCGGCTGATCGTCGACGGCGGCGAGCACGAAGGTCTTTTCGATCTTCACCGGTTCGCGCAGATCGATCACGATGCGCGCCTTGCCCGGCGCGAACTGACCGTAGCGGAAAGCGGCAATCAGACCGCGCGGCTGTTTCCCCGCCCCGACCGGCAAATCGAAGCTCAGTTCCGGCAAGTCGACGATGACGCGGTTCGGATCGGCGATCGTATAGGCACGAACATCGATCTTTTTGTTGAGATCGACGATCAGGCGGGTGCGGTTGGCGTCGCCTGCGAGCCGCGCATCGAGTGCAATCGTGCGCTGGGGCGTCTGGGCGTGCGCGTAGTCCGGGACGAGCAACCCCGCTCCGAGCGCAAACCCCAACGATAATGACGCGATACGCATTCCCGGCGGCCCCTTGAAACCCGCCACATTTCATACCGCTAGCCGGTTAAGCCGCCGTTTACCGTGGTTTTTCCGGGCAAATAGATCAAGAAAACGAGAGGCTTAGCGTCTCTGCTTGCCAAGCGGGCATGAGCACGCCTACATAAAACCATCACGGTTCGCGGGCGGGATTCGTCCGGGCGAACGGAAGGCGCGGGTCCGCGACCGGCATATGAGAATGCCGCGACGCGCAGCGCGCCCAGAAGCGCCCGATACCACACCGCCAATAACCGTGACGGCGAGAAGGCCTCGCGCGTTTGTTCGCGAAGCCGGCCGCCGTAAACAGGAAGCGACGCCGATGGTGGCACTGCAATCCAAACGGGATCTCGGAAGGACCCCGCGCAGCCGCGCATCCGCATCGCGTCACACTCATTCGCGTTCCAATCAATTCGTGACGCGCGCAGCGCTTGCGCGCGCAATGGGAATCTCATGGCCAACAAAATGCTTATCGACGCCACCCACCCGGAGGAAACCCGGGTCGTGGTCGTCCGCGGCAATCGCGTCGAGGAATTCGACTTCGAATCCGCCAATCGCCGTCCGCTCCGCGGGAACATCTATCTAGCGAAAGTCACGCGCGTCGAGCCTTCGCTGCAGGCAGCCTTCGTCGATTACGGCGGCAACCGGCACGGCTTTCTCGCGTTCGGCGAAATTCATCCGGACTATTATCAAATTCCGGTCGCCGACCGGCAGCGCCTGATCGAAGAAGAGCAGCGCGCGGCGGAAGAGTCCGAGCAGCGCCGCAAGCGCCGCAGCCAGGCGAAAGCCGCGGACGGCGCGGAAAGCGTCTCCGAAGACGCCGAACTTGCCGAACATCACGACGAGCATCCGGAAAAGCTGCATGTGGACGCACAGCCGGAAGCGCACGAAGAACAGCAGCCGGTAGAAGCCGCCGCCGAGAGCGATGTGCCGCCGGAAGCGCAATCGAACGAAGACGGGCAGCCAGCCGCCGAAGAAATGCGGGCGAGCGGGGCAAGCGACAACGAAACCGGCGATGCGCAGGTCTCGCATGTCGAAGACGCGCCGATGGACGAAGCGCCGCTGCCGGAAGTCGTGGAGTCCACGGGCGGCGACGCCATGGAAGAAGTGCCGGAGCGCGCGCCGCGCCGTCACCGCTCCTACAAGATTCAGGAAGTCATCAAGCGCCGCCAGATCATCCTGGTGCAGGTCGTGAAAGAAGAGCGCGGCACCAAGGGCGCGGCGCTCACCACCTATCTCTCGCTCGCCGGCCGCTATTCGGTGCTGATGCCGAACACCGCGCGCGGCGGCGGCATTTCCCGCAAGATCACCGACGGCGCCGACCGCCGCCGCCTCAAGGACCTCGTCTCCGACCTCGAAGTGCCGGAAGGCATGGGTGTGATCCTGCGCACCGCGGGCGCATCGCGCACCAAGACCGAGATCAAGCGCGACTTCGAATATCTGCTGCGCCAGTGGGAGCAGGTCCGCGAGCAGACCCTGAACTCGACCGCGCCCGCCCTCGTCTACGAGGAAGGCTCGCTGGTCAAGCGCGCGATCCGCGATCTCTATAATAAAGACATCGACGACATCATCGTTTCGGGCGACGGCTCCTTCAAGGACGCCAAAGAGTTCATGCGGATGCTCATGCCGAGCCACGCAAAGAACGTGAAGCCCTATCGCGACACGCTGCCGGTGTTCTCGCGCTTCGGCGTCGAGCACCAGTTAGACGCGATGTTCTCGCCGGTGGTGCAGCTCAAATCCGGCGGCTACATCGTCATCAACCCGACGGAAGCGCTGGTTTCGATCGACGTGAACTCCGGCCGCGCCACGCGAGAGCACAACATCGAAGACACCGCGCTACGGACGAACGTGGAAGCGGCGGAAGAAATCTCGCGCCAGCTTCGCCTGCGCGACCTTGCCGGTCTCATCGTGATCGATTTCATCGACATGGAGGAGAACCGCAACAACCGCGCGGTCGAGCGCAAGCTGAAAGACTGCCTGAAGCACGACCGTGCGCGCATCCAGGTCGGACGCATTTCGCATTTCGGTCTGCTCGAAATGTCGCGCCAGCGCATCCGCACCGGCGTGTTGGAAAGCTCCACCGAAATCTGCCCGACCTGCGGCGGCACCGGCCACATGCGTTCGGTCTCTTCGGTCGCGCTCCATCTGCTGCGCGCGCTCGAAGAGCAACTCATGAAGTCGGCGGCGAACGACCTGATCGTCCGCACGAGGCCCGACACCGCGCTTTATCTTCTGAACCACAAGCGCGCGCATCTGCGCGATCTCGAAGGCCGCTTCGGCGTCGCGATCATCGTGCAGTCGGACGACTCGCTTTCCGGCCAGCAATATTTCGTGGTCGAAAAGGGCGGCGCTGCGAGCGGGGTCGCGAACCCGTCGCTCGCGCGGCCGGGCTCGGAGATGACGCTCGATGAGTACAACGAAGCCGACGATCACGTCGAAGACGAGGCCGAGGCCGAGGAGAAAGAGCCCGAAGAAGCTTCCGCCGAAAGCGGCGCCGAGGGCGAGGAACAACAGAGCGGCGATCAGCACGGCCGCCGCCGCAGACGGCGCGGACGCCGTGGCGGTCGCGGACGCGATCGCGAGCGTGCCGAGAAACCGAACCGCGACACCGCTCCGCGTGCGGATGCAGTCGAAGGCGAAGCGCAGAGCGAAGAACTCGCGAGCGGCGCAACGGCGGGCGAAGCCGGCGCACAGCACGAAGCACATCACGCCGGCGAGCGGGACGCCCAGCCGCAAGGCGACGGCGAAGGCGAGCGCAAACGCCGCCGCCGCGGACGCCGCGGCGGCCGCCGCAATCGCCGCGACCGTTTCCAGAACGGCGACCAGCCGCGCGGAGAACAAAACGACGCGAACGGAAATTTCACCGCCTCGCCGGACTTCGACGAGATCGACACCACCGCGCAGCCGGAGCCGCGCGTAGCGCAGCCGGAAGCACGTCCGCCGCTCCCGGAAAATCCCGGCACCGCGCCGCAATTCGGCACCGAGCAACCGGCCTCGACGCCCGCGGAGGCATCGCCGAAGCGCCGCTCGACCGTGCGCGAAGCGCCGCCGGCGACGCGCTTCGAGGAGAGCCACTCGCCGGCTTCGGTCTATGAGCGTACCGACAGTCCGCCGCTCGCTTCGCAGAACGGCGATCAGGACAACGCCCCTGCGCGATCCGATAACCCATCACCCAAAAAAGGCTGGTGGAATCGCTAGCGATCCGATTCTAACTTTCGCATCCCGGTTCAGCGGACGTTCATCTAAACGCCTTTCCGGCGCCATATAGGCTGCGGAAAATTGTATCGTTCCAGCGAGCTTGCAGCGTATGATGCGCGCGCGGCAGAAGCAAAGAAGAGAGTAAGGACATGAAGTCCATTGTGAAGCGTTCAATCGCGGCGGCCGTGATCGTGCTCGGCGCCTCGATCGCTGCGGAAGCCCGCCCCGTGCTGGTCACTGCCGATCTCAACGTGCGCACCGGACCCGGCACGCAGCATCATTCGGTCGGCATTATTCCCGGCGGCTCGACCGCGGAAGTCGGCCGCTGTTTCGAAGGCTGGTGCGAAATCGCATGGGGCGACCTGCGCGGCTTCTCGAGCCAGCTTTATCTCGAAGGCGGTCCGCGCCCGGTTTATCAGCCTGCGCCGCCTCCGCCGCCGGTCTATTACGGCCCGCGTCCCTATTACGGTCCCTATTACAACCCCTATCGTCCGTGGCGCCATCACCACCACTGGTAAGCGACACGATCAGAACGAAGAAACGCCGCGCGACCTGCGCGGCGTTTTTATTTTGTGTCAGCCAATGTTTTCGCAAATTCCGCGGTTGCGTCGTCAGCCGGGAAAAAGCATTCGATGCGAATTTCCTGAAGCGTCACATCCTGCGGCGTGCCGAGCACCGTCACGGCCGAGAAATAGCGCGCGAGAAATCCGCCACATTTGAATTCGATCGGCATGATCGGTTGCAACGGCATCGTCGGATTGGCCCTGCCCAAGCGGGCAGGTACGTCGGGATAGGCGAGCACTTCGGCGATCAACGCGCGCGTCGCGATGTCCTTCACGCCCGCAACCGCTTCGCGATGAACGCGCTGCATCAGCGCTTCGGCGACGATTTCCCAGTTCGCGACATGCGGACGCAGTCCTCGCGGATGAAACATGAGCCGGATCACGTTGGGCGAACCGGGAGGGCTTGAGCCATCGAGCAGGCGCGCAAAGAAACGATCGGCAGCTTCATTGGTCGCCACGATGTCCCAATGCCGGTTCATCGCGACCGCCGGATAAGGCTCCTGCTTGCGCAAGATGAAATCCAGCGCGCGGCGCGCCGGAGCAAGTTCCGGAGCTTCGAGATTTGCCTCGCCGTAGAGCGGCGCAAACCCTGCCGCAATCAGCATTGCGTTTCTCTCGCGGAGCGGAATATCGAGTGCGGCTGCGAGCGTGAGCACCATCTCGCGGCTCGGCTGCGAGCGGCCGATCTCGATAAAACCGACATGGCGCGACGACACGCCCGCCTCGCCCGCCAGTTCCATCTGGCTGAGCCTTCTGAACTGCCGCCAATCCAGAAGCAGTTTTCCAAATGCGCTCTCGCTTCGTTGCATGGTCATTGTCCGCGGAGAATTAGCGTTCGTGGAGGGTAGACGCGACTACGTCCGAGGTAGTTGAGACGCTCTGCGGTCCGCGCGCATATGCGGTCATCGTGATCGAACATGATGAGAGGCGGATATGAAAGTTTACGGTCATCCCTGGAGCATCAACACGCGCAAGGTTCTGGCCACGCTCGCCGAGAAAGGTCAGGAGGCCGAACTTATCCTGGTCGATCTGCCGCGCGGCGGCCAACATGCGCCGGAGCATATTGCTCGGCACCCTTTTGCAAAGGCGCCGGTGATCGAGGACGACGGCCTGATGATCTACGAATCGGCGGCGATCATGCGCTACATCGACGGCAAATATAATTCGACGGCACTCGTGCCTGCCAAGCGGAGAAACGAAGCGCTGATGGATCAGTGGATCAGCATCGGCCAGACCTATTTCGGCGAACCCGCGCATGCGCTTGCGATTGAGGCGATCTTCAAGCGCGTGCGCAAACTTGGGGAACCCGATCCTGGGCGCATCAAGGATTTGCAATCGGTGCTGAAAAAACCGCTCGACGTGATGGACGGCTGGCTCGGCTGGCGTCCTTATCTCAGCGGGGACGACTTCTCGCTCGCCGATCTGACCTTCATGCCCTATTTCGAATATATGAGCCGTCTTGCAGCGGCATGCGACCTGATCGCTTCGCGGCAGAACGTCGCCAACTGGTGGCAGACCGTCTCGAAGCGTTCGTCATGGGAGAAAGTCGGGCGGACTGGCGAACAACCGCCGATCGGCGCGGATATGCTGGCGGCCTAAGCCGAGCGCATCGCCGATAAGACAAGCTGACTGAATTGCTCCGGCGTCTCGATGTCGAGGCAATGGCCACGGTCAGGAAGGCGCGTAATCACGGCATGCGGCAGATGCTCATGAATTGACTCTTTATTCGTCTTGGCATGAGTGCGGTCGGCGTCGCCCCAAATAATCGCCGCTTGCCGCATGTTTACCGGCAAATCGGCGGCGGTGATCGCGGATTGACCTTGAACCAGAGACGCCACGCAAAAAACGCATCCTGACTCGTATGCAGGTTTCGCGAGATCCCAGACGGAGTCGCTCGGGAATCCTTTTGGTAGCGCCATTTTGAACCAGCCACGCGCCACCTGGTTGCGCTTCAGCATCATAAAGAGCTGACCGATAACCGGCGTACGAAACATGCGGATGCCGGCAAGGCGAATGTCGATCCGGTTCACGAATTCATGCATTTCGTGAACGCTCGCGACTTGCGAAAGCACCAGCTTATCGACCCGGTCAGGATGCTGATGCGCGAAGGCCATGGCAACCATCGCGTTCACACATGTGAATGCGAGTGTCGCCCGTTGGATTTCGAGCGCATCCATCAAACTCTTGGTGGTTTCGACGTAGTGTTGAAGCGTAAATCCGAAACCGAACCGGGGAAACGAGAACCCGCACCCCGGGTACTCGAAACAAACAACGCGCGCATGGGGCGCCAGCAAATTCATAAGAGGAATGTAGTTCTCAAGTACGACCGGTGCGTCGGGCGTCAGCATTATCGTTCGGTCGCCCGATCCGGCCGAACGCACGCGAACGACGGCATTCGACAGTTCAACAAGCCGGGTGTTGTCCGGCCAGCCGCGCTGCACATCGGCGCCGATCGTTCGCCAATTCAGTCTTAATTGATCGAGCAAGATTCCGAGCTGCATCGCAGTTCCCGAATCGCTATTGCCGACTCGGAGTTAAGCCGACGATAACCTGGAATTCTACCGCCTCGCTGCGATACCCCACCCCGGAAGGGATCGGAAGAGCCAACCCGTCGCAGCTGACCTCGTCTTCCTTCATTGTGAAGCCGTTGCTTTTCAAGAACGCGTAGATTTCCCCTGCGAAACGGCATCCTTCTTCGTGACCTCGCATCGAGAACACCACGACAGGCCTGCCGCGCGGCACGGGCTGAAGCAGCGCTTGCTTGAAGTTTGCGGACGCGGGATCCGAGAGCGTTCGCTGCGGTGATGCCTTCTGCGTGGCTAAACCAGAAGAATTTCGAGTGTTTATCCTGGACGCGATAAAGAGGACGGCCAACACGGCCGCTGCCACAACGAAAATTTCGAAACTGCGTCACGGAGAAACTCCTTCAAGATAAGGTTTTCCCCAGCGCGCAACGAGAATTGCAATTACACCAAGCAACATCAGAAAAAAAGCAACTATGCCTGCGTTGACCCAAAAATCCAATTCCGTGTTTGTCATCGGGGCTTTCTTTATTTTGAAGAAGGCAACTACGAGAGATTTTACCGCAAACATTTGAACGCCAGAAGTAGCGGCGCATGCGTTTCGCTAGGCGGAATTAAGTTGTAGGCAGAATTATCTTCTCAGCCAGCTTCCGATCCGCTCCACCGCTTCCTGCATTTCCTGCGCCGAGCCGGCGTAGCAGAAGCGCAGATAATGTGAGCCGCGTGAAGTATCGAAGTCGACACCGGAGGTCGCAGCTACACCCGCCTCATCCAGCATCTTCTTCGCGAAATCGAGCGAGTCGTTCGTGAAGCGCGCGACGTTGGCGTAGAGATAAAACGCGCCGTCGGCGGGCAGAAAACTGTCGAGCCCCGCTTTCGGCAGGCCTTCGATCAGGATACGCCGGTTCTCGATGTAGCCGCGCTTGATCGTATCCATCTCTTCGCGTCCGTCGAAAGCGGCTTCGGCGGCAATTTGCGAGAGCGCCGGCACCGAGATCGCGAGATTCTGCTGTAACCGCTCGACCGAACGGACGAACGCCTCGGGCACGATCATCCAGCCCACGCGCCAGCCGGTCATGCAGAAATATTTCGAGAACGAGTTGATGACGAAGACGTTCTCGGAAAACTTCGCCGCCGTCTCGCCGAAGAAAGCGTAATCGAGCCCGTGATAGATTTCGTCCGAGATGAAGCGGATGCCCGCGCCTTCGCAGGCGACGATCAGATCTTTCAGTTGCTCCGGCGGAATCATCGTCCCGGTCGGGTTCGCGGGAGACGCCACGATCACGCCCGCGAGCGGCGCGCGTGCGTGCTCCGCGAGCAGCGCCTCTTTCGTGATCGCCCAGCGGTCGCGTTCCGAGATTTCGATTTCCACCGGCACGCAGCCGAGCGCGCGCAGGATATTCCGGTACGGCGGATAACCGGGTGACGCCATCGCGACCCGGCCGCCCGGCTCGAACAGCGAGAGAAACGCGAGGATGAATCCGCCGGAAGATCCGGTCGTGACCACGATCCGCGCGGGATCGACATTCAGTTTGTGCTGCTCGCGATAATAACGCGCGATACGATTCCGGAGCGTCGGGATGCCGAGCGCGGTGGTGTAGCCGATCCGGCCCACATCGAGCGCCGCTTTGGCTGCGGCAATCGCGGTCGCGGGCGCATTGGCGGCGGGCTGGCCCACCTCCATGTGAATCACCCGGCCGCCCGCGGCCTCGATCCGGGCCGCGTGTTCCATGACGTCCATGACCATGAACGGCGGTACGTCGCTGCGCGCGGAGGGGGAGAGCAGCGCCTTTGCCGCGGCCTGCCGCGCCTGGCTTGTGCCTGTGTCCCGCTTTGGCCGCATGGTGCCCCGCTCTCGCCCAGATTTCCGCGTTCCTTGGCGTTGACCCGCCGGTTCCGCGACTTTATTTCGTGTTCCGGCCTTCCCGAATGGAATGCTTTGATTTCACCGATGCACGAACCCATGACTGCTAGCAGGGCTCGCCGAGGCCTGCCAGCGCCCGCCGGATTTAGCGCAGCAAAACGCGGCATTGCGCTCGCCGCGGCCGCGTCCATGCTCTTCGTCCATGCCGGCGAAGCGCTCGCGCAACAGGGCAAGCTGCCGGTCTTGCGCGACGCCGAAACCGAGGAGTTGCTGCGCGACTATACGCGCCCGATCCTGAAAGCCGCCGGGCTCTCGCAGCAGAACATCGAAGTCGTCATTATCAACAGCCGCGAGTTCAACGCCTTCGTCGCCGACGGCCGCCGCATCTTCGTGAATTACGGCGCGCTCTACGACTCGACGACACCGAACCAGATCATCGGCGTGTTCGCGCACGAAACCGGCCACATCGCGGGCGGGCATCTCGCGCGTATCCGCGAGCAACTGGCTTCCGCGCAGACCGCCGCGATCATCGCGATGATTTTGGGCGCCGCCGCGCTCGGCGCGGGCGCCGCCGCCGGCGCGCAGAATGTCGGTCAGGTCGCGCCCGGCGTGATTATGGGTCCGCAGGAAGTGATCCGCCGGACGTTGCTTTCTTATGTGCGCGGTCAGGAAGAAGCCGCCGACCGCGCCGCCGTCACCTATCTCAATGCGACCGGACAATCCGCGCGCGGCATGATCGAAACCTTCGGCCGCTTCCAGCAGCAGCAACTATTCCTCACGCAACAGGTCGATCCTTATCTCCTGTCGCATCCGACCGCGACGAACCGCATCGCGCAGCTCGAGACGCTCGCGCAAGCGAGCCCTCATTATAATAAGAAGGACTCGCCCGAACTGCAGTTCCGCCACGACATGATGCGCGCGAAGATCGCGGGCTTCTTCGAAAAGCCCGAGTCGCTCGCGCGGCGCTACGCTCCGTCGAACAACTCGCTGCCCGCGCAATATGCGCGCGCGATGTCGTCCTATCGCTGGGGCAATGTCGGCGCGGCAATCCGGCAGGTCGAGGCGTTGATCGCAACGCAGCCCAACAATCCGTACTTCCACGAGTTGAAGGGCCAGGTACTGCTCGAAGCCGGCCGCGCGCGCGAAGCGATTGCGCCCTTGCGCCGCGCCGTCGAGCTTTCCAAGGGCACTCCCCTGATCCGCATGATGCTCGGCCAGGCGCTCGTGCAGGGCGGCGGCAAGGAAGACGCCGAGGAAGCGGTTCGCGAGCTGCGCTTCGCGCTCCAGCGCGAACCGAACGTCGCCTTCGCACACCGCTCGCTCGCGCGCGCCTTTGAGTTGACCGGCGACCGCCCGAACGCCAATCTCTCCGCCGCTTACGCCGCCTTCAACGACGGCGACTTCAAGGCGGCAAAGACGCTCGCTACCCGCGCGCAGCAATCCTTCAAGGTCGGTACGCCGGGCTGGCTCCGGGCGGACGACATCATTAAGTTCGAAGTACCTAAAATCAGTCAGCGCTAGATTCGCAAAATCACCGGAGACTTTTCATGACCTTCGCTTTCCTCCGCAACCTGCCTGCGATTGCCGTAGCCTTCGCCCTCATCCTCGTGGGTGCGAGCGCCACGCAGGCGCAGCAAAGCAAGGAAGACATCGAAAAGATCGTCCGCGAATATCTCCTGAAGAACCCGGAGATCATCCAGGAAGCTATCGTGGAGCTTCGCAAGAAACAGGAGATGGCGGAAAACGCGGCGCGCACGAAAGCGCTGCAGACCCACAAGCAGCAGATTTTCGAATCCAAGCGCGACGTCGTCATCGGCAACCCGAAGGGCAACGTCACGCTGGTCGAATTCTTCGACTACAACTGCGGCTACTGCAAACGCGCGGTCAATGACATCGCCGAATTGCTGAAATCCGATCCCAATCTGCGCGTGGTGCTGAAAGAATTGCCGATCCTTTCCGAAGGCTCGATCGAAGCCGCGCGTGTCGCCGTCGCCGTGCGCATGCAGGACCCGACGAAATACTGGAATTTCCATCGCACGCTGATGAGCGCGCGGGGCGAAGTGAACGCCGTGCAGGCGCTCGCCGCCGCGCAGAAGGCCGGCCTCGATATCGAGCGCATCAAGAAGGACATCAACAATCCGGAAGTCGATGCGACGCTGCATGAAGTACAGGAGTTGGCGAAAGCGCTCGCGATCTCGGGTACCCCCAGCTACGTGTTGGGCGACCAGTTGATTCCGGGGGCGCTGCCGCATGACCGTCTTGCGGTCGCGATCGCGCAAGTCCGCAAGTGCGGCAAGGTCGATTGCTCAAATTAATCAAAGACTTGGGTAAGACTTTCCCTCGCCGCCCGCCCTCTCTATAAAAAGCCGCCCGCGCTGGTTTACGTCGCGTCGGCACTAAATCCCTTCGAGAGCGGCAAGAGAGACCGATGGCGACCGTCTATGTCCTGAACGGGCCGAACCTGAACCTGCTCGGCAGCCGGGAAACCGCGGTCTATGGCGCAATGACGCTCGCCGACATCGAGAAAAGCTGCGCCGAGACCGCGAAGCGGCATGGGCACAGCGTGGTCTTCCGCCAGAGCAATCACGAGGGCGAGCTCGTGGACTGGCTGCACGAAGCCAAACAAAAAGCCGCCGGCGTCGTTATCAATCCCGGTGCCTATACCCACACTTCGATCGCGTTGCAGGACGCGATCCGCGCGATCGGAATTCCGGTCGTCGAGGTTCATCTTTCGAATATCTTCGCGCGCGAGGAATTCCGGCATCATTCCTACGTTTCGCCGGTCGCGCGCGGTGTCATCTGCGGGTTTGGGCCGAAGGGTTACGAACTCGCCATCGACGGACTCGCGAACGCGCTCTCCGCGTAACAACGGACAAGAAAAATGTTTGGCAAAAAAATCCAGGTCGATCCTTCCCTCGTCCGCAATCTCGCGGAGTTGCTCAACGAAACCGGCCTGACCGAGATCGAAGTGCAGAACGGCGCGCAGCGCGTGCGCGTTTCGCGCGGCGCGACCGCGATTGCGGGCGCTGTTGCGGCTGCGGCGCCGATTGCCGCCGCACGTTCCGCGGTGCCTGCGGCCGTCGAGGCGAGCGAGATCAATTTCAACAATCATCCCGGTGCGATCACTTCGCCGATGGTCGGCACCGCCTATAAATCCCCGGAACCGGGCGCGCGTCCCTTCGTCGATATCGGCGACAGCGTGAAGGTCGGCCAGACGCTCCTCATCGTCGAGGCGATGAAGACGATGAACGCGATCCCCGCCACCAAGGCCGGCAAGGTCACGCATGTTTTGTTCGACGACGGCCAGCCGGTCGAATTCGGCCAGCCGCTTGTCGTGGTCGAGTGAGTTTTCCCCGCGATGTTCGATAAAGTCCTGATTGCGAACCGCGGCGAGATTGCGCTGCGCGTGTTGCGCGCGTGCAAGGAGCTCGGCATCGCCACTGTCGCGGTGCATTCCACCGCCGACGCCGACGCGATGCACGTGAAGCTCGCCGACGAAAGCGTATGCATCGGCCCGCCGCCCGCGCGCGAAAGCTATCTCAACGTTCCGTCACTGTTGGCTGCCTGCGAAATCACCGGCGCGGATGCGGTGCATCCCGGCTACGGCTTCTTGTCCGAGAACGCCCGCTTCGCGGAAATTCTCGCCGAACACGGCATCGGTTTCATCGGTCCCAAGGCCGAGCATATCCGCATCATGGGCGACAAGATCGAGGCCAAGCGCACCGCGAAACGCCTCGGCATTCCGGTCGTGCCCGGCTCGGAAGGCGGCGTCACTTCCGATGTCGAAGCCATGCGGATCGGGAACGAGATCGGATTCCCGTTGCTCGTCAAAGCCGCCGCCGGCGGCGGCGGCCGCGGCATGAAGGTCGCGCGCGACGCGGCCTCGCTCTCCGAAGCGCTCTCCTCCGCGCGCTCCGAAGCAAAAGCCGCCTTCGGCGACGACGCGGTCTATCTCGAGCGCTATCTCGAAAAGCCGCGCCACATCGAAATCCAGATTTTCGGCGACGGCCAGGGCAACGCGATCCATCTCGGCGAGCGCGACTGCTCGCTGCAGCGCCGCCACCAGAAGGTGCTCGAAGAGTCGCCCTCTCCCGCGCTCAATCTGGAAATGCGCAGCGAGATCGGCGAAATCTGCGCCAACGCGATGCGCTCGCTGAAATACTCCGGCGCCGGCACCATCGAGTTCCTCTACGAAAACGGCGAGTTCTTCTTCATCGAGATGAACACGCGCATTCAGGTCGAGCATCCGGTGACCGAAATGATCACCGGCCTCGATCTAGTCTCCGAGCAGATCCGCATCGCGTCGGGCGCTTCGCTTTCGATCAAGCAGGAAGACGTGCAGTTCAACGGCCACGCCATCGAGTGCCGCGTGAACGCCGAAGACCCGCTGACGTTCGCGCCTTCGCCCGGAAATATCAAATATTACTTCGCGCCGGGCGGTCTCGGCGTGCGCGTCGATTCAGCGGTCTATGGCGGCTACCGCATTCCGCCCTATTACGACTCGCTGATCGGGAAATTGATCGTGCATGGCAAGACGCGCAACGAATGCATGATGCGGCTCAAGCGGGCGCTCGACGAATTCGTGGTCGATGGCGTGAAGACGACGCTGCCCTTGTTCCGCACGCTCGTGCGAAACGCCGACATCCAGAACGGCGACTACGACATCCACTGGCTCGAGCGGTTTCTCGCCGAGAAGACGTAACTTGTTACTTTCGTCATGCCCGGCCCTGTCCCGGGCATCCACGCCTTACTGAATCTCTCCAAAAAGATCACGCCAGCTTCTATTTCTTTCATTTATCAGTCTTGCCTTCCAGGCACGAGGCCAACGCTTCATGCTTTTCTCGCGCTGTATAGCGAGGGGCATAATTTCGTGTTTCTCGAAATACACGAGGTTGTTTAAACGATAGCGCTTCGTAAAGCCTTCGAATGATCCTTGGCGGTGCTCATAGATTCGACGCACAAGGTCTTTTGTAACGCCGATGTAGAGCGTCCCGTTCGGCCTGTTCGTCAAAATATAAACCCAAGCCATGTTGATAGTCTGCAAGGCGTGGATGGCCGGGACAAGCCCGGCCATGACGAGGATGAAGAATTTAAGCTAAGGTCCCTCATGGCCCGCCCCGACGAAGCCAGAGTCGAAATCACGCCCGAGGTGCTGATCAAGGCTTACTCGGTCGGCATTTTTCCGATGGCGGAAAGCGCCGACGACCCTTCGCTGTTCTGGGTCGAGCCCGAGCAGCGCGGCGTCATTCCGCTCGATGGCTTACGCGTCTCGCGCCGTCTCGCACGCACGATCCGCTCCAACAAATTCGAGGTGCATGTCGACCGCGACTTCGACGCGGTGATCGACGCCTGCGCGGCACCCGCGGCGGGCCGCGACTCCACCTGGATCAACAAGCGCATCCGCAACCTCTACCGCGCGCTGTTCGACCGCCGCCAGTGCCATACGGTCGAAGCGTGGCGGGACGGAAGGCTGGTGGGTGGGCTTTACGGCGTTAAGATCGGCGCCGCGTTCTTCGGCGAGAGCATGTTCCACTTCGAGCGCGACGCCTCGAAGGTGGCGCTCGCGCATCTCGTGGCAAGGCTCAAGACCGGCGGCTTCAAGTTGCTCGACGCGCAATTCATCACCGCGCATCTTTCCAGCATGGGCGCAGCCGAAGTCTCGCGCGTGGAATATCAGATCCTGCTTGCGAAAGCGGTCGCGGCCAACGCGCAGTTTTACTGCTGGCCCTCGGACGGCGTAATCGACGGCGGCGTGGTTTTGCAGTCGATCAGCCAGACATCGTAGATCGGGTGCTCGACCGCATTCAAGCCGGGCGAGCTTGCAAACATCCAGCCGGTGAAGATGCGCCGGATTTCGGCCTTCAGCGTGATCTCGTCCACCTCGACGAAGGACGTCGTGTTCTGCGTTTCCGTCGCCGGCCGCGTGTAACACGCACGCGGCGTCACCTGCAGCGCGCCGAACTGCACGGTTTCGTTGAGCGCCACCTCGAACATGATGATGCGGCCCGAGATCTTGTCGAGGCCGGAGAAGGAAGCGGTCGGATTTGCGATGCGTTCGCCCTCCGGCGACTGCGTCAGCGTTTCCGGCGTGGTGTTCGGCGGCGGCAGCTCCTTGCCGTCCTTGGTCTTCTGCTTGGTCTTGGCCGCCTTCTTCTTTTCCGCCGGCTGCATCAGTTCGGGCGGCAATTGCGGCGCGGGCTGCTGCTTCTGCTGCGGAGCCTGTTGTTGCTGTTGCTGTTGCGGCGGAGGCAGCGGCGCCTGCTGCACGTTGGCCGGAGGCAGCAACTGGCCCAGCGCGGAACCCGCGGCAAGAGTCGCGGAGATAACACCCGCCGCGATCAAACGGTGTGAATTACGGATCATTCGGAAAAGGCTGCTGCCGCCTGCAGTAAAATCTGGTGCCGCCGTTCAAATCAGATGGTGACGGTCGTTAACACGGAGATTGAGGCGGCGGAAGGGCCGTGTCCGGCGGAGCAGCAAGGCCGCGTTCGGGAATGCGCGTGCGTTCTCGCGCAGTATGACAGTCTCGAGGTGTTTCGCAATTCAAGCTTCCCCAGCGAAAAGAGCATTACAAGACTTTGTTTTAGTGGCACTTGATCAGCGTTCCATATCCCGCTCTTGTTTGCGTCCTGCCAGCTCGGCTATATAATCGAGTCGTCAATACGGCTTAACGGGGGTTGGCATGAAAACTTGGGTGTTTGTGTTTGGACTGCTTTTCTTTGGTTCGGCTGCAGAGCAACTGCAGGCGCAACAAGTGCTGGCTTCATGTGCGGCGGCTGGGGACGGGTGCCGTTCATGGGTGGGCAGAAATCAAAATTTAACGACCGCTCAATGCGATGCTGCACAAGCTCGTTGCCGGCAAGCTTGCAAGAACGGCAAAAGCGTTTTCGTGGGGCCCTACACCGGAACGCAAAATCCCACAGCAACCTGTTAGCATTCGCTCGTTATTTTTGATCGGCGTCGGTGCAGTACAGGTTCTTCGTCAAAAAATTACGTCAGGCCTGCATCAGGTCGGGCGGCAAAAGCTAAGTTCGATTCAACCTCGGACCGCGGCGACGCGCAGCCGCACGTAATCCGCGGTCCAGTTACCCGTTTGATCGCGTAAAGCCGGCGCGAGCAGGCTTTCGATCTCGGAGACGACCTGCTCGCGCTGCGCTTGCGGCCACTGATCGAAAAAACTCTCGCGGAAGGTAGCTAACCAGCCGCGCAGGCCGGTCGGCAGCGGTGTCGGGCGCGGAAACAATCCAATCCGCTCCACCGCAAATCCGTTCGCCTCTAACAGCGCACGATACTCCGCGGGCGTCGGATAGAACCATCCGGCCGCAAGCGCTGGGTCCTTGCCGTGCCGGATCGCGGTCGCGCGCAACGCGGTCACGATCGCCGCGATGTTGCCGTGCCCGCCGAACTCGGCGACGAAACGGCCGCCTTGCTTGAGCGCGCGGGCGACCCCTTTCACGACATCTTCCGCGCGCGTCATCCAATGCAGTGCCGCGTTCGAAAACACCGCGTCGAATTCCGGACCGTAATCGAGCGCCTGCCCGTCCTTGAAATGCACGTCGAGGCCGCGTTTCCTGGCAGCGGCAAGCAGCGCCTCGCTGCTGTCCGCGCCGGTGACGATCGCACCCGCCTGCACCAGCTTTTCGGTGAGCGCGCCGTCGCCGCAGCCGAGATCGAGGATCCGCTCGCCCGGCTTCGGCGCGAGCCAGCCCACCACGTCGCCGGTCATGTCCGAGACGAAGCGGGCATTCTTCTCGTATTTCTCGGCGCCCCAGACTTGGCGGAGGGCGGCGTCGGAGTCGGACCTTGGGCTTACAGACATCGCTTCATGTTCCGGTAGAGATTCAAGGCTTACTTATAGCTGCCTTTTTCTCGCCTCGCGGGCCCCGCAGAACTGGAAAAAGGGCGGCGAATACCGCAAACAGGGCGTAACGGAACCCGGCTTACGGGCTCGGGTTCGCCAAAGGGCTGGATAGGACCACGAGCCAGGATGAAGAACACGATTTCGCGCAGGCACTTTCTCGCGAGCGCGGCCGCGTTTGCGGCCGGTTCCGCGCCCGCGCTTGCGCAGAACTTCCCGACTTTGCCGCCGCCGTTCCGCTCGGACGACCGCTATCCCACCGACCGGCAGATGCCGCCCGCCAATATCGAGCCGCGCTCGAACCAGCAGCAGTCTCAGCAGCAAGGCCCCGTTCCGGACGGACAAACGCCGCCAATTCCCGCCGGGCCGCACGACAAGGCGACGGCCGAGCTTTGGTATCTGCGCGACGCAATTCCGGATGCGCGCTTTCCGATCCGCAAGGTGAACCAGAATTATCTGAACCCGGAATTCCGCCGCCAGCTCGTGCCGTTCCGCCACTCGGAGCAGCCGGGCACGCTGGTGGTCGATGCGAAAAATTATTTTCTTTATCTCCTGCGCGAAGGCGGACAGGCGATCCGTTACGGCGTCGGCGTCGGCCGCGAAGGTTTCGGCTGGAGCGGCAACGCGATCGTCGGCCGGGTCGCGGAATGGCCGGACTGGGTGCCGCCGAAGGAAATGCGTTTGCGGCAGCCGGAATTGCCGGAGCGCATGCCCGGCGGCTACGACAATCCGCTCGGCGCGCGCGCGCTTTATCTCTACGAAGGCAACAAGGACACGCTTTATCGCATTCACGGCACCGCCGAGCCGTGGACCATTGGCACGAACGTGTCTTCCGGCTGTATTCGTCTATTGAACGAAGAGATCGCCGATCTTTATCTGCGCACGCCGATCGGCACCAAGGTTGTCGTACTCGGCAATCAGCAGAACATGCCGGTGCAGTCGAACCAGCAGGCGCCGCAGCAATTGCAGCCGCAGTTTCAGCAACAGCCGCAGCCGCAATACCAGCAGCAACAACAGTATCCGCAGCAGAACCAGCAGTCCGCGCCGCCGCTGCCGCCGCCGACGCAGTTGCGGTGACAGCACAAAAATATTTTCGTCATGGCCGGGCTTGTCCCGGCCATCCACGTCTTAGCAGAATTGGAAGTTTGGAAGGCGTGGATGCCCGGCACAAGGCCGGGCATGACGAGTATTATTTCACCCCAGCGCCGACGCAGTGGCGCTAAGCCCTACTCCCTCTCCCCGCTGGGGAGAGGGTTGGGGTGAGGGGCTACTGAATCAACGAAGATCGATCCCCTCACCCGCGCCTTACGGCGCGACCTCTCCCCGTTGGGGAGAGGTGTTTCTTGATTACTTCAACGCCGCCGCGATCGTCTTCGCGTTGTGGCGGATCATGTCGAGATAAGTCGCGGCAGGGCCATTCGTTTCGGAGAGCGCATCCGAATAAAGCGTACCGCCGACCTTCGCGCCGGTCTCCTTCGCAATCTGCTCGATGATGCGCGGGTTCGAGATGTTCTCGACGAACACCGCTTTGACGCCTTCCTTCTTGATCTGCTGGATGAGCCGCGCGACGTCGCGCGCACTCGGCTGTGTCTCGCCGCCGGCGCCTTGGGCCGCGAGAAACTCGATCCCGTAAGCGTCGCCGAAATAATGGAAGGCGTCGTGCGAGGTGATGGCGCGGCGCTCCTTCTGGCTCAGGCCCGCGAATAGCCGCTTGATCTCGGCTTCCAGCGCTTCGAGCTTCTGGAGATAGGCGGCCGCGTTCTTCGCGTAAGTCTCTTTGCCCGCCGGATCGACCGCGGAGAGCGCGTCGCGGATATTGGTCACATAGATTTTTACGTTCGCGACTTCCTGCCAGGCATGCGGATCGTAGCGGTCGCTGTGCTTGTGTTTGTGGTTGTGGCCGTGGCCTTCGGTCTCCGCGGTCAGCGCCTTCACGCCTTTGGTCGCGACCAGCCGCGCGCCTTTATACTTCGCGCTTTTGACCAAGCGATCCGCCCAGCCTTCGAGGCCCAAGCCGTTGATGACGACGAGCTGCGCAGCGGCCACCGCTTTGGCGTGCGCGGGCGACGGCTGGAAGCCGTGCATATCGGTGTTCGGGCCGACCAGCGTCGAAACTTCCACGCGGTCGCCGCCGACCTCGCGCACGAGATCGCCGAGGATGGAGAAGCTCGCGAGCACTTTTACTTTTTTTTCTTGTGCCTGCGCATGGGTTGCCAAGGTAAGCGATGCAACAAAAACGAACACAAGCGCCGTACATGTGCGAAGAACTCCCCCACCCCATCCCTCCCCCGCATGCGGGGGAGGGAGGCGAGCGAAGCGAGCGGGTGGGGGCGCATCGCGGCGGCCGTTGGGTTGCATGTGCATACTCCTCAAAACTCGATGCCCGCTTTCATACGAAACAGATCGCGTTCGAAATTGGCAAGATCGAGACGAGCAATGCCGCCGGCCTCCTCGCCCCAGACCTGACGATTCCACGCCAGCGACAGAAAACCATTGTCGCCGATCTTCGCGAACAAAGTCGGCCCGAGATAGAGCGCTTCGCCAGTGAACTCGCCGAACAGCAGCCCCTCGTAAGCGCGCTGATATTGCGCGTTGAAACCGAGATAGAGGTTCGGCGCGACGCGGCCGGTGAGCGCGAATGCCAAGCCTAGTTTCGAGCCTTTTTCCCACTCGGTCCCGCCCGCCTCAAGCACACGCTCGACTTCGTATTGAAGGTTGAAAGCGGCAAACAGCCGATCTTTCAGAAGTTCGGTATCGAAAATCAGCTTGTTTTCCGCGCCGTATTTTCTGCCGCGCAGGCCGCTTAACTCGTTATGGCGCTGGATGACGGGCTCGAAATGCAACGTCACGCCAATTCCATTCGCCGTGCGCTTCGCAAGATTCCAGCGAAACTCGCCGCCAATGCCGTTGAAGGCGAGGCCGTTGTTGACATCATCGAAGCCGGTGACGCCAACAATGCGGTGCCGCGCAGCCGAGACGCTGATGGCCGCGTTGAAACTGTCGGCGATGCCATACACGAATTCCAGTTTCTTGCTGAAGGCTTCGTAGCGCCCGTCGCGTTTTCCGATACGGCCGACGATTTCGATCGACGCCGTCTTCTCTCCGCGATGGTGCGTGTCGGAACCAGCGATGAACCCGAACAGAAATTCCGTTTCGATTCCGTGCGCATGGCCGAAGTGGCGATCTTCCGGATGACGATCTTGATGATCGTGCACCCGCCCATCGTTATGCGGGTGCGCGTGAGCGTGCGAATGATTGTGCCGGTATGCGGGGTTCGGCGCGCGCTGATAGCGCGGCGGGCGCGTCTGCACGGTTTCCTGGCCGAACGGCTGCGCTTGCGCCGCAGCCTCGCCCACAATCGTTCCGCATACCGCCAGCATGCTTGCAGCCAACACCCCGTATTTCACGCCCGCCCCGATTTTGATACCTTATATCAGTATTGATACAATATATCATTATGCGGTCAAGCGGTATCCAGCGCATCGCATATGCAACTGATTTGCATTTGAGTTCAGCAACTTGCGCGAAGCGCTGGCAGCGCCTAGACCCTCGCCGGGCTTTCGCGAGACCGCAATCCATGAAACGCGTCGAAACACTCGCAGCCGTGAGCATCGCGGTCGGCGTCGCTGTCCTCGCGCTGAAGTATCTCGCCTATCACCTCACCGGCAGCGTCGCGCTGCTCTCGGACGCGATCGAGAGCGTCGTCAATGTCGTGACCGCGATCGTCGCACTGATCGCGGTGCGCTTCGCCGCGCAACCCGCCGACAAGGAGCATCCCTACGGGCATCATAAGGCGGAATATGTTTCCGCCGTCGTCGAGGGCGTGCTGATCGTGATCGCAGCACTCGCGATTTTGCGCGAAGCCTGGGACGCCTATCAGACGCCGCGCCTGATCGCGGCGCCCTGGCACGGTCTCGCGCTCAACGGTATCGCCACCGCGATCAACGCGATCTGGTGCGCCGTGCTGATCCGCTTCGGGCGGGCGCGGAAATCCGCGGCGCTCGCCGCAGACGGCTACCACCTGCTCACGGATGTTTTTACTTCCATCGGCGTCTTTATCGGTATTGCGCTCGCCGCCACCACCGGCATCGCGATCCTCGATCCGATTCTGGCCGCGTTCGTTGCGCTCAACATTCTCTGGGCCGGATGGCGCATGCTGAGAGGTTCCGCGGGCGGCTTGCTCGACGAAGCGCTGCCCGAAGAAACGCTGACGCGCCTCCGCGCGGCGATCGCGAAGAATGCCGACGGCGCCATCGAGGCGCACGACCTGCGCACGCGGCAGGCCGGGCCGATGACTTTCGTCGAGTTTCATCTGGTCGTGAAAGGCTCGATGTCGGTCACCGAAGCGCACGACATCTGCGACCGGCTCGAGCGCGCGATCCAGGCGGAAGTGACCGACGCGCTGATCTCGATCCACGTCGAGCCCGACGACAAGGCGAAGCACTCGGGGATCGTGGTGCTGTGATTCTTTTCGTCATGGCCGGGCTTGTCCCGGCCATCCACGTCTTTACAGCGCTGATAATCTGAGAAGGCGTGAATGCCCGGCATTTAAATGCTCAAGTCGGCTAAAGCCGACTTGAGAGGCCGGGCATGACGAGAATTAACTGGAAACAATTTCCGGCTCGCATTCGACTGGGAAATTCACCGAGTTCGCGATGAAGCATTTGCCATGCGCGTCTTTGTGCAGGGCACGCGCAACTGAAGGATTACCCGATGAAATCGTCACGCGCGGATGCAGCGTCGCACGCTCGGCCTTGCCCTCGCCCTTGGCGTCGAGCTTCAGGACGATTTCCGCCTCATCGCGGTAGTCGACGACCACGACGCCGTTCTCCGAGCACAAGTGCAGATACCAGAGCATGTGGCACGAGGAGAGCGAGGCGAGCAGCATCTCGTCGGGATTGTAATGATCGAGCGAATGAAACGCGGAAGTCGCGATGATCGCGGGCTTTTCCGCACCGCTTTTCGTCTTCGCGGTGATTGTGTGCGTTCGCGCGAACGAGCGGTAGCTTTTCGTGCCCTCCCCGCCTTCGGCGGACCAATGCAGGAATGTTTTATATTTTTGGTTGGGCATCTTCTATCTGTTATCTGTCATTCCGGGGCGCGAGCAAAGCGAGCGAACCCGGAATCCAGGGCGGCAAAAAATACAGTCCTGAGAATGTAGCACTGGATTCCGGGTCCGATGCTTCGCATCGTCCCGGAATGACAAAGCGTCAATCGTTCGGAGACCAAGCCTTATAGTCGCCGGTCGCCTGCGGGCGCTTGCCGGAAGCCAGCGTCGAACCGCGCGGCCGCCACGCGCTCGGCGTGCCGGTGTAATTCGGGCGGTGCGGCTTTTCCCAGTCGCGGCGCTTGTAGTTGTCCTCGGTCGGCGGCGTATCGACGGTGTGATGCAACCAGCCGTGCCAGTCGGGGCCGACGCGCGAGGGCTCGGCGAGGCCGTTATAGATCACCCAGCGGCGCTCGAACTGAAAGTCCTTCTCCACTTTGCCGCCATGCGTGCGGTAATAGCGGTTGCCCTGGCTGTCCGTACCGACGAGTTCGCCGTTGGTCCACGTCCACCAGAACGTGCCCCAGGTCGCTGAATTCCACCAGGTCAGGATGCCGAGAAAAAAGGTCTTCATGGGGTGCGTATAAGGCAGCGAGACTGGCGCTGTCCAGATGACAATCCGGCAACGCGAATCCCCGGCTTGCGCGGGCGCAACGAGATTGCGCGATTCCCGGGCAATTCCGGGCAGTCCTTCGCGCTTGAGCGCCGAAACGCATGAAGTATAGTGAAGCCAATTAATTGAAATAACGAATTACGTGCGGCGGGGGATTACATCCTGATGACGACTGCTGTGTCTTCGGCGCCCCAGAATTTTTATGCGCGCTTCAGTGGCTCGCCCTATCTGATCGCGATCGGCGCGACCTGTCTGCTCATTCTCGCGGGCTCGCTGATCTTCCCGAAAGAATCCGACGTCGCGGTATTTCTGTTCGACTGGTCGGCGAAATCCTTTTTCGGCCGGATCTATCCCATCAGCATCCAGAACGCGCTCTACATCATGTTCGCGTTCGGCATTGCCGACATCTGGGTCCGCTATAAGGCAGCCGAGCGCGAGGAGACCTATCTCCATAAAGAACTGCTGCCGGAGGGCGACGAGGTTCTGAACATCAACGAGCTCGGACCCATTCGCCGCAAGATCGCAGCGCTCGAAGCCCCGGAAGGCGCATTCCTGCCGCAGCTTCTCGACGAAGCCATCCTGCAACTGACGAACTCGAAGTCGCTCGAACACGCGGTCTCGATCTACACCAGCATGCTGGAGCTGATCACGCACCGGCTCGACCTCGCCTATCAGACCATCCGCTATCTGGTGTGGATCATCCCGACCACCGGCTTTATCGGAACCGTCATCGGCATCGCGATCTCGCTCGAAGGGCTTGCCGGCGGCGCCAACAAGATCGACATCGAAAAAGTGGCGGCCGGCCTCAAAGTGTCGTTCTACACCACGATCATCGCGCTGACCCTGAGCGCGATCCTGGTGCTGCTCCAGAACATCGTGCAGCGGCGGGAGGAAGGTGCGCTGAATCGCGCCGCGCAGTACACCCTTCAGAACCTGATCAACCGCGTCTACACCGGCAAATAGGTCTCGAGTTATGCGCCGCCCCAACCGCTCGATCGAGGTCCTCGACATCTCGCTCATGGCGGTGGTGACGAAGGCCATGGGTGCGTTCCTCGTGCTCATGGTCGTGTTCATGCAGTATTACTCGTCGCAACCGCTGGGCCAGCAGACCGCGCAGCAGATCACCCAGCAAGTCGAGCAGACGCAGCGGGACCTGACGGAAGTTCTGCGCAAGGTCATCGCGAAGGCGACCCCGGAAGATATCGCGAAGCTCCTCGAAGAAATGCGCCGCCGGCTGGAAGAAGCGAAGAAACTGATCGAGCAGCTTCGGCGCGACAACGACGCGCTCAACGCGCAGGTGCAGCGGCTGGAACAGGAAAACGCAGCACTGGAACAGGAAATCGCGGAACTGGAGAAGAAGCTCGCCAACGAAAAATTCGTCGTCACGGGCCACCTGATCAACTGGGATTGCATGGATGCGCGGCTTCGCATCGGTCTGGTGGTGCCGGAGATGTATCTCAATCGCCCCAACAATGTGCAGGACAAATATGTGCTGAATGACGGGGCGACGCTGGGTCAGGGGACCTCGCTCAGCGACCACGAATTCCGGAGAACCTATCCGAACGTCAACGCTACGCCGGGCACGCACGCGCGCTTCAACAACTCGTCGTTCTACTATGTTACCGATCCGGGTGTATTCAATATCGTCGTCGTAAAGCAGAGTTACGACACCGAACAACTCGGCCAGTATCGAGGATTGCGGCTCAAGCGCACGCAACAGGATTGCAGCGTCTATATTACGATGCAGACCGCGTTTCTCAGCAAAAATGTTGTGAGGTCTACTTTCACGATCCGGATCGTGATTCCGAAAGACGAGTTCGCCGCAGTCCCTTACCAGATCAATATTCAACCCAGCGGAGAATTCGACTTCAAAGAACCTTCCCCGCCGATCCTTGCTTGGCTGAAGGATCAGGTCGCCAACGCCGCAAAGGTGTCGCCATGACGAAAATGATCCGCTGCATCGAAGGCCATGTGTTCGATATCGACGCGCAGGACAAATGCCCGCAATGCGGATGGGTCCCGGCGGCGAAGAAAGACAAGACCGCCGTCGAAGCGAAGCGCGCATCGCCGTTCGCGTTCGTCGGCACGATGTTCGGCGCGCTGATAGGCGGGATGGAGAAACTGCTTGGCAAGATCGGGCTTAACAACAAGCCCGGACTCGCGGCGGGCATCGTCTATGCCGCCGTCATCCTGCTTTTCGTCGGCGGGGCTTCCGCCCTGACCGGCGCATTCCGTGGCGGCAGCACACCGGCCGCCGCGCCGTCTACCAACGTGAGCGCACCGCCGCCGGCAAAAGAAGTGCAGAAAACGCCGCCACCTCAGCAGCAGCAGCAACAGCCGTCGCAGCCCTCGGAATCACGGCAGAGGAACGTGGACAACGAGCCGCAAGGTCCGCAGCAGCAGCAACAGCAAATCGCTCCGCGCGGACCGCATCAGCATCAACGTCCGCACATCAATGTGCCTGACGAAGTAAAAAGGGCACTGCGGAGAATTTTCTGACGGTCTGATTGCTAATCCGGATTTGCACGACAATCAGGCTGCGGGCTTCGCGGGGCTCGGGATTTTCTGAACCACGCCCAGTTCCTTGAGGCGGGCCGCGATGTGGACCACCACGCCCCGCACCACGCCGGATTTCAGATCCGGGTCTTCGGCCAGCACCAGATGCGCGATCTCGGATAGATGCTGCTTGGGATCGACGCCCTTCGAGAGCGCGGAGAACGTGCTTTCGTCGAGCAACCGCTGCGCCTGCGCGATCGAGTTCACGCTTTCCTGCTTCTTCAGTTCGCGGAAGCGCTCGAGCAATTCCTGATTGGTGCCGTCGAAGGCGCCGCGCGAACCGTTCATGGCGACGGCGAGCCCGACCGTGATTGCATCCGCTGCCGCTGCCGTCGCCGGATTTTGCGGCGCCGCAGCGGGCGCAGGCTCGGCTTTCTTTTCCGGCTCGGCGGCAGGTTTCTTGTCTGCTGGCGCGCCGGAGAGGACCGCGGCGGCGACCGCGGCGTCAGCCTGCGAGGGACCGGGCACAACCGGCGTCGGTTTTGGCGCGGGCGTCGACGCCGATGTCGAAGCGGGCACGGCCGCTGTGCTTGCCGGTGCAGCAGCGGCCGAAGGATTCGCGGCCGGCGTCTGCTTGGCTTCCGTCGCGGCGACGATCTGCTCGAACGTCTCGGCGTGGTTCTTTTCAGACTTCGCATCGGACGCTTGCTTTGCGCGGCTGGGCAAGAGGCTCGCGATCAGGCCGAACAGAAAAGCGATCGCGATGGAGCCGAAGTAGAGCAGCACCGAACCCGAGCGGTTCAGATGCAGGTCCGCACCGCAAAGCGCTTTCGCGTCCAACGTTGGAATGACGATTCCGCCACGGCAGAAGAACGGCGCGGCCACGTAATGCCCGAGCGCAAGCGTCCCTGCGAAGAAGAATATGGCGACGATGCCCGCCCGCATCGATTACCCCCAACCCAACACTACATTCACACCAGCAGCACGTATTTTGTGCCAAGCACCCGGCCCTGTCCAGAACGCAGTTTTTGGCGAACCGCGGAGCGCCGCGCGCGTTATCAGGGATGTTCCACGCGCTGCAAATTCTGACGGTCATGCTGGTCGCGCTGACGATGGCGCTCGCGGTCGCACATGCGCTCGAATATCCGGGCAAGCTGCGGCTGAGCAAAGCCGATTATCTTGCCGTCCAGGCGATCTACTATCCGGGCTTCACCATCGCTGGCGTGGGCGAATTGCTCGCCGTGATCGGCAGTTTCGCCGTGGCAGCGCTCATGCCTCGAAACGGGACGGCGTTTCTGTTCTGGTGGTTCGCGTTCGTTGCGATGCTGCTCACGCACCTTACCTATTGGCTCGTCACGCATCCGGTGAATAATTTCTGGCTGCGCGATCTGAAGCTCGGCAACGCGGGCACGCGATTCTTCGGTTTCGATTTCCTGCCCGTCGACAGTTCGGACTGGACCGCGCTTCGCGACCGCTGGGAATATTCGCATATCGCGCGGGCGATTTTTTCGAGCGTGGCGCTGCTTGCCGCCGTCATCGCTCTGTCGATCTGATGCGTTAGATTTTTTTATCGCGCCGGATTCCGGGGATAGCGGGTAAAGCCCCTAAAACGCGCTCCCGAATCTGCGGCCTAGCTCCTAGGCTGGCCCCGTCAACCCTTTACGCGGCCGGGGAATCGGCGCCGAATACCGCTCCAGAGTCGGCGGAATCGGGCAAGCAACTATCCCCGCTATTCAGCCAATGCATACCAGCTTTAGTGATTTTTAAGGGTTGGCGTACTATTACTTGACGGGCGTACAGAGTCATCCTACCGTCACGTTTCGTCCGGGACGCAAGTAATGCGGACCGTTCCGGAACCCCCAACGAGGCCTTTGAGGCGCAGCGCCGGGCAAAAAGCTTGCCCAGCGAATGGTCGTCCTGTCGCCTCGACGGGGTCTACAATCGGAGCCGAACCCTCCCGAAAGAGGCGGGTTGGCCCCAACAGGTGAGGCTCGACGGAGATCGAGCCGGAAACATAAGAGCGGGGAACTGGCAGGTTCCGCGCCCGAATTTAAGGGGACGATGAAAATGCGTATTCCGCGCCGCTACACCAAAGAAGGCCAGTCGCCGTACTCCGCCATCACCTTCCGCAAGGCGACGAGTGAGATTCGCAATCCGGACGGTTCCATCGTCTTCAAGCTCGACGGCATCGACGTGCCCGAGCATTTCTCGCAAGTCGCGACCGATGTGCTCGCGCAGAAATATTTCCGCAAGGCCGGCGTTCCGAAGGCGTTGAAGCGATTTGAGGAAGAAACGGTCCCCTCTTTCCTCTGGCGCTCCGTCGCGGACGACAAGGCGCTCGCGAACATCCCCGAGAAAGAGCGCTTCGGCGGCGAGACTCAAGCCACGCAAGTGTTCGATCGCCTCGCCGGCACCTGGACCTATTGGGGCTGGAAGGGCGGCTACTTCGATTCGGAAGCCGACGCCTCCGCGTTCTTCGACGAGCTTCGCTACATGCTTGCCATGCAGATGGCCGCGCCCAACTCGCCGCAGTGGTTCAACACCGGCCTGCACTGGGCCTACGGCATCGACGGCCCGAGCCAGGGCCACTTCTACGTCGACTTCCAGACCGGCGAGCTCACGAAGTCCGCGACTTCGTATGAGCATCCGCAGCCGCACGCCTGCTTCATCCAGTCGGTGCAGGACGATCTCGTCAACGAAGGCGGGATCATGGATTTGTGGGTGCGCGAGGCGCGCCTGTTCAAATACGGCTCCGGCACCGGCTCGAACTTCTCGATGCTGCGCGGCGAAAACGAAAAACTTTCCGGCGGCGGCAAGTCGTCCGGCCTGATGAGCTTCCTGAAAATCGGCGACCGCGCGGCGGGCGCGATCAAGTCGGGCGGCACTACGCGGCGCGCGGCGAAAATGGTCGTGGTCGATGCCGATCACCCGGATATCGAGCAGTACATCGACTGGAAAGTCATCGAAGAGCAGAAGGTGGCGGCCCTCGTCACCGGCTCGAAGGTCGTGCAGAAGCACATGAAGGCCGTGATGAGGGCGGCCATCAATTGCGACGGCGAAGGCGACGACTGCTTCAACCCCGAGCGCAACCCGGCGCTGAAGCGCGAGATCAAGGCCGCGCGCAAAGCGATGGTGCCGGACAATTACATCCAGCGCGTCATCCAGTTCGCGCGCCAGGGCTACAAAGACATCCACTTCCCGATCTACGACACCGATTGGGACTCGGAAGCCTATCTCACCGTCGCGGGCCAGAACTCGAACAATTCGGTGCGCGTCACCGACGGCTTCCTGAACGCAGTCGAAAAAGACGGCGACTGGAATCTGATGCGCCGCATCGACGGCAAGGTGCACAAGACCGTCAAGGCGAAAGAGCTCTGGGAAAAGATCGGCCACGCCGCCTGGGCCTGCGCCGATCCCGGCATCCAGTTCCACACCACGGTCAACGACTGGCACACCTGCCCGGCGTCGGGCCCGATCCGCGCGTCGAACCCGTGCTCGGAATACATGTTCCTCGACGACACCGCGTGCAATCTCGCCTCGCTCAATCTTCTCCGCTTCCGAACCTCTTCTCTCTCCCCTGAACGGGGAGGGTCGGCGAGCGAAGCGAGCCGGGGTGGGGTGAACAGCGCTGCTGCTCTGGATTCCGGGTCCGCGGCTTCGCCGCGCCCCGGAATGATAGAGGGTGGATTTGATTTCGACGTCGACAGCTACGAACACGCGGTCCGCGTCTGGACCGTCGTGTTAGAGATCTCGGTCTTGATGGCGCAGTTCCCGTCGAAGGAAATCGCCGAACTCTCCTACCGCTACCGCACGCTCGGTCTCGGCTACGCGAACATCGGCGGTTTACTCATGACCTCCGGCATCGCCTACGACTCCGACGAGGCGCGCGCGCTTTGCGGCGCGCTCACCGCGATCATGACCGGCGTCTCGTATGCGACCTCGGCCGAGATGGCCGCCGAACTCGGCGCCTTCCCCGGCTTTGATCCGAACCGCGAGCACATGCTCCGCGTCATCCGCAACCATCGCCGCGCGGCGCATGGCGACAAGGACGGCTACGAGCAGTTGTCCATCCCGCCGGTGCCGCTCGATATCGCGAACTGCCCCGACCAGCGCCTGGTCGCGCGCGCGGCCGCTGCGTGGAACCGCGCGCTCGAGCTCGGCCATAAACATGGTTTCCGCAACGCGCAGTCCACCGTGATCGCGCCGACCGGCACCATCGGCCTCGTGATGGATTGCGACACCACCGGGATCGAGCCCGACTTCGCGCTGGTGAAGTTCAAGAAGCTCGCCGGCGGCGGCTACTTCAAGATCATCAACCAGGCGGTGCCCGAAGCGCTCCGCACGCTCGGTTACGGAGAAGCTGCCATCGCTGAGATCGAAGCCTATGCGGTCGGTCACGGCACGCTTTCGAACGCGCCCGGCATCAACCACGCTTCCCTCGGCACCAAAGGCTTCGATGCCGCGACCATCAAGATGCTGGAAGGCAAGCTCGCCACGGCCTTCGACATCAAGTTCGTGTTCAACCGCTGGACGCTCGGCGACGAGATTATGCGGCAGCTCGGTGTTTCCGACGAGCAGATGGCGGACCCGGCGTTCGATCTCCTCGCGCATCTCGGCTTCGGGAAGCGCGAGATCGAGAGCGCGAACACGCATGTCGCGGGCGCGATGACGCTGGAAGGCGCCCCGCACCTGAAACTCGAGCACTATCCGGTGTTCGATTGCGCGACCCCCTGCGGCCGCATCGGCAAGCGTTATCTCTCGGTGGAGAGCCACATCCGCATGATGGCGGCGGCGCAGCCTTTCATCTCCGGCGCGATCTCGAAGACGATCAACATGCCGAACGACGCGAGCGTAGAGGACTGCAAGGAGAGCTACATGCTCTCGTGGCGGCTCGCGCTGAAAGCCAACGCGCTCTATCGCGACGGCTCGAAGCTCTCGCAGCCTTTGAACTCCGCGCTGATCCAGGACGAGGACGACGAGGAGGACAGCGTCGAGGCTTTGCTCGCGCAGCCCGCGGCCGCGCGCGCAGCCGCGCTCTCGGAGAAAGTGGTCGAGCGCATCGTGGAGCGCGTCGAGCGCATCCGCGAGCGCGAGAAGCTGCCCTCGCGCCGCAAGGGCTACACGCAAAAAGCCGTGGTCGGCGGCCACAAGGTGTATCTCCGCACCGGCGAATATGACGACGGCCGGCTCGGCGAGATCTTCGTCGACATGCACAAAGAGGGCGCGACGCTGCGCTCGCTCCTCAACAACTTCGCGATCGCGATCTCGCTCGGCCTGCAATATGGCGTGCCGCTCGACGAATATGTCGACGCCTTCACCTTCACCCGCTTCGAGCCCGCGGGCATGGTGACCGGCAACGACACCATCAAGATGGCGACCTCGATCCTCGACTATGTGTTCCGCGAGCTCGCGATCTCTTACATGGGCCGCTACGACCTCGCGCATGTCGACCCGAGCGAGATGGGCGGCAGCGCCTTGGGCAAGGGCGAGGACGAAGGCAAGCCCGCGCCGGTGATCTCCAGAGGTCTCGTTCGCGGCAAGACGCCGTCGCTCCAGGCGGTGTCCACCGACGCGCGCGGCACGGAAGCCGGGCGTACTTCGCCTCCCGCGAATGTGGTCTCGGCGTTCCTGGCCGGCGGCCCGGTAGCGGGTGCTGCGGCCGCGCTGAAAACCGCGCCGGTTGTGGAAACCGAAGTGGACCGCGCCAAAGCGCTGGAAGCGACCCAGCGCGCGGCGGCGAAAGCCAAAGGCTACGAAGGCTCCGCCTGCCCCGAGTGCCACAACTTCACGATGGTCAGAAACGGCACGTGTCTGAAGTGCGACACCTGCGGCTCGACCACGGGGTGTAGCTAAGCTGCGACGACTTCAATAATTCGTCATGCCCGGCCTTGTGCCGGGCATCTCGCTTCGTAAGGCACTGCCCTTGGAATCGAGATGGCCGGGACAAGCCCGGCCATGACATTTAACTTTGGTAAGTAACGAAGTACTTTCCGAGTCGGACGAAAGTTCGTGCCGGCTTAACGACTATCAGAAGGAGACTGAAACATGCTCCATTCGCTTCGCGTCGCTCTCATCGCGCTCGTTGCCACGGTTGCGCTTTCCGCCTCGGCGGTCGCCGACACCGCCACCATCCGCATCAGGTTCGTCAAAGCCGGCTGGGTGATCGGCGGCACGGTGGGCTCGGGCACGCTCTATTATAACGGCCGCGAATATCCGCTCTCGATCGGCGGCCTCTCGTATGGTTTTACGTTTGGCGTCTCATCCGTGAACCTGCGCGGCACCGTGCGCAACATCCATCGCGTCCGGGACATCGAGGGCGTTTACGGCGCGGGCAGCGCGGGCGCTGCAATCATCCGCGGGCCGCAGGCGGCGCTGCTCTCGAACCAGCGCGGCGTCGTGCTCGAGGTCGCCGGTGCGCAGAGCGGCGTGATCGTCAATCTCGATTTGAGCGGGATGGCGGTGTCGCTGAAGAGATAAGCAGGCTTGAAATACAACAGTTTTTCTTGACTCATGAGAACGTAAAGAGTACGATGTACCTCTTTTGTTCTCGGAGAATGTCATGGGCAATAAGCGCGATTACCTCGTCGTCCCGAACAGTGATCGGGGCGGTTGGGATGTGAAAAGAGAAAAGGCTGATCGTTCTAGCGGACACTTCGAAAAGAAGTCAGATGCGATGGATTACGGGCGTGGTCTTGCAAAACAGAAACGCACCGAACTTGTCGAGCATGGCCGTAACGGGCGTATTCAAGATAGCGACAGTTATGGAAATGATCCTGTACCGCCACGAGATCAGAAGCGCTAATTTTTGTTCGTGTAAAATTCCTTACTGAGTCGCGAGAATTTTGAGGAGGGCTAGATGTCCAAGTTTTACGTGTCGAAAAGCTCTGATGGCTGGACCGTGAAGAAAGAAGGTTCTTCGAAAGCTAGCTCAGTTCACTCGACACAGTCTGATGCTTGGGCCGAAGGAAGGCGACTAGCTCGCGGCTCTGGCGGAACCAGTTTTTTAAAGGGCCGAGATGGACGTATTACGGCCAGCAATACTTATAAAAATGATCCTACGCCGACCAAAGGATAAATTTGCCTAAAGCGCTTATTCCTTTTGCCATCTGCTACGACTTCGATGGCACGCTTGCTCCCGGCAATATGCAGGAGCGCGATTTCATTCCAACCATCGGAATGAACAAGAAGTCATTTTGGAAAGAGGTCGCGGCCCTCTCTAAAGAGCACGAGGCCGACAACATTCTTATGTATATGGGCCTCATGCTTGATCGAGCGCGAGCACATAAGGTCCGCGTCACCAAGAAGGATTTTGTCGATTACGGCAAGAAGCTGAAACTATTCAAAGGCGTTGTGGGCTGGTTCACTCGAATAAACTACTACGGAAAGCTCAGTGGACTTCGCGTCAGCCATCACATCATCTCCTCCGGAATTCGCGAGATGATACTTGGGACGCCAATCAAAAAGCACTTCAAGGATATTTATGCGTCGTCGTTTCAATACGACCATCACGGCGTAGCTCAGTGGCCAGCCTTAGCTCTGAATTACACCACCAAAACACAATATCTTTTTCGAATTAACAAGGGTGTGCATAACGTGTACGAGCACGCAAAAGTAAATGAATATGTCCTTCCAGAAAATCGACCCGTGCCATTCACAAATATGATCTTCATTGGAGATGGCGAGACTGACATCCCCTGCTTCCGCCTTGTTAAAGACCAAGGTGGGCACTCTATCGCGGTTTTCAAACCGCACTCCTCTGGAGCGAAATCTAGATCGAGAAAATTGCAGGAAGATGGCCGCGTAAACTTCATCGCGCCCGCCGACTATTCCGAACGCAAACCCATTGACGCTTTCGTGAAAGCGGTGATGGAAAAAGTAGCCGCAGATCAATACTTAAAGAACATGAAGGGGTAGCTGCCAACTGGCGCTACCTAAGACTCCACGCCTCCCTCGTCATTGCCGGGCGCCTGTCCTCGGGCTTGACCCGAGGATGACCCGGCAATCCATGAGGCAGCGTCGCGCGCAGGCAGTCCGTATGGATCACCGGGTCTCGCATTGGCGAACCGCGCTTCGCGCGGGCCGATGCGGCCCGGTGATGACGAACTAGGTATGTGAACGCTCGGCGATATTTTGGTGCACTCGTCCAATGCGTTATGATCGAATTTAGACACACACTGGAGGGTGGCCAGTGAACCCCGTTCTCGACAGAATTTCCGCGCGTGTCCAAACCATTCCACTAACGGATATGGACGCCCTGTGGCGGAGCAATCATGCTCGAATTCATCCTGTGTTATCTGAAGCCGACGTGACTGAAGCAGAAGTGATTATCGGATTTAAGCTCCCTCCGCTGTTGCGCGATATTTATCAATCGATCGGCAACGGCGGCTTCGGTCCAGGCAATGGGCTCCTTGGACTGAGAGGCGGCCATGCCGACGATCAAAAGCCCGATGTCGTCAGCCATTATCTGCACGACTCGAAGCGTTTCTGCCTTGGAGGATGGAAGCCCCAACACTTACGGCTTTGCCACTGGGGTTGTGCCATCTATTCACTGCTCAACTGCACCGATGGGTCCGTGCTTGCATACGATCCCAATCTTGGCGGTAAAGGGCCCTACGGCGGCGACTTGGTGCTGCACGCCCGATCGCTCGACGAGTTCTTTCTGCGCTGGGTAGACGGGGAAGACCTCTGGAAGACGATGCCGTTCACGGGCGAGCCACGTATCGGCTATTTGGAGCGCGGCGAAACTGGGGAATAGATTGAGCCGGCGTAGCTTCACCCTTTTGCGCCCGCCCCCTCCCGCCTCCGCATCTCCTCAATCCGCTCGGGCCAGAGCCGCTTCGCAAACTCGATCCCCATTTCGGTCAGGTGATCGTTCGCAAACTGGATGCTCGAGTGCGGCCCCAGAACGTCACCGAAAAAATTGAAAGAGTTGAACACATAAAGATGCGCGTGCGCCGCCGTATAATAGTTGGAGAGCGGCCGCCCGCGCTCATGCCCGATGTTGATATCGGCGCCGTCGCCAAAGCCGGGGCCGTCGACTTCGATGCCGCGCGGAATGCAGCCGGGCGCCTCGCACAACGCGGCGATCATATAAGCGAGGATTTTCCCCGCGAGCCGCGGGTCACTCTTCCGCGCGGCCTCGACCTCTTTACCCACAAGTCCGACCGCGTGTTTCACAAGCGCTTCACAGCTTGCCTTGTGGTTCATCGCAGGCGCGCGCATCAGCGCCGAATAAGGGCGCGCGATCTGGTCCGCCCGCAGAAAAACGAGCGCCTCGAAGTAATCGAGATCTTCTTTCGTGAATTTGGCGATGTGCTTGTCGAACTGGCTGTGCAGGACTTTGCGTTCCGGGATGCGGATGACCGGCGGCCACGCCTGCGGAATGAACGGCTCCGTCGCGTAAACGATTGCGGGCAGCTTTAGCGACAATGCGGTTTCTTCCATCTGAAATCCCGAAGCGGCGATCGGGCTTGTTAGCGCGAAAGCCCCTCCTTCGTCATCACCGGGCTTGTCCCGGTGATCCACGCCTTGCCGAGTTTCAACAATTGAAGGCGTGGATGCCCGCGACAAGCGCGGGCATGACGAAGTTGTTCATCGCTCCGAGCCTTCCCGCTCGCCACAGGGCCTTCCTTTGGCGGCTTCGTGCGCGCGCGAAATAGGCCGAAGCGCACCGCGCGAAGTATTTTTACTTGGCGCGAATGGGGCAAGCCCCAAGCGCGCTGGGGCGCCGGTTGAACTTCCGGCTTTCGCGGCGACTACCTCGTCTGCACTTTTTCTCTTCGTGCAAGCATCAGCGGCAGAAATTTCGCGGGCCGATGAAGGTTCTATGACGCCTCTTCGCCGAGCATCAGTGCCTGGATTTTCGCCTCCGCCGCGATCGCGTCCTGCTCGTTCGCAAAAGTGTCGATCTCAAGCGGCCCTTTGGCGCCGGCAACCACCGCCTGCAGAATGAAGCGCGGCGGACCTTCGCTTTGTTCGTGTTTGACGATGTCGAGTTCGAGAATATCGGAAAACGTGTAGCGCTCGCTCCAGCCGATGCCGAACGAGCCGTTGCCGTCCACGCGCAATTCGCGCGCCGCTGCGTTGAAGGTGACTGTCCGCGTGAGCCCCAAAATGCCCGCGAGCAAGAGAACCGCGCCGAGCAGCCCGGCGAGCAGGCCGATGAACCAGAACGGCAGCATACCCCATTGCAGGAGCGGCACGCCGGGCCGGATCAAAAGTTCGTGCGGTGCGGAAAGCGCAAGCGCCCCGCCCGCAATAAGAAAAAGGCGTGCAACCGGGCCGAGCGGCTGGTGGAAAACGAGCTTCCCGTGGCCCGCGGATTCGACAAGAGGCATGACGTTCAATCGGCTTTCGGGCTAGGCTTGGCGCTTGGTGCCACCGTTCAGGCCGCCGTTCAACCGGCCGGGAAGTACGCGGACATGAAACACATTCTCTTCGGCGTTTGCCTCGCGTTCAGTTTCGCCGCCGTCTCGCCGGCAGCCGCGCAAATCCGCGCGGCCGAACAATGGTACGGTCTTTACACCGTCGAAGGCGTGCAGATAATCGAGGACCCCAACGCCCCCGGCGGCAAGCGCCGCGTCGGCGGCAAGATCCGCGAGCCCGCGGTCAATTCGAGCCGCATCCAGCACACGCCCGGCTCCTATTTCGGTTTCGGCTATGTGCTGACCGGGGCCCCAAGCAGCGAAACGATTACCGTTCGCCACGTGCAGCTCATTCCGCCGCCGGGACTTCGCGACGATGCGGGCAATGTCCACGACCGCATCCAGAGCACGCTGAGCCTGAATTCCGGGCGCGATCTGTTCATCGGGATTTCGATGGGAAACAACACCCTTGCCGGCACCTGGACGCTGCAGGTCTGGCACGAGGGGCGCGTCTTGCTCGAGCGCAAGTTCGAGGTTTATCGCTAACGGGGTTGCAACATGAACCGCTTCGCTCTTGCTTTCGCTGTCGCGTTCTCGCTTTCGATATTTAGCTTCACGACTGAAGCGCAGGAGAGTTTGCGCGCGCAGGAAGTCTGGTTCGGCCACTACACTTCTGGCGAACTCAAATCGATCGACGATCCGAATTCGCCAACCGGCAAGCATCACTTCAGCAGCAATACCAGGGGCCCCGCGCAGAACCTGGATCGCATCGCGATCAAGCCCGACGGTCTCACGAGTTTCGGGTTCGGCTACCAGCTTACCGGCGTCCCGAAGGGCACACGCGTCCGCACGATCCATATCATCCGTTTTCCCGGCAAGGGCGTTCCGGGCAGAGACGGCCGCCTGCAGGAAACATCCACCCTTCCCGGCGAAGATGTCGTCGGCGACGAAGCGCATATCGGCTGGCGCATGAACGGCAAGGAGCCGAAAGAATATGAAGGCGTGTGGACCTTTCAGGTCTGGAGCGAGCAGCGGCTTCTGCTCGAGCGCAGGTTCACCGTCTATCGTTGATCGGCAATCGCAATAAAGCAGCACTCAAGAAATGACCTTGCGCCGGCTCGCACCCTGGCTTTTCGTGGCACTCGTACTCGTCGGCGTTCTCGCGTGGAATTTCTATTTCGACCGCGAGCCGCGCGTCGATAAAGACGGGCGCGGCATCGTCGTGCAGGACGGCGACTCGTTCGTCATCCAGCAGACCTCGATCCGCCTCGACGGCATCGACGCGCCGGAGATTAAGCAGAATTGTTATTCGGCGGACGGCTCGATCTGGCGCTGCGGCGGCGAAGCGCGCAATCAACTCACGAAGATGCTGCGCAAGGGCGACGTGAAGTGCGAGCCGCGCGCGAAAGACCGCTACGGCCGCACGATTGCGAAATGCTCCGCACGCGATATACCCGACATCGCGGAGACAATGGTCCGGCTCGGCTGGGCGATCAACGCCGCGAGGATCGGCGAAGGCATGTATGCCGCCGCCGAGGAAGAAGCGAAGAACGCCAAGCGCGGCATCTGGCAGGGCAAGTTCGATCGCCCTACGGTGTTCCGCTTGCAGCACCCGCGCGAGGACAACGCGAAAAAGAACTAAGCGCGCCGAAACCGCACGCGACTCTCGCGCGTTATCGCCGCGTCATGCCTTCGCACACCATTCGGAATATCGAGTACGACAGCGAATACAGTACGCTTACCGTGACCTTCGTCGCCGGCCGCGTTTACCGCTATTATAAAGTCGAACCGGAAGTCGCCGAAGCGTTTCGCATCGCGGCATCGAAGGGCCGCTTCTTCAATCTTCGCATTCGCGATCAATACCGGTTTGACGAACTCGCGTCTTGACGAAGGCGCATTGCTCCGGCGACCCTTCAGGAAAGAAGCGCAAGGAGCAATCCCGACATGACCGATCTTTGGCGGCTGGACGCGACCGAACAGGCGCGGCTGATCCGGACCGGCGCGATTTCGAGCATAGAGCTGACAAAAGCGACGCTCGCGCGCGTGGATGCGATTAATCCGAAGATTAACGCGATTGTCGACCCGATGGCCGACGAAGCGCTCAAATCCGCCGCCGCTGCCGATAAGAAAACGCGCGCGGGTGAGCCGCTTGGTCTCCTGCACGGGGTTCCGGTTACAGTGAAGATCAATGTCGATTTCGCGGGCCGCGCGAACACCAACGGCGTCGTCGCCTACAAGGACAATATCGGCAAGGAAGACAATCCGGTCGTCTCCAACATCCGGAAATCCGGCGCCGTGATTATCGGCCGCACTAATACGCCGGCCTTCTCGATGCGCTGGTTCACTGACAACGCGCTGCATGGACGCACACTCAATCCGTGGAACAAAGACGTAACGCCAGGCGGTTCTTCCGGCGGCGCATCGGCCTCGCTGATAACCGGCATGGGCGCGATCGGCCATGGCAACGACATCGGAGGCTCGATCCGCTATCCGGCCTATGCCTGCGGCTTGCAAGGCATCCGTCCGAGCTTCGGCCGCGTGCCGACGTTCAATCCCTCGCTGCCGCCGAGCGTCCGCATGTCGCGCAATATGCGTCGATGCAGGGCCCGCTCGCGCGCTCGATCCGGGACTTAAGGCTCTCGCTCGATGCGATGTCGGCGCGCGATGCGCGCGATCCGTTATGGATTCCGCTTTCACCCGTGAACGTTCCGAACGCGGGCCCGACCAAGGTGGCGCTGTTCGACGAATGGGAAGACTGCAAGGCGGACCCGCAGGTCGCCGACGCGATGAAGAAATCCGCGCAATGGCTGGAAGATGCGGGCTATGTTGTCGAGCGCGCCGCCCCGCCCTTCTTCCGCGAGGCGACGCAGCTCTGGTTGCGGCTCGTGCTGAACGAAGGCCGTTTCGGCATGAACCAGGCGATCCAGCAGTTCGGCGATGACGCGATCAAGAAGTCCTACTCGGCAAAGGACGGACTGAGCCCTGAGCTCGACTACGAGACCTTCGTGAAAGAGCTTGCGCTGCGCAGCAAGTATCTCCGTGCATGGAACGAGTTCTTCGAAAAATACCCGGTGCTGCTGCTGCCTTCCTGCTGGAAGCAGCCTTTCCCGATCGACGCGGACTTGCGCGGCGGCAACGCTTTCGTCGAACTTGCCGATGCGCAAAGCCCGCAACTCTCTACCCCGATCATGGGCTTGCCCGGTGTCGCAGTCTCGACCGGGCTTGCCGATGGCGTGCCGATGGGCGTGCAACTCGTTACCGCGCGCTTCGAGGAAGCGAAAGCCTTGGATGCGGCGGAAGTGATCGAGGCCCGCGCGCCGAAAGTGGAAGTGATCGATCCGAAGTTCTGATTACTTCTTCTTCGGAACAATCACATTATTCGGATTGGGTTGCTGATCCTTCGGCGCGGCCGAATAATCGCCGAAAGGAGAATCCCGCCGTGTGATCACTTCGCGTACTCCCTCTTTCTCGGCGACTGCGATGAATTCGAGCGCTTCGGGCGTGTTGCGCATCAGGCCGTCGAGGATCGGCCCGAGGTTCTGCACGGCCGCAAGGCCCATCGCTTCATAAGCCTGGTTCACCATCATCTTCTGCGCGGAGAGCTGCGAGAGCGGAATCGTGCAGAGCTTCTTCGCGGTTTCGGCAACCGTCTCCTCGAGCTTCGCAAACGGCACCGCCTGATTGATGAGCCCGATATCCGCGGCTTCACGTCCCGACAGCGCCTTGCCGGTGAGCGCGTATTCTTTCGCCTTGGTAAGGCCAAGCCGATAAATCCACATGCCGGAGAGATACGCGCCCCACATGCGCGAATAGGGCGTGCCGATGCGCGCGTCTTCGCTCGCGATCACGAGATCGCAGCAGAGCGCATAATCGCTGCCGCCGCCTACGCACCAGCCATGTACCTGCGCGATCACCGGCTTCGAGGAGCGCCACAAGCTCATGAATTTCTGGTGCGGTGAGAGCGCGGGCGTGGTCGCGAATGCAAAGTCCTTGCCGGCGTCCCACTTGCCGCCGGTATTCATGAATTCGTCCCAGTGATGAAAGCCTTTGCCGAAGTTGTATCCGGCGCAGAAGGCGCGTCCTGCGCCGCGCAGCACGATCACTTTCACCTTCGGATCGCGGGTCGCACTATGCACCGCGTGCTCCAGTTCGTCCGGCATCGGCGGCACGATGGTGTTGAGCTCATCCGGCCGGTTCAGCGTGATCGTCGCGACCGGGCCCTCGGTATCGTAGAGAATGGTTTGATATTGCATTGTTTTTCCGGCGTTTCCCACCCGAGGCTAGCATAGGCGTAGGCTAAGCATCCAAATCGCAGGCTGCCGTGTTCTGAACGGGAAGCCGCAAAGGGAGGAATTCATGCAAGCCGTTAGCATCCGCGTTGTCGCAGTTGCCTCGCTGCTCGCCGCAAGCGCAGCCTTGGCCCAGACCAACTACGAAAGCTGGCCCGTGCTGAAAAATCCGTTTCCGAGCACCGGCGGGAACAACGTCATGATCGACAAGTACGACCCGGTCGTCAGCGGCGGGAAGTGCACCACCGATTTCACGGCGATCGTCGATAGCAAGCCTTATTACAACGAGGTCGTGTTCGATGCCGTGCCGGCCGCCGGCGGCATCCTCTGCACCAACGGAAAATGGCGCGCGAAGGACGGCAGCGCCGAGGGCACCACGCCATTCGAGGTCTTCATCAAGGACGGCGTCAAGCGCATGAAGCCCTGAGTATCCGGAACCTTCCGTGCATGCCCGCGTTGGCCGTGCGACATGCAATCAAAACCGGAAGGGTAACGAGATGGGACGCGGTCTTCTGTTGTGGCTGATCGGCATTCCGCTGCCGATCATCCTGATCATCTGGCTGCTTGGCGGTCTGAACTGACGGCTTCATCGCGGCTGACACCCCCTCGCAACCGCCTTTCAATGACCGGAGCGCTCCCCGCTCCAGTCATTTTACGTTGACGGTATCGACCGGCGTGGTGCCGCGGCCTTGCAGATCGATTTTGATAAAGAGCCAGAGATCGACGACGGTTTTCGCCGCGATCAGGAGAATAAGCGGCGCAAGCGCGCCGTATTTCTGCGCTAGTGCGGCGCCACCGAGAATGACCAGGTGCATGATCACGATGCGGGTATAGAGACCGCCGACCAGTGCGCCCGCCTGTCTGCCCTCGACGTTGTCCTGATCCACCAGCCGCTTCCACAGCGGCAGCTTTGCCATTTCGATCACGAAGGCGGCGCCGCGGCCGACAAAGGAAACGGCAAGCGGAATCAAGAGGCCGTTCGCAAGCACGATGCCGTTCCAGAATTCATGCGGCAGCGTCTGGAAAAAAGCGTCGCTTAACTGCGTGTTGCGGCCCGGCACGCCGGAATAAAACGCCCACAGAAAAATGAAATGACCAAGCATGAAGCCGGTCGAATGGACGAGAAAGAACACGAACATGAAGAGGCGGCCGAAAATCTCGCCGAAGACATTCTTCGCAAAATCCCCGCCGACGAGAATCCGCATCAGCGTCCAGAACGCGATGATCACCGTCTCGGCCCAGTAGAGCATCAGGAGTACGAACGTGCTCCAGCCCCAATAAACGACGCCAATCAACGGGATCAGGTTGGAGACCAGCACGATGGCGATGGGCAGATAAAGCGAGAGACCCGAGAAGGGCTCCGGCCCGCGCGCGAAGCCGGGATGCCTGTCGATGTTGTCCGTCTGCATGGGGAAACCGGAAATTCCGCTCTGCGGGTCAGAATAGCGGCGATTCGGGCCGGAAATTCACAGAATTGAGCATGTGAACAATAACCGCTGCGTCACAAAGCTGTTAGCATCAAGTCATCGAGGCGATTCGCGAATGCGACGCTTCTCTCCACTCCTCCCGGCGTGGCGTAAAGAACTGAGGCGGCCTTCGGGCCGCCTCTTCTGTTTCCGGCGCCCGTCAAGCCGCCGCCGACTTCTGTTTGATCACGGTCCAGAGCATCAGATAGATCAGCGCGCCGTTGAGGCTATGCCAGATGAAATGCGTGCCCAGCGGAAACTGCGCGCAGACGCTCGGATCGACGATGCGGAAGCTCAAGGACAGCGCGAACAAGGCGCCCGCACAAAGATAAGCGCCGCCGACCCAGCGCATGCCGCCGCCTTTCATGCGTAGCAGCACGCCGAGGATCATGAGCGCGCCGAGCACCGGGAAATAGAACCCGGAATTATTCATGAAGCCGAGCGGCAGAAGGCGCGGCAGAATGGCCGCGCACGCAAGAAAGAGCGCAATCCAGATCGTTGTCATGACGACGCTTTGGTTTAGGAAGCGGCGCAGCGTGAAGACGAGGAACGTCACGACAAAAATCGCAATCGGAATCGTGTCCGCGAACAGACCCCACCGTGTCGCGAAGACGTGAAAAAGCGTCGAGCCGATACCGACCAGAGCCGCGAGCGCGATCAGAAGCAAGATGAAACGGTCGTGCTTCCCTTCCCGCTTCCATAGCCAGTAGGCGCCGGCCGCGGCCAGAAAGAACGCGAGGTTACTCACGGCATTGACCGGCTCGGCCCATAAGCCCGCGTGCAGGCGCTCGCAGTAAAGATCAATCGGATCGTTGAGGGCCATCCCCGACTTCCTCGCTTCAGCGAAACAAGCCGCATATTGCCCGCGCGCAGCCGGATTTGCGAGTCGCAGCAGCGCGTTATCCCGCGCAACCGCTGTCGCACTTACGCATGCCGAGACGTAAATTCAGAAAACCGGAAATTCGCGAGTCGGATGAATCGGATAGCCGGCATTTTGCGAGTTGATGTAAAGCCTCAAGCCGCGCTTGCGGCCGCCTCGGGCTTCGCCGCCACGCCCGCATCCATCGCCTCGACCAGCGCGATATAGGAGCCGGCCGGCAGCGGCGGCGCGAAAACATAGCCCTGCGCCTGATGCACGCCCTTGCGGCGGAGATACTCGACCTGATCGAAGCTTTCCACGCCCTCAGCGATAACTTCCATGTTCATCGTGCGCGCGAGTTCGAGCAGCGTTTCGATGATCGTCTGCGAATGGCGCTCGGTCGAGATCGCGTCGATGAACATCTTGTCGATCTTGATCATGTCGACGCCGAGCTTCATCAGATAGGACAAGCCGCCGTGACCGGTTCCCACGTCGTCGATCGCAACACGGATGCCGAGCTTCTGCAACCGCTCGATGATCTCACGCGCAAGATCGAGATCGGGCAACGGCTCGCGCTCGGTCACTTCGAGCACGATCTGGGAAAGGCCGATCTGCGAATTCTCGAAGATGGCCTTCAGCTCCGCGATGATCGAGTCGTTCGCGAAATGCCCCGCGTAGAGGTTGAAGGCGACGTTGATGTGCGGCCGGTTGACATGGATCGCGCCCACTTCGGCGCGGGCGCGCTTCATCAGCGCCAGCGTCATCGGGTAGATCAGGCCGGAACGCTCGGCGAGCGGAATGAAATTCGCAGGCGAAACCATGACGCCGTCCGGCCGTTGCCAGCGCGCAAGCACTTCGGCGCCGACGAGTTTCCCGATTCTGATGTCGATGGTCGGCTGGAAGAACGGCACGATCTCGCCGTTCTTGATCGCCTCGCGGAATTGCACCAGCGGATCGTTGCGGTTGCGCCGGAAATAAAGCGCGAAGAACGCGAATGTCAGGATCGTGATCAGCGCCGAACCGACGCGGCCGAAGGTCATCAGGTCGCGGTATTCCTCCGCAAGCGTCGCGCGCGTGCGCTCCACGACGACGGCAACCGGAAAGCGCTCGGACTTCAGGTGGACGCCGAGCGTGCGGGTGTGATCGATGCTCATGCCTTCGTCGCCGACCGGACGAGCCGCGATAATCTCCGCATTGTCCATGACGAGACGCAGGCTGCGGCCATCCTGAAAATCGCCGTCGAGCGTGTCGGGCACCAGAAAATCGGCGGGGATCAATGCGCCGAGCGGCTTCGCATTCTTGCGGTCGAGCCGCAGGCGGAGTGCGCGGTCGTTGCGGTCCCGAAACCGGATCAGCCCGATTTCGAAACGGGCATCTGCCAGCGGCAGTTCGCGCGAAACGGCGCGCGGCTCGCCGACGTCACCAAAATTGGTGCAGATCGTGACACCGCTTTCGTCGAGCACCCCGATTTCCTTGATCGGCAACGAAGCGCTGGCCGCCTTGCGCATCATCTCGAGCGAGCGCTGGTCGCAACCTTCCACCACCGACGACAGATCGACGAGCGCCGCCATGCTGCTTTCGAGACGGATTTCGGCAAGACCCAGCGCACTGCGCGCGAGCGATTCCAATTTCGCGCGCGCGCTGCGTTCGACATACGTATTCAGGGAATATTCGACGAGCAGAATGGGTACGCAGGCGATCGCGACACCGCCCAGCACAACCCCTGCCCACCATACCTTCGATTTGCGCACGCAGTACGACCTTGACCGCCCGGTTTCCAACATAAGAGCCGTTGCGGATTAAGGTTGCGTTAACGATCAGAAGTGCTGCGATCAGGGGGCTTTCGCTGCTGCGACCTTGGCCCACTTCTTATATGTGTAGCGTGCCTGATAACTCGCTACCCTGCGGCCAGTCGCACCATCCAGAAATCCGAGCTGAAGAACGAAGCTCCGGAGATAGGCAGCTGCGCCGCGCAACCGCGCTTCGAGCGCGCTGCATCTGCGGCCGCGCGTGAGCAGTTCGTGCGCCGCGATTTCCGAGTAGCGTTCGATCTTGCCGTTCGCGTCTTCGGCGCTGACGATGGTGTTGTGCTCGATCGGATTTTTCAGCGTGCCGATTTCGCCGTCTACGATCACGCTTTCATGGACGAGGTTGTCGTTGAAGCGGCCGCGCTCGCGCCGGTAAAGCCTTGTCACGTAATCCGGCCACCAGCCGCCGTGCTTCACTATTTTTCCAATAAAGCGATTGCGGCGCGGCATTCGATATCCAGGCAATGCGCGCGGATCGTTCAGCACGGCCTCAATCTCGCGCACGAGGCCGGCTCGCATCCACTCGTCGGAATCGAGCGAGAGAATCCAGTCGCCGGTGGCTGCTTCCTGCGCGCGCTGCTTCTGCGGACCGAAGCCGGGCCAGTCTGCGGGCTGCAATATCTTTGCGCCGAAAGACTCCGCGATCTCGACTGTGCGGTCGGTGCTTGCGCCATCGACGACGATGATTTCGTCTGCGATGACGGCGGCCGATTGCAGGCAGCGCTCGATCGAAGCTTCCTCGTTCTTGGTAATAATAATGAGTGAGAGCCGCGGCATGTCCGGTTCGTTGCGGGGAAGAAGCGTTTCAGGCTATCTGCGCATGGCTCGCTTTTTCGAGCGAAGCACGATATGCCGCAGCCTCATTCGCGCGTCCAGTCTGTCATGCCGCTCCCGAAAATCACCTTTGTGCGCCAGAGATTCTCCCGCTTCGGCGGTGGCGAGTTGATCCTCGACCGCACCATTTCCGCGCTCGCGCGAAAAGGCGTTTCCCTTTCGATCGTTGCGCGCGAATGGGAGCCGCGCAAGGGCGTCGAATTTTTGCGCTGCGACCCCCCACGCATGCCGCGCTCAAGCCGCGACTCGCGTTTTGCGAAAGCTGCTTGCCTGCTGCTTGAGAAAATGCCGAGTGCGCTCGTGCAATCGCATGAGCGGCTCTCTTGCTGCGATATTTATCGCGCGGGCGACGGCGTCCATGCCGCTTATCTCGCGCATCGCGCCAAAAGCCTGGGCTTCATCAGGCGGCTGTTTCAGAATATCAGCCCTTATCACCGCGACGTGGTCCGGTTAGAATGCGAAATGTTCGCGAGCGCGCGGCTGAAAGCCGTGATCGTGAATTCACAAATGGTCGCGGACGAAATTGTCGCGCATTTCGAATTCCCCCGCGAGCGCATTCATTTCATTCCGAATGGCATCGAACTTTCGAAATTCGATGCCGGCGCAATGGCTGCGTTGCGCGAAGTTTCGAGAAAGAAACTGGGCATTGCCGCCGGAAAAAAGATTCTTGTCATCATCGGTTCCGGCTATGAGCGAAAAGGTGTCGCGCAAACGTTGCAGGCTCTAGCCTTAAGCAAAAGCGGCGCCATGCTTTTAGTAATCGGTCACGAAAAACGCCAATCGCGCTACGAAGGTCTTGCCGAGCGTCTCGGCATTCGCAATGACATCGTGTTTCTCGGAAAACAAGAGAACGTTATTCCGTTTCTCGCCGTCGCGGACGCCATGATCCTGCCGTCGGTCTACGACCCCTTCCCGTCCGCCGCACTCGAAGCGCTCGCTTCAGGATTGCCGGTAGTCACGTCGGAAACGTGCGGCGCGCGCGATATCGCACGCGAAATCGATTCCGGTCTCGTCCGCGATGCGAATGATGTCGCTGGCCTGGCCCAGGCGATTTCGATTGCGCTAAAACTCTGCGAAAATCCTGAAACGGCGAAACGCGCCCGCGCGATCGCGGCACGCTTCGACATGGACCAAATGGTCCAGAAGATGCTTTCGCTCTACGAAACGCTGGAAAAGCGAAAGTCATGAAGATTCTGCACACCGAAGCTTCGCCAGGTTGGGGCGGTCAGGAAATCCGCGTGCTCGACGAGGCGCAGGGCTTTATCGAGCGCGGGCACCAGGTGTGGATCGCCGGACAGTCTCACTCGCAGATCGTGCCCGCATCGCGCAAGCGAGGCATCGAAACCTACGAGCTGCCGTTCGGCCGCGTGAACTTCCCTAACGTGCGCGCGATGATCACGCTGTTGAAACGTCTCGATCCCGATATCGTCGTCACGCACAGCCGCAACGATACCTGGATCGCCGCACTCGGCATTCTGTTTGGAGGCGCGAAAGCGAAACTCATCCGCACACGGCACGTTTCGATCCCGGTGAAACCGGGCCTGCGCAACCGCTGGCTCTATGGCCGCCGTGCCGCGCGCGTCGTCACCACCGGCGAAGCGATCCGCTCGCATTTGATCAACGTGCTGAAGTTCGATCCTGCACATGTCATTTCGATTCCCACTGGCACCGACCTCTCGCGTTATCGTGCGGGCGATAAGGCCGCAGCGCGCGCGAAATTAAATCTGCCTGCCGACAAAAAGCTGATCGGCATGGTCGCAACGCTGCGCAGCTGGAAGGGTCACCGATTCATGGTCGATGCGCTGCTCGACAAAAAGCTCGGCGGCATGAACGCGGTCTTCGTCGGCGACGGCCCGCAGGAGCCGCTGCTTCTGCAACAAGTAGCAGAGCGCGGATTGAAAGATCGCATTATTTTTGCAGGCCGCCGCGAAGACGTGCAGGACTGGCTGCGCGCCTTTGATGTTTTCGTGCTGCCCTCCACCGGCAACGAAGGCATTCCGCAAGCGCTGATGCAGGCGATGGCGACGAGCCTTCCCGTCGTCACGACTCCGGTCGGCGCAATTCCTGAACTTGTCACCCACAACGAAAGCGGTTGGATGGTGCAGCCGGAAAATCCCTCGTCGCTCGCTGACGGAATCGCAACCGTGCTCGCCGATCCTTCGCTCGCAAAACGTCTGGGCGATACGGGCCGCATCATCGTCGAGAAGAAGCACACGAAGGCGGCGATGCTGGACGCGATGGAAGAAGTGTTCCGGAAGGCACTCGAAGCTTAAGGTTTGCGTGCCGTGAAAACGAGGCTACGCGAGGTCAGCGCGGTCCAGGAATTCGCTTCGCGCGCGACATCGCCCGTCTCCGCCGCAAGCTCCGGCTCGCGCCGCGCGATGCGCCCGGTATGCGCCGCGGTGCCGATCCGCGTGAACGGCCAGATCAAAGCGGCAAATAAAGAAGCGCTGCGCTTGGCGCGATCCGGCGAAAGCGAAATGTTCTGAAATCCCGCGCGGCGCAGACCGTAGTGCCAATACTGAAACGGCAGCGGTGCGATGTGCCCGCAAATCCGCCCACCATTCTCCGGCTTGATGCTGGGCGACGGAAACATGTGGTAATGGCCGCTGAAAAGAAATTTGACACGCGACAGCGCGTGACCCGGATTGGGCACCGAGAAAATCAGCAAGCCGCCCGGTTTCAACACGCGATATACATCAGCGATCACGTCGTAAGGCGAGCGCGTGTGCTCGAAGACTTCAATCGCGACCACGGTGTCGAACGATGCGTCCTGATACGGCAGCCCCAGATTAACGTCGCATTCTTTCAGCGTGACGCCGTCGGCCTTGAAGGTGCTTCCGGAAATATCGCAAGCCGCAATACCCTCGCCTGCTTTCAGGCCAAGCGCTTCGCGTTCTTTCGAAATCAGCCGCGTGAAGAAGCCGGAGCCCGCGCCGAGATCGAGAAACGGCAGCTTCAGCTTGCCGCTCTCCTTGATCTTGTCGAGCACGAATTTGTTGGTCGCACCTAACGAAGCGGAGCCTTCCGCCGCAACGCCGCTGGCCGAGCGTTCCATTATTTATTGTCCGGCATGGAGAGCCGGATGTGCAGTTCGCGAAGCTGCTTGGTGGTCACTTCCGACGGCGCGCCCATCAGCAAATCCTCCGCGCGCTGGTTCATCGGGAATGGGACCACCTCGCGCAGGTTTTCCTCGCCGCAGAGAAGCATGACAATGCGATCGACGCCCGGCGCGATGCCGCCGTGCGGCGGCGCGCCGTAGGACAGCGCGCGGAGCATGCCGCCGAACTTCGCTTCCAGCACGTCCTCGCCATAACCCGCGATCGCGAAAGCCTTTTTCATCACTTCCGGGCGATGGTTACGGATCGCGCCCGAAGATAATTCAATGCCGTTGCAGACGATGTCGTATTGGATCGCCTTCATGCCGAGGATCTTGTCGTTGTCCTTCGGATCGAGTTTCAAGAACTCTTCCGGCTCCATGTTCGGCATGGAGAAGGGGTTGTGCGAGAAGTCGATCTTCTTTTCTTCCTCGCTCCACTCGAACATCGGGAAATCGACGATCCAGCAGAAGTCGAAACGGTCTTTGGCGACGAGATTGAGTTCCTCGCCGACCTTGGTGCGCGCTGGCCCGGCGAACTTCACGAAGTCTTTCGGCTTGCCGGCGATGAAGAACGCGGCGTCGCCGATGGCGAGTTTGAGCTGATCGCGGATCGCGGTCGTGCGCTCGGGACCGATGTTTTTGGCTAACGGGCCTGCGCCGCCCTCTTCGCCTTCGCGCCAGAAAATGTAGCCGAGGCCCGGCTGGCCTTCGCCCTGCGCCCAGGCATTCATGCGGTCGCAAAAGGCGCGATTTCCCCCGGTCTTTGCCGGAATTGCCCAGACTTCCGTAGCGGGATCGTTCTCGATCATCTTCGCGAAAATCTTGAAGCCCGAACCCGCGAAGTGCGTGGTCACGTTCTGCATCTCGATCGGGTTGCGGAGATCCGGCTTGTCGGTGCCGTATTTCTTCATCGCTTCCGCGTAAGGGATCAGCGGAAACTTCGGCGTCACCGGCTTGCCTTCGCCGAATTCCTCGAACACGCCGCGCATCACCGGCTCGACCGCGTCGAACACATCCTGCTGGGTCACGAAACTCATCTCGATATCGAGCTGATAGAATTCGCCGGGCGAGCGGTCGGCGCGCGCGTCTTCGTCGCGGAAGCAGGGCGCGATCTGGAAGTAGCGATCGAAGCCCGAGATCATAAGCAACTGTTTAAACTGCTGCGGCGCCTGCGGCAGCGCGTAGAACTTGCCCGGATGCAGCCGCGACGGCACGAGGAAGTCGCGCGCGCCCTCGGGCGACGACGCGGTCAAAATCGGCGTCTGGAATTCGAAGAAGCCCTGCTCCTTCATGCGGCGGCGCAAGCTATCGATGATCTGCCCGCGCTTCATGATGTTCTGATGGATGCGGTCGCGGCGCAGATCGAGGAAGCGATATTTCAGTCTTAGCTCTTCCGGATATTCGGCATCACCAAACACCGGCACCGGCAATTCGCCGGCGGCGCCCAGCACTTCGATCTCGGTCGCGAACAATTCGACCTCGCCAGTCGGCAGTTCCTTGTTGCCGGTGCCGTCGGGGCGCTTACGGAGTTTGCCATCGACCCGCACGACCCATTCGGAGCGCAGCTTCTCGGCAGTCATGAAGGCGGGGCTATCCGGATCGGCCACCACCTGCGTGACACCATAGTGATCGCGCAGATCGATGAAGAGCAAGCCGCCGTGGTCGCGGATGCGGTGGCACCAGCCCGAGAGCCGGACGGTTTCGCCGATATGCGAGGCGCGGAGCGCGCCGCAGTTATGGGAGCGGTAGCGATGCATCTGGACTTCAAGATTTGGGATTTCGGATTCGCCTTTAAAATCGCGGGGAAAAGCGCATGGGGGGCGAGCGATGTCAACCCGACCCCTTGTCGTCCCGGCCAAGCGAAGCGCGAGCCGGGACCCATAACCACCCACCTCAGTTATTCTGCACGACAGGGGTTATGGGTCCCCGCTTTCGCGGGGACGACGGAGAAATCAAAGCGGCAGCTTCGTCCCCTGCTTCAGCGTCTCCAGCACCACGTTCGAGCGCACCCGCTCGACGCTTTCATGCGGCAGCAGCACCTGGTTCACGAGGCGCCCAAGCGCCGCCAGATCCTCGACCACGACTTTCATGAGGTAATCGGCGTCGCCCGTGAGCGCATGGGCTTCGAGGATTTCCGGCGTGCGGGCGACGAGGTCGCGGAAGCGCTTGGCGTTCTGGCCCGAGTGTGTCGCCAACGTCACCTGGATATAGACCGTCACGGTCAGCCCAACGCGCGCAGGCTCGATCTCGGCGCGGTAGCCCTTGATGACCCCAGCCTCCTCCAGCCGCTGCCTCCGGCGCGAGCTCTGCGAGGCGGAGAGCCGCACGCGCTCGGCAAGCTCGGTGTTGGTCAGCGCGCCGTTTTCCTGAAGCGCTGCGAGGATCGCGAGATCCTGGGCATCCAGAGCGACGGTTTCTTGCATCCACCTAACTCCGCATGCGTGTTTCGTGCGTTTGGATCTCTTAGAACGCCCAAAATGACCGCACTTTGCAAGAACTTCCTGCAATTCTGTGCGTTATATCAGGGAATCGCAGGAGGAATACACCATGGGTCCCTTCCCGCACGACGCCGAGCCCGCGCAGATCACAAAGCACAATCCGATGGGCACCGACGGCTTCGAGTTCGTCGAATACGCGCACCCGCAGCCTTCAAGCCTGCACCAGCTTTTCAAGCTGATGGGCTTCACACCAACAGCACGGCACAAGACGAAGAAGATCACCGTCTATCAGCAAGGCACGGTCAGCTATCTCGTGAACGAGGAGCCGGGCTCGCACGGCTTCAACTTCGTTGCGAAGCACGGCCCCTGCGCGCCTTCGATGGCGTTCCGCGTGGTCGATGCCAAGCACACTTACGAGCGCGCGATTGCGATGGGCGCGGAGCCGGCCGATCCGAAAGACGGTGCGAAGTCGCTCGACGTTCCGGCCATCAAAGGTATCGGCGGGTCGCTCTTGTATTTCATCGAACGCTACGGCGAAAAGGGCAACGCTTACGACGAAGAGTTCGAGTGGCTCGGCGCGCGCGACCCGAAGCCGGAAGGCGTCGGGCTTTATTACCTCGATCACCTCACCCACAACGTGCAGCGCGGGCGGATGGATGTGTGGGCGGGATTTTACGAGCGGCTTTTCAACTTCAAGCAGATCCGCTTCTTCGACATCGAAGGCAAGCTCACGGGCCTGTTCTCGAAGGCGCTCACGAGCCCTGACGGGAAAATCCGCATCCCGATCAACGAAAGCGCCGACGAAAAATCGCAGATCGAGGAATATCTCCACGCATACAACGGCGAAGGCATTCAGCATATCGCCTGCGGGTCGAAGGACATCTACAAGACGATCGAGAAGCTTCGCGCAGACGGGCTGAAGTTCATGCCCTCGCCGCCGCAGACTTATTACACAAAGGTAGACGCCCGCGTGCCGGGACACGGCGAAGACTTAAAACGTCTGGAAAAGAACGGCATCCTGATCGACGGCGAAGGCGTCGTGGAAGGCCGCGAAACGAAAGTGCTGCTGCAAATCTTCTCGTCGAACGCGATCGGCCCGATCTTCTTCGAATTCATCGAGCGCAAGGGCGACGACGGTTTCGGCGAAGGCAACTTCCGCGCCCTCTTCGAGAGCATCGAAGAGGATCAGATTCGCCGTGGCGTGCTGAAAGAGGACGCGGCGTAATTTTCTTTTCCCTCCCCTTGATGGGGAGGGACGCTCGCGGAGCGCAGCGACGCGAGCTGGGTGGGATGACAGCACTCGTTGTTTTTCGAACAACCCCCACCCGGTCGCTCGCTCTCGCTCGCGACCACCCTCCCCGCAAGGGGGGTAAAAGGCCCTTACCGCCTTCTGAAATTCGGCTTGCGCGCGGCGCCCGGCGCGACCGCCGGAGCATCGCCCTTGTGGCGGAACGAGATGCGGCCGCGGGCCAGGTCGTAAGGCGACATCTCGACAGTGACGCGGTCGCCTTCCAGCGTGCGGATACGGTGCTTCTTCATCTTGCCCGCCGCGTAAGCGAGAATGACGTGCTCGTTGTCGAGCTTGACGCGGTAATTGCCGTCCGGAAGCACTTCCGTGACGACGCCTTCGAATTCGATCAGATCTTCTTTCGCCATGAGCGTCCTTAAGTTTGCGCGGGGCGCGGCTGCTTGAACCCGCCGCGGCGCTTGGGTTTGCGGTTCATGAAGGCGACGCCGGTCAACTGACCGCCGTTTTCCGCCTTCGGCTGAGTTTGGGGACGTGTGTTATTTTGCTGCCGGTGTTCCGGCTTGGAATGGTGCTGCGGACGCCCACGATGGTCCGCGCGCTGCTCGTGCTTACGCTCGCCATTGTGCTGCGAATGCTGCTGGCGCTGATCGCCCCGCTGCTCATGCTTGCGCTCGCCATTGTGCTGCGGACGCTCGCTATGGGGGTGCGAACGCTGTTCGTTGTGGGGGCCCTGCCCGCGATGCGGATTATTTCCGCGCCGGTGACGCTTGCGGCCCTTATTGCGATCCTGGGGCTGGCCGGGGCGCGCACCACGGTTCTCGCCTTTGGGTTCGCCAAGCGACGGGTTTAAGCGACGATCCGTGGACGGGATCGACATTTTCACCAGCCGTTCGATGTCGCGGAGAAAAGCGCGTTCGTCGTTGGCGACGAACGAGATCGCGATGCCTTCGGCGCCGGCGCGCGCGGTGCGGCCGATGCGATGCACGTAGCTTTCCGGAATGTTCGGCATGTCGAAATTGATGACGTGACTCACGCCATCGACGTCGATGCCGCGTGCGGCAATGTCGGTCGCGATCAGGATGCGGATTTTACCCGCGCGGAACATGCCCAAGGCACGCTCACGCTGGTTCTGCGATTTGTTGCCGTGGATCGCCTGCGTAGCAATGCCGGCATTTTCCAGCGACTTCACGACCTTGTCGGCGCCGTGCTTGGTGCGCGTGAAAACCAGCGCGCGGTCGATCGGCTCGGCCTTGAGGACTTCGACAAGCAAACCGGTCTTGCCGTTCTTCTCGATCAGGATGACGCGCTGCTCGACCTTATCGGCGGTCTTCGCGACCGGCGTCACAGCGACGCGCACCGGCTCGTTCAGGAACTGCGAAACGAGATGCTCGATTTCGTTGGGCATGGTCGCCGAGAAAAACAGCGTCTGCCGGCTCAATGGCAGCATCTTCGCGATCTTCCTGATGTCGCCGATGAAGCCCATGTCGAGCATGCGGTCGGCTTCGTCGAGCACGAAGAACTCGATGCGGTCGAGACGGACCGCTTTCGAATTCACGAGGTCGAGCAGGCGGCCAGGGGTCGCGACCAGAATATCGACGCCGTTCGAAAGCGCCTTGATCTGGCGTCCGATGTTGACACCGCCGATCGCAAGCGTAGTCGAGAGCTTGAGATGACGGCCATAGGTCTTGAAGCTGTCGGCGATCTGGCCGGAAAGCTCGCGCGTCGGCGAGAGCACCAGAATGCGCGCGGACTTTCGCTCGAGCTTGCCGCGGTTCACCGCGAGATGATTGAGGATGGGAAGCGCAAAAGCGGCGGTCTTGCCGGTGCCGGTCTGTGCGATGCCGACGAGGTCGCGGCCCGAGAGTACGGGCGGGATGGCTTGCGACTGGATCGGCGTGGGGGTGGTGTAGTTTTCTTCGGCGAGCGCACGCGCAATCGGCGCGGCAAGGCCAAGTTCGGAAAAATCGGTCAAAGTCATTCTTTCATACAGGCGAAACGCCGGGTTCCGCCGGTGAGACGGAATCCGCGAATCGCGGGGGTTAACAGACACCCCGCGTGGCCTGGGAGGTCAAGAAAAGTTCGGATGAGGACGGGCGGTCAGCCTGCTTTGGCTTCGTCACGCGGCCCGTGTAAGTCCTTAGACGTGGCCCATGTGGCTTATTCGAGGCGATTTTACAAGGCCTCACAGGGATTTATGTTTAGCGTCTGCTGAAGGCCGAGAAAGAATGTCCGCTACCGCCGCCGATCTTGCCGTCGCCTCGCTTCTCGCCCACGGCATCGACACGCTCTACGCGCTGCCCGGCGTTCACAACGACTACTTCTTCGACGCGGTGTTCCGCGCGGGCGACAAGATCCGCACCGTGCATTCGCGGCACGAACAGGGCGCGGCCTATATGGCGCTGGGTGCTGCGTTAGCCACCAACAAACCGCAGCCCTATGCGGTCGTGCCGGGGCCGGGATTGCTGAACACTTCCGCGGCTTTACTTACCGCCTATTCGATGAATGCGCCGGTGCTGGCGCTGATCGGGCAAATTCCGGACGGCGACATCGGCAAGGGTCTTTCGCATCTCCATGAGATCAAGGATCAGGCCGGCATCATTGCGCGGCTCGTCGATTTTTCCGCGCGGGTGAAGAAGCCGGAGGAAGCCTCAGCGCTCATCGCGCAGGCAATTCAATCGCTTTACTCAAATCGTCCCGGACCCGCCGCGCTGGAATGCGCGATCGACATGTGGGGACGAAAGAGCACCGACGACAAAATCGCCGCTCCCCTTCCCGCACGGCAACCCGCGCTCGACGAAGACGCGATCAAGCAAGCCGGGAAGCGGCTCGCCGCTTCCAAGCGACCGCTCATCGTCTGCGGCGGTGGCGCGCAAGGCGCTTCCGCAGAAATCACGAAACTGTCGGAAATGTTGCAGGCGCCGGTGCTCGGCTATCGGCGCGGGCGCGGCGTGCTTTCGAGCAAGTCGCCGTTTAGCGTGACGCTGCCGCTTGGCCGCGAACTCTGGGGCGAAGCCGATGTCGCGCTCGGCGTCGGCACGCACATGCTCTATCCGATGATGCATTGGGGCATGGACGACAAGATCGATGTCATCCGCATCGACGCCGACAGGGATGAGCCTGCGCGGATTCACGAGCCCGCAGTCTCGCTCATCGGCGACGCGCAGATAATCCTTCAGCGCCTTGTCGAAATTCTTCCCTCTCACCTCTCGAAGCGAGACGCGCGCGCCGACGAAATGCGCGGGCGCCACGCGAAGATGAACCAGCGCTTCGAAAAGATTACCCCGCAGAAAGCCTTCCTCGACGCGATCCGCGACGAGCTGCCGGAAGACGGCATCCTGGTCGATGAAGTGACGCAAATGGGCTTCGCCGCGCGGCTCATGCTTCCCGTCTATAAGCCGCGCACATTTCTCTCGCCGGGCTATCAGGACAATCTCGGCTGGGGGTTCGCCACCGCGCTCGGCGCGCAGGACGCGCGGCGCGACGTGCCGGTGGTCTCGATCAACGGCGACGGCGGCTTCCTGTACACCGCGAACGAGCTTGCGACTGCGATGCGCCACCGGATACCGCTCACCGCGATCGTGTTCTCCGACGGCTCGTTCGGAAACGTGCGGCGCATTCAGGAAGAGCAGTTCGGCAACCGGCTGATCGCGAGCGATCTCGCGAACCCCGATTTCGTGAAATTCGCGGAGAGCTTTGGCGCGGCTGCCGAGCGCGCGCGCAACGCCGAGGAGCTTCGCGCGGCGCTCAGACGCGCGTTCAAGCGCCGCGACGGGCCGACGCTGATCGACGTGCCGGTCGGGCCGATGCCGAGCCCATGGGAATTCATCCTGATGCCGAGAAATCGCGGCGTGTGACGAATGGGCGGGTTTACTGGACTGCCTCGCGCGGCTATCAGCTAAGCATGGATTTGATTACGACCACCGCCGCGCTGAACGCGGCATGCGAACGGCTTTCGAAACATCCTTTCGTCACCGTCGATACCGAATTTCTCCGCGAGACGACGTTCTGGCCGAAACTCTGCGTCGTACAGCTCGCCTCCACCGACGAGGCCGTGGTTGTCGACGCGCTCGCCGACGGCCTCGACCTTGCTTCTTTCTTCGCGCTGATGAACAACGAAAAGGTCGTGAAGGTTTTTCACGCGGCCAGACAGGACATTGAAATCGTCTGGCACCGCGCGAAGATCATTCCGCATCCGGTCTTCGACACCCAGATTGCGGCGATGGTGCTCGGCTACGGCGACTCCATTTCCTACGACCAGCTCGTGCAGCGCACGACCGGCGGCCATATCGACAAGTCTTCGCGCTTCACCGACTGGGCGCGGCGGCCGCTGACGCAGCAGCAGCTTACCTATGCCGTTGCCGACGTTACGCACCTGCGCGACGTCTTTCAAAAATTGAAAGAAGATCTGGAAAAGAAGAACCGCACGAGCTGGCTAGAGAGTGAGATGCAAATTCTCACCTCGCCCTCGACTTACGAACAGCATCCGGAAAACGCATGGCAGCGCCTGAAGACGCGCGTGCGCAAGCCGAAGGAAATCGCGGTGCTGATGGAAGTCGCCGCCTGGCGCGAGCGCGAGGCGCAATCGCGCGACGTGCCGCGCGGCCGCATCATCAAGGACGACGTGATCGGCGAGATCGCGATCCAGCAGCCGAAGACCGCGGAAGCACTCGGACAATTGCGCTCAATTCCCAAGGGCTTCGAGCGCTCGCGCTCCGGCGAAGGAATTCTCGCGGCAATCCAGGCCGGGCTTTCACGCGATCCTGAAACGCTGCCGAAATTCGAGCGCTACAGGCCGCTTTCCAACGGCGCGTCCGCGACCGTCGAATTGCTTCGCGTGTTACTTCGCATGACCGCGGAAGAAAACGGCGTCGCAGCGCGCGTGATCGCAAGCACGGACGATCTCGAGGCGATTGCGCTTGACGACAATGCCGATGTCGAAGCGCTCAAAGGCTGGCGGCGCGAACTGTTCGGCGAGCGCGCGCTCGCGCTCAAGCGCGGTGCAGTTTCGCTAGGCATCGAAGGCGGGCGGGTGGTGGCGAAGGAAAACTAAAAGAATCCCTCCCCCTTGCGGGGAGGGTCGCCGAGCATCCATCTCGGATTTATCCGAGATGGGCATTTTTAAATGTCTAAGTCGGCTATAGCCGACTTGGATGCGAGGCGGGGTGGGGGTGATCCCGGCGCAAAAAATCTTACGCGTTGTCACCCCACCCGGCTCAGGCTTCGCCCTCGTCACCCTCCCCGTCAAGGGGAGGGAAATTAGTATCTAAGCAATCTCGATCTTGTATTCCCGGCCGATCAGCCTGCCGAGATGACGCACGCGATTGTTGAGCCGGCCGCTGGCTAACGCTGCCAACTCGCCCGATAATTTCAATTTCAGAACACCGCGCTCGACGACCAGCGGCGATCTCGGCAGCACGCCGGGCATCGACGCGCTCGCGACATAAGCGACCCGCATGACCGCGCCGAGTATCCGGGCATGGTCCAGAAGCCGTGTCGTCGCGATTTCGCGAATGCGCGGCGAAAGATCTTCGTCGTTCAAACCGGCGTAGCGATAGAACACCGCGAGCGCGAGATAGGCGCGCCCCGGATGATCGATGCCGGAGAAGGCCGCGTTCGAGATGATGTTGAGGCTCTGCTCGCCGCGGTAATCCGGATGCGCGCGCCAGCCGATATCGGCAAGCAAGCAACCGGCATGACGCAGACGCAGTTCTTCCGGCGTTTCGTCGATGCCGGTCGTCTCCATGAACTTGTCGGTCCAGGCGATCAGCTCCTCGCCATGCTCGGGGGAGCGCGAGCGCAGGAAATTGAATTCGCGCGCCGCTTCGATCAGCGGGTCCTGATTGCGCTCGTTTTCCGAAAGCCGCTCGTAAAGCAGGCCCTCGCGCACGCCGAGCGCGGATACGACGATCGACCCCGGCTTACCGGCTTTGACGATTTGTTCGAGCACCAGCGAGCCGTAAGCGAGCAACGGACGCCGGGCTTCGGAAATGACTTCGATGCGCGAAAGCGTTTCCGGATCGACCCTATGAATGAGGCTGGAAAACTCCATCGCCTCTTTCGCCGGAATCGAATAGCCGTGCATGACGTGGAGCGGATAACCCTTCTGCATCATGTGAAGCCGTGCGATCGCACGCCACGTACCGCCGACCGCGTAGAAGGTGCGGCCTTTCAAATCTTTCAAGAGCTTTTCGTCTTCGAGTTTATCGCGCACGATCTTTTCGGCGGCCTTGATCGAGCGCGCCGATGCGTCCGCGAGCGAGAGGCTTCCTAGCGGCATGGTAATGCCCTCGCCGATCTCTTCGCCCTTCACGTCGACGAGTTCGAGCGAGCCGCCGCCGAGATCGCCGATCACGCCGTCGACATCGATCGAACCCGATAGCACGCCGAAGGCGGCAAGCGTCGCCTCGCGCCGGCCCGACAGCACTTCGATCTCGCAGCGGCAGATTTTCTTCGCGCGCTCGATGAAGTCCGGTCCGTCGCTGGCGTCGCGCACCGCGGCGGTCGCAATCGCAATCGCCTCGCCGACGAGCATTATGTCGCAAAGCGCCCGGAAGCGCGAAAGCGCAGCCAGCGCCTTCTCGACCGCGTCGGGGGCGAGCTTGCCTTTGGTCGCGACTTCGCGGCCCAAGCCGCAGAGCGCTTTCTCGTTGAAGAGCGGCGTCAGATTGCGGCCGAGCCGTTCGTAAACGACGAGGCGCACCGAGTTGGAGCCGATGTCGAAAACGGCAATGGGCATGCTCGCGGGCAATCGCCCGGGCGCCTCACCCGGATTGCTTTGTCCGTTCCGTTTTACGGACGAGACTACGCGGAGAAGAGTCTTTGAGAGATTTGCCACGTCCCGAGAGGCTCGGATTCGTCATGAAGTATTGATGGGCGTTGAACGATTCTTCGCCCTCCGCAAGCTTTATGCGTTCCGAACTGCCGTCCGGCAACACCCGCCAGCTTTGCTCGTTATCCTTGAGGTTTGCGACCATGATCTGGTCGAGCACCTGCTGATGCACGGTCGGATTGAGAATCGGAACCAGCGTCTCGACGCGGCGGTCGAGGTTCCGCGGCATCAGGTCGGCGGACGCGATGTAAACGGCGGATTTCCGGTGCGGCAAGCCGTGGCCCATGCCGAAACAGAAAATGCGGCTGTGTTCGAGGAACCGGCCGACGATGGATTTGACGCGGATGTTTTCCGAGAGCCCCGCGACGCCCGGACGCAGGCAGCAGATGCCGCGCACGACGAGGTCGATTTCGACACCCGCGCGGCTCGCATCGTAGAGCGCATCGATCACGACCGGATCCACCAGCGAATTCATCTTGGCCCAGATCGCGGCGGCTTTGCCCGCGCGCGCATGCGCCATTTCCTGCTGGATATGGTCGAGGATGCGCTGCTTCAGGCTGATCGGAGATACCGCCATCGCTTCGAGATTTTGCGGCTCAGCGTAGCCGGTGATGAAGTTGAAGACGCGCGAGACGTCGCGTGCAATCGCCTCGTCCGAAGTGAAGAAGGACAGATCGGTGTAAACCCGCGCGGTCACCGGATGATAATTGCCGGTGCCGAGATGGCAGTAGGTGGTCACCGACTTGCCTTCGCGGCGGACGACCATCGACATCTTCGCGTGGGTTTTCAGTTCGATAAATCCGAATACGACCTGCACACCGGCACGCTCGAGGTCGCGCGCCCAGCGGATATTCGCTTCTTCGTCGAAGCGCGCTTTCAGCTCGACCAGCGCGGTGACGGATTTTCCGGCCTCCGCCGCCTCGGCAAGCGCACGCACGATCGGACTGTCGGAGGACGTGCGATACAGCGTCTGCTTGATCGCAATCACGTTCGGATCGAGTGCCGCCTGACGCAGGAACTGCACGACGACGTCGAACGACTCGTAAGGATGATGGACGATCAAATCCTTCTGGCGGATCGCGGCGAAACAATCGCCGCCCTGATCGGTGACGCGTTCCGGGAAGCGAGGATTATAGGTTTTGAATTTCAGGTCGCGACGCTCGATCGAGACGAGCTGCGAGAGTTCGTTCAGCGCAAGCATGCCTTCGCCGACGAAGGTTTCGTATTCGAGGACGTTCAGCGCATTGGCGACAAAGTTGCGAAGTTCGGGCGGCATCGAAGATTCTATTTCAAGCCGGATCACCGAACCGCGGCGGCGGCGCTTCAGCGCGCTTTCGAACACGCGCACCAGATCTTCGGCCTCTTCTTCGACTTCCAGATCGCTGTCGCGGATCACACGGAAGGCACCCTGCCCGCGCACGATGTACCCAGGGAAGAGTTTGGCGGTGAACAGTCCGATCACCGCTTCGAGCGCGATGAACCGCGTCTCTTTGTTGTCGCCTTCCGGCAGGCGCACGAAACGCTCGATCTGCGCAGGCACGCGGATCAGCGCGTTCATGCCGCGCTGATCGCTCACGCGCGAGAGCTGCAGCGCGAGCGAGAAACCGAGGTTCGGAATAAACGGAAACGGATGCGACGGATCGACCGAAAGCGGGGTCAGCACCGGAAAAACTTCGTGCAGGAAAGTCTGCTCCAGCGTCGCGAGATCGGTTTTCGAAAGATCGGCGGCATCGACAATGACGATGCCATTCTCGGCAAGGAGCTTGCGAAGTTCGCGCAACTGTTCCTGCTGTGCGGAAGCGAGCTTCGCGGTCTCGCTGACAATTTCGATCAGCTGTTCGGCGGGTGTGAGGCCATCCGGGCTAAGCGTTGTCACGCCTTCGCGCACCTGACCCTTGAGGCCGGCGACGCGGACCATGAAAAATTCGTCGAGGTTCGCAGCCGAGATCGAAAGAAAGCGCAGGCGCTCGAGCAGCGGATGTTTTTCGTTTTCCGCTTCTTCCAGCACACGGCGATTGAAGCAGAGCCAGGAAATCTCGCGATTGATGAAACGCTCAGGACGCGCGCGCAGTTCCGCGGCGTCGGCGGAGACAGCAGGCGTGCTCGCCTCCGGCAACGGGAGGTCGGTCTGCGGTTTGATTTCGAGGTTCATCTACGCCTCACGCGCCCTTATCGGCGCTTAAGCGAAATCATACGAGGAATTGGCGAAAATATAATGACTGTAAATTGTGCAATTATTACAACAAGATGATACCGCTACTCGCGAAGGAGCTGCGAAACGAAGGCGCGCGTCGCGGGCTTGCCGGCGGAGAGCGCGGCGGCGTCGATTTTCGCGACCAGTTCGCGAGCGGAACCTAGCGAACGCTCCATGCGAGGCAGCAGAAAGGTGATCAACTCCTGATCCACCGCGATCTGCCGGTCGGCGAATAGTTTCACAAGCACGGCTGCGATCAGCGCATCGTCCGGCGCGTCGAGTTTCGCCGCCGGCACCAGACGAAGCCGCGAAGCGAGATCGGGCAATCCGGCCATGCCGGACTCAAGCGCGCGGCCGGATGTGAACAGCAACGAGGCGCCGTCTTCCTTTGCCAGATTGAACAGATGAAACAGCGCCTGCTCGTCGTATTCGCCGGGCGCGAGATTTTCGACAACCAGCGCACCGGTTGTCAGCGCCCGCGGCACGTCTTCGCGCACGAGCAGCCGCGCCGGAACGATGCGCGCGCCCGCGCGCTCTGCCCAGATCGAGGCGAGATGGCTTTTCCCCGAGCCATGCGGACCGACGATGGCGGCAGCATAAGACGGCCAATCCGGCCAGCGCTCAACGAGCGCTAGAGCCGCTTCGTTCGATCCGCTTTCGAGAAAATCGTCGCGGCGGAAGCTCACCAAATGCGGCAGATCGAGCGGAAGCTGCCGCGCGGCATTGCTTCGCATGTCAGCGGTCCTTGCGAGATTTAGGTGGCGCGCCCCCGGTATAGAGCGCGCTCGCCATGTACTGACGCAGACCGAAACGGATTACCACGCCCATCGCAGCGGCAAGCGGCACCGCAAGCAACAAGCCGACGAAGCCGAACAGATAACCGAAGGCAAAGAGGGCGAACATCAGCCAGACCGGATGCAGCCCGACGCTTTCGCCGACGAGCTTGGGCTGCAGAATATAGCCTTCGAGAAACTGCCCGCTGAAAAAGATCGCGATGATCAGCAGAATCCATTTCCACTCGGGCCAGAACTGCGCGATTGCGACAACGGAAGCGAGCAGCAAGCCGGTGAGCGAGCCGACATAGGGGATGAAGCTGATAAGCCCCGAGATCATACCGATCAGGAAACCGAAGTTCAGCCCGGCGAGCGTCAGCGCCACCGCGTAGAACGCACCGAGGATCAGCCCGACACCCGCCTGCCCGCGCACGAAGCCCGCGATCGCGCGGTCTATTTCGCGCGCAAGCTCGCGAACGGTTTCGCGATTTTTGCGCGGCACCCAGCTATCCACTTTCGCGATCATCTTGTGCCAGTCGTAAAGCACATAGAACGCAATCACCGGCGCGATCACGATCAAGGTCACGATCGAGAACAGCGCCTGTCCTCCCGCCCAGATCGAAGCGAGGAAGGTGACGATCCACTTCGCGCCTTCGGTCATGATATCGCCGAGCGACTTATTCAGATCCGGCAGGCGTTCGCCGACGATTTTCGTGAGCCATTCGCGCGTCTCGTCGGTGAGCACGGTCTGCAGCCGCGTGATCGCGCTCGGCAAGCCCTGCACGAAAGCCGAAACCTGCGTGCCAAGGATCGGCAAAAAGAGCAGCGCAAGCACGACGAAGCTAAAAATTACCACCGCCACCATGATCAGCGACGCGACCATGCGGCTGACGCCGTAACGCTCGAGGCGGTCCGCGACGGGATTCAGGAAATAGGCAAGCACGATGCCGGCGACGAAAGGCAAAAGCACTTCGCGCAACACCCACATCGCGAGTACGAGCAGAATAAGCGCGCCGACCCAGAATAAAACCTGCCGCTGAAACGTCATTTGCCCGGCTCCGGCTCCGAGGCGATGTGTTTCATCCATTCGACCAGATAGGCGGCAGCCGAAACGATGGTGAGTCCGCCAGCGAGGACGAGCAGGACACTCATCAATTGGCCCGGATCGAATTTGAAGCCGCTCGACGCCAGCACAAGCGCCGCAAGCGCGATCTGCGCCGCGGTATTCAGCTTGGAAACAATCAGCGGATGAATCTCGACCGGCTTGTTCATGATCCAGGAAAGCACGACCGCGCCCATGATCATAATGTCGCGTGAGACCACCGCGATCACGATCCAGCGCGGCAGCAGGCCCTCGATCGAGAGCGTCACGTAGATCGACATCAGGAGCGCCTTGTCGGCGATCGGGTCGAGATAGGCGCCGAATTCGGTCTGGGCGTTGAAGCGCTTGGCGATGAAACCGTCGACCGCGTCGGAAATGCCGGCCGCTACGAACACCCAGAACGCGAGCAGCATGTTTCCGGAGGTGATCGCCCAGATCACCACCGGAACCAGAATAATGCGCCCGACCGTTATCAGGTTCGGCAAACTCTGGATCACGCGACCGCTCCACCCATCCCGGCGCCTTGGCTACCGTCAAATGGCCGCAACGCCAACTATCGCGTACAGATTTCGGGGTGTGGCGCGACAATTCGGCTGGAAAAAGTGCCGTTCCGCGCGCTATTCACACGGCCAGAAGCGAGTAAGCGGAACCCAAGGAACGTCCGATGTCCGGCGACAAAGGCGGTTTAAGCTACCGGCAGGCGGGCGTCGATATCGACGCCGGCAACCGGCTGGTCGATCTCATCAAACCTTTCGTCCGCGCGACGCGCCGGCCAGGCGCCGATGCCGACATCGGCGGCTTCGGCGGGGTGTTCGATCTGAAAGCGCTAGGGCTTCGCGATCCGCTGCTGGTAGCTTCCAACGACGGCGTCGGCACCAAAGTGAAGCTCGCGATCGACGCGAACCGCCACGAGAACATCGGCATCGATCTGGTCGCGATGTGCGTCAACGATCTCGTCGTGCAGGGCGCGGAGCCGCTGTTCTTCCTCGACTATTTCGCGACCGGAAAGCTTATTCCCGAACACGCGGCGAAAGTGGTCGAGGGAATTGCCAAGGGCTGCAAGGAAGCGGGCTGCGCGCTGATCGGCGGCGAGACCGCGGAAATGCCGGGGCTTTACGCGGGCGACGACTACGATCTTGCCGGATTTTCGGTCGGCGCGGTCGAGCGCGACGCGCTTCTGCCGCGTTCCGACATGAAAGCGGGCGACGTGCTTCTCGGCCTGCCCTCTTCCGGGGTTCACTCGAACGGATACTCGCTGGTGCGCAGGATCGTCGAAAAGAGCGGCATGAAGCTGGACGCGAAAGCGCCGTTCGATGCGTCTCGCACGCTCGGCGAAGCGCTGCTTCAGCCCACGCGCATCTACGTAAAGTCCGTGCTTGCGGCCATCAAGGCGGCCCCCGGCATCAAGGCGCTCGCGCACATCACTGGCGGCGGCTTCGTCGACAACATCCCGCGCGTGCTGCCGGAGAATACGGCTGCGAAAGTCGATCTCTCGAAAATTCCCGTGCTGCCGGTGTTCAAGTGGCTGGCTGCCGAGGGCAATGTTGCCGAACTCGAAATGCTCCGCACCTTCAACTGCGGCATCGGGCTCATCATCGCAGCCGACGCTGCGAAAGTCTCCGATGTCGAAAACGCACTGCGCGCAGCAGGCGAAAAGCCGATCCGGATCGGCGACATCGCGGCACACAAAGGCGAGCCGGTGACGCTGTTCGACGGCAAGCTCGGTCTCGCATGACGAAGAAGCGCGTCGCGATCCTGATTTCCGGGCGTGGCTCGAACATGCGGGCCTTGATCGAGGCCGCGAAAGACAAAAACTATCCGGCGGAAATCGTGCTGGTGATCTCCAATGTCGCCGGCGCAGGCGGGCTCGAATTCGCGCGCCAGCACGGAATCAAGACTGAAGTCATCGAGCACAAAAAATTCCCCTCGCGCGAAATCTTCGACAACGCGATGAACGTCGCGCTCAAGAAAGCGAATGCCGAAATCGTAGCGCTCGCGGGCTTCATGCGGCTCTTGTCGCCGCGCTTCGTCGAAAGCTGGCGCAGGCGGATGATCAACATCCATCCTTCGCTGCTTCCCGCCTACAAAGGGTTACATACGCATAAACGCGCGATCGAGGCAGGCGAGAAATTCCACGGCTGCACGGTTCACTTCGTCACGCCTGAACTCGATGACGGCCCGACCATCCTGCAGGCGAAAGTGCCGGTGCTTCCCGGCGATACCGAAGACGCGCTTGCGAGCCGCGTGCTCGAACAGGAGCACAAGATCTATCCCGAAGCGCTGCGGCTCGTCGCCGAGGGAAAAGCGAAGATTTAGCAATCAACTCCAATCCTCGTCATGCCCGGCTGCTCAAGCCGGCTTTAGCCGACTTGAGCGTTTAAACTGTCGATGTCGGGTAAACCCGACATCGAGTGCCGGGCATCCACGCCTTCGCAGATCATCAATGCAGTAAAGACGTGGATGGCCGGGACAAGCCCGGCCATGACGAAGTGAAAAAGAAAATGGCCGGGCAATTGCCCGGCACCAGAACTCGGGCTTGCCCGAGTTCTGAATCAAAAAAAACCCAAGTCGGATAAATCCGACTTGGGTTGAACGTCTTCGTTGGGAGGTCTACTTCTTGTGCGGCGGCTCGCCGATGTGACCCGCGCGCGTGATGAACGGCTCTTCCATTGCCGCGATCTGCCGCGAACGGCGGATCAGGGAGCCGATCAGGATCACGAAGATCGCGCCGGCCGCAGCCGCCGGATAATGCAGTTGATCCAGCAGCGCCGGGTTGAACCAGCGCACGAGTGCGCCGTCCTTGATCATGATATCGCCCGCGACCCAGCCGAGCAGTGCCGCGCCGGCCCACACTAGGATCGGGAAGCGATCCAAGAGCGCCATGAGCAGCGCGCTGCCCGCGATGATCATCGGGACAGAGGTCACAAGACCGAAGCCGATCAACACAGCCTTGATGCTGGCAGCGTGCGCGGGATCGAGCGCCATCGCCGCGGTTTCGGCGGCAGCCGCAATCGCGATCACGTTATCGAGGCTCATGACGATGTCGGCGACCGCAACGATGCGAACCGCTTTCCAGAGATTCGAGGCAGCTTCGATCTTCTCATCGCCTTCGTCTTCCGGAACGAGGAGCTTGATCGCGACCCAAAGCAGCAACACGCCGCCGACCAGCTTCAGCCACTGGTAGCCCATGGCTTCAGCGACCACGAGCGTGAAGAGAATGCGCAAGAGAACGGCGACGCCCGCGCCGAGGATCATGCCCCAGAAGCGCTCCTTCGGCGGCAGCATCCGGCAGGCAAGCGCGATCACGACCGCGTTGTCGCCGGAGAGAATGATGTTGATGCCGATGATCTTCAGCGCCGCGAGCCAAAACGCCGCCTGCATCATGTCATTGAGAAGAAAGTCCACGCGCCTCTCCCGTTGTGCGATCCCGTATTCTTACGGGCGTATAACTTCTATGTAACGGGCATATTGAAATCGTCCGGTCCTGCCAAGCAAAACCGGACGATTGCAGCGCAAAAAGCGACAGAAATGATCCTGGAACACCCGGAACCGGCCGGCTTTAATCGACGATTTCTTCCGGCTTAAAGAAGAATTCGATCTCGATCTTCGCGTTTTCAGGGCTGTCGGAACCGTGAACCGAGTTCGCCTCGATCGACTCCGCGAATTCCTTGCGAATGGTTCCTACATTCGCCTTCGCCGGATCGGTAGCGCCCATCACTTCGCGGTATTTCAAGACGGCGTTGTCGCCCTGGAGCACCTGCACGACGACAGGGCCCGAGGTCATGAAGGCGACGAGGCTCTTGAAGAACGGACGCTCCTTGTGGACGCCGTAGAAGCCTTCGGCCTGGCTCTGGCTCATCTTGATGCGCTTCTGGCCGACGATGCGAAGGCCGGCCGCCTCGATCTTCTGGTTGATCGCGCCCGTCAGATTGCGCTTGGTCGCGTCGGGTTTGATGATCGAAAAGGTGCGCTCGGACGCCATGATTACTTCCTGCTTGTTCGGGGAGTTGGATTTGGCGCGGTCTATAGCGGCGCCCGTCCTCCCCTTCAAGGCGGGCTTTTCTTCGCCACAAGTGGCTGGCAAGTAGGCTTTCCCGCAACCGGCCAGACGCCCAGCCATCCATGAACGCCGCCGCCCTCCCGCCGCTTCAGATGAGGCGGCGTTTGCTTGCAGCCGCGCTGCTCGCAGCACTCATCAATTTCTACGCGTTCTATCCCGGCCTCTATCATCACGACGCCTGGGCCTATGTCGCTGCGATCCGCACCGGCGACTGGAACAACTGGCAGCCGCCGCTGCTCGGAATCTTGTGGGTGCCGATGCAGTGGTTCTGGTCCGGCCCGCAGCCGATGCTCGCGCTGTTTCTCGCGGGTTATTGGAGCGGCTTCGTGCTGATCGCGCTCGCGTTCAAGGACGAGGAGAGCCGAACGCTCCCCTACTTCGTTTTCGCGGCCGCCTTCTTCCCGATGGCGCTCAATTACAACGGCCAGCTCGTCAAAGACATTGCGATGTCGATCTCGATGCTGCTGGCGGCAGGCATCGCGGCGCTTCTTCTGCGCGGTTACTTCAAGCGCACGCGCATCGCCGCTGGCCTCATGTGGCTGTTCATCCTGCTCGCAGGTTTTTTCCGCGCGAATGCCGTGTTCGGCATGCCGCCGCTGATCGATCTTGCGATTTCCGCCGTCAGCCCGCGCTGGCGCGCTTTGGGCTTCGTCAAGCGCACGATCATCGCGGGGCTGCTTTCACTGCTCTTTATTCCCGGCCACCTGATCGCGGACACGCATATTTTCAAGGTGCGCGACATCAAGCCGATGTCGCAGCTTCAGATCTTCGACATCGGCGGCATTGCCTATTTCTCCGGCCACGACGGTTTCAAAGGATTTTTCGGTCCCGGCTTCATCGAAAAAAACCGCGGGCCCGGCTGCTACACGCCGCGCCATTGGGACACCTACGGCTGGGGCAATTGTCCGGAGGTCTATGAAAATCTGAAGCCGCAATTCGGCGCGCCACTCACCCGGATGTGGGCCGATGCGATTATCGCGCAGCCGGGCGCTTATCTCACGCACCGCCTTGCGCACGCGAACCGCTTCTTCCAGTTCCTCTGCAAGGATTGTTACGAATTGGTAGAGACTGGCTGGCAGTCGAGTAACCAGAAGGAAATGAAGTTCGAGGACAATCCGATCTACCTTGCGATCGAATGGCCCTCGGTGAACTGGAGCAAATCTCCGTTCGGGCCGCCTTACGTCTATCTGCTCGTCTGTCTGGCTTGGATGTGGGCGTCTACCGGCATACACGAACGGCTGACGCGGCACATTGCCTTCGCGCTCGTTTCGTCCGGCGCGCTCTACGCACTTGCGTTATTCGTCATCGGCATCGCACACGAATACCGCTACATTTACTGGACGATGCTCGCAGGGCTGATCGCGACTCCGGTTATCGTTTCGCGCGTCGTCATGCGAAAAGAGCTTCCCGCGCTCCTGCGCTTCGGGCCGCTCGTCATGATTGCCGCGGTCATCGCATTCCGCGAGATCGCGGTGCGCTTTTTCCTGTGAGGCCCTGATGACTCTTTCGCGCTACAAAATGTTTGCGGACTACAACGCCTGGGCCAACGATCGGGTCTATGCGGCGGCCGAGAAGCTGAGCGCCGAGGACTACCGCGCCGATCGCGGCGCATTCTTCAAATCGATCCACGGTACGCTCAACCATCTGCTGGTCTCAGACCGCATCTGGATGAAACGCTTCACGGGGCAAGGCGAAGCGCCGGCGCGGCTCGATGCCATTCTCCACGAAGATCTCGGCGGCTTGCGTGCCGCGCGCGACCGCGAGGACGCGCGCATCTCTGCCTACATCAGTCAGCTCACCGGGGAAGAACTCGCCGCGAACTTCAGCTACGTGACGATCGTCAATCCGAAAACGGTCACGCAGCCGCTCTCGCCGGCGCTCGATCATTTCTTCAACCACCAGACGCATCATCGCGGCCAGGCGCACGCGATTCTGACCGGCCTGCGCGGCCGCGATTTCGTTCCGTCTCTGGACATGATCGTGTTTCAGCGCGAGACCGGCGCTGGCGGCGTGGTCAGCGGCTAGTCGCGCTGCTAGGAAACGACATGGCTCTGCTTCCGGCACTCGATATTCTGCTCGCCTTCACGCTGGCGTCCGTTGTCCTGATCATGACGCCGGGGCCGGACATGACCTACTTCCTCGGACAGACCTTGAGCGCGGGCCAGATACGCGGCTTCGCTGCGATGCTCGGGGCCTGCACCGGCGTCTTGATCCACTCGCTGCTCGCGGCGTTCGGTTTGTCGGCACTGCTTGCGGCATCCGCGGAGGCGTTCGCACTCCTGAAAATCGCAGGCGCGATCTATCTCTTGTGGCTCGCGGTGCAGGCGATCCGCCATGGCTCGATGTTCCGGCTGAACGGCGAGCCGGTTTCGCGGCAACCGCTGCTGCGCGTGTTCTTTACCGGCGCCGGCATCAACCTGCTCAATCCGAAGATCGTCATGTTCTTTCTGACCTTCCTGCCGCAATTCGTTTCGGCAACCGATCCGGACGCAAGCCGCAAACTTCTGTTTCTCGGATTCTATTTCGTTGTGCTGGCGCTGCCGCTTTGCGCCGCGACCATTCTGGCGGCCGACCGCTTCACCGGGGCGCTGCGGCGCTCGCCGCGCATCATGCGCGCGATCGACTGGCTGTTCGCGGGGTTGATGGGCGCGTTCGCAGTCCGCCTGTTACTGGCACGCAACTCCTGACGGGGATTTTGTTGCCTGCCTGCAACAGCAGCGCAGAACGCGCTCGCGTTAACCTCGCGTTAACCGGACGATAAGCAGCCGTTAACCATAAAAACCTAGCTTCCTCGCGAGTCCGACCATTCCCATTCGCTTTAGGGGGCTACTTTGAAAAAGATTCTTTCGCTCTGCGCAGCACTCACCGCGTTTGCGCTCGCGTCGCCGGCCAATGCCGCCGACATGCCGGTGCGCGGCCCGCTCTACAAATACGCTCCGGCGCCCGCGCCGGTGTTCAACTGGAGCGGCTTCTATGTCGGCGCGCATGCGGGTTACGGCTTCGGCGATTTCTTCGGCGCCGATATCGACGGTTTCACCGGCGGCTTCCAGCTCGGCTACAACTGGCAGTTCTCGCGCAACATCGTATTCGGCATCGAAGCTGACGTTACCGGCACCGACATCAACGGCGCCTTCGGCGCGCTGCCGTTCCATGTCGATTATCTCGGCACGGCACGCGCCCGCATCGGTTACACGTGGGATCGCACCATGATCTACGGCACCGGCGGCGTCGCCTTCACGCGTTCGTCGCTGGTCGGCGTCCATGACAACGACACAGGTTACGCACTCGGCGCGGGCCTCGAGTGGGCCTTCATGAGCGGCTGGACCGCGAAGGCCGAATACATGTTCTACAGCTTCGAGAACAACTTCGACGTCTCGATGGTGAAGCTCGGACTGAACTACCGCTTCAACACGCTCTACTAGTCGCGTACTCGCATACGGCAAGCAAAAAGCCCCGGACAGGACGTCCGGGGCTTTTTGCTTTCGCCGAATGTGCCGATGCATCCTGGCACTTGTGCACCAGATCGTCATGGCCGGGCTTGTCGCGGCCATCTCGATTATTAAGGCACTGCACCCATAAGATCGCCGCGACAAGCGTGGCGATGACAACTTTCCAGCGAAAGAGCGGATGCGCCTTACGCCTTCTGCTGCCAGCGGCCGGCCTCGTCCTGTTGCCAGTAGGTCACCGTGTGGCCCGCGGCCTGCGCCGACTTCCACTGCGCGCGCGCGTTATCGACCGCATCGGGATCGTTGCCGTCGAAGAGATGGATCGCGCGCGCATAGCCCGCGAGATTTTCCGCGTTCGCGCCTTCGACGAAGAAGCGCACGTTCGCAGCGTTCGCGTTCGCTTCCGAAGTGGTGAGCAGCACCGGCTGTTCGGAAGCGTTCGCTTCCCTGTCGGTGCCGTGCGGCAGGAAAGAGTCGTCGCGCCACGTCCAGAGATGCTGGTCGAGCGCCTGCACGCGCTCGTCGCTTTGTGCCTGCACCACGCAGCGCCAGCCGCGCTCGAGGCACTTCTCGATCAGCGTCGGGAGCACTTTCTCCAGCGGCTGGTTTTGCAAATGGTAGAAGTAAACCTCTGACATTATTGGATTATTTCTCGCAATACGCGGCGATGAATTCGTTCAGGAGCCGCACGCCCCAGCCCGGACCCCAGCTGTCTCCGATCTCGGTGTTGTGCGCGGCCATGCCGGTGCCCGCGATATCGAGATGCGCCCACGGCGTCTTGCCGATGTAGCGCTGCAGGAATTGCGCGGCGGTGATCGAGCCGCCGAAACGGCCGCCGGTATTTTTCATGTCGGCGAATTTCGAATCGATCATTTTGTCGTAATAGGGCGCAAGCGGCATCCGCCACACCAGTTCGCCCGTAACCTTGCCCGCTTCCGTGAGACGCTCGGCAAGCTTGTCGTCGTTCGAGAACAGGCCGGCATACTCCTGACCGAGCGCAATCAGGATTGCGCCGGTCAGCGTCGCGAGGTCGATGATGAGCTTCGGCTTGAAGCGCTGGTTGGTGTAGGCGAGCGCGTCGCAAAGCACGAGGCGGCCTTCGGCGTCGGTGTTGATGACCTCGATGGTCTGGCCCGAATAGGATTTTAAAATATCGCCGGGACGATAGGAATTTCCGTCCGGCATGTTTTCGACGATGCCGATCACGCCGATTACGTTCGCACGCGCTTTCCGCGATGCGAGCGCGTGCATGAGCCCCGTGACGCAGGCGGCACCCGCCATGTCGCCCTTCATGTCTTCCATGCTTGCGGCGGGCTTGATCGAAATGCCGCCGGTGTCGAAGCAAACGCCCTTGCCGACGATCGCGATCGGCGTTTCGGCTTTTTTCTTGGCACCATTCCAGCGCATGATGACGAGCCGCGAGTCGCGTTCGGAGCCCTGCCCGACAGCCAAGAGCGCGTTCATGCCGAGCTTTTTCATCATCGGCTCGTCGAGCACTTCGATCTGCACGCCGAGTTTTTTCAGCTCTGACGCGCGGCGCGCGAATTCGGCCGGGAAAAGTACGTTCGGCGGCTCGTTCACAAGCTCGCGCGCGAGCACGATGCCGTCGCCGACGCCGTCCGCTGCGGCCCAGGCCTTCTTTGCCGCCGTTGCATCGGCAACCGCGATCCTGATCTCGGCGGCGGCAGGTTTCGGCTCGTCGTCGTCATCCTTTTTCTTGGTCTTGTAGCGGTCGAATTTGTAGGCCCGGAGCTTCATCCCAAGCGCGATCTGGGCGGCGTCTTCGGCGGAGAGTTTTCCAGCGGCGATTTCGGCCAGTACCGTCGCATTCCGGACGCCCGCGGGGAGCTTCCCCATGATGCTTCCGCCGAGCTTCAGCCAGTCCTCGGCCTTCATCTCCTTCGCCTTGCCGATCCCGGCCACCACGAGGTGTTCCAATTTGAGACCGGAGGGCGCGGCGAGGTCCAGAACCTTGTTCCGCTTGCCCTTGAAGTGCTCGATTTTCGCGACCCGCTGGAACAAGTCGCCCGAGGGTTTCAGGGCAGCCTTCGCGGCGGCTCCAATCGCCAGATCTTCGTCGGTTAGCACTACTAGAGTACCGTTGACGGGGGTCTTCAGGTCGGTAATCACAATCTTCGGGGAAATGGCCATGACGAAGTCCGTTAAGGGATTGATGGGACAGTAATAACCGAGGAATTTTTGTGGGGCGAGCGCCCCCTTGAAGCCTCAATTTCCGGCCAGTTTCCGCCGGTCAATTTAGTAGGGGGCGGCTCGATTCTGGGGTGAGAATCGAGCTGTGAGTATCGACGCGAATGGGGCGGCTCGACCGATATTTGTTCTCGACTGCCACCATCGCGTTCCTTGCGGTGCTGGGTAGCCTTACCACGATGGTCTGGCTGACACAGGTCCTGCGCCGCTTCGATTTGCTCGCAACGCAGGGACAGTCGCTCTACGTATTCCTCACCGTAACCGCGCTCGCGCTGCCGATGCTGATGTTGGTGATCGCGCCGATCGCGCTCTTCATCGCCGTCATTTTCACGCTGAACCGCCTCTCCGCCGACTCCGAACTGATCGTGATGAGCGCCGCCGGCGTCAGCCGCTGGCGCATCTTCCGCCCCCTGTTCGCGCTCACCATGATCGTGGCGACGCTGACGATCATGGTGAGCGCGGAAGTCGGCCCGTGGACGCTGCGGACGCTTCGCGAGCAGATCGCCCGCGTCAACGCCGACATCGTCGCCAACGTCGCCGTGCCCGGCCGCTTCATGGCGATGGATCGCGGCCTTACCTTCCACATCCGCGAGCGCGGGCCGAACGGCCTGATGATGGGCATCTTCGTCTATGACGCGCGCAACCCTGAAAACGAAACCACCTACATCGCCGAGCGCGGACGCATTACGCAGGCCGACGGCAAGACCGCCTATCTCATCCTCGATCAGGGCGTGATGCAGCGCCGCCAGGGGCAGGCGAAATCGCCGAACTTCGTCGAATTCCAGCGCTATGCCTTCGACATGTCGCAGCTAACCACGAGTTCGACCGTGCTTTATCGCGCGACCGACCGGCCGCTGATGGATCTCATCTCCGCGGACGAAACCGACGAGATGTACAAACAGGATCCGGGCCGCTTCCACGCCGAGTTGCACAAGCGCCTCGCCTCGCCGCTGTTTCCGATCGCGGCGTTCATCCTCGCGTTCGCTTTCCTCGGCGAAGCGCGCACCACGCGCCAGAACCGCGGCCTTGCCATCGCGGGCGCGGCCGGTGCGTTCGCGCTCGTCGAAATTTTCGGCTTCGGCACTTCGGGCTTCATCGCGAAGAATGCCGCGCTGACGCCGGTCGCCTATCTCGTGCCGCTTGCCGGCATTGCCTACGGGCTCCTGATGATCGCGGGCTACGCGAACTTCAGGGTACCCGCTTTCGTGCAGCACTTCGCGGACCTTATCGCCGCGCGTTTCGAACGGTTGAAGACGGCGTAAGATCATGGTCGCGTTCGGTATGTTGGGTCGCTATTTCGGCCGCCGTTTTTTGACGGCGGTCGCGGTTGCGTTTCTGACCTGCGTCGCGCTGATCGCGGTGGTCGACTTCTTCGAACTGACGCGGCGCGTCGGCGACCGTCCGGATAGCTCGGCCGCCCAAATCGGCTATCTCGTGCTGTTGCGCCTGCCCTCCTTTACCGAGCAGATGCTGCCCTTCGCGACTTTGATCGGCGCGATGTCGGCATTCCTCGCGCTGTCGCGCCGGCTCGAATTCGTGGTTGCGCGTGCGTCCGGAATTTCGGCGTGGCAATTCATCGGTAGCGCCATCGTGCTTGCGTTGCTGATCGGGGTCGCGGCGACGACGATCTACAATCCGCTTTCTTCCGCGATGAAGGAAAACGCGGATCGCATCGAAACCGAATTGCTCGCCGCGCGCGCCGCTGCGATCGGCTGGAATCAGGAAAAGGCGCCGGGCACGATCTGGGTCCGCCAGCGCAGCGAAAACGCGCAGGCGATCATCAACGCGCAGACTTCGAGCAATCAGGGCCGCACGCTTACCGGCGTGCGGATTTTTTTGTTCGACACGAAGGGCGAGTTCGCCGAGCGCATCGAAGCGAAAACGGCGGAACTGGAAACCGGCGCGTGGCGTCTCACCGACGTCTCGGTCTTCTCGCCGACCGCGAGCCCGAAAACGCTCGCGGTCCATCAACTGCCGACCAGCCTTACGCCCGACCAGGTGCGCGGCACCTTCTCGAATGCAGCCGCGCTCTCGTTCTGGGAATTGCCGGGCGCGATCGAACTCGTGCGTGCGGCGGGTCTCTCCTCGGCGCGTTACGAAATCCAGTATCAGCTTCTGCTCGCGCGGCCGTTGCTGCTCGCAACCATGGTCGTGATCGCAGCCGCCGTAAGCCTTCGCGTGTTCCGCCTCGGCGGCGTCGGCAAGATGGTCACGATCGGCGTGTTGTCGGGTTTCCTGCTCTACGTCGCGGCACAACTCTCCGAGCAACTCGGCGAAGGCGGCTTCCTGCATCCGGTCGCCGCCGGATGGCTGCCGGTGGTCTGCGCCGCGATGATCGGCTGCTCGATTCTCCTGCATCAGGAAGACGGCTAGATGCGCGCGCTTGTAGCCGTCACTCCTGCGACGCACGCACTCGGCCGGCATTTCCGCCGCGCCGGGCTCGCCGTTCTATGCGTGCTGTTCGCTTCGACCGCCGCCTATGCGCAGACGCTCCCCAAACAGGTGCCGCAGTCGCAGTCGGCCGAGCCTTCGCTCACCAAGCGGCTGATGAAGAAAAAAGTTACGCGCGACCCGAACGCGCAGATGCTCGTGACCGCGAACGAGATGATCTACGACTACAAGAACAACAAGGTTCACGCCATCGGCGGCGTGCAGATCTATTACGACGGCGGCGTGTTGGAGGCCGACAAGGTCACCTACGACCGCGTCTCGAACAAAATGTTCGCGGAAGGCAACGTCCGCTACAAGGCGAAGGACGGCAACGTCATCCACGCCAACACGCTCGAGATGACGCAGGACTTCCGCGAAGCCTTCGTCAATTCGATGCTGGTGGAAACGCCGCAGCGCACGCGCTTCGCCGCCTCGCGCGCCGACCGCGCCGACGGTAACATCACGGTATTCACGAACGGCGTTTACACGGCCTGCGAACCTTGCCGCGACGATCCGAAGAAGCCGCCGCTGTGGCAGGTGAAGGCCGCGCGTATTATCCACAACGAAGGCGAGCGCAAGGTCTATTACGAAAACGGCACGCTGGAGCTGTTCGGTTTCCCGGTCGCCTATCTGCCGTTCTTCTACCATCCCGATCCGACGGTGAAGCGCCAGTCCGGCTTCCTGCCGCCGCACATCAACTCGAACAACCGCGTCGGCGTCGGCATCGAGGCACCCTACTTCTGGTCGATCAAGCCGAACATGGACGCGACCTTCGCCGTCGTGCCCTTCACCAATCAGGGCGTACTCGGCAAAGCGGAATTCCGTCACCGCCTCGTGAATGGCGCGTATCAGATCAGGGCCGCCGGGATCGAACAGACCAACCCGGAAAAGTTCGGCGTGCTCTCCGGCAACCGCGACTTCCGCGGCGCGCTGGAAGCAACCGGCGAATTCAACATCAACAAGCGCTGGCTGTGGGGCTTCGACGGCGCGCTGTTGACCGACCGCTCGTTCCTGAACGACTACTACGTTTCGCGCACCCGTCTTACCGAGCGCACGTCGCAGCTCTATCTCACCGGCCAGGGCGACCGCTCGTATTTCGACATGCGCGCGATCGGCTTCTACGGGTTGTCCGAACTCGACGTGAACCGTCAGCTCCCGATCATCCATCCGGTGCTCGACTATTCGTACTTTGTCGGCAACCCGGTCTTCGGCGGCGAGCTTTCCTTCAAGTTCAACTTCACCAGCCTGTCGCGGCAGGACGCCGACTTCTCGCCGACCAGCCCGCTCGCAAATTTCGGAACGACCGCGGCCGGCACGACGGATTTCTCACGCTGCGTGGCGATACAAGTCAATCCTGCTAACTGTTTAGTCCGCGGCGTTCCCGGCGACTACTCGCGCTTCACCGCGCAGATGGACTGGCGCCGCACGGTCACGAGCGACGTCACCGGCATCCTGTTCACGCCGTTCGTGCGCATGCGCACCGACGCGGCTTCTGTGAATGTAAGCCCGACTGTCACCAACATTGCCCTCATGCAGGACGACAACCTGATCCGCGCGATGCCGACGATCGGCATGGAAGCGCGCTGGCCGTTCATCTCCGTGCACTCCTGGGGCACGCAAACGCTCGAGCCGATCGTGCAGGCGATCATCCGTCCGAACGAAACCAAGATCGGCCGCTTCCCGAACGAAGACGCGCAGAGCCTCGTGTTCGACGACACCAACCTCTTCGCGATCGACAAGTATTCAGGCTACGACCGCTTGGAAGGCGGCTCGCGCCTGAATTACGGTCTGCAATATTCCGCGAACGTGCACCGCTTCGGCATGGTGAACGTGCTGTTCGGCCAGTCCTATCAAATGTTCGGACAGAACTCGTTCTCGATCTACGATCTCGCCAATACCGGCGCGCAGTCGGGCCTCGAAGAGCGCACGTCGGATTACGTTTCGCGCATCTACTTCCAGCCGACCGGCCGCTTCTCCTTCGTCACGCGCTTCCGCTTCGACAAGGACGATCTCACGATCCGCCGCTTCGAAACGGAAGTCACACAGCGCTGGGACCGCCTGACGCTGTCGACGATCTATGCGCGCTACGAAGCGCAGCCGATGATTGGCTTCCTCGACCGGCGGAACGGCATCTATCAGACCGCGACCTATCAGTTCCACGATTACTGGAGCATCACCGGCGGTATCCGCTACGATCTCGAGCGCGGCCGGATCGACTTCGGCACCGTCGGCCTGACCTATACCGACGAATGCTTCGCGATCACCGCCACTTACGTCGCCGACTACACCAACCTGATCACGGCTTCGTCAGTGCATAAATTCATGCTGCGGGTGAACCTGCGCACGCTCGGCGAAACCGGCTTCAAGCAGAACCTCGGTACACAGGTAACCGGCACTCAGTAAGCCTTATTAGCGGTCCAATTGCCGCCACAGGGCGTACCCATAGTCGCAGCGGGCGATGTGCGGTAATACTTTCGGAAACGGCTACCCAGACGCCAGACATGCCCAGGATCGCTACGCTTCGCAGACTGACCGTTCTCGGCTTCGCCGCGCTGATGCTTGCGGCTCTGGCTTTGCCTGCGCGCGCACAGGTCGCAGCCACCGTCAACGGCGAGCCGATCACCTCGCTCGATATCACCGAGCGCCAGAAGCTTCATAAAGGCTCCGGCAAGAACGTCTCGCGCAAGGAAGCGCTCGAGGAACTGATCGAGCACACGCTCAAACTGCAGGTCGCGCAGCGCGCGAACATCAACCCGACCGACGCCGAAGTGAATCGTGCGCTCGGTGGCATGGCGCAACGTTCGGGTCGCACGGTCGCGCAGTTCGAGCAGGCGCTGCAGCAGGCCGGGGTCGACGTCGTCCGCCTGAAGGCGCGCATCAAGTCCGACATGGCCTGGCAGCAATACGTGCAGGCGAATTCCAGCAACGTCATTGTGCGCGACGCCGATCTCGTCGCCGCGATGAACGCGCGGCGCCAGAACATGCAGTTGAAGTCGACGCAATACACCATGCGCCAGGTGATCTTCGTGGTCCGGCGCAACGCGCCCGACAGCTTGAAGGCAGCGCGCGCGAAAGAAGCCGAAAGTCTTCGCACCCGTGTCATGTCCTGCGACCAGGTGCCGGAGCTTGTGCGGCAATATACCGAAGTGGTCGTCAAGGAGCCGGTGCGCCGCCTGTCGTCCGATCTTTCGCCGGCGCTGCAGAAGCTTCTCGAATCCCTGCCGGACGGACGCATGACGCCGCCGGAAGTGACGGCAAACGGCATCGAGGTCGTCGCGATCTGCGACCGCCGCGAAGTGCCCGCCGACATTTCCTCGAACCGCGAATTGCGAAACGAACTCTTGGGCCAGCGCCTGCAGGCCTACGAAAAGCGCATCCTCGACAAGATGCGCCAGACCTCGATCATCCAGATCATCTCCGATCACTGATGCCCCCGCTCGTCTTGACGCTCGGCGAGCCGGCCGGGATCGGTCCTGACCTCACGCTCAGACTTTGGGCCGAGCGCAAGGCACGCAAGCTGCCGCCGTTTGCGCTTCTCGCTAGCGCCGCTTTCGTCGTGGCGCGCGCGAAAGCGCTCAAGCTCGACGTGCCAGTCGCCGAATGTTCGATCGAGGAAGCGGCCGGAAAATTCGACTCCGCGCTTCCGCTCGTTGCGATTGCAGCCAAGGCGACCGCCGCGCCGGGAAAGCCGGATGCATCGAGCGCGGCGGCTGCGCGCGCCTCCATCGATCTTGCCGTGAAACTCGTGCAGGAAGGCAAGGCTGCGGCGGTCGTGACCAATCCGATCGCAAAACACGTGATGCAATCCGGCGGCTTTTCGTTTCCGGGGCATACCGAGTATCTCGCGCATTTGAGCCGCTCACCGCGCCCGGTCATGCTGATCTGGAGCGAAGAACTCGCGGTCATCCCGATCACAATTCACATGCCGCTGCGCGACGTGCCGAACGCGCTGACCACGGAACTGATCGTCGAAAGCGCGCGCATCGCGGCACGCGACTATCGTGCGCGCTTCGGGATTGCCAATCCGCGCCTCGCGGTCTGCGGCCTGAACCCGCACGCCGGCGAAGAAGGCACCATCGGCCGCGAAGACATCGAGATCGTCGCGCCCGCGATCCGCACGCTGCGCAACGAAGGCATCGAAGCGAGCGGGCCGCACCCGGCCGACAGCCTCTTTCACGAGCATGCGCGAAAATATTATGACGTCGCGCTCGGTATGTATCACGATCAGGTGCTGGCGCCCGTCAAAGCGCTCGCCTTCGACCGCGCGGTGAACGTGACGCTCGGCCTGCCCTTCGTCCGCACTTCGCCCGATCACGGCACCGCTTTCGATCTCGCCGGCAGTGGCACCGCAAACCCATCGAGCCTGGAGGCCGCGATCAAACTCGCGGCAAAACTTTCCGGCAAATGAGCCAGATCGACGGACTGCCGCCGCTTCGCGACGTCATTCGCAAACACGATTTGCAGGCCAAGAAATCGCTCGGCCAGAACTTTCTGTTCGACCTGAATCTCACGTCGCGGATCGCGCGCGCCGGCGGCTCGCTCGAAGGCGTCACCGTGATCGAAGTGGGCCCCGGCCCCGGCGGGCTAACGCGCGCGCTACTCGCGGAAGGGGCGGAGCGCGTGATCGCGATCGAGCGGGACGCGCGCTGCGTCGTGGCACTCAAGGAAATTTCCGCGCATTATCCGGGCAGGCTCGAAATCGTCGAAGCGGATGCGCTCGACTTCGATCCGCGTCCGCTCCTCAACGGCGCGAAAACGCGGATCGTCGCGAACCTTCCCTACAACATCGCGACCCCGCTTCTGGTCGGCTGGCTCACGCTCAAGCCGTGGCCGCCTTACTACGACTCGCTGATCTTGATGTTTCAGCGCGAAGTCGCCGAGCGCATCGTTGCGACACCCGAAGACGACGCCTATGGCCGTCTCGGTGTGCTTGCCGGATGGCGTTCCGCAGCGCGGATTCTGTTCGACGTAAACGCGAGCGCGTTCGTGCCGCCGCCGAAGGTCACTTCATCCGTCGTGCAGATCGTTCCGCACAGCAATCCCTTGCCGTGCGACGCGAAGGTCCTCGGCCGCGTGACCGCGGCGGCTTTCGGCCAGCGGCGCAAGATGCTACGCCAAAGCCTGCGCTCGCTCGGCGTCGACCCGTTACCATTGCTCGCGGAAGCGGAAATCGAACCGACCCGGCGCGCAGAAGAAATTCCGGTAGAAGGATTTGTGCGGCTCGCCAATCTCTTCGCCGCGACAGGGAAGTAACGCGACAATGACCAAGATCACGCGCCAGGTATTCACCGACTACGGCAAGCCGCTTTGCGAGGAAACCGTCGATACGCCGGAGCCGAAAGGCACCGAAATCTTGGTACGCGTCGGCCATTGCGGCGTCTGTCACTCGGACATTCACTTGCATGACGGCTATTTCGATCTCGGCGGCGGACGCAAAGCGGAGCTTGCCGGCGGACGTCCGCTACCCTTCGCGCTCGGACACGAGATCGAAGGCGAATTGGTCGCGGCTGGCAGCGACGTAAAGGGTGTCACCGTCGGCAAGCGCTATGTCATTTATCCGTGGATCGGTTGCGGCGAGTGCGCGACCTGCAAAAGCGGCGACGAACACCTTTGCGCGAAACCGCGGCAGATCGGTATCCAGACGCAGGGCGGGTACGCCACGCATGTGCTGGTGCCGCATCCGAAATATCTCCTCGAATACGACCCGATCCCGCGCGATCTCGCCGGTACTTATATGTGTTCGGGCGTCACCGCTTTTTCGGCGATTGCCAAACTCGGCGCGATCGCCGAGCGCGGCCCCGCGCTCATCATCGGCCTCGGCGGCGTCGGCATGATGGGATTTTCGTTTCTGAAAGCCCGCTCGCCGCACAAGCCCATCGTGGTCGAGATCGACGCGAAGAAGCGCGAGCATGCGCTCGCAAACGGCGCGGCGGCTGC
>JAIELW010000008.1 GCA_019752575.1 Xanthobacteraceae bacterium | reverse complement strand
GACGCCGTTCCCGGCGTGCTCGACGAAGCCATGAAGCTCTCGCTGCGCCCCAAAGTATTCTGGATGCAGCTCGGCGTGCGCCACGACGAATCCGCGAAGCGCGCGGAAGAAGAAGGCATGAAGGTCGTGATGGATCGCTGCCCGAAGATCGAATACGGCCGCCTCTCCGGCGAGATCAACTGGGCCGGCGTGAACACGCGCAAACTCTCCTCCAAGCGCCCGAAGCGCTTAGAGGGCGGCGTGCAGCGGCTTTCAATTGGGCAGAAGGTGGAGCCGAAGGGTTGAACTTGTCATGCGCGGACTTTTGGTGATGTTGCGGTGAAATACCGCTCGACACTTCTAAAAGTCCTACTTTAAGTTATCTCAATAGCTAATCCATTTGAAAAATTACGTGTTACGGCGGGGGAGCATGGTTGACCGTATAACACCCAATCGACAAGCAATCCGACAATATGTCGCTAACGAGCTTGCTCTCATAAAGGAGGCATCCGATCGCGGCGACAATGTTGATCAACTTATCCTTGATCTGAGCGACGAATTTGAGCGACAAATTTTTGAATATTCTGACGAAGAGCGACAGTGGCTAGCAACAGTGCGCCGCGAAGAAAGCGAAGCCGCAGTAGAACATAACAACCGAATATTACTTGGCGAACTAGAGCGGACCGAGAGACAAATTGCTAGCGATACAAAGGCTGGGGAAGTAATCGGCGCGATTATCGCATTCTTGGTGGTCGTAGGAATTTTCTGGCTTTTTTTTATCGAAGAAGTAATTGCCTATTTGTTTCAGCCGTTCACGCTTTCGCTGACCGCCCCTGAAACTGGCGCTCGCAATCCATCAGTTGACCACTCCCCCTCCTTCTGCCTAAATCACATCTGAATTGCGATATTCGATTATATTCACATCACACGTGAGTATATTCCAGTCCCGAAGGAAGCAGGCTTATGTCCGACCGCGAACCCGGCTTTGCGACGCTCTCGATCCACGCCGGCGCGACCCCCGACCCGACCACGGGCGCGCGCGCGACCCCGATCTATCAGACGACCTCGTTCGTCTTCGACGACGTCGAGCACGCGGCCTCGCTGTTCGGGCTGCAGACCTTCGGCAACATCTATACGCGCATCGGCAACCCGACGAACAACGTGCTTGAGGAGCGCGTTGCCGCGCTCGAAGGCGGCACCGGTGCGCTCGGTGTGGCGAGCGGCCACGCCGCGCAGATCCTCGTCTTTCACACGCTGATGGAATCCGGCGACGAAGTCGTTGCCGCCAAGCGCCTCTATGGCGGCTCGATCAACCAGCTCAATCACGCGATGAAGAATTTCGGCTGGAAAGTCGTGTGGGCCGACACCGACGATCTCTCGACCTTCGAAAAAGCCGTCTCGCCGAAAACCAAAGCGATCTTCATCGAGTCGATCGCAAACCCCGGCGGTATCGTTACCGACATCGAGGGTATCGCGAAGATCGCGAAGAAAGCCGGTGTGCCGCTGATCGTCGATAACACGTTAGCCTCGCCCTACCTCATCCAGCCGTTCAAGTTTGGTGCCGACATCGTCATTCACTCGGCGACGAAATTTCTCGGCGGCCATGGCAATTCGATTGCCGGCGTCATCGTCGATGGCGGCAAGTTCAACTGGATCAACAACAAGCGCTATCCGATGCTCTCGGCGCCGCGCCCCGAATATAACGGCATCGTGCTCGCCGAAACCTTCGGCAACTTCGCCTTCGCGATTACGTGCCGCGTGCTGGGCCTCCGCGATCTCGGCCCGGCGCTTTCGCCGTTCAACGCCTTCCTCATCGTCACCGGCATCGAGACGCTGCCGTTGCGCATGCAGAAGCATTGCGACAACGCGCTCAAGGTGGCGGAGTGGCTTAGCAAACACCCGAAAGTGAGTTGGGTAAGCTACGCGGGCCTGAAGTCGGACAAATATCATGCGCTGCAGCAGAAATATTCGCCCAAGGGCGCGGGCGCGGTGCTGACGTTCGGGCTTAAAGGCGGCTTCGACGCGGGCGTGAAGCTCGTCTCGTCGGTCGAGCTGTTCTCGCATCTGGCGAATATCGGCGACACGAAATCCCTGATCATCCATCCAGCTTCCACGACGCATAAGCAGCTCACCGACGAACAGAAGAAAGCGGCAGGCGCAGGACCGGAAGTCGTGCGTCTCTCCATCGGCATCGAGGATGTCGAAGACATCATCGCCGATCTGGAGCAGGGATTGAGCGCTTAAACAGCTTATGACTCGTCATGCCCGGCCTTGTGCCGGGCATCCACGTCTTTACAGCGTTGCGGAATCGAAAGGCGTGGATGGCCGGGACAAGCCCGGCCATGACGACTTAATTGTACGAGCCGAGCTTCGCAGCGTGGTAGCTCGCGAACGCGAGCACCACGACCGCGCCCGCCTGATGCGCGAGACCGAGGGCAAGCGGCACCGCATACAAAAGCGTAACGATGCCGAGCACCGCCTGCGCGGTGATGAGCGCGAATAAAATCCACGCTTCGCGCGCGGCGGCGTGGCGCATCTGCCAGAGCGCGTAGCCGAATGCCGCGAACCACAACAAGTACGCCGTCATGCGGTGATTGAACTGCACCGCCATCACGTTCTCGAAAATATTCCGCCACCACGGCTCCAGCAGAAACAGTTGCTCGCGCTTCGGGTGAAACACGCCGTCGATCAGCGGCCAGGTGTTGAAGGTGAGCCCAGCGTTGGTTTTGGCGACAATCGCGCCGAAAAAGACCTGCACAAGTGACAACGCAATGAGAGCGACGGCGATGACCTTCCCTCGCCGTCCCGCACCTTCTTTTTTCGGCAGCAGCGTGGTTGCGACCCAGATCAGCGCAACAAAGATGATACAAGCAAGCGTGAGATGGATTGCGAGCCGGTACTGGCTGACATCCGTGCGGACCGACAGACCGCTCGCCACCATCCACCAGCCGATGAACCCTTGCAGGCCGCCGAGGAACAGAAGCACCACGAGCTTCCATCCGAGCGCGCGGCCGATCTTCCCCCGCCACCAGAAGAACGCGAGCGGGATCGCGAAAGCGAAGCCGACAATGCGCCCGAGCAAACGGTGCGCCCATTCCCAGAAGTAGATGAATTTGAAATCGGCAAGGCTCATTCCCTTGTTGATTTGCTGATACTGGGGAATGGCCTTGTATTTCTCGAACTCGGCGAGCCACGCCGCGTCCGTGAGCGGCGGGAACACGCCGGTCACGACATTCCATTCGGTGATCGAAAGGCCCGAGCCCGTAAGGCGCGTGGCGCCGCCCAGCATGACCATACCCGCGACGAGGCTTGCTACCGCCCACAGCCAGCGGCGCACATCGCGCATGGGATCGGTTGTCTGCGGCATCGCGTCGAGAATTCCCGTTTCACAAGAAGCCGCGCGAGGTTTATAGAGCGGCACCTTTCCCCGCAACGCTCAGCTTCGCCGCACCTCATGCGCCAGCGCATCCGCAAATTGATCGGCACCGTGCTCCTCCTGATCTTCGTGATCGTCTGGGCGCTGTTCGGCATGCTGGTCGCGCAAGGCCGCGTCGTCGAGCTGCCGGGCTACGGCCGCTTCTTCGTATTTCTATTTCTCGGATTGGTCTGGGTGCTTCCGGCGGGTTTGCTGATCCGCTGGATGGCGCGTCGAGACGTTTAGCGCGTGATCCCGAAAAGCTTGTCCCCGGACTTGATCCGGGGATGGTACCGGTTTTCGGATAAGATCACGCGCAAAAATAAACTAAGCTACATCCAGCCGGCTGAAATAGCTGGGCAGCGAAAACGGCACGCCGGAGCGCAGCACGTCGGCATAACGGATCGCCTGGAAATTTCCGTTGAGCGACACGCGCGGCAGCGCGGTCATGTGCTCGCGATGCTCGGGAAAGATCACGCCGGGCCGCGTCGTGACGGCGAGTTCGTAGCCCGCCTCCGATGCAAGCGCGAAATCGCGGGCGTCCGCCGAAGTTTTGTCGCCGACCGGATAGGCGAAGTCGGCCGGCTTCTTGCCGAACGCCTTTTCGATCACCGAGGCGCTCTGCGTCAGCTCCTGCTTGACGGTCGCCGCGTCCCACTTCTTGAGCATAGTGTGGTTCACGCTGTGCGCGCCGATCGTAATCAACGGATCGGATGCGAGCCGTCCGATTTCCTTCCAGTCCATGCACAACTCCTTGCAAGGACCGAGCGGATCGACGCCGTAGCGCTCGCAAAGATCGGTGACGATGCGGCGCATTTCCCGCTCATCGGCAAGCCCGCGCAGCCACCAGTAGATCTGGTCATAGGCTTTTTGCTTCGCGCTCGCGTTTGCACAGTCGAAGAAGCGCGACTTGCCGCCGACTTCGAGCGCAATGCGGTCGGTCGCGGCGATCGCGCGTTCCAGCGCGATCCACCATAGAAGTCCAAGCTTGTCCGGAAAGCTCGTCGCGATGAATAGCGCGGCGGGCACATCATGTTTCTTGAAGATCGGCCAGGCGAATTCCAGATTGTCGCGATAGCCGTCGTCCAGCGTGAAGCACACGAAACGCTTCATGTAATCCTGCTCGCGCAAACGCCGCTTGGCTTCGGCGAGCGAAATCATGTCCACTTTCTTGTAGCGCAGATACTCGATCAGGGTTTCGAGAAACGCCGGCTCGATCTCCAAGAGCGCATTCGGCTGGAAAGCTCCCGTACTTGCCGGGCGCACGTGATGCATCGTGAAGATCGTGCCGATGCCCGCCGACAGCGGCCCAAAGAGCTTCCACGCGCCCGTGAAATAGAGCGCCTCCAGGCCCATGCGGATGCCGGCGGTTCTTAAATTCATTGTCTCGTCAATGGCTTGGACAGCCCCCGATTTCAAGCAATGTGCCAACGGATTATTGAGATTTCTTTGACAGTCTCCGCCTGCCCGAGGGGAACTCCGGGGAAAGGCGTAAGAAACGTGCTCACGCGCGTCGAAAACTCTCCTTCACCGCGAATGGATGCCGCGGCGGCCTCTGCTCGCGGCAAACCCTTTGCGCGTTTCGAGATCTATCGCGACTTCGGAGCGGTTGAAGCGCTCTGGCGCGACTTCGAAAAAACTGCCGCACTCACGCCGTATCAGCGGTTCGATTTTCTCCGCCTCTGGCAGGAGCAGATCGGCGCGAAAGAAGGCGTCGCCCCGATTATTTCCGTCGCGTTCGATGCGAACAGTGAGCCGCTCTGTCTGCTTCCGCTCGGAAAATTCACGCGCGGCCCCTTCCCGGTCGCACGCTTTCTCGCCGGCAAACACGCCAATTACAACTTCGGACTCTGGAAGCGCAGCGCTGCTTTCGCTCGCGACTTCGTGCAAGCGCTTTTCCATGCGCTGGCAAAAGCCGAACCGGAGCTTGCCGCGCTCGAGTTGCACAATCAGCCTTTTTCCTGGCATGGCGCGGAAAATCCGCTGCTTACTTTTCCGCATCAACCGTCGCCGAGCACCGGCTATCGCCTTAAACTCGGTGCGCCCGGCGAAGCGGTACTCGCGCGCCAGCTGACCTCGGGTTATCGCGGCCGCATCCGCAGCAAGGAAAAGAAACTCGCGAAGCTCAAGGGCTACCGCTATTTCGTAGCCGCAACGCCGGAGGAAATTCAGCGCTGCATGGATGCCTTTTTCGTGCAGAAGCGCGAATACATGGCGGCGATGAAAATTCCGAATCCCTTCGACGAGCCGGAAGTCCAAGCATTCCTGCGCGCCGCCGCGAAGACCGGTGTGCTTGAAATCCATGCACTCGAATGTGAAAGCGAAATTCTCGCGCTCTACGCCACGGTCGTAGACGAAAAGCGCGTTTCGACGATGATCGGCTCCTACACCGCGAGCGAAAACTCGCGCAGGAGCCCCGGCATCATCACGCTCTCGCACGCAGTGGCGAACGCCGCCGGCCGCGGCATCGAGATCATGGATCTCGGTGTCGGCGAGGCCGAATACAAATTCGTCTATTGCGACGAGAAGGAAGAACTGTTCGACAGCTTCATTCCGCTCTCAAGCGCGGGACACGCGCTGGTGCCGCTCCTGCGTGCGCAGGCAGGCCTCAAGCGCTTCGTAAAATCCACCCCCGCCTTATGGCGCGCGGCGAAGACCGTGCGTGGTCTGCTGCCGCGTTAAGCTGCCGCAACTTCAGGCGCGGGAGCCGGCGCCGGGTTCTCCGGTGCCACCGCAACCACTGCGATATTCGAGAAGCCCATGCCGCCGAGCGCGTCGGCCGCGGCGACACCGGCCGCCGTGTTGTCTTCGAGCGCGACCACCACGGTCCCGCGCGCGAAGCGCCCGAGACGCGAGGCATAGGAATAGCGAAGCAGGCTCGGAGCCGCGACGATCACATGGTCGTAGCTCTGCGCCACCGCGCCGAGCACGATCGCGAGCCGGTCCGCGGACAGGATCGCCGCGATATCTGGCATCACCCGGCCGATGCCGATAATGTGCGCGCGCGATGCCGGATCGCGCTCGATCGCGTCTGCGAACGATACCTTGCCGAGCAATAGATCGCCGATCCCGTTGCGCACGCCGGCTTTCTGGCTGATCGCAGTTTCCACATCCAGATCGACGAACAGCGTGCGCGCACCGCCATCCGCGAGCTCGCGCGCGAGATCGAAGGCAAGCTCCGACGACGGCTCGTTGCCGGCTCTCGTCACAATAACAATGCCGCGCCCCATATTGCGGACCTGTGTCGTCAGAGGGCCGGTTCGCAGGCTCTCGACAAACTCCGGCTTCGGCTTCGCCATCGCCTTCGGCATGGCGAGTGCGATCGGCGCTTCAACTTCGGCGAGGACCGGCTCGCGCGCGACCGGACGATAAATGTCGCCGCGCAACAACTCGGCGGTGGCGAGGAAGCCGATCATGGCAATCAGCGCACCGATGGTCGCGATGAAGACGATCGGCAGTTTTTTCGGAAAGTGAACTTTAGTGGACGGGATCGCGCGCGAAACGATGCGCGCATCCGCCTGCACCGCGTCCGGCGTTTCGCGCGAAACCGTGTCGCGATAGCGCGATAGATAGGATTCCAGAAGATCGCGCTGCGATTTCGCGTCGCGCTCCAGCGCGCGAAGCTGCACGTCCTGCGAATTCAGCGCGCCGGACATCTTCTTCTGCTGGTCGAGCGCGACCAGAATGGCGTCCGCCTGCGCGGAAGCGAGCCGCGCATCGTTGTCGAAGCTGCGCGCAAGCTTGTCGGCGGCGAGCCGGGTCTGTGCTTCGAGATCGGCGATCTGCGCGCGCAACTCCTTGATGCGCGGATGCTGGTCGAGAAGCGTGGAGGATTGCTCGGCGAGTTGCGCGCGCAAGGTTACGCGCTGCTCGTTCAGGCGCCGGATCAATTCGGAATTAAGAACTTCGCTGGTTTCGACCGGCTTGCCGCTTTTCAGAATCTCGCGGATCAACCGCGATTTGGTCTCTGCGTCCGCCTTCTTGGTGCGAGCGCTAGCAAGCTGCGTGTTCAGTTCGCCGAGCGACATTGCGCTCAGTGTATTGTTGTTCGGGCCGAGATAGAGATTCGATTTCGCGCGGAATTCCTCGACTTTCGATTCCGCTTCCGCCACGCGCATGCGCAGCCTCTCGATCTCGCCGGAGAGCCACTGCCCCGCCTGCTTGATCGCGTCCTGCTTCGCCTGCTGCTGAAGCTTGATGTAACCCTCGGCAACGGCATTCGCGACGCGCGCGGCGAATTCCGCGTCCTGCGACTGGAATTCGATCGAAATCACGCGGGATTTATCGACCTGATAGACCGTGAGCCGCTCGAAATAACGCTCGAGCACGCGGTCTTCGTCACTCATCGGGGCGCTGCGGCGTGAAAGCCCGGCGAGACCGAGGATCGAGTCGATGACCGAGCCTCCGGCATTCGGGTTGAACTCCGGCCGTTCGGCAAATTTCAGATCGCGGATGATCGTGCGTGCGAGATCGCGCGACAGCGCAAGCTGCACCTGGCTCTGCACCGCTTCCGCGTCGAGAAGTGTGCGGTCTCGTTCCTGGTTACGCTCGCCCTGCGCCTGATTGTACGGTGTCTCGCGGTTCTCGATGAGCACCCGCGTCTCGGACTTGTAGCGCGGCGTGATCAGGTTCACGGCCACGAAACTCAACACCGCGGCCAACGCGGTCACGGTCAGGATCGCGAACTTGCGCTCCCAGAGCGCTCGCCCAAGGGCGCCCAAGTCGAGCTCCGACTCGGCCGCCGGGGCGGGAATCGCTTCGGCGGACTTGGAGGGGAATTGGCGGCGCATTGGACTAAACGACTCCCACGCAACTTATGGGCCTATAAGAAATCATTAGGGTTGCCATAGGGTTAAGGCGCGGTCCGGGCGGGCCGGAGTCAGATTCCGTTAACCATGACGCGGTAAGAATTTGGCAACCAAGAAAGCCCTGACCGCGCATGTTTTTCCGCCCGGCCATACTCCTTTTTGCCGCCCTCGCCCTTTCCGCCTGCGCGAGCAGCAGCCCGCGCCAGGGGCCGGACGCCTCCTTCGAGGCGCCCTACACGCTCGACGGCGGCGACAAGCTGCGCGTCACTGTATTCGGGCAGGAAGGCCTCACCAATTCCTACGCAGTCGATGGTGCGGGCAAGATTTCGATGCCCCTGATCGGCCGGGTCGATGCGCGCGGCCTTACGACCGCGCAGGTCGCGGCGAACATCGCGAACAAGCTTCGCGGCGGGTTCGTGCGCGAGCCGCATGTGGCGGTCGAGGTCGAAACCTATCGCCCGTTCTTCATTCTCGGCGAAGTCACGGCGGCCGGCCAGTATGCTTACGTGAACAATCTTACCGTTGAAACCGCGATCGCGATCGCTGGCGGATTTACAGCACGCGCCAACCGCTCGAACTTCACGATCGTGCGCAACGTCAACGGCGTGCCTTCCAGCGCAAGCGTTCCGCCCTATTTCAACGTGCGTCCCGGCGACACGATCACCGTCCACGAACGCTGGTTCTAGAGCGAGCCGCTCGTTGGCGCCGCTTCGCATCCTCCACGTGCTCAGGGCCCCGGTCGGCGGCCTGTTTCGATACGTCTATGATCTCGCGCTCGAACAGACGGCGCGCGGCCATGCCGTCGGCGTAATCGCTGACAGGACGACCGGCGGCGAGAACGCGGAGCGCGCGCTCGCCGTACTCGGTTCAAGACTGAAGCTCGGCGTCTCCCGAATTCCGATGAGCCGCCACGCGGGATGGAGCGACGTTGCCGCCGTTCGCTATGTCAGGACTCATGCGCGGCAGCTCGATGTTTCTGTCGTGCACGGTCATGGCGCCAAGGGCGGCGCGTTCGCGCGGCTTGGAGCCGGTAAAGCGCTTCGCGCCTACACCCCGCATGGCGGCAGCCTGCACTTCTCGCGCGCAAATCCGGCCGGCTTCGCGTACCTCAGCGTCGAAGCGATACTGTTGAAAAAAACGGATCTTGCACTGTTCGAGAGCGAATACGCCAAAGCGGTGTTCGAGCAGAAGATCGGAAAGCCTGCCGGGCTTGCGACCGTAGTTCATAACGGCGTTCGCCCGGAGGAATTCGAGCCCGTCGCGGCCGAGCCGAACGCAGCAGCGATTCTGTTCGTCGGCGAACTGCGCAAGCTGAAAGGCGTCGATGTGCTGATCGAAGCGCTCGCGCTCCTGAAATCGCGCGGGCAAATGCTGCGGGCCATCATCGCCGGAGACGGGCCGGATCGCGAGGCCTTCGTTTCGCTCGCCAAGGCGCGCAGCCTCGATGCCCACATCGCTTTTCCAGGTGCCATGCCTGCGCGCAGCGCTTTCGCGAAAGGCCGCGTTCTCGTTGTGCCGTCCCGTGCGGAATCCCTGCCCTATATCGTGCTCGAAGCCATCGCAGCAGGCCTGCCGGTACTTGCAACCAAGGTCGGCGGCACTCCGGAAATCTTCGGGCCAGACACAAATGCGCTGCTTCCGCCGGGCAACGCGAGCGCGCTTGCCGACGCAATCCGCGCGCACCTTTCGGCAAGCGACGGCGCCCGGACTGCACGCCTGCGTACCCGCGTTTCCGAATTGTTTACCGTGTCGGCCATGACGGACGGTGTTTTGGGCGCTTACGCGCGTGCGCTTTCCCGGCGCGGTGCTTGATTCTGCGCGTTAGCATTAAGCCTTCCGAGACGGATTTTCTCTAGTTTTCCTTGGACTTTAGGTGGCTCGGGGGCCGCCGGAATTTACCTGCCGGGGAAGCAATGCTCGGGGCGGACAACCGCAACAAGAACGCGCGCTCTACCGATATCGCGGCGAGCGCAATCGCCACCGCGCGCGCAAGCAACGCGGCGCGCGAACTCAGTCCGCTCGCCAAGATCATCGCAGCCGAGCCGGTGCCGCCCGCGATGTCGGCGGTCGTGCTCGGCGGTTCGATCCGTATCGCGGAGTTTTTGCTACTCTCGCTGATCGGCTTTGCGATCTACGGTTACTACGTCTATTCGGGTGAAGGATTCCTCTGGCGCTATGTGATCGCGACCTTCGGTGCGTCGGCCGCCGCGATGGTCGCGTTCCAGATCGCAGATGTGTACGACGCCTCTGCGTTGCGCCGTGCGATTTCGTCGTTCGCCCGCCTGACGTTGGCGTGGACCGCGATCTTCCTGCTCGCTTTCGCGCTGCAATTCTTCTTCCGGCTCGAAGGCCAGTTCTCGCGTGTCTGGACCGCAAGCTGGTATTTTCTCGGGCTGGCAGCGCTTTTCGTCTTCCGCATGTTTGTCGCGGCGAAGGTCCGCCAGTGGACCCGCGAAGGACGCCTGATCCGCCGCACCGTGATTGTCGGCGGTGCTGCGCCGGGCGAAGCCTTGATCGAGGCATTACAGGCGCAAAAGGATTCCGATCTCGACATCCGCGGCGTGTTCGACGACCGCGGCGACGAGCGCTCCGCACCCATGATCGCGGGCAAGCCGAAGCTCGGCACGGTGGACGATCTCGTCGAGTTCGCACGCAAGACGCGCATCGATCTCCTCCTCGTTTCGCTCCCGATTACCGCCGAGCAGCGCGTGCTCCAGATGCTTCGCAAGCTGTGGGTGCTTCCGGTCGATATTCGCCTGGCTGCGCACACGAGCAAGCTGCGCTTTCGCCCGCGCGCCTATTCCTACATCGGCAACGTGCCGGTGCTCGATGTTTACGACCGGCCGATCGCCGATTGGAATTTCGTGCTCAAGGCCGTGTTCGATCGAGTGGTCGGCGGCCTGATGCTGCTTGCGCTTTCGCCCGTGATGTTGCTCACCGCGCTCGCTGTGAAGCTCGACAGCAAGGGCCCGGTCTTCTTCAAGCAGAAGCGCTACGGCTTCAACAACGAACTGATCGAAGTCTTCAAATTCCGCTCGATGTATACCGACAAGACCGACGCGACCGCGGCGAAACTCGTCACCAAGGACGACCCGCGCGTGACCCGCGTCGGCCGCTTCATCCGCAAGACTTCGCTCGACGAGCTGCCGCAACTCATCAACGTAGTTCTCAAGGGAAATCTTTCTCTCGTCGGCCCGCGCCCGCATGCGGTGCACGCCAAGGCCCAGAACCAGCTCTATGACGAAGTCGTCGACGGCTATTTCGCGCGCCACCGCGTGAAGCCGGGCATCACCGGCTGGGCGCAGGTCAACGGCTGGCGCGGCGAAACCGATACGCCCGAAAAAATCCAGCGCCGCGTCGAGCACGATCTCTACTACATCGAAAACTGGTCGGTGTTCTTCGACATCTACATTCTCGCGAAGACGCCGGTTTCGCTGCTCAAGACCGAGAACGCCTACTGATGTCCAGCGCGGCGGTAGCTTCTTCCGCCTACACGATCTCGCCGGCGCGCACGGTCGAGAAGCTGCGCCACCTTATGCTCTGGATGACCGGCTTCGCCGGTGCATTCGTTTTCGCCGAGCCTTCGCCCTACGAGATCTTCGCGTCTGCCACGATGTTCGTCTTCTTCGCAAGCGGCCTCGCGCTCCGGCGCGGCCATATCCCGCTGCTCGCACTGCTCGTCGCCTACTGCTTCGGCCTCTCGATTGCGGTGATCCCAGTCGTCGCGGAAAACAAGACCGCGCTCTGGGTAGCGGTCTCGTGGTTTCTTGCGGCGACGACGCTGTTCTTCGCCTGCGCGATTGCGGAAGATACCGGACGCCGCCTGAAACTCCTGATGAGCGGCTATATGGCGGCTGCCATCGTCGCCTCGTTGATCGCGATCCTCGCTTATTTCCGTTTGCTGCCGGGTGCGGATTCCTTCCTGCTCTACGGTCGCGCCAAGGGCACCTTCAACGATCCGAATGTGATCGGTCCGTTTCTCGTGCTGCCCGGCCTGCTCGCGATCAAACGCGCGCTTTCGTTCCGGTTCAAAGACCTCGTGATCGGCGGCGCGCAGGTTTCGATCATCGCGATTGCGATCCTGCTTTCGTTCTCGCGCGGCGCGTGGGGACATTTCGCGGCTTCCGCAGTTATCTTCATCGGCCTGCTGTTCGTCGTCAGCAACGACCCGCGCGAGCGGACGCGTATCGTCGGCGCGACGTTCGCGGGCTTTGCCGTACTCGCGGTGCTGCTAGCCGCGTTGCTTTCGATGCAGGGCGTCGGCGCGTTGTTCGCTGAGCGCGCGACCCTCGACCAGAGCTACGACACCGGCCAGCTTGGCCGCTTCGGCCGGCACCTTCTCGGCTTCCAGCTCGCGCTCGACATGCCGTTCGGCCTCGGCCCGCTCCAGTTCGCGAAGATTTTTCCGGAAGACCCGCACAACGTCTATCTCAATGCCTTCATGACCGGCGGCTGGCTCGGCGGCATGACGTACATTCTGCTTGTCGCCATGACACTCTGGGTCGGCTGGAAGGGCGCGATGCGCGCGACGCCATGGCGGCCGGTGCTGCTCGCAACCTGGGCGGCGTTTTTCGGCGTGGCCGGCGAAGGCGCGATCATCGACACCGACCACTGGCGCCACTTCTGGCTGCTCGCTGGCGTGCTCTGGGGCGGCGCGATTGCAGCACACCGCTATCGTGTTGAAATGCCGAGCGGTTCCGCGGCAAAAGAGCTGCCCGCAACGGCCGAGCCGTCGTTGCAGCGCAAGGAGCGGATCACTATAGTCCGCGCCCTGTCGGAGCGTGGCGCAGCCCGGTTAGCGCACTAGTCTGGGGGACTAGGGGTCGTGGGTTCAAATCCCGCCGCTCCGACCATTTTTTTGCTTTTTATTTGCTGGGGAGTCCATTGCTATGGCCGAATTTCTGAAGGCCGCAGGTGATATCGCTGGGATAAAGCACACTGCCGACAAGTACGGTTTCTGCGTTGTGAAGGGATTTTTTCTCCCCAGCGTATGCAGGAAATGGAAAGTTTGATGGCCGAAGCGAAACGGCAAGGCGTTTCCAATGACCTCATGAGCATCGACTCTTTAAGACCGGTTTTGATCGACCCGAATTTGTTGAAAATTGCTAAGGCGCTACTTGGCGAACAGCTTGTCTACTACGGTGAAACCGCACTGAACTATGAGGCTGAAGCGGGGAAAATTACCAATAATCCTTTCCGCGTCCTTCATGCCGATGCGCGCGGTACACCTAACGATGTGAATAAGACTTGGGACCCGAAACCGGGACAAATTTATCGCGGCTATCGCTTCGGTATTTATTTCAGAGACTACACTCGCTACAGCGGTGGGCTGAAAGTCGCGCCCGGGTCGCACGTCGTCGGACAGGCCGCTTTCAAAAAACCGTTTGGCGGTTTGCGAAAGTTTTTCGGAAAGAAGGTTTCTCTGAATGGCGCAGGGACAATCCCGTTGCCGGGGTTCGAGCTATACGATCTAGAATCCGAGCCAGGTGATCTGGTCATTTTCAGCTTGCGGGTTTTTCATTCGGCCGGCGCGGCCAGACTGAAAGACAACCCTGCCCTCGCGTTACACCCCGAAATCGAGAACGATCTTTGGACGTCCCGGCCCGATTTATTTCACCCCTACCCGCCCGGCCCTCGAAATACGATGTTCTTCGACTACGCCGCTCCGGGCGAGGAAATCGATCTTTACATCAAGTGGCGCGCATGGCGCGCGTACAAAGCTAAAGCCGACGAAGCTGATTACTATGCTTTCGACAAGGACGGCGTTGTCCAAGAAGCCGCTGCTCACGGCATTACAATGCGCTTCGACAAAATTATCGCCGCTGCGGCGGTCAGAGGCGGTCAGGAAACACGCTTGCAGGCGCTGAAGGCTCGTAACAAAGAGTACTCTGAGCACCATTCTGTCGCTGAACTCAACTGACGTTCCGGCCCCCGATTTGCGCGAGGAAAGATTCCCGTGCAAAACGTAGCCGTGTACAGATTCCCCTTCGCTACGGCGCTCGATATTTTCTTCCTTGTGGTGGCTCCCCAAGACGCCTTCGCCCAGCGCGGCGGCGAAGTGACCGTCACGATCACGCCGGGACCGGAAATCAAGGCGGAGCTTCCTTACTACGTTGCGTTTGGCGAGCATCGCCTGCACTTCAACAACACCACGTCGCGGCATGCGAAAATTATCTCGATCGAGCTTTTGTTCGCCGATCAGATCGAGCGGGGAACGAATTGCGATAACTTTTTCGGCAATACGATTGGCGCAGCCGTCCGCGAGTACGATCTGAAGAATTTGGACGTGCCAGCCGGAAAAACGGTCACCGCAACGGCAAAACTGCTGCCCTTCGCGGGACACCCCGACAACGGCCGCCTAGAACCGGCCTTTCACGATGCGCGCACGCAGCGCTACACCTTCATCGCCTGCTACAAATTCAAATTCGAGAACGACGAGCGCGAGCTGGAAGTCTATCAGCTCGCGGGCCGCTGGACCTTCGACCGCAAGACCGGAAAGCTATTGCAGAAGAACATCGCGCCGAAAGCGGAATTGCTGCCGCGCTAAGTAGCGCTAGCCGCCCTTCCGGCTCGCATCCAGCATGCGCCGGCATTCGCCCAACTCATAGAGCGTGGCTTTCAATAGCCGCACGGCTTCCGCCGGCAGGCGAAGACTTCCGGGTGTTTCCGGCATCGGCGCACGCTGTACCGGCGGACGCATTTGCGGCTCGGCTGCGCGCGGTTCGTAGGCGCGCTCATCCTGGTTGCTACGCATCTGCACGCGCGGCTCGTCGCGATCAGGCGACGGCGCAAATTTCCGGAACGGGATCGCGGGGCCGTCGTCCTCATAACTTTGCGGCTGCGCGCGCGGCACTTCCACGATGCGCGGCTCCTTTGCGCGCGGCATCTCCGGCTCGACGCGAGGGCGCTGCGGCGGCACGAAATTCACGACGCCACGGGCGCCGGCCGACACGCTTAAATTTTCGGCGTCCGCCTCCAGCGCTTCCTGATCGAAATTGATGTCGCGCAGCCGCGCCGGATCGGTCTCCGCCGAACGGCCCACCGTCTGCACATAACGCAGACCCTGATCTTTCAGGATCTGCTGCACGCCGCGGATCGTATAGCCCTCGCCGTAAAGAAGATGGCGGATACCGCGCAGAAGATCGACATCGTCCGGACGATAATAGCGGCGCCCGCCGCCGCGCTTCATCGGCTTGATCTGTACGAAGCGCGTTTCCCAGAAGCGAAGCACGTGCTGCGGCAGATCGAGGTCGTCTGCGACCTCGCTGATCGTTCGGAATGCGTCCGGACCTTTTTCCACCTAAACGGGCCTCGCCTCGCGTGGGCCGTCAGCGTTTTTTCGCGTCGCCGTTTCGCCCGTTGATTCGTTGCTTAAGGATATTCGATGGCTTGAAAACCATCACCCTGCGCGGCTCGATGGGAACTTCTTCTCCCGTCTTCGGATTGAGGCCGACGCGCTCGCCCTTCTGGCGGACGATGAAGGAGCCGAAGGACGAAAGCTTGACGTTCTCCCCGCGCGCGAGCGAGTCGGCGAGTTCAGTCAGAACGAGCTCGACTAGCGCCGCCGATTCCGTGCGCGACAAACCGACCTTTTGATAGACGACTTCACTCAGGTCAGCGCGCGTGATGGTCTTCCCGCTCATGGCCGCCCCCGCGGTAACTCTATCGTACTGATAAAGCGACGTTATTTGCGATTCATCGCCCGAGTCAACCGGGTTGCAACAAAACTGTCGCGAGGCGTGCGCGAAGTGTCACCAGCGCAACAGCGTAGAACCCCAGGTAAAGCCGCCGCCCATGGCTTCGAGCAGCACGAGATCGCCCCGTTTGATGCGCCCGTCGCTCACCGCGGTCGAAAGTGCGAGCGGAATCGACGCGGCGGACGTGTTGCCGTGCTTGTCGACCGTCACGACAACCTTGTTCGGCGCAATTTTAAGTTTCCTGGCGCTGCCGTCGATAATCCGAAGGTTGGCCTGATGCGGCACGAACCAGTCGATGTCGTCGGACGAATAACCGGTTGCGGCATAGGCATCCTCGATCACGTCCGTGATCATACCCACCGCGTGGCGGAATACCTCTTTGCCCTCCATGCGGAGGTGACCGACCGTTCCCGTGGAGCCCGGACCGCCATCGACGAAGAGTTTTTCGCGGTGACGCCCGTCCGAGCGGAGTTTTGACACGAGAATCCCGCGATCGTCCCGCTTCCCGGGCTGCTCGGAACGCTCCAGCACTACCGCACCGGCGCCGTCGCCGAACAAGACGCAGGTTGTGCGGTCGTTCCAGTCGAGAATGCGGGAGAAGGTTTCCGCGCCGATCACGATCGCGCGCGAAAAATCGCCCGAGCGCAGATACTGATCGGTCGTCGCCATCGCATAGACGAAGCCTGAACAGACCGCCTGCAAGTCGAAGGCGGCACCCCGGGTAATCCCGAGTTCCGCCTGCACGGTGGTGGCGGTCGCGGGGAATGTGAGATCGGGCGTCGAAGTCGCGACGATGATGAGGTCGATATCGGCCGCGGACATCCCGGCGTTGCCAAGTGCCGCCTTTGCCGCCGCGACGGCGAGATCGGAAGTCTTCTCCCCTTTCGCGGCGATGTGCCGTTCGCGAATGCCCGTGCGCTGCACAATCCATTCGTCGGACGTATCGACCATCTGGGCGAGTTCGGCATTGGTCAGCGTGCGCGCCGGAAGGTAGGAACCGACACCCCGCACGACCGAGCGGTAGACTGTCACTGCTGCATTTCCTTGGCCGGTTCGGGTGTCTGCGGCGCTTCGCGGCGCAACCCGTCGGCTATTCCTTTTATGAGATTGTGGCGAACCACGTCGTAGCCGATTTCGATGGCGGAGGCGAAGCCTTCTGCGTCGGTTCCGCCGTGACTTTTCACGACAAGGCCATTGAGACCCAGAAACAGGCCGCCGTTAGCGCGGCGCGGGTCCATTTTGTCGCGCAGAACCTGGAACGCGCCGCGCGCAAACAGATACCCGATCTTCGCACTGAGGGTCCGGCTCATCGCGGAGCGCAGGTACTCGCCGATCTGGCGCGCGGTTCCCTCGGCGGTCTTCAGCGCAATGTTCCCCGTGAAGCCTTCCGTGACGATCACGTCCACGGTTCCCTTGGAGATGTCGTCGCCCTCGACGAATCCGCGGTAGTCGAAATTGGCGGCATTCATGTCACGGAGAATCTGCCCTGCCTCGCGGACCTCCTCGACGCCCTTCATTTCCTCGACGCCTACATTCAGGAGGCCGACGGTGGGCTTGTCGAGATCGAATACGACGCGCGCCATCGCAGCACCCATGACCGCATTATCGACGAGTTGCTTCGCATCGGAACCAATCGAAGCTCCGACATCGAGCACGATGCTTTCGCCACGCATGGATGGCCAGATCGCCGCGATCGCCGGCCGGTCGATTCCAGCGAGCGGCTTCAGACAGAACAGGCTCATGGCCATCAGCGCGCCGGTATTGCCGGCGGAGATCGCGACATCCGCTTCGCCCTTCTTCACCGCCTCGATCGCGAGCCACATCGAGGAAACCTTGCGGCCTTTGCGCAGCGCCTGGCTGGGCTTGTCGTCCATGCGGACCGCTACGTCGGTATGAATAACCTTGGCGTTCTTGATGCGGGTTTGCTTCGCCAGCACCGGCGCAATCTGCTTCTGGTCGCCGAACAGAAGATATTCGGTATCCGGACGGCGCAGCGCAGCGATTTCCGCGCCCGGCACGATCACGGTGGGACCGTGATCGCCTCCCATGACGTCGATCGCAATACGGACAGTTCTGGACATCGCGGATTGGCAGCAGGCTGTCGGGCTTCAGCCGTTGGATTGGAAATGCCCGGCCCCGCTCCGGCGCTGGCCGACAATAGCGGTTCGGCATCCTGGTTCAACCGCAGGGAGATAAAAACAGCTATTACAAACAGTTACAGCTACTTCTTGAATTCATCTTTAAGCCCGGAGAGCTGCTCGAAAGGACTGCGCTTAGGCTCTGGCGCCGCCTTGTCCGGCGCCGGAGCAGCGAACTCCACGCCAGGCTTTCGCGGATAGGGATCGACCCCGAGGATCAGGAATTCCGTGGCCAGCGCTCCGAGATCGATCTTTCCATCCACGATAGGATCAGGATGATCTTCGATCTCCTCCTCATCGTCCGTTTCAGCTTCGCTTTTCCGGTTCACCGCGAAATCGACAGCGATATTCTCGGAAACCGGACTGTCGAATTCCTCCAGACTCACGACACAAGTCTGGCGCACGACGCCTTCGAGCTTGCCGATAACCTCTGCTCCTCCGTCGCCGGCTGGCCGAACTTCGACCTGCATCTTGAGCGCGGGAATAGCGACAACGCCGGCAACCTCTGCGAGGCGCTTGCGAGTTATTTCATCCGGCACGAGCTCGAATGTTTGCCCCTCTGGCGGGACAGAGGCTACCTCGACCTCATAAGTCCAGGGCAGATCAGTTTGCATTTGCGGCTGCCTTTGCCGGAGACGGAAATTCGGCTGCGCCCTCAAGGAGCCGCTCGAGCGGCTGCTCGCGCAACGCCTCTGCGGCTGCGAAGGTATAGCGCGCGAGCTTTCGCGCCGTCGTCACATCGCCGCCGGCCAGAATGTTACGCGCGATAGCGGCCGACAGCGCGGCCTCATCGCGCTGCTTCATCGCCGCAGCATAGAGCGCGGACCTTCCGAGATAGGCCTCCGCGAGCGTGCGCATTTTCTTCGGGACCGTCAGGTCCCCGATGCCGATCTCGCGCAAACTCGCGTCCATGTCCTCGAAGAAATGGTCAAGGAGCCCCTGTCCCAATGCGACGCCCGCCTCGCCGCCCTCGGAAAGCCGCGCGTTTACAAGATGCATATGCAGGACCAGAAAATCGAAGCGTCCCTCGACCGTGTCGGGCACGCCCATATCCCGGTAGAAATCGGGCAGCCGGGCCTGCGCCACGATGGCGCCATAGAGCCGTTCGATGGTCATTCGGCGTCCGGAGTCGCGTTTCTTGAACAGGAACATACCAGCCCGGCTGAAATTTGCGTTTCGTTGCCGCGCGGGGTAGTCGCGGGGTCGCGACAAGTCAATCCGGCAATTAACCATTATGCCTGTCAGAGTGCTGCAAACCTCCGCGATCCGCCGCGCCCCTGCGCTCGCAGCGCTGATTTCTGCCCTGGCGGTGGCTGCCTGCAGCAGCTTGCCGGTGAACAGTTTCACGCAGACCTTTAATCGCGGCTACGTGCTGGACGAAAACGCGCTCCAGCAGGTCCCGGTCGGGTCGAGCCAGGAACAAGTGCTGCTCGTTCTCGGCACGCCTTCGACGGTCGCGACACTCTCCGGCGAAGCCTTTTATTACATCTCGCAGAAGACGCAGCAGACCGCTTTCCTGCTGCCCGAAGTCGTCGATCAGCGCGTGCTCGTGGTCTATTTCAGTCCCGACCGGCGTGTCGTCCGCATCGCGAATTACGGCATGCAGGACGGCAAGATTTTCGATTTCATCAGCCGCACAACCGTCGCGGGCGGCGCGGACATCAGTATGGTCGGCAGCATTCTGCGTGGCGTCGGCAACATCAATCCGTTCGGCGTCAGCCGCGAATAAGCGAAGCTTCGCGCAAAGAAAAAGCCCGCGAGGACTGCTCCCCGCGGGCTTTTCGTTTCGTGCGTCTCTCGCTTAGTGCGCGAGGATCGCGAGCAGCAACAGCGCCACGATGTTCGTGATCTTGATCATCGGGTTCACCGCCGGGCCGGCTGTATCCTTGTAGGGATCGCCGACCGTGTCGCCGGTGATGGACGCCTTGTGCGGCTCGGAGCCCTTGCCGCCGAAGTGGCCGTCTTCGATGTACTTCTTGGCGTTGTCCCAAGCGCCGCCGCCAGAGGTCATCGAGATTGCGACGAAGAGACCCGTCACGATCACGCCCAAGAGCATCGCGCCAAGCGCCGAGAAGCCCGCGGCCTTACCGGCCGCGCCGCCGCCCGCGATGTAATACATCGCGAAATAGACGACGATCGGCGACAGCACCGGCAACAGCGACGGCACGATCATTTCCTTGATCGCCGCCTTGGTCAGCAGGTCGACGGCCTTGCCGTAATCCGGCTTGTCCTTGCCCTGCATGATGCCCGGCTTCTCGCGGAACTGACGGCGCACTTCCTCGACGATCGAACCAGCCGCGCGACCGACGGCCATCATGCCCATCGCGCCGAAGAGGTATGGCAGCAGACCGCCGAACAGCAGACCGACCACGACGTAAGGATTCGACAGCGAGAAGTCGACCTTCACGCCCGCGAAGTATTTGAACTGCGCGGCGTTCTGGACGAAGTAGTTGAGGTCCGAAGTGTAAGCCGCGAACAGCACCAGCGCACCGAGGCCGGCGGAACCGATCGCATAGCCCTTGGTGATCGCCTTCGTGGTGTTGCCGACGGCATCTAACGCGTCGGTGGACTTGCGCACGTCCTTCGGCAGGCCCGCCATTTCGGCAATGCCACCGGCATTGTCGGTGACCGGACCGAAAGCGTCGAGCGCCACGACCATGCCGGCCAGCGCCAGCATCGTCGTCACCGCGATCGCGATGCCGAACAGGCCCGCAAGCGAGTAAGTGACCAGAATGCCGCCGATGATGACGAGTGCGGGCAGCGCGGTCGCTTCCATCGAAACCGCGAGACCCTGAATGATGTTGGTACCGTGACCGGTCACCGACGCCTGCGCGATCGACTTCACCGGACGATAGTCCGTGCCGGTGTAGTACTCGGTGATCCAGACGATGAGGCCCGTGACCACAAGGCCAACGACACCGCAATAGAACAGCGACGTGCCGGTGAAGGTGATGCCCTGCACTGTCATCGGAACGTTCCAGCCGATGAGGAAGTGCGTCGCGACAGCGAGCGCCGGGAGCGAGAGCACCGCCGAGGCAATGAAGCCACGATAGAGCGCGCCCATAATCGACTGGTTCGCAGGCAGCTTCACGAAGAAGGTACCGGCGATCGACGTGATGATACACGCGCCGCAGATCGCGAGCGGATAGAGCAGCAGGTTGCCGAGCATCGGCGAATTGGCGAAGAAGATTGCAGCCAGCACCATGGTCGCAACGACCGTCACCGCATAGGTTTCGAAGAGGTCCGCAGCCATGCCGGCGCAGTCGCCGACGTTGTCGCCGACGTTGTCCGCGATCGTGGCCGGGTTGCGCGGATCATCCTCGGGAATGCCCGCTTCGACTTTGCCGACGAGGTCGCCGCCGACGTCCGCACCCTTGGTGAAGATGCCACCGCCGAGACGCGCGAAGATCGAGATCAGCGAAGCGCCGAAGCCGAGCGCAACGAGCGCGTCGATGACCGTGCGATCTGCAGCCTTCAGGCCCAGGCCGAACACCAGGAAGCCGTAGTAACCGGCAACGCCCAGAAGCGCGAGACCGGCAACGAGCAGACCCGTGATTGCGCCCGACTTGAACGCGATTTCCAGACCCTCGCTGAGCGACTTGGTCGCGGCCTGCGCAGTACGGACGTTCGCGCGCACCGAGACGTTCATGCCGATGAAGCCGGTGAGACCGGAAAGGATCGCGCCGACGGCGAAACCGACCGCGACGAGCGCGCCCAAGAGCCACCAGACGATAGCGAAAATTACGACCCCGACGACCGCAATCGTCAGGTATTGGCGGCGCAGATAAGCCTGTGCGCCTTCGCGGATCGCGGCCGCGATTTCCTGCATGCGCTGATTGCCAGCGTCGGCGGAGAGAACGGAATTCGTCGCCCATACGCCGTATGCAATCGCGAGTACGCCGCAGGCGAGAATCAGCCATAAAGCAAGCATCGATTTGCCCCTAGTCTTCTGTCGGAAATTGCTTGCGCGTCGCAGGCTTTGGCCCGGCGCGATAGCCTTCGGGGCACCCCCCAAAGCGCGCAACCTTTGCCAAAAATGCCTTGGCGGCGCAACAAGCCAGAGGCTTATTTAGGCAGGATTCCGCGACTGAATCTGCGTTCTTTTGGCCTAGAAGTGGCTGTAGGAAGCTTTTTGGAACGCCAGTTCCTTGCCGCTTGCGTCAAGAACGGCAACACCCTCGCCGTCTGCGAAGCTCCCGATAGCGGTCACCGGCACGCCCGCCTTGCCGGCGGCTTCCGCAAAGGAAGCGAAACGGCTCTCCGGGACAGCACAAAGCACCTCGTAATCGTCGCCGCCGGTCAGCGCGATTTCGAGCAGTACGCCCTCGCCCGCAATTGCGTCGTGCGCGGGATTCGAGAGTGGGACTTTCGCCGTTTCGATGCGTGCGCTGACGCCCGAAACGCGCGCGAGCTTGTTCAGATCACCGACAAGCCCGTCGGAAACATCCATCGCGGCATTCGCGTATTCCCGAAGCAGCGGTGCCAGTGAGACACGGGGCTCCGGAATGCGATAGCGCCGCATCAGTTCGGCTGTTTGCGGCTTGTTGAGATCGCCAAGCCCGCCGCTCAACACCCGCTTCTTGAGTTCCAGCGCGAGCGCGGCATCGCCAATGGTGCCCGACACAACGACGAGATCGCCCGGCTTCGCACCCGCGCGCTTCACCATCTTGCCGGATGGCACCTTGCCGATCGCCGTAATCGAAATCGAAAGCGGCCCAGGCGTTTTCGTCGTGTCGCCGCCGAGCAGCGGACACGCAAAAGCGACGCAATCTTCGCCCAGCCCGCGCGAGAAGTTTGCAACCCAGCCCTCATCGATTTCTCCGGAAAACGAAATCGCAAGCAGCGCGCCGATGGGCTCCGCGCCCTTGGCGGCGAGATCGGAGAGATTCACGCGTAGCGCTTTCCTGCCGATCGTCTCCGGCGGGTCGTCCGCGAAGAAATGAACGCCTGCGACCGTCATATCGGTCGTCAGCACGAGATCGTATCCGGCAGGCGGCGTCAGAAATGCGGCGTCATCCGAAAGCGCGAGCGCGCCGGGATGCTGTGCGAGCGGTTTGAAGAAGCGCTCGATCAGCTTTTCTTCGCCGCTCGGCTCGCGCTTCGTGTTCATCTAATTTGCGAAGTCCCTGGGCCGGGCCTGCTTTGCAAGCGCGTCCAGAACTGCGTTCGCCATTCCCACATCGTCCTTATCCAGAAACGCGGCGGCGACATCGACATACTCGCTGATAATCGCGCGTGCTGGAATGTCGTGACGATGGAAAAGCTCGTAAGCGCCGGCGCGAAGTGCAGCGCGCATAACGCTCTCGATCCGCTTCAGCGGCCAGCCGTCGTTCAGCGTCTTGTCTATCAAGGGGTCGAGCGTGAGCTGCTCGCGAACCACGCCTTCCACCACGTCGCGGAAATGCTTTTCTTCCGCCTCTTCGTAGCGCTCGCCCTCGATCTCGCGGCCGATCCAGTGCCGTTCGAATTCGGAAAGCACGTTCGGCAGCGGCGAAGCGGCGATGTCCATTTGGTACAGCGCCTGCACCGCGGCGAGGCGCGCCGCACTCCGCTCCTTGAGCGATGTCTTTGCCATGTCAGCGGCCGATCTGGGCGCGGGCGATACGGATCAGCGCAAGCGCGGCAGAGGCCGCCTCGCCGCCCTTGTCGCCTTCCGAACGCTTCGCGCGCGTCCAGGCCTGTTCTTCGTTCTCGACCGTGAGAATGCCGTTGCCGATAGGGATTTGCCGCTCGACGCCGAGGCGCATCAAGGCTTGGGCGGATTCATAAGCGACGATCCCGAAGTGTTCCGTCTCGCCGCGAATGACACAGCCCAGTGCGACGATGCCGTCATAACGGCCTGAGCTGTACGCGATCGACGCCGCAATCGGAATTTCCAGCGCGCCCGGAACGGTGATCCGGTCGGCTTTCGCCTTTGCTGCCTCGATCCGCGCCAAGGCGCCGGCGACGAGTTCGTCGGCAATGCTCTCGTGAAAGCGCGCCTCGATCACGAGCAACCGCGCGCCTTCCAGCGGCGCTTCTTTGTTTTCGGAGACGAGTTTGAATGCCATGGTGGCGCTGGCGTAACGTGCTTAGCGGTACTCGGCAAGCCGCGCGACATAGCGCGCAAGCTGGTCGACTTCGAGGTTCACCTTGTCCCCGCCTTTGAGCCCGTTCCAGTTCGTGACCTGCAGCGTATGCGGGATCAGGTGCACCGAAAATTCGGAACCTTTTACTTCGTTCACCGTAAGCGAAATTCCATCGAGCGCAACCGAGCCCTTGACCGCGATGTAACGTGCGAACGCGTCCGGCGCGCGCAGCGTGATCTTCGATGATTGGTCGAAATCTTCGCGCGAAACCACTTCGGCAATACCATCGACGTGCCCACTGACGAGATGGCCGCCCAGCTCGTCACCGACCTTCAAGGAGCGCTCGAGATTGACCTTCGTATTGGCCTTCCACTCGCCCGCCGTCGTGATCTTCAGCGTCTCCGGACCGGCCTCCACTTCAAACCAGTCTTCATCGCGAGCGACCACTGTGAGGCAAATTCCATTGCACATGATCGAGGCGCCGAGATCGATGGTCTTCGCGTTATAACGGGTAGCGATGCGGAGACGCTTGAGGTTCGACTTCGACGCCGGATCGAAACGGCCCGCTTCCGAGCGGATCACGCCAACATCGGTGACAATTCCCGTGAACATCTTCTACTTCCGGAACATGCGGATCATGCGGTCCTCGCCGAGCATCCGCTCCTCGATGACCTTGAGTTTCGGCGACGCGAGCAGCGCGTCCAGCGGCAAGTCTTCGAGCGCATCGATCGCATCCACGCCGAGCGGCACGGGCGCGCGCACGACGGCCGCTTCGTCCACGAGATCGTTCTTCAAGAGCGACGCCGACAGCACCGGTCCGCCTTCCGCAAGGAGACGCGTAATGCCGCGGTTGCCGAGCTCGTGCATGGCGTCGGCAATCACCGGCTTGCGGTAGCGATCTTTCGTGCATTGAACGCGAACGACCTCGGCACCCTTCGCTTCAAGCGCTTTCTGTGCATCGGCAGGGGCGTTCTCCCCTGCGATCACGATCAGCTTTCGGGTTTTCGCGGTCTGCACGAGATGACAGTCGAGCGGAATTTTCAGGCTCCCGTCGAATACGACGCGGATTGGCGAGCGGTCCTCAATTCCCGGCAGGCGGCAGTCGAGCTTTGGATTGTCGGCGATCACGGTGCCGCTGCCGACCATGATCGCATCGCAGGTCGCGCGCAGAATGTGCGCCTCTGCCATCGACACCGGTCCGGAAATGCGCGCCGGCTTGCGGCCGGCAAGCGCGGTCTTGCCGTCTGCGGACATCGCGATCTTCAAGAGAATATGCGGGCGGCCGTCACGCACGCGGCGGAAATGCCCGGCGTGATCGATTTTTGCCTGCGCGGCGCCAATGCCGACGATGGTTTCGATCCCCGCATCGCGCAGCATCCGGATGCCGTTGCCGGAGACGAGCGGATTGGTATCTTCGATCGCAATCACGACACGGCCGACCTGTGCGTTGACGAGCGCGTTGGCGCACGGCGGCGTTTTCGACTGATGCGCGCAAGGCTCGAGCGTTACGTAAACGGTTGAGCCTTTCGCGGCATTCCCTGCGGCTTTCAATGCCTCGGTTTCCGCGTGTGGGCGGCCGCCTCTAGCGGTAACGCCCCGCGCAACGATGACCGGCGTGGTGCCGCTGGTTTTCACGATGATCGCGCCGACCGAAGGATTAGGCGCCGTCATACCCATGTTGCGGCGGCCGAACTGAAGTGCCGCGTCCATGAAACGCGCGTCGTCGATGCCCACCGGCGTCGTCCAGTTCGAAACTTGCACCGCGTTCATTCCGCGCCTTTAGGCCGCTCGCCTTCGGCGAGCTCGCCGAGCACGTCCTCGAAATCTTTCGGGTCGCGGAAATTGCGATAGACCGAGGCGAAGCGGACGTAAGCAACGTCATCGAGTTGCTTCAGCCCGTCCATCACGAGTTCGCCGATCGTCTCCGAGGTGATTTCCTCATCCCCTGAACTCTCTAAGCGGCGCACGATGCCCGACACCATCTGATCGATACGATCCGGATCGACGGGACGCTTGCGCAGCGCGATCTGCACCGAGCGCAAGAGCTTGTCGCGGTCGAATGGCGTGCGGCGGCCGTTGCGCTTCAACACCGTGAGCTCGCGCAACTGCACGCGCTCGAAGGTGGTAAAGCGCTGGCCGCATCCCGGACACACGCGGCGGCGGCGGATCGCGGCCGAATCTTCGGTCGGCCGCGAGTCCTTCACCTGCGTATCGGCGTTACCGCAGAAGGGGCACCGCATATGTTATGCCCTCGCCCGCATTTTTACTGATAGATCGGGAAGCGTTCGAGAAGCTTGGTCACCTTCTCGCGCACCGCGGCCTCGACCATCGAGTCTTCCTCGACGCCCTTTTGCGAAAGCACGTTCAGCACTTCCGCGATGTAGTCGCCGACGAGCTGGAATTCTTTGACGCCGAAGCCGCGCGTGGTGCAGGCGGGCGAACCGAGCCGGACGCCCGAAGTCACCGCGGGCTTTTCCGGATCGAACGGAATGCCGTTCTTGTTGCAGGTGATGTAGGCGCGGCCGAGCGCGTTTTCGGAAATTTTTCCGGTGAGACGCTTCGGCCGGAGATCGACCAGCATGACATGCGTGTCGGTGCCGCCGGAGACGATGTCGAAGCCGTGCGCGCGCAGATTTTCCGCAAGCGCTTTCGCATTCTCGACCACGTTCTTCGCGTAAATCTTGTAGGACGGCTGCAACGCTTCCGCGAAAGCGACCGCCTTGCCCGCGATCACATGCATCAGCGGCCCGCCCTGCAAGCCCGGAAACACCGCCGAATTGATCTTCTTCGCCAGCGCTTCGTCGTTGGTGAGCACCAAGCCGCCGCGCGGTCCGCGCAGCGTCTTGTGCGTCGTCGCGGTCACGATATGCGCGTGCGGGAACGGCGAAGGATGCACGCCGCCGGCGACGAGTCCTGCGAAGTGCGCCATGTCGACCATGAACACCGCGCCGGCCGCGTCCGCGATCTTGCGGAAGCGCGCGAAATCGATCTGCCGCGGATAAGCCGAGCCGCCGGCCACGATCAGCTTGGGCTGATGCTCGCGCGCAAGCTGCTCAACGGCGTCATAATCGATACGCTGGTCGTCTTTGCGCACACCGTAAGGCACCGCCTTGAACCACTTGCCGGACATGTTCACTGGCGAACCGTGCGTGAGATGTCCGCCCGCGGCTAAGTTCAGACCGAGAAAAGTGTCGCCCGGCTTCATCACCGCCATGAAGGCGGCCTGGTTCGCCTGGCTGCCGGAATTCGGCTGCACATTCGCGAAGCCGCAACTAAACAGCTTCTTCGCGCGCTCGATCGCGACCGTTTCGACGATATCGACCCACTTGCAGCCGCCGTAATAGCGGTTGCCGGGATAGCCTTCGGCGTATTTGTTCGTGAGCACCGAGCCCTGCGCCTCCAGCACGGCCTTGGAGACGATGTTCTCGGAGGCGATCAGCTCGATTTCGTGCCGCTGACGGCCGAGTTCGCCCTTCACCGCGCCGAAGATTTCGGGATCGCTCTGTTCGAGCGTGGCGGTGAAAAAGCGGTTCGCATCGTTGCGATCCGCCATAGGATCGGTCGCGGGCATTGCTGGCATCCTCGGGCCTAGGGTTGTGAACGGGTCCGGCCTAACATAGCCGACCCCCAAAAAGAAGCGTGGGCTAGCGATCCGGTTCTGACATTCGTATCCCGTCCCAGCAGGCACTTTTACGAATGTCAGAACCAAAGGATCACTAGATCTATAGTTTGCTAGTGTCCTTTCGTATCCAATGTTTGCTCAGAATGTGCCGTAAACGACAGCAAACATTGGATACGGGACACTAAGTGCTAGCTGCCCCTATCCATGGCGGAACGCTATTTACGCTGGCAGGCCGTTGTCATTGCCATATCTTCGGCATTGTTCCGGCAACGCGGGCGCGGGCTGTTGAAATGGAAGCACCCTGAGGACAGGCAGGCCGCATAGCGCTGCTGACAAACTGCTGCAACATCACTGCCCGTGCTGACCCGGTTACATACTGTTCGCCACCCCCCGCAGAAAACCGAATTCGGACATTGCTGAGCGGCCGAAGGCTGATTTGAGAACCCAAGAAATACTGATGTAAGAAAAATCAAAGAAAAAACTTTCGGTCTGAACATATTCGATCCTCCAACAGGCCGGCGTCTAGCTACCCCTATCCATTGCGAGCTTGCGCCTGAGCTTGGCGACGGCCACCTGCTCCAGGCTCTGCGGGCTGGCGCTGGCGGGCCCCATGACTACGACCTCGGTGCCAGTCGCGACGTCGACCGCGGCCACGCGGACCACGCCGCCCACGGGGCGCATTTCCACGATGACTTCGCTTTCGCCCTTGGTGGGCATTTCGCCGGCCCCCGAGTCGTTGCGTCATCACCATGCGGTCTGCGGCGAGCGTCCGCAAGCATGCCTCCAAACTCGGCCTAAACCATTGGCGTCACGCTCAAAATATGGGCTTCAACAACACAGGCCCTGCACGTCTTATCGAACCAGTCGATTCCACGAGATTCGCCGGAGAGTGACGATGCCGGAGCCTACCGGCACGAAATTGCCTGCCCTTCGCATCGCGCTTCCGGTGTTCCTCGCAGCCGCGTTGACCGGATACGCGACGCTTTATCTCGGCATCGTGCCGGGACTGATCGCGGCCGCCCTGCTCGCCTTCGTCGGTGCGTGGATTGTGGACCGCAAATACGGCTCGTTGACCGACGCGATCTCCCGCATCTCGCAGGGCGATCGCTTCGCGGAATTGCCAGCGACATCCGACGGCCCGACGTTCGAGAAACTCGCCGCCGCCGCCGAAGCGATGCGGAAAACTTTGCTCGATGCTGACGCGCTCGCGGCCGATCAACGCTCGCGCCAGGACGAAGCGCGGCTCAGGCACGCAGGCCGCGTGTTCTTCACCAGAAAATTTCGCGCTGCCATCGACGAAGTGCTGACGACCTTCGCCGCTGCTGGCGAAGAAATCCGCGTCACCGCGAACGAACTCGCCGCGCGCAACATCCGCATGCGCGCACAGGTATCGGATGCTTCGGCGACCGCGACTTCCGCCGCGCGAGACTCGGAAGCGGTCGCGGCCTCGGCAAACAAGCTGCTTGTGCTGCTCGATAATTCGACCGTTCAGATTTCCGCCGCGCAGAAGGCGACCAACCAGACCATTTCCGATCTCGAACGCACCGACCGCATCGTGCGCAGCCTCTCCGCTGCCGCGCTCGAAATCGGCGAGGTCGTCAAATCCATTCAAGCGATTGCCGACAAGACCTCCCTGCTCGCGCTGAATGCCCACATCGAAGCCTCGCGCGCGGGCGAAGCCGGCAAAGGCTTCTCCGTCGTCGCCAGCGAAGTGAAAGCGCTCGCATCCCAAACCGCGAAAGCGACCGGCAACATCGATACGCAGATCGGCGACATTCAGAAGGCCGTCGAAGACACGGTGAGCGCGATCACCGCGGTCTCCGCGAGCGTCGGCACGATGAGCGAGACCAGCCGCGCGATGACCGCGCACCTCGATCACCAAGCGGAAGAGCTTCGCCACATCAGCGGCCGCGCCGCGAAGGTCGCCGACGGCGTCGGCGGCGCGCTACCGGAGATTTCTTCCGCAGTATCGCAGGTCGAGGACGCGGGAGAGTCGGTACTGACGACTGCGAACGATCTGATCGATCGCTCGCAATGGATGATGGACGCGGTCGAGCGCTATTTCGCGAACCTCGACAGCGGCGCGATCAAGGTCGGCATACTCCACTCGCTTTCGGGAACGATGACGGCGAGCGAGCGCCCGCTGCAATCGCTGCTCGTGATGCTGATCGAGCAGTTGAACGAGCGCGGCGGTCTTCTGGGCCGCCCGGTCGAAGCCGTCATCATGAATCCCCGCTCCGACTGGAAGCTTTATGCCGATCAGGCGCGCACGATGCTGACCGAGCACAAAGTGGCGGCGATCTTTGGTTGCTGGACCTCCGCATCGCGCAAGCAGGTGCTGCCGGTCGTGGAATGGGCGAACAATCTCCTGTTCTACCCGAGCCAGTATGAAGGCGAAGAACAGTCACCCAATGTTTTCTATCTAGGCGGCACGCCGCGCCAGCAGGCCCTGCCCGCGATCGATTATCTGCGCCGCATGCACCGGCAGAAATTTTTCCTGATCGGCAGCGACTACATCTACCCGCGCACCACCAACGCGATCGTCCGCAGCTATCTCGCAAAGGCCGGGATCATGGGGGCGGACGTCGAAGAGTTCTTCGCGCCGCTCGGCCATTCCGACTGGCGCGGCACGATTGCCGATCTTCGGAAGTTCGCGGCCGGCGGCCAGTCGGCGGTGATCTCGACGATCAGCGGCGACTCCAACGTGCATTTCTATCGCGAATTCGCCCGCGCCGGGCTCACCGCCGAAGTGCTTCCCGTCATGTCGCTCTCCATCGGCGAAGCGGAGCTGCCCGCGCTCCCGCGCGCGAGCATGACCGGCCACTACGTCGCCTGGAATTATCTCCACGAGATGGATTCGCGCGAGAACCGCGATTTCATTTCCGCCTGGCGCGACTTCTCCGGCGATCCGAAGGCGATTGCGAACGACCCGATGGAAGCGACCTGGATTGGCTTCAATCTTTGGGCCGCCGCGGTCGAAAAATCTGGTACTTTCGATCCGAACAAAGTACGCGAGGCGCTTTCCGGTCTCACATTAGATGCGCCAAGCGGCTTCCGCGTGCGCATGGATGAAAAGAACCATCATCTGCACAAGCCCGCCGCTATCGGCCGCATCGACAGACACGGCACCATTCAGCCGGTCTGGATTTCCGGCGACGTGCTGCCGCCGGAGCCGTGGAGCCCGTGGCTGCGCGCACAAGCCGGCGGCAAAGACGCGGCATAGTTCTATTTCGTCTTCGCGGAAAATCGGCACACTTCATCCCTCCCCTTGACGGGGAGGGTGGCGAGCGCCGCCAGGCGCGAGCCGGGTGGGGTGGCAGCGCTAAAATTGAGCGTAGGGATTCGCCCCCACCCCGCCTTGCTTCGCTCGGCGACCCTCCCCGCAAGGGGGAGGGAAATTTAGAAAACATTGCGGTCCAGCGTCCGCTTCAGCGAGTCGGTCCAATCCGGAATCATCGACATGAAAATGTCGCGCCATTCCAGTTCCTCTTTCTCAACTCCATCAAGTTCGACCGACCATTCGAAGAAGGTGCGAGCGCCATCCACCACCGGCAGCAGATGCATGGTGCCGCGATAACGCACCGGTGCAAGTTTTCTATCGGTTAACGCGAAGGGATCGATGCCGATATAAGTTAGCAAATGCTCCTTGTCCGAATGATCGCCGAGCCGCTGACGAATCCAGTTGCCGCCATAGTTGAACCGGCGCACGGCGCCAATTTCGTCTCCGCTTCTGCCGTCTTCGATTTCGCTTTCGGTGACGCCATCGATATAGACCGGGTAATTATTGAAATCGCGGATCATTGCCCAAACCTTATCGAGAGGATGATTGAGCACCGTGCTATAATAAGCTCTTGCCATTTCGGTCTCCTGTAACGAAGCCCGACTTCTAGACAGTCCGTTTTCCCGACGACACCCGATTTCACGCGCGCGCAAAAAAGCCCCGGCGTTTCCGCCGGGGCTGAATGTTTGAATGCGTCGCCGATTTCTTAGAGGCGATAGAGGATTTGGTCGGTCCAGAAGCGCTCGAGGCGCTGCAGGGCTTTGTTCAGCACCTGAAGGTCGTTTGTGCCAATGCCGCCGACCTTCTCGAGCGTGCGAATGTGCTTCTGGTAAAGCTCTTCGACGATCTCGTGGACTTCCTTGCCCTTGTCGGTGAGGCTGATGCGCACCGAGCGGCGGTCGATCCGCGAGCGCTGGTGATGCAGATAGCCCATCTCGACGAGCTTCTTCAAGTTATAGGAAACGTTCGAGCCGAGATAATAGCCGCGCGTGCGCAGCTCTCCGGCCGTCAGTTCGCTGCCGCCGATATTGAACAGCAAGAGCGCCTGCACGCTGTTGATGTCCGAACGGCCGCGACGATCGAATTCGTCCTTGATCACATCGAGCAGACGGCGATGCAGCCGTTCCACGAGCGTCAACGCCTCGAGATACGGCGTCTTCAGCTCCTCGAATGATTCAAGCGGTTCGGCGGCTTGCGCCGCGCGCGCTACGTTTTTCATGTTCTACGCCCCGTGTGTTCGTTCTTGGCGGCGGAGTTTTCTTCCGCTCGTTGTGCATCTTTGTACACAAGACGCGAAAAGGAAGCCTTAAATTGAATGATAAATGGAAGGTCAGGAATCAGCCTTGCCAATTCCTTTATGAAGCGCCGAAAACCCTTGTAAAATTGGGGTCATGTAGCGTTTCAGCACGGTCCGGCGCCGCTGCCTGCCTCAATCTGGAACGTCGCGTGCACGATTCCGAAACGATGTTCGAAGCTGCGCCGCCTGCGCCAGCTCAACTTTTGCGGATGTAGTTGATGATGCCGGAGAAATCTTTTCCCGCTTCGCCGCTGTCCGCGTATTTCTGATAGAGCGCCGAAGCATTCGCGCCGAGCGGCGTCACAGCGCCGGCTGCCTTCGCCGCTTCCTGCGAGAGCTTCAGGTCTTTCAGCATCATCGCCGCCGTGAAGCCCGCCGCGTAATCGCGGTTCGCGGGCGAAGTCGGCACCGGGCCCGGCACCGGGCAGTAGGCCGTCATCGACCAGCACTGGCCAGAAGACTTCGAGGAAATATCGAACAGCTTCTGCTTGTCCAGGCCCAGCTTCTCCGCGAGCACGAAAGCTTCGGATACCGCGATCATCGAAATGCCGAGGATCATGTTGTTGCAGATCTTCGCCGCCTGCCCGGCGCCGGCCGCGCCCGCATGCACGATGGTCTTGCCCATCTGCTCCAGTACCGGCTTCGCTTTCGCAAATGCCGTGTCCGAGCCGCCAACCATGAAGGTAAGCGTTCCACCTTGCGCGCCGCCGACGCCGCCGGAAACCGGGGCGTCCAGCATCAGAAAACCTTTCTTCTCCGCCTCGCCAATCACCGCCCGCGCGGTCTCCACATCGATCGTGGAGCAGTCGATGAAGGCCGCTCCATTCTTCGCGCGCGCAAACACGCCGCCATTGCCGAGATAGACATCGCGCACATGCTGGCCCGCGGGCAGCATGGTGACGACGAAATCCATATCCGCCGCCACGTCGCCGATTTCCTTGGCAGCCTTGCCGCCGCTCTCGCCGAGTTTCGCGGGGCCCGCCGGCGTCACATCGAAGCCGGTAACTTCGTGTCCCGCCTTGATGAGGTTCTGCGCCATCGGCAATCCCATGTTGCCGAGCCCGATGAATCCGATTTTTGCCATTCCCGCCTCCCGAAATTTTTATTTATTGTCTTCTTCGTAAACCTTGAACCGCACCAGCACATAGCCCGCGACGAGCAACACCTCGAAGATCGTCAAAAGCACGAGCAGGCCCGCGACTTCCGCGAATACGATGTCCGCCGAGATTTGCGTCGCGACTACGATCAGCCAGAGCGTGGCGCCCCACGCCGAGCCGAGCCACAGCGCGACGCCCGCGACCACGTCGATCACCGCAAAGAAAATCGTCCACGCCTGCGCGTGCATGCGCATCGCGGCAAAGGGCGTGCCGAGCGGCAAACCGCAGATGATCGCCCAGCCGATCAGCCCCTTCACCATCATGAAGCCGCCGGCGACGCGCTGAAAATAGATCATGCGCTGCCGCCACGGCTTCGGTTTGATGGAGTCGCGGCCGATCGCTTCTTCGAGCGGATCTTCGTAAAGGCTCACAGCTTCAGTTCCTCAGGCCCCGGCAGCGGCGCAAAGTACGACGCCACCTTCGCTTCCGTCACCGCTTCGAGCGAAGCGGGATTCCATTTCGGCGCGTTGTCCTTGTCGATCACCACGGCGCGGATGCCCTCGTAGAATTCCGGTTCGCGCGCGACCCGATTGACGATGCGAAATTCGGTCTGCATCGCCTCCGCGAAATCGAGCTTGGCGCCACGCTGCACCTGCTCGAAGGCAATCTTGAGGCTCGTCGGCGACTTCTGGCGGATCGCGCGGGCGAGCTGCGAGGCGAATTCATTCATCTCGGCGTCCAGCGCCGCAAGAATTTCTTCGACCGAGGACAGCGCGAAGATGCGGTCGATCAGCGGGTGCTCGTCTTCGAGCTTCCCACGCATCTGCTGCGATGAGAATGTCTTGAGAATTTCGCCGACGCTCTCGTCGGTGGTGAGCGCCCGCTCCAGCTCCGCGAATTGCGCGCTTTCGACGCGATGCGTCGCCAGCCCGCAATAAACGCCGTCGTCCGCGTTCACGCGCCAGCCGGTGAGCCCGATCCACATGCCGATTTTGCCGGGCAGCCGCGGCAGCACGTGCGTGGCACCGACATCCGGAAAGAAGCCGATGCCGACTTCGGGATAGGCGAAGGAATATTTGTCGCCGGCCACGCGATGCGTGCCGTGCACGGAGAGGCCGACGCCGCCGCCCATCACGATGCCGTCGATCAGCGCGATATACGGCTTCGGATAATGCTTGATCTTGTGGTTCAGCGTATATTCGACGCGCCAGAAGTCGATCGACTCTCGCACGCCGCCCGCCTTGAATTGTTCGTAGAGCGCGCGAATGTCGCCGCCGGCGCAAAAGGCGCGGTCGCCTTCCGCGCGAACGATCACGCGATCAATCGCGCTGTCGTTTTCCCAGAGATCGAGCTGACGCGCGAGTTGCCGCACCATGTTGTCGGTCGCGGCATTCAGCGCCTGCGGACGATTGAGCGTGACAAAGCCCGCGCAGCCGCGCCGCTCGAACAGGATTTCGGGCTCTTGTGAGCTTCCTTGCGACATCAATTGCCTAACATCTCGCGCGCGATGATGACGCGCATGATTTCGTTGGTGCCTTCCAGGATCTGATGCACGCGCACGTCGCGCAGCACGCGCTCGATGGGGTGATCGCGCAGGTACCCGTATCCGCCGTGCAGCTGCAGGCAGCCGTTGACCACGTCGAATCCGGTATCGGTTGCCGAGCGCTTCGCCATCGCGGCCATCTTGGTCGCGCCGGGCGCCTTGTCGCCGACCTTCTGCGCCGCCGCCCACAACAGCAACCGCGCGCTCTCAAGCTCGGTTGCAAAATCCGCGATCCGGAACTGCAGCGCCTGAAAATCGGCAAGCCGTGTGCCGAATTGTTTGCGCTCGCGCATGTATTCGATCGTGCGGTCCAGGCAGAACTGCGCGCCCCCGAGCGAGCACGCGCCGATATTGAGCCGCCCGCCGTCGAGCCCCGCCATCGCGATCCGGAAGCCTTGCCCTTCGGCGCCGACCAAATTCGAGACCGGCACGCGGCAATTCTCGAAAATCACGGCCGAGGTCGGCTGCGACTTCCACCCTAACTTCTGCTCCTGCGCACCGAAAGAAAGCCCCTTGGTGCCCTTCTCGACCACGATGCAGGAAATGCCGCGCGGGCCCGGCTCGCCGGTCCGCACCATGCACACATATATATCGGAGACGCCGCCGCCGGAGATGAAGGCCTTCTCGCCGTTCAGGACGTAATGATCGCCGTCGCGTTTCGCAGTCGTGCGCAGCGACGCCGCGTCCGAGCCGGCGCCCGGCTCGGTCAGGCAATAGCTCGCAAAATGCTCCATGGTGCAGAGCTTCGGCAAAAAGCGCTTGCGCACGCTCTCGCTGCCGAAGCTGTCGATCATCCAGGCCGCCATGTTGTGGATCGAGATATAGGCGGCGGTGGAAGTGCAGCCCTGCGCCAGTTCCTCGAAGATGATCGCGGCGTCGAGACGCGAGAGCGCCGAGCCGCCGACATCTTCTTTGACGTAAATCCCGCCGAAGCCGAGCGCGGCCGCCTTGCGCAGCTCGTCGACCGGGAAGATCGAGCGCTCGTCCCACTCACGCGCCCGCGGCATCATCTCGTCGTGCGCAAACGCCCTCGCCGCGTCGCGAAATGCCTCTTGTTCCTCGGACAATTCGAAATCCATCGCCTGCCCGCTTACGCCATGCCAATAATACCCGTGCGATTGCGCGCACCAACGGGGAAGTAAAGATGGCAGCCTACGTTATTTTCGACGTCGAAATCCGCGATATGGCCCGCTATCAGGACTTTATGAAAGGCGTGAAGCCCGTGCTCGATGCGGCAGGCGCGAAGTACCTCGCGCGCGGCGGGGCGCACAAGGTCTACAAAGGCGACTGGGAGCCGCGCCGCATCGTACTCATCGAATTTCCGTCCGTCGCGGCGTGGGAGGAGTTCTACAACGGCCCGGTCTATCGGGGCCTGAAAAACATCCGCGACGAAGTGAGTTCGGCGCGGCTGGTTAGCGTCGAGGGGCTGTAAAGACGAACCGACTGCATTCATGACTGCGAATATGCGGGGCTTTGGCGGAAGGTCAACGCGGCCCGCGACACCTACTCCCTCGTCATTACCGGACGGCAGCGTCCCGCGACCCGCGGACTTGATCCGCGGGGAGCGGCTAGACGCTGCCTGATCCGGTAATCCATGAGGCGTTGCAACTCCGCATGGATTACCGGGTCTCGCACCGGCAAACCGCGCTGACGCGCGGGCCGGTGCGGCCCGGTAATGACGATGTGAGGTTATGTTTGGCCGCATGATGCCAAAGCGGTAATATTACCGATACGCGCAATTCCTAGGAGCAAAGCCAGCCATGCCGCCGATTACAGGCAAAGCCCGCCCCGCCGAAGTCGTTTCACTGTCGGGCGGAAAGAGCGCAAACCTCGGGCTGACCACGCGCATGCGCCGCAACCGCCAGACCGAATGGTCGCGGCGGCTGGTGCGCGAGAACGCGCTCACCACCGACGACCTGATCTGGCCGCTCTTTATCTGCGAAGGCAAAAACACCCGCGAGCCCATCGCAAGCATGCCCGGCATCGAGCGCCTCTCGGTCGATCAGATCGTGCGCGAGGCCGAGCGCGCAATGAAGCTCAAAATCCCTGCGCTCGCGCTGTTCCCGAATACACCCAAAGAGCTTCGCGACGAAACGGGCTCGGAGGCGCTGAAGGAAGACAATCTCGTCGGCCGCGCGCTCCGCGCGATCAAGAAAGAATTTCCCGAGATCGGCCTCGTCGCCGACGTGGCACTCGATCCCTACACCTCGCACGGCCACGACGGCGTGATGAAAGACGGCGTTATATTAAATGACGAGTCGGTGGCGCTCCTGGTCGATCAGGCGCGGGTGCTCGCCGCATGCGGCGCGGATGTCGTAGCACCTTCCGACATGATGGACGGCCGCATCGGCGCGATCCGCGCGGGGTTAGACGCCGCGAATTTTGCGGATGTGCAGATCCTTAGCTATGCCGCCAAATATGCGAGCGCGTTTTACGGGCCGTTCCGCGACGCCGTCGGCTCGAACGCGACGCTCAAAGGCGACAAGCGCACCTATCAGATGGACCCGGCCAATTCCGGCGAAGCGCTGCGCGAAGTGGCGCTCGACATCGAGGAAGGCGCGGACATGGTGATGGTGAAGCCCGGCCTGCCCTATCTCGATATTCTATGGCGCGTGAAAGAAGCCTTCGGCATGCCGACTTTTGCCTATCAGGTGTCCGGCGAATACGCGATGATCGAGGGCGCCGCGAGGAACGGCTGGCTTGATGGCGACAAGGCGATGATGGAAAGCCTGCTCGCGTTCAAGCGCGCGGGCGCCGATGCGGTGCTGACTTACTTTGCGCCGCGCGTGGCGGAGAAGTTGGGGAAACAATAAGCGCGATTTAGCGCGCAGTTGTCATGGCCGGGCTCGGCCCGGTGATGACGAGTAAAGCTGTCATTCCGGACGCGCGCTAACCAAGTCGGGTTTACCCGACTTGGTCATATCTTACTGCGCGCGATCCGGAATCCAGGGGCTACATACACCAGCTTTACTGTGTCGCTCTGGATTCCGGGTTCGCGAGTTTCACTCGCGCCCCGGAATGACAATGCACCCCTCATCCTGAGGAGCGCGAACGAAGTGAGCGCGTCTCGAAGGATGAGGATTTAACCTCTCAAAAGTAACGGACTAGCCGTTCTTCTCGAACTTGCAGTTCATTTCCATCTTGCCGCCGGGCACGAGTAACAGTGCCTCGTTTCCTTTCGTATGAAAACGGGCAAAGTTGCCTTCATACAGCGCATCGGAGCCTGACGGCACGTGCGGGATCACCACGAAAGCGCCCAGCCATTCTAGATAGACGTAGCCGGGGTCGGAATTGACGTAAGTGACGGCGATCGGCAACGGAAACATCTCGCAGCGCGCGACCAGCGGACCCATACTGATCCCTTTCACGTCCTGCGCGCGAGTTTCCTTGAAGTCGCGGCGCAACTGATGCACCCGGCGCACCAGCATCTCGGCAACGCAATCGCGGTCGAAGCAGGTGGCGCGCTGCTCCTGCCACTTGCGCTGCGAGTCGAGGAGCTGTTCGAAGCCCGGCATCGCGTTCAAGGCGTCGCTTGCAGCCGCATAAAGCCGCGCCGCCTCCCGGTCGATCGCGGCAAGCTCCTGATCCGCACAGGTGAGCTTCTCCCAGGTTTTTTCCGCTTTCGAACAATCGATGCTCGGCGCTGCGCTCTGCATCGGCGGCAGCGCGGATGGCATTTGCGGTTGCGTTGCCTGCTGCTGTGACTTGCTCTCGCTTTCCGGAGCCGAACCTTCGGCGAGAAAGCGCCCGAGCACCCAGCCTTTCACGTCGTTGTATTCGACCTGGCACCAGCGCTCGCGCTCCGCGGCTTTTTTCTTCGCTTCGCTCGCCTTGGCATATTGCTTCGGCGTGAGTCCGCCTTTGCAGCCGTGATTTTTGACGCCGTCGGTATCTTTCGGAATGCGGCCGACGACTTTTGCATCGGTGTTCGGCGCGCGGCGCACGTTCACGCGGTCTTCTTTCTTGAGGCCGGTGATGCGGAAATAATCGGGGCCATCGGCCTGCGCGAAGGCAAGCGCGGTCAAACCGGCGAGCACAGCCCCCGCCAATATCGTGCGGCTTGCGCCACTGCGCCCAATGCCCGGAAAAACAAACATACGCTACGCCCCGCCGTATCGGCGTAGATCATGGCACGGTCGCCGCTGCGAGTAAATTTATGAGACAGGCGGTTCAAAGCACGCGCAGCACCGAATGCAGGCCCGACTGCTTGTCGTAAAGCGCGACGTGAACGTTCGGAAACTTTTTCTTGAGCTGTTCGCCGGCTGCCTGCGCGGCCTCGAGTTCGTCGTAGGAGCCCTTGGTCTGCCGGTCGATCTGGAGCCAGTAACGGCCTACTTCAATAACGCGCTTTTGCTTGGACATTCTTATATTCGCCTTGAACGCAGTTTCTTACTTGCCAATTGCTATGAGATTCGCAGAACCGGAACCAGCGCCATGCATGCGAAGTTCACAACGGAACCATAGACGGCAAACACCGTTTCATTTGACGGGAGGCGCTCAGATGGAGAAATACGATGGCTGACAACAGCGGAGGAATGGGGCTGGCCGGCGTCTTGATCGGCGCCTTGCTGATCATCGTAGTCGGTGGCGCGATCCTCTTGATGACCGGCGTTATCGGAAATCAGAACACGTCGCGCGTTTCGATCGAGCTACCAAAGATCAACACGCCCGCGACGAAGTAAATAATGCAAACAAAAAAAGCCCCGCCGGAGCGGGGCTTTTTCTGTTAGCGGCAGAGTGTACGACCGAAATTGTCGACGTAGCAGTTCGGACCCGTCACGCGGTCACCCACGAACGCACCCGAAACAGCGCCGACAGCGACGCCAACAGGACCGCCAACGACACCGCCGATCACGCCGCCCGTCACAGCACCCGTAAAGGCGCCGCCCGGTTCAGCGTTAGCCGGAACAGTGGTCGCAATGGCCGCGAGGGAAATCGCGGCAGCCATGATGATATTCTTCATGGTGTCTCTCCTTCTCTCTGGGTTGCCTCGACAGATGTAAACGCAGGGCGCGAGATATTGTTCCGGTTGCCGCAAATTGCGGATGAAATGCGATTCGTTATTTCGCTTCCCATTTGATCTGGAATTCGATCTCTTCCTCGCCATCGCCACGCTCATGTTCGATGTTGAACGTCGCGCGCGCCGGCACGTAAACGCGCTCGCCCGCGATCTGGATTTCGAAGCGCTCGCCGTTTTCGATCGCATCGGCAAGCCGCCGCAGCTTCTCCACGAATTGATCCAGCGGATAGTCTTTCTCGGTGTCGCGTTTGCGCTTATTCATGATCCTGATCATTCGTTTTTGACGGCGCAGATGCAGGCAGGAGAGCGGTAGGGGCATCCGCAGTTATCAGGGATGCGGCAATTCGGATCAGCGCTCCTTACGGCTCATGCGGTCGAGCATTCTCTCCATAATAAGTGACAGAAAAAGAAAGCCGGCGACCAGCGCTACGTAGAAGTAAAATCCCGGCTTGATCTCGACCGTGCCGATACCGATACCCTTGAACGCGACGGTCAGAATCGCGAGCAACATCACGTCGAGCATCGAAAGCCGCGCGAGCAGCACGAGCCATTTCAGATAGTGCGGTGCGCGCGATGCCTCGACGAAATACCAGGCGAAAGTCATCGCCAGCATCTTGACCGCTGGCGCAACGATACCCATCACCACGACTACCGCGAACAAGAACTTGTCGATACGGTAGAGATCGATTGCCGCCTGCCAGAGGCTGATATCGTTGCGCAGAAAAAAAGAAATGCGCGTTGTCAGCAGTGGCTGAAACAGCACATAGCCGAACAGCGCTATGTTGAGGAGGCTTAGAGGACCGACGAGCCTCGTAAGCCCTTTTGCTGAATTCGCCGCCGTCATCCCGCTCCCCTGCGCGGGCAACTATAGCTTGACGGCGCGTTATACGGAGCGCTTTCGCTGGGCGATCTCTTCGGGATCCGATATCGTGGGTGCCGGTGCCCGCAGGCCACGGCCACCTTGCCCCGTGGTTTGATCGCGAGCCCTGCCGATGTCAGGATCGTTGGGACTGCCGATGGGCTGACCGTCATCCGCCCAATCGCGCTCCGTATCCGTAGTTCTGGGGTCTGGTACTTTTCGGCGCATGAGAACGAAAAGCGCCCGCCCCGTTTTCGTTCCGCAACGATGTTCTAACCATGTCGCATCACGGGCTCGGCGCGGCTTGGATACATTCTATACTTCGGATTCTCGGGGGTGTTTCTTGAAGACAAGAATAGGCGCGCTCGCCCGCAAAGGTTTTGAGCCGAACTCGGCGGCAGGATTTCTGTTCGCCGCCGCCTGTATCGCCGCGGCGGCTCTGGTGCGCTGGCTTTTAGGCATGTGGTTCGGAGCCACGCTTTATTTCGTTGCCTTCTTTCCTGCTGTCATTCTCGCTGCGCTATTCGCTGGATTCTGGCCGGGGATGCTCGCACTTTCGCTGAGCGTCGGGTTCGGTATCGCGCTGTTTGTCCCGTCCAACCTTATGGCGGGACTGCCGGTGCCGTTTATCGCCAACCTGATCATTTACATCTTTGCTGGCTTCTGCACGGTATGGCTCGGTCACCTCTTCCGGAGCGCCGTGCGCGAATTGCAGGCCGAACAGTTGCAGCGCGAATTGATTCTGACAGAGGTCGAACACCGCGGACGCAACATGGGTGCGCTGGGAGCGGCCATCGTTGAGTTCTCGCTCAAGGATAATCGAGAGGCCGCCAGCCTCATCAACACCCGAATGCGCGCGCTGTAGGCACCCAACAACCTGATTACGCGCGCACCCAAGATGGAGCCGGATATCGAAAGCATCGTGCGGCAGGAGCTCGCGCCCTACGATATTAGCCGCTGCTCGCTGCGTGGCGGCAGGCTGGCTCTGCGCTCGGATATCGCTCGTGCAGCCGGACTGATCGTGCACGAATTGACGACCAATGCCGTCAAGCATGGTGCGTTTTCGGTTCCCGACGGCCGCATCGATATTGTCTGGTCGCAGCGCGGCGACACCATCGAGATCGACTGGAAGGAAAGCGGCGCGGCAAAACGCGAAGTGCCGACCCGCACCGGTTTCGGCACCAAGCTGATCGATACGACGGCGAAGGGTTTGAACGGAGAGGTTAGGCGCGAATTCGGCGATGACGGAATTTCCTGCCGTGTTAAGCTGCGGCTCTAGCGATTGCTTTTCCGTCGCGGCGGCATAGCATCGCGCGAACCGAACCCCGGGAACGAGGCTTGATGCGCTTTCTTGTTTATTGCGCTCTCGTTGCGGCTACATTACTCGCACTTCCGGCGCACGCCCAGACTGTCGATTGCGGCAACGGTAATTACTGCGCGGCGGGCCATGCTTGTCTCATCGGCGGGACCTGCGGCTATCTGATCGACGTGCCTCGCGGCTCGACCAAAACATCGACCGGCGGTTTCTGCGAGCCGGGTTACGTCGAGCACCAACACCGCCCCGGCGCGTGCGTGCCGACGAGCTATCAGCAATGTCAGAACGGCTTCGCCTGCCCTCCGGGCAGCACCTGCACGAGCGACGGCCAATGCGAGGGGCTTGAAGCGAATGGGCCTGTATGCGGCGGCAATCGCTGCATTACCGGCCGCATCTGCTCCACCAAGAACACCTGCATCAATCCCGACCTCATTCAGGATTGCGGCAACGGCAGAACGCTATGCACCAAGGCGGCGGCATGCCGGGAGCCTTCCGGCTGCGTCTATGTCGCGCCGGAGCGCACGCCGCAGATCAAAAAAGAGTAACGCCAGCTAAAGACGGCCTTGTGCAACCAATTCGCCCTCCCCACGTTTCGCTGGAACGGAGAAATGAATGCCCGCACAAGCCCAGATCGGCACCTCGAACGAGCCCCGCCCGCACGCCTACGATCCGGCGACCCAGCCGGAGCTGTTCGAAGGCGTGCTTGCGCGGCGCATTTTTGCGTTCCTGATCGATGCGATCATCGTTCTGACGCCGCTCGCGATCCTGTCGCTGTTCATGCTCGTCTTCACGGTCGTGACGCTGGGTCTTGGCGTCGTCATATTCGGCCTGCTCGGCCCCATCGCCGCGATCTGGGCGGTGCTTTATGTCGGCGTCACGCTCGGCTCGCCCGACTCGGCGACTTACGGTATGCGCGCGATGGGTTTGCAGATGCGTACCTGGTACGGCGCGCCGATGTATTTTCTTCTTGGCGCCGTTCACGCCATTTTCTTCTGGGTGCTTTCGTCTGTGCTGACGCCGCTGATCCTGCTGCTCACGCTTTTCAATTCGCGCCGCCGCACGCTGCACGACTATTTGATGGGCACTGTGCTGATCAACGATGAGGCACGCGCCACTTCGCTACGCCGTAAGTGATGACAGTAATAAAATGTCATGAAAACGCCCTTTGACGGGGCAAGATGAAAGCGCGATGATTCAGTCCGACTAGCGCGCAAGGGGCGATTCCAGGCCGGTGACCAAGCATTCGCGCGATACTCCTCAGTTCTTTCTGACGAGCCCTTCGGCTTGCCCCTATCTGCCTGGCAGGAAAGAGCGCAAGGTTTTCACGCATCTGGTCGGCGACCGCGCGCCCGAGATCAACGACATTCTCACGCATGGCGGCTTCCGCCGCTCGCAATCGATCGCCTACCGCCCGGCCTGCGAATCCTGCCGCGCCTGTATTTCCGTGCGCGTGATCGTGAACGACTTCGAGCCGACTCGCACTTTCAAGCGAGCGGTAAAGGCGAACGCGGACATCGTCGGCCATGCGCGGCAGCCGATCCCGACCGCCGAACAGTATTCGTTGTTCCGCCATTACCTCGACTCGCGTCACGCTGACGGCGGCATGGTCGACATGACCGTGCTCGATTACTCGATGATGGTGGAAGACAGCCACGTCCGCTCGCGGCTGATCGAATATCGGCCGCGCGGCCCGGACACATTCCTCACCGGCCGCGGCGAAGGGCCGTTGCTCGCGGTCGCGCTGACCGACGTGCTGACGGATGGCCTCTCGATGGTCTATTCGTTTTACGATCCGCAGACCGCGCGCGAGCGCTCGCTCGGCACGTTCCTGATCCTCGACCATATCGAACGCGCGCGCCGCATGGGCCTGCCTTATGTCTATCTCGGCTACTGGGTCGATGGCGCAAAAAAGATGGATTACAAGAGGCGCTTCCTGCCGCAGGAGCGCCTGACCCAGGACGGCTGGAAGCGTTTCGACGAGTAGGACGTGATCCCGAAAAGTGGGAGCCGGTTTTTGGATAAGATCACGTCCAAGTAAAAATTACTCGATCTTGCCGTCCTTCGCGTCCCGCACCCACTTCGCAGCCTGCGGCAATCCGCCGAACGAATAGAAATGCGCGGCAATCTCGCCAAGATTCTCTGAAGCCGCGGCTTCCGCGAGATCGTTGACCATCTCGGCTGGCGTTGCGCCGGTAAGCAATTTTCCGATCGATGAAGCGTGACGCGCAAATCCCTTCGCCGAAGCACGAACGCCGCAGCGCTGCGCGAACTTCATGAGCGACGGAATGCTTGCAGGCCCCGCCATGCCGATACGCACCTGATTTGATATGCCGCTCGCGCGCAATGCCCGCAACCACGTCACCACCGGCCAGGCATCGAAGCAGAATTGCGTGACGATGTGCGCTTTCAGCCCTATCCGCTCCGCGGCTTCCAGCTTGTCGCGCAACGATGCGCGTAACACGTCTTCGGAAATGTTCGGATGACCTTCCGGGTAGGCGGCGATACCGATTTCGGTAATCCCTGTGCGCTCAAGTATCCCGCTTTCGAGCACTTCGATCGCATGTTCGAACGGCCCTGCGGCGCGATCGCGATCGCCGCCGATCAGCATAATCTTCTTCACTCCTGCCGACGACGACAGGCGCAAGAGCAGATCGGCGAGTTTATTTTCCGACGACACATTGCGCGCGGCGACATGCGGCACCGGCTTCAAACCGCGCATGAATATGCCGGTGGCAATCTGAAAGAGTTTATCCTCGGGCCGGTTGGGCAAATCCGTGAGATAAACGGACGTGCCGGTCGGTAACGCCGACGCCGCTTCGTGAATTTCGGCGGCTCCCGGCATCACCGCTTCCATCGAAACGTCATTCAGGACCGCGTGAAAATCCGGTGCGTCGGCGACACTTTCAAGCCGGTGAGGGCTGAGCATGGCTTAATCCCGCTTTCTCGAAATGACGTAGGATTCGTCGTTGAACCAGAGACCGCCGTGCTTCTGCAGCACTTCGCGCGTGGCCTGCAGGTAACGGCCGTCCGTCACGACCATGGATAGCCGGTCGTCTTCGACTTGTGCGACATAGATTGCAGCGTTCCACGCGGCGAACAGCGTCGAAGTGCCGATCGACGAACCGCTCTCCGCCGAGATTTCGGTCGGCAGCGTGTGCATGTCATAGCGGAAAATCGAGCGGTTATCGGCGTAGGCGTTGAAGTTGAGGTCGCGCCCGGCGGTGCCGAGTTCGTTCTTCACGGTTTTCAGGATCGCGTGACGATCCTGCGTATAAGGATTGTCGCCCGGCCAGACCTTCTGGATGATTTCCTGCCCCGGATCGCCGCCGCGCGAATGAATGCCGATCATGCGGCCGCCCGGACCGAGCGCGCGGGCGAGCGGAGCGATTACTTTCTTCGCCTTGAATTCGACGCTCGACCGCAGCCGGTAAGGCTGCGAGGCCATCACGAGATCGTAATTCGCGTCGGTCGCCCCGCGCTTCGGAATGATGTTGTCGAGCAGGAACTTGTGGTCCTGCCGGTAGATCACAAGCACGACCGGGCGCTCGTAGACCGGATTGCCGCTTTTCGGGCTCACGCGTGCCTTCCAGTTTTCCGCGAGGAAAGGCTGCAGCGCCGAGATTTGTGATTCGAACGAGAACGCCGAATTTCCGGTGAGCGCGAGCTCGTGCCAGACCATGCTCGACGCCGCTTCGCGCGAGTGCGTGGTGAGCCAAGGCGCCTCCGAGTAATACATATTCGTCAGCACGAGCACGGTCGAAGGATGCTCGAAGAAGCGGTCCGCCATCTTGTCGAGCGCGAGCCGCACGTCCTCGAGGCTGATTTCCTTGCCGACGATGTAAAACGGCAGCGTCGAGTAGCGTTCGTGCATCGCTCGCATCACGCGCGAAAGCACGGTTGCGTCGCCGACGCCGGCGTCGAATATGCGCAGCGCCGGCGGGCGCGGATGAATATTGCCGAGTTCCATGCCGACGCGGTTCGCAATCACCGACTTCTCGCCGCAGGTGTTCACGAACAGAAGGTATTTCTGACGGTTGTCGAAGAAGCGGAAGTTGCGTTGCGGGTCGTCGCCTTCGTCGCCCGGCGGCGGCGCGGGCGGCATCGATGAAATCGGACGCGGCGGCATCGGCCGTTCGATCACGGCGCCACGCTGCACCGGTACGCTGTCGTGCATGAACGAGCGGATGCGATCGAGCGTTACAGTGGTTATGCGGCCGCCATCGCGCAGTCTGGTGACGAGCTTGCCGTCATTCACCGCGCGGCGGCCGAAGGTCGATTCGGCGAGTCCCGCGCGGCGGCAATAGTCGGAGATTTCCTGGAGTATTTCTTCGGCCTGCATCGGTCTGCTTCCGCCTTGGTCGTTTCCATGTGCGCAGGGCTGTTTTCTGCCCTTTCGCGCTGGTGGAATGAGACCCCCGGTTTTGATAGCCGTCAACCTCAATGCATCCCATCAGAAAGTTGGGCAAAGTTGATGGGCAGGATGCCCACTTAAATAATATAGATAAAACAATATAATACGGTTGCCATCCCAACAGAATAGTGTGCCCACTCCTTTTGCATTGAGAAATCGTCGTCTTTTTGGGGCAATTGCCCACTCCGTTACCTTGCAGAGTCGCAGAGCTGTTCTTTCGCCAAATTGAGACGCTACTGGCGTAGACCCGCTCCAACAGAAGAAGGCCAGATGCCCTCGGCATGAACCGGCAACGCCAGATTCTCGCACCACTGCTCACGGCAATTTTGCTCGCCACGAGCCCCTCTTCGCTGCACGCGGCGGAGAGCGCAAAAACTGAGCACGTCAGCGCGCGCCTGCTATCGGATGCCCGCTCCGTCGAGGCGGGCAGCACGATCACTGTCGGCGTACACAAGATCATCAAGCCGCGCTGGCACACCTACTGGCAGAATTCCGGCGACGCAGGCACCGCAACCTCGATCGCTTGGACGCTTCCCGCGGGCGCGAGTGCCGGCGAAATCTTATGGCCCGCGCCGAAGCGCATCTTGATCGGCCCGGTCGCCAACTACGGCTACGAGGGCGAAGTCACGCTGCTCGCCAAGATCACGCTGCCGGAGAATTTACGGGCCGGTGAAAATTTCCCAATCCGCGCGGTCGTCGATTGGCTGGTCTGCGAGGAGATCTGTATTCCCGAGCAGGTGACGCTCGAACTTTCTCTGCCGGTCGTCGCGAAGGCTTTTACGACTGGCATCAGCCTACGCGAGATCGAATCCGCCCGCACGAAACTTCCCGTCGAAAACGCCTGGCCGTTCACGGCGAGCGTGAAGAACGGAAAGATCGAACTCACCGCAGCCTCGTCCGATATTTCGTCGTCAAAGATCGCGAGCGTGCATTTCTTTGCGTCCGATTGGGGTGTCATCAAGCACGCGGCGGACCAGTCCGTACAAATCAGGGATGGGACGATAGCCCTGACGCTCGATCCTTATGAATCGAAAGTGCCGCAAACTTTGCGGGGCGTACTCGTGATCGACGAAACCAGCGGAAATAAAACGACGCAGCAGGCCTATACGGTCGAAGCGCCGCTCACAGGAACGCTCGCTGCGCAGAGCAATTTCGCCATGCCCGAAATCGGCTTCGCCACCGCGCTGATCTTCGCGCTCCTTGGCGGCATCATTCTCAATCTGATGCCCTGCGTCTTTCCGGTGCTATCGATCAAGGTGCTCGCGCTCGTCAATCATTCGCGCATGAGCCGCCGGCGCCGGCACTATCATGGCATGGCCTACACGCTCGGCGTGCTCGCTTGCTTCGGTGTCTTTGCTGCGATCGTGCTTGCGTTCAAGGCCGGCGGCGCCGAACTCGGCTGGGGCTTCCAGTTTCAGTCGCCGTTGTTCGTGCTCTTTCTCGCTTATCTGATGTTCGCCGTCGGCCTGAGCCAGTCCGGAGTTGTCAGTTTCGGCGCTTCCATATCTCGCCTCGGCGCTTTCGGCGGCAATGACGGGTACGGCATGAGCTTCCTGATGGGCGCGCTCGCTGCCATCGTTGCGACGCCCTGCACCGCGCCGTTCATGGGTGCGGCGCTTGGCTTCGCGGTCGCGCAACCTGCGCCCATCCTGCTTGCGATCTTCTTTGCGCTCGGCTTTGGCCTCGCATTGCCATATCTCTTGCTTACCTACTGGCCGTCGCTGTTGCGCTATCTGCCTCGGCCAGGGCCGTGGATGGAACGGCTGAAGCAGGCGCTCGCCTTCCCGATGTATGCGACCGCGATCTGGCTTGTCTGGGTGCTTGCGCAGCAGGCCGGCGTGAATGCCGTTGCGGCGGCACTCGGCGGCATGCTTTTGATCGCTTTCGCCGCATGGCTCTTTGCCTCCAGCGGAAAGAGCTGGCGCGTCGCAAACTATTCGTTATCGGCGGTTTCAGTCGTGGCTGCGCTCGCAATCGGCATTTACTTTGTGAAAGACGCTGCGGCGCCGGATCAGACCGTCAGCACGAATGCGCGCTACGAGATCTTCACCCCAACACGGCTCGATGAATTGCGCGCACAGAACCGGCCGGTCTTCGTAAATCTTACCGCCGCCTGGTGCATCACGTGTCTTGTGAACGAGCGCGTGGCGCTTGAGCGCACGAACGTGATCTCTGCGTTCGAAGCCGCGAACATCGCCTACCTCAAAGGCGACTGGACGCACCGCGATCCTGCGATCACGCAGATGCTCGCGAAATTCGGCCGCAACGGCGTACCGCTTTATGTCTTCTATCCGGCGGGCGCCTCGTCACAGCCCGTCGTGCTACCGCAAATCCTGACACCCGAAATCGTCTTGCGTGAAATCGGACAGCTGAAAACTGCCCTCCTGGAAAATTAAAAGATAGGGAGAATGCAAATGATCAAGAAACTGATCGCCACCGCAGCGCTCGCTACCACGCTCGCACTTCCCGTCGCCGCTTCACCCGACATCGGCAAGTAAGCGCCGAACTTCACCGCCCGCACCGCCGACGGCAAGACGCTCGATCTGAAATCGCTGCGCGGCAAGATCGTGGTGCTCGAATGGACCAATCACGACTGCCCCTACGTGAAGATGCATTATGGCGCGAACAACATGCAGGGGACGCAGAAGGATGCGACCGCGCAGGGCATCGTATGGCTGCAGATCATCTCCTCGCCGCCCGGCCGGCAGGGCCATCTTGATGGCGCGGCAGCGATCAAAGTGAACGCCGACCGCAACGCCGTGCCGACCAATGTCGTTCTCGATCCGGACGGCAAGATCGGCACGCTCTATGGCGCGCAGACCACGCCGCATATGTACGTGATCGATGCGAAGGGAACGCTCGTCTACAAGGGCGGTATTGACAGCATTCCGTCCTATCGCGCGGATACGCTGCCAAAAGCCGTGAACTATGTGCGCGAGACGCTTGCCGCACTCGCCGCGAACAAGGCGGTGCCGAACCCTTCGACAAGAGCCTACGGCTGCACGATCCACTACGGCTCGTAAGCGCAGTACGCGGCAATCAAAATAGAAAAGGAGCCGACGCTTAGCGAGCGCCGGCTTTAGTTTTGGGAACGGTCACTCTTGCGAACGACTCGCAGGAAGCTTGACTTTCATAGCCTGAGCGGGCACTTTGTTGCAAGTCATTCGCATTTGCAGCAAAGGAAGCCGCAGTGTTCCGAGCCCTTTCAACAATCGTCGCTGCCGCCTTCCTGCTGGCCTCGCCCACAGAGATCGCGCAGGCCCAGCAGAAACCTCTCAAGATCGTCGCCACCGTCTCGATGCTCGCGGATACCGTGCGCGCCGTCGGCGGCATCCGGGTCGAGGTGACGAGCCTGCTCGGCGAAGGCGTCGATCCGCACACCTATCGTCCCACGCGCGCCGACATTGCGCGGCTCTCGGCCGCCGATCTCGTCGTCGCAAACGGCCTGCATCTCGAGGCACAGCTCGACGAGACGCTGAAAAGCCTCGCCCGTTCCAAGCCGGTGCTGTTCGCCGCCGAAAAAATTCCCGCCGCGCAGTTGCTTGCGGACGACGAATACAAGGACCGCAAAGACCCGCACGTCTGGATGGATCCGAAGCTTTGGGCCATCGTGGTCGAAACGGTGCGCGATGTTCTGATTGCGCGCGATCCCGCGGGCAAGGCAACCTACGAAACCGGTGCGAAAGCCTATGTCTCGGAAATAATGAGGCTCGACGAATATGCGCAGAAGATTCTGAAAACCGTTCCGGAATCCTCGCGCGTGCTCATCACCGCGCATGACGCCTTCAGTTATTTCGGCCGCGCCTACGGCTTCGAGGTCGAAGGCATCCAGGGCATGTCGACCGAGAGCGAAGCCGGCCTGAAGCGCATCGAGGAATTGGTCACGCTTATCGTCACCAAGAAAATCCGCGCCGTTTTCGTCGAAAGCTCGGTGCCGGAGCGCAACGTCCGTGCACTGGTCGAGGGCGCCCGCGCCCGCGGCCACAAGATCGAGGTCGGCGGCGAGTTGTTCTCCGATGCGCTCGGCGCGCCCGGCACTTACGAAGGCACACTGGTCGGCATGCTCGACCACAATGTGACGACGATTTCGCGTGCGCTTGGCGGACAGACGCCGCCACGCGGGCTCAACGGCAAACTTAAAGCCGGAAGCTGAAGTGCTGGCACCCTTCCCATCCGACCGCGTATCGTCGGACAGCATGTCGATTCCGCCGCTCTCGGTACGCGACCTCTCCGTCCAGTATGGCGGGCGCACGGCGCTTTCGGGCTTTAGCTGGGACGCGCCGGAACGCGGTCTCGTCGCAATCGTCGGCCCGAATGGCGCCGGCAAATCCACGCTCCTGAAAGCGGTGCTGGGCCTCGTGCCGAAAGCGCGCGGCACGGCGGAAATTTTCGGCAGGTCTGTTTCGGATCAGCGCGACCTGCTCGCTTATGTGCCGCAGCGCGCGAGCGTCGATTGGGATTTTCCGGCAACCGCCGCGGATGTGGTCGCGATGGGGCTCTATCGACGCATCGGCTGGCTGAAGCCTGTGCGTTCTGCCGACCGCGTAAGCGCGCATAACTATCTCGACATGGTCCGCTTGAGCGAATTCGCGGACCGGCAGATCGGCGCGCTTTCGGGCGGTCAGCAGCAGCGCGTATTTCTTGCCCGAGCGCTTGCGCAGCAAGCAAAACTTTTCCTGCTCGATGAGCCTTTCGCGGGCGTCGATGCCGTAACCGAAGGCGTTATGACCGAGGTGTTCCGCAGTCTGCGCGACGCCGGCGCACTCGTGGTCTGCGTGCATCACGATCTTTCGAGCGTTAAGGAAATCTTCGATCATGTCGTGCTGCTCAATCGCGAGTTGATCGCGAGCGGGCCGGTCGCAACCACCTTCACGCCCGATAACATCGCCCGCACCTACGGCGTGCCGCTTTCGTTGAATCCGGGACAATGAAGGATGTGTACCCGCTTGCCGCCGTTCTCCTGCTGCAGGCTGGCTACAATACGATTGTCGTCATGCTAGGCGCGGCGGCGCTGGGCGCTGCGACCGGCATTGTCGGCGTTTTCGCCATGCTCCGCCGCCGTGCGCTGATTGCCGACGCGGTCGCGCACGCGACACTGCCGGGCGTTGCGCTTGGGTTCATCACAGCGGTTGCGCTCGGATTTTCCGGGCGTAGTTTACCTTTCCTGCTCACGGGAGCTGCGATCACCGCGATCCTCGCGGCACTTTCCATTCAGTGGGTCGCCAACCGCACCCGGCTTACCGAGGACACCGCCATCGCTTCGGTACTCGCGACCTTCTTCGCGCTCGGGATCGTTCTGCTGACTGTCATCCAGACCTTGAAAACCGGAGGTCAGGCGGGGCTCGACATTTATCTGCTCGGTGCAACCGCGGGAATGCTTCGCGAGGAAGCGATCACGCTCGCGGTTTTCTCGCTTATTGTCGCCGCCATCGTCGCGGCACTGTTCAAGGAATTGACGCTGATTTCCTTCGACGCCGATTACGCCCGTGCGCACGGCTTCCCGGTACGGCTCCTCGATTTCGCAATACTCGCGCTGGTGCTTGCTGTAGTCGTGATCGGGCTGCGTGTCGTAGGCCTCATATTGATCGTAGCGCTCCTGATCACGCCGCCAGCCGCCGCGCGTTTCTGGACCGACCACACCGGCCGTATGACGATGATTTCCGCTGCGATCGGCGCTTTCTCGGCTTATTTCGGCGCCGCGATCTCCGCGATCAGTCCCGACACGCCGACGGGAGCCGTAATTGTGCTGGTGGCATTCTCGATCCTTTTGCTCAGCGTGTTCTTCGGCGCGGCGCGGGGTATCGTCGTTCGCGGCATCGGCGCGCGCCGTGTGCGGGCAACACCATGATTTCCTTTCTGCAGATCGATCTTCCCGCACTTCTCGTCGGCACGCTGGCAGCCCTCGTCTGCACGCTGATCGGCAACTTTCTCGTGCTCACGCGCCAGAGCATGCTCGGCGACGCGATGGGCCATGTCGTGCTGCCCGGCATCGTGATCGCGTTCGTGCTCGCCGGGACTACCGCGACCTGGGTCATGCTCGCCGGTGCATTCGCAGCCGCGCTGTTCTCCGCAATGCTGGTCGAGTTCCTCCGGCGCGTCGCGCGCGTCGAGCCCTCCGCCGCGCTCGGTTCGGTTTTTACCGTAATGTTCGCGCTCGGCGTGCTGTTGCTCGAACAGAGCGGCGTCGCGCGCACGAGTTTCGACGTGCATCACATTCTCTTTGGCAATATCGAAACCGCGATCTGGCCGGCGGCAACGTCGCTCGCGAGTCTGTTCGATCTGAACGCGCTCGCAAGCCTGCCGCCGCAACTGGGCCGCCTCGCTTTCGGGCTAGCGGTCGTCGCGCTCTTTGTCGTGGTTCTGTTCAAGGAACTTCGCGTCGTCAGTTTCGATCCGGATTTCGCCCGCACCGTCGGTATCCCGCCGCAACTGATCGGCGGTATCGTCGTCTCGCTCGCGGCGCTTGCCGCCGTCGTCTCGCTCTCCGCGGTTGGCGTGATCTTACTGGTTGCTATGATGGTATGCCCTCCCGCTACCGCGCGCATGCTAACGGACGATCTGAAGACGCAGGTGTGGTTGTCGCTCTTGTTTGCGCTTGCAAGCGGCATCTTCGGCTATGCGATCGCGGTGCTGCTGCCGCTCGCGTTCGGCTACGAGATATCCTTCGGGGCCGCGGGCACGATCGCCGTGGTGGCCGGCCTGTTGCAGCTAGGTGCAATGCTGTTTGGCGCAAAACGCGGGCAGCCGAGAACGGCCTAGCAGGGCGTGGACGCGCGCGGCCCCTTCCGCTAAGCATCCCCGCAAGAAATCGAGGGGCGCGGCGCAAGATCCATGCTTTTTTACGAGCCGTTTTTCGCGCTGTTCGCGTTTCCCGCGTTCTACGCCCTTTATCTCTGGTTCAACGATCGCGCGGCCACGAAGAAATGGGCGCTGATCCTCGGCAGTGTCGCCTTCTACACCTGGGGCGAACCGCTTTTCGTTCCGGTCGTCCTCGCTTCCTCCCTGCTCGACCACGTACTTTCGAAGCGCATCGCGCAGAGCAAACGCGACGAAGCCCGCGGGTTCTGGCTCGCGCTCGGAATCGCGAGCAACCTCGGCATCCTCGTCTTCTACAAATACACCGATTTTCTGATCGCGAACTTCAACACCCTGCTTGCACCGTTTGCAGGTTCGCAACTGCCGCTCTTGAAAATCGCGCTGCCGATCGGTGTTTCCTTCGTCGTGTTCGAGAAGATCAGCTATCTCGTCGACACTTATCGCGGCACGTCGAAGCCGGCGCGGAGCTTTTCGGATTACTGCCTCTTCGTCTTCATGTTTCCGAAACTGCTCGCGGGTCCCATCCTCAAATATCACGAGATGCAGGATCAAATCGCGAAACCGGACACCGTCACGTGGAACGACGCGTGGGAAGGTTTTCTTCGCTTCACCCGCGGTATCGCAAAGAAGCTCCTGATCGCCGACACCTGCGGCGCGTTCGCGGATACGGCTTTCGGCGCAAACGCCGTAACACTCGGCGCGGGGCAAGCCTGGCTCGGCGTCATCTGCTTCACGCTCCAGATTTACTTCGACTTCTCCGCCTATTCCGACATGGCAATCGGCCTCGCACGCATGCTCGGCTTTCGCTTACGCGAAAACTTCAACATGCCCTATACCGCCCGCTCGCTCACCGATTTCTGGCGGCGCTGGCACATCTCGCTAACGACCTGGATCCGCGACTATCTCTACAAACCCTTGGGCGGCAATCGCGGCTCGGCGGCACAGACTTATCTCAATCTCTGGATCTGCTTTTTGCTCTCCGGCATCTGGCACGGCGCGAGTTGGAATTTCGTGTTGTGGGGCGCTTACAACGGCTTGTTCCTGACGCTCGACCGCATGTTCCTGATCCGCTGGCTCGAGCGCTCGGGCGCGATCATTTCGACTGCCGTCACGTTGTTCATCGTGATGATCGGCTGGGTGATCTTCCGCGCGACCTCGGCGGAACATATCGCACAATATTTGACGGCGATGTTCGATTTTGCCCGCGCCGCGTCCTCACTCGACATTCCGCCTGAGCTGCCGCTTGCAGTGCTGGTTGGCACTTTCCTCTCGCTGCTACCGGCAACGCCGCTCTATGCGCCGCTTACCCGCGTATATGAGCGAAATGTGCATCTCCATCGCGTCGCGGTTGCAGCGTTGATGGTACTCTATGTGATCGCGGTCGCACGCGCCTTTGCCGTTCCCTTCACTCCGTTCATTTATTTCCGGTTCTAGCGATGACGATGTTCCGCCTACCATCGCTGACCCGCTCGCAGCTCTTCGCGCTCGCGATGGCTGCTCTTCTCGCGTTGCCGGCCGCAACCGCGTGGAATCTGTTCGCACGCAGCTATGCGCCGAAACTGGAAATCCGCATCGGGCGCACGCTGCGCGGCGTGATCGATCCGCCGAAGCCATTTCAATGGTCGTGGCAGGCTTTTGCGAGCGGTGACAACCAGCACGCCATTGCCTACGAGGTGACGCAATCGATTCCACTGCGCCGCATATTCGTTCGCGTGAACAACCAGATCCGCTACAAGCTGTTTGGGCAATTCGGTGCGCCGGGAGTTCTACGCGGCGAGGACGGACACCTGATCGAGAAGGCTTATCTAGACGAATATTGCGCGCGCGATCTGGCGAAAATGGAGGCGCCCGCCCGCCTCTGGGCCTCGCAGCTCAAGGAGCTGCAGGATTTCATCCAGTCGCGCGGCCACGCTTTTATTTATCTGATCACACCATCGAAAGCCGCGCATTTCCCGGAAGCCTTCGTCAATCGTTTCTCCTGCGCGAGCGCGAAGCGCGACCGTGACGGCAAGGTGCCGGCCTTCGCCGCGATGCTGAAGCAGGCCGGTGTCAATTTCGTCGACACCGCAACGCTGACGCATTCGATGAAAGGCAAATACGAATTCGGCATGTTCCCCCAGGGCGGCGTGCACTGGAACCGGCTCGCCGTGGCATACGCGGCAAATGCAGTGATCGCGGAAATCAACCGCCAGCGCAAAGCGCCTCCGATCGCGGCGCTAAAATGGAGCTATACCGTTTCCGATAACGCAACTGGCGAAGATCGCGACCTGCTCGATCTTCTGAATATCCTGCTTCCGCAACCCAGATATAAAGTGCCGGTCGTGCGCTACGAGCCGCGCCAGTGCGGACCGGAAGCGAAACTAGACGTCGCCGTAGTCGGCGGCAGCTTCATCCACGCGCTTTCGGAAACGCTCGCGAAATCCGCGTGCCTGCATGGCATGAAGGGATACAATTACCTCTACCGCGGCCTGCGCGGCGGGCCGGACTACAGGCCGCTAAAAGGCAGGATGACCGCCGCCGACATCGCTCCGATCGCGAATGCCGATGTCGTGATCCTCGAAGAAAACGAGTCGGTCTTCCCGCAGGCTCTGGGTCACGCGGCCGAGCTTTACAAGCAATTGCTCAAGAAGAACTAGCCGCGAAAGCGGTTGTTCTTTGGGAAACCTTTCGGCGCAAGGCGGCCCGCATCCGCGCGATTGCCGCGCCAGTCGCGAAGTTCGCCCTTCGATAGCGTGTGCTGCCGGTTCGCAGAGTCGCTGTATCCGAGACCATCGTCGAGATTGAAGGTCTTCGCGTCCGACAAGCCGCCGTCCTTGTAGCGTTGCAGCTTCACGCCGGCGCCACGTCCCATCTCCGGCAAGTCCTTCGACGGGAACACAAGCATCTTGCGGTTCTCGCCGATGACCGCGACATGATCGCCGCCCGCAGGAGCAATTGTCGCCGCCTTGTCGGGCGCCTTCACGTTCAAGACCTGCTTGCCCTTGCGCGTGATGCCGAGTGCATCCTCGATCTTCACCACGAAGCCCTTGCCAGCGTGCGAAGCGACCAGGAATTTCTGTCCATCGGTATAGGGGAACACCACGACGATCTCGTGCCCCGCCTCGATCTCGACCATCAGGCGGATAGGCTCGCCATGTCCGCGTCCGCCGGGAAGCTTGCCCGCATCGAGCGTGTAGAAGCGTCCGTTTGTGGCGAAGACCATGAGTTTCGACGTGGTTTCCGCCGGGAACGAAAATTTGAGTTTGTCGTCGCCCTTGAATTCGAGATCGGCCACCTTGTCGGTGTGGCCGCGCAACGCGCGGATCCAGCCCTTCTCGGAAACGACAACCGTGATCGGCTCGCGAGTCAGCATCGATTCCGCAATCGCGGCTTCATCGACTTCCGCCGCGGCCTCGAAGCCGGTGCGGCGCTTTCCGATTTCCGTTTTCGGACCGAATAGCTCTTTCACTTCCTTGATCTGGTCGGAAATCGTCTTCCACTGCCCGGCCGGCGATTTGAGAAGTTTCTCTAGCTCGGCTTTCTCTTTCTTCAGTTCCGTGTGCTCGCCGCGGATTTCCATTTCCTCGAGCTTGCGCAAATTGCGAAGCCGCATGTTGAGGATCGCGTCGGCCTGCACGTCGGTGAGCTTGAAGCGCTTCATCAGGACAGGCTTCGGCTCGTCTTGCGTTCGGATGATCTTGATGACTTCGTCGAGATTTAAGTAAGCGATCAGATAACTGCCGAGCACTTCGAGGCGGTGATCGATAATGCCGAGGCGGTTCTTGGAGCGGCGGATTAGTACGACGCGGCGATGATCGAGCCATTCCTTGATCGCTTCGGCGAGGCTGACTACGCGCGGCGTGAGGCCACCCATCAACACATTCATGTTGAGTGGGAAGCGACTCTCAAGCTCGGTGAGCTTGAAAAGCTGTTCCATCATCAGCACTGGGTCCACCGAGCGCGAGCGCGGCTCCAGTACGATGCGAACGTCTTCTGTCGACTCGTCGCGAATGTCCGCGAGCAACGGCAGCTTCTTGTCGGTGAGCAGTTCCGCGATCTTCTCGATCAGCCGCGACTTCGGCACCGAATAGGGAATTTCGGTGACAACGACGACCCAGGTGCCGTTGCCGGTATTTTCCTGCGTCCAGCGCGCGCGCACCCGGAACGAACCTCGGCCGGTGTTGTAGGCCTCGCGGATCGTCGCCTTGTCGTCGACGATGATGCCCCCGGTCGGAAAGTCCGGACCTTTGACGAATTTCAGAACTTCGCGGGGTTGCGCCCTCGGCTTCTCGATCAGAAACAACGCCGCATCGCAAAGCTCGGCGGCGTTGTGCGGCGGGATCGACGTTGCCATGCCGACCGCGATGCCGGTCGAGCCGTTCGCGAGCAAATTCGGGAATGCGCCGGGAAGAACGATCGGCTCCTGCTCTTCGCCGTCGTAGGTAAGGCGCATATCGACTGCGTCTTCGTCGATGCCTTCCAAGAGAAGGCGCGCGACATCGGTCATGCGCGCTTCGGTGTAGCGCATGGCGGCCGCATTATCGCCGTCCACGTTGCCGAAATTACCCTGCCCGTCCACGAGCGGATAGCGCTGCGCGAAGTCCTGCGCGAGGCGCACCAGCGCGTCATAGACCGACTGGTCGCCATGCGGATGGAATTTGCCGATCACGTCGCCGACGACGCGCGCCGACTTCTTGAAGCCTGTGCCGGGATCGAGCCGGAGGATGCGCATCGCGTGCAGAATGCGGCGGTGAACCGGTTTCAACCCGTCGCGCGCATCCGGCAGCGCGCGGCCCATAATGGTCGAGAGCGCATACGAGAGGTAGCGCTCTTCCAGCGCTTCCTTCAGTTCCACGGGCTCGATGTTGCCTCCGCCGCCACCGGGCGCGGAAGGAGCGATTCGTTTGGTCATGATCTAGCGGTACTCAGTCACGGCGGGCTGTTCAACTGTTCAGGCCGCCCGCATACGCCTCGCCGCCGCGATCAGCGAGCTTCTTGCCTCGGGAAGCTCCAGACGGCGCGGCTCCAGCACATGGACGGTCAGAAAGTGGCCCGTCAGCGTGAAGGCTGCGGCGATATCGGCGGGGCTGACGCTTACCGCGGCTTCGCGGAGAAAAGACGGCAGCGGCAAAAGACGCTCGCGCCACTCCTCGCCGCCGGCGCGGCTGACTGCCCGTCCGGATTTCGGCGAGACGTAGATGAGGTCGCCGGTCGCACCGGTAGCGGCACAAGATGACAGGTCGAGGCCGAAGCCGAGTTCGGCAAGCAATTGCAGTTCGAAGCGTGCGATCAGTGACGCCGATTCCGGCTCGTCGATGCGGTCGAGGATGTATTCGCACATGACGAAAAGATCGGCATGCGGATCGCGCTCCGGAAGCAGCCGCAAGAGCGCAGCGACCGTCTGCAACCCGAAGCTCGCGCGTGCCGCCATCATCATGCGGTCGGCGCGCGATTGCGTAATTTCCAGCGTGTAATTGCCGAGCTGCTCGTCGAGGCGCGCGCGCCATACTGCGCGCACGCTGTTGCCGGGCTGAAGCGAAGGCGTCTTCTTGCGCGAACCGCCGCCGTAAACGAGACCGAGATGGCGGCCATGCGCGGCGGTCATCAGTTCCGCGACGGCGTGGCCTTCGCCATGGCGGCGAAGCCCGAGAATAATGCCGTCGTCGGTCCACTCCATCGCCTATCCCTTCGGGAACTCCAGTCCGATCCCGCGATAGCGCTCCGGATCGTCGCCCCAGCCTTCGCGCACCTTTACGTGTAAAAAGAGGTGTACCTTCTTCTCGATCTCGGCGGAGATTTCCTTCCGCGCGTCCATCGAGATCGACTTCACCATCTTCCCGCCCTGCCCGAGCACCATCTTCTTCTGCCCGTCGCGCTCGACATAAATCGTCTGCTCGATCCGCACCGAGCCGTCCTTCAGCTCCTGCCACGAATCGGTTTCGACCGTCGATTGATAGGGTAGCTCTTCGTGCAGCCGAAGGTAGAGCTTTTCGCGGGTGATCTCGGCCGCCATCAGGCGCATCGGCACATCCGAAATCTCGTCTTCCGGGTAAAGCCAGGGACCTTTGGGCAGCGTGCTCGCGAAGTAATCACGAACATCCGGGATGCCGTCCCCTTTGGTGGCGGAGATCATGAAAGTGCGCTCGAAGCGCACGAGTTCGTTCGCTTCCGCGGTCAGGCCGAGCAGTTTCTCGCGCTCGATCAGGTCGATCTTGTTGAGGATCAGGATTTTCGGCTGCGGTACTTCCTTGAGCTTGCCGATGATCTCGCGGTTCTCCCCGTCGAGCCCGCGCTGCGCGTCGATCAAAAGCGCCACGAGATCGGCGTCGGTCGCGCCCTGCCAAGCCGAGCCGACCATCGCGCGATCGAGCCTGCGCTTCGGCGCGAAAATACCGGGCGTATCGACGAACACGATCTGGGTCATGCCTGCCATGGCGATGCCGCGCACAGGCACGCGCGTGGTCTGCACCTTATGTGTCACGATCGAAACTTTCGCGCCGACCAGCGAATTCAGCAGCGTCGATTTTCCGGCGTTCGGCGCGCCGATCAGTGCGACGAAACCGGCGCGGGTTTCCTCAGTCATTACCCGCCTCTAAACCTTCGCGAGCGAGCATCACGGATGCCGCCGCGCGCTCGGCATCGCGCTTGGAAGGGCCCACTCCCTCGACTGGAATCATTCCCGGAAGTTCGAGCACGATCCTGAACTGCGGCTTGTGCGCCGGGCCGCTGCGATCGACTTCGCGATAGACGGGAGCCGGCATGCCGCGCGCTTGCGCCCACTCCTGCAGGATAGTCTTTGCATCGCGCGCGCCCTTCGCCGGGGCCTTCATCATCATCGGGCGCCACATATGGTCGATAATCGCAAATACCGTTGCGTAATCGGAGTCCAGGTAGATCGCTCCGAAAATCGCTTCGCACGCATCGCCCAGAATTGTCTGCTTATGCCTGCCTTCGGAGTTCTCTTCGCTTAAGCCCAGGAACAGATGATTTCCAACCCCGAGCAGGATTGCGATTTCCACCCAGGCTTCATTGCGAACGAGCGCCGCGTGCTTGCGGGCGAGATCGCCTTCGGAGTCGTTCGGAAACGTCTGGAAAAGCATTTCGGCGATCGCGAGCGCGAGCACCCGGTCGCCGAGAAATTCCAGCCTTTGATAATCCGATTTGCGCGATCTGCCGACGACCGCCGAGTTATGCGTCAGCGCTTCTTCAAGCAGCGCGATCTTCCTAAAGCGGTAGCCGAGCCGCTCTTCCAGCACGGAGAGATCGTTCTGCTTCCGCGTCATCAAGCCCAAATTCTATCTGACCCAGGAAAAAATGCGGCCCCAGCGCACGTCGAACGGCCAGCGCCATAACTCGTAGATCGCCGTGCCTTCCGCGAGCGAGAAGAACATGATCTCCGCGCGGCCGATGAAATTTTCGAGCGGCACGTAACCGACCGCCGACTGCACGCGGCTATCGGTCGAGTTGTCGCGATTGTCGCCCATCATGAAGTAGTGACCGGCGGGCACGTTATATTCCGGCGTGTTGTCGTAATAGCTCTCGCCGAGGTCGAGCGTTTCGTAAGTCACGCCGTTCGGCAGCGTTTCGCGCCACCGCTTGATCGGCCTGCCTCTCTCGCGCGGATCGTCGTTCGCCCAGTCCGCGACCGGCTCGCGTTTCACCGCTTGCCCGTTGATAAAGAGCTGACCGTTGTTCATCTGAATGCGGTCGCCGGGCAAACCGATCACGCGCTTGATGTAATCGGTCCCTTCGTCCTTCGGATTGCGGAACACCGCGACGTCGCCGCGCGCAGGCAGGCCGCTCCAGATGCGGCCCTCGAACGGGATCAGCGCGAACGGCACCGAATACTTCGTGTAGCCGTATGAAAACTTCGAGACGAAAATGTAGTCGCCGACCAGCAGCGTCGCTTTCATCGAACCCGACGGAATATTGAACGGCTGAAACAGAAGCGTGCGGATAACGAGCGCGATCACCAGCGCCTGAAAGCCGATGCTGATCAGTTCGCCTAACCCGCCTTCCTTTTTCTCGGTGGTCACGCTCATGTTCTTCCAAATTTCTCCGGGGGTTCGCAGCGCCGCCCGTATAGACGGGCGACCTGAGCGAGGCAATGCGGCTAACGGGGCGCTTTGGGGACCGCGGAAATGATGACGATGGCCTGCGCCATAGGCCCCTCGTCGCTGATGGTGAGATCGATCTGCGGCTCGAAACCCGACGGAATCAGGGCGTTCAGCCGCTTCAGGGCGCCGCCGGTCAGCTTCATGGTCGGCTTGCCGGAAGGCAGATTCACGACGCCGAGATCGCGAAAGAAGACGCCGGCACGAAAGCCGGTGCCGAGCGCCTTGGCGCAGGCCTCCTTGGCGGCGAAGCGCTTGGCATAAGATTCCGCGCGGAGCTTTTTGCGCTCGGAGCGTTCGCGTTCCTTCGCCGTAAAAATCCTGTCGAGAAAGCGCTCGCCGAAGCGATCGATGGATTTCTGAATCCGGCGCACGTCGCAAAGGTCGGAGCCCATGCCGATAATCATGCTAGAGCCCCGATCCGCGCCCGGCCGCGCGCCATCGCTGCGAGCATATTCTTGATAACGGCGTCGAGACCCACGAAGACTGCCTCGCCCATCATGTAATGGCCGATATTGAGTTCGGCGACCTCGGGAAGTGTCGAGATCAATTCCGCCGTGCCGAAGTCGAGGCCGTGACCGGCGTGAACCTCCAGACCGAGCGAGGACGCAAGCCGCGCGCCATCGACAAGTTTTCTGAACTCGCCGAGCGAAGCCTTTTCGTCCTTGTGCATCACGGCTTCGCACCAGGTGCCGGTGTGCAGTTCGACCACCGCGGCGCCCATTTTTGCGGAGGCTTCGATCTGCGCCGGGTCCGGTGCGATGAACAGCGACACCCGGCTGAGCGGCGCGAGTACTTTGACCGCATCACGCAGCGCTGTTCCGCCAGCAATAACGTCGAGCCCGCCTTCGGTCGTCCGTTCCGTGCGTTTTTCCGGTACAAGACATACCGCGTGCGGTTTCAGTCTCTTTGCGATGCCGAGCATTTCGTCCGTCGCCGCCATTTCAAGATTGAGCGGTGCGGCGATTTCTTTCACCAGCCGCTCGACGTCGAGATCGATGATATGACGCCGGTCTTCGCGCAGATGCATGGTGATGCCATGCGCGCCCGCCGCAATCGCCACGCGTGCCGCGCGGATCGGATCGGGCTGAAAGCCGCCGCGTGCATTCCGAAGCGTCGCGACATGATCGACATTAACGCCGAGACGGATCGGATTTTTCTCACCCATTGACGCGCTCCGCCGCCGACACAACTTTCTTCGCGCGAAGCTGCGTGATGATCGCATTCAAGTGCTTGAGATCGAACACCTCGACATCGATCACCATGCGCGTGAAGTCCGGCGATTTGCCGCTCATGCGGATGTTATCGATATTTCCGCCGTGCTCGCCGATGACGGTTGCGACCTGCGCGAGCGAGCCCGGCACGTTCTTCACCGTGACCCCGACCTGCGCCGGGAAACGCTGCGGCACGGCTTCTTCCATGTCCCAGCGAACGTCGAGCCAGCGCTCCGGTTGATCGTCGTACTCTTTCAGCGCCGGCGAATGGATCGGATAGATCGTAATCCCCTCGCCCGGCGTAAGAATACCGACGATGCGGTCGCCCGGCACCGCGCCGCCGTTCGGCGCGAAGCGCACCGGCAACTCGCCGTTGATGCCGCGGATCGGGATCGCCGCCGTTTTTTCCTCTTTGCTCTTTTCGGGAATCCGGAATTTGAGCGAGCTCGCGCGCCGCAGGCCGAACCAGCCGCCCTCGCTTTTCGGAGTCTTCGCGCCGGTGACGCGCTCGCCGCGCCATTCCGGATCGACCGCACGCAACACGTCGTCGGGTTTGATTTCCGCGCGCCCTACCGACGAGAACAAATCTTCGGTGGTGTGCCGCGCAAGCCGCGGCAGCGCTGCCTGCAATTTCTCTTCGGAGAACGGCAGCGAGGCTTTGGCGAAAGCGCGCTCCACCATCCTGCGGCCGAGACCGGTGTATTGCGCGCGAACCGCAGAACGTGTTGCGCGCCGGATCGCGGCGCGTGCCTTGCCGGTAATGACGATGGCGTCCCAGGCAGCCGGTGGCGTCTTCGCGTCGCCACGGATGATTTCGACTTCGTCGCCGGTCTGCAGTTCGGAGACGAGCGGCGCTACCTGCCCGTTGATCTTGCAGCCGATCGCGCTGTTTCCCACATCGGTATGAACCGCATAGGCGAAGTCGATGGGCGTGGCCTTGCGCGGCAGCGCGATCAAGCGGCCATTCGGCGTGAAACAGAACACCTGGTCGTGAAAGAGTTCGAGCTTGGTATGTTCCAGGAATTCTTCCGGGCTCGAGCCTTCGGCAAGCATTTCGATCGTGCGGCGCAGCCATGCGTAGGCGTTGGAATCGTGCGGCAGAATTTCGCCGTTCGACTTGTCGCTGTCTTTATAGAGAGCGTGCGCGGCGATGCCGTATTCGGCGACGCGATCCATATCCTGTGTGCGGATTTGCAGTTCGACGCGCTGGCGGCCCGGCCCAACCACGGTTGTGTGCAGCGAACGATAATCGTTCTGCTTCGGCGTCGAGATATAGTCCTTGAAGCGGCCCGGCACGAACGGCCACTTCGTATGCACGATTCCGACCGCGGCATAACAATCGGCAATGCTACCGACGACGACGCGAAACCCGTAGAGATCGGAGAGCTGCTCAAAGCCGACCGCCTTGCGCTCCATCTTTTTCCAGATCGAGTACGGCCGCTTCTCGCGCCCGCGTACTTTTGCCTTGATCCCTTCGCGCGCAAGCTCGGAGGTTAGTTCTTGTTCAATGCCTTTGATGAGACCCGCGTTCTTTTCGCGGATCGATGAGAGCCTGCTCTCGATCGAGCGATAGACGTCGGGCTGCAACTGGCGGAAGGAAAGATCCTCCAGTTCCTCCCGCATGTCGTGCATGCCCATGCGGCCGGCGAGCGGCGCATAGATGTCGAGCGTCTCCTCGGCGATGCGGCTGCGCTTTTCTTCCAGCACGAAGTGCAGCGTCCGCATGTTGTGAAGCCGGTCCGCGAGCTTCACGAGAAGCACGCGCACATCATCGGCGATGGCGAGCAGGAGCTTGCGTAGATTTTCGGCCTGCGCCGCCCGCTTCGACACAAGATCGAGTTTCCTGATCTTGGTCAGGCCCTCGACCAGCGTCGCGATGTCCTTGCCGAACTTCTTGCCGATCTCGGCCCGCGTCGCCTTGGTGTCCTCGATCGTGTCGTGCAGGAGCGCCGCCACGATGGTCGCGTCGTCGAGCTTGAGGTCGGTCAGGATCGCGGCGACTTCCAGCGGGTGGGAGAAATAAGGGTCGCCCGAGGCACGCGTCTGCGAGCCATGTGCCTTCATGGCATAGACATAGGCGCTGTCGAGCAGCGCCTCGTCGGTCGCAGGGTTATAGCGACGAACCCGGTCCACGAGTTCGTATTGGCGCATCATGCCATCGGCTCCTGTCCCCAGAATCTGGGGACCGGCCGGCAAAGTAGCATTGCGGGGGCCGCCCGGCGAATAGACCGGGCGAAATAGCTAACGCGGCTAAGCGCTTAGCCTTCCTCTTCTTCGGTCTGCTCCGGCGGGACAAGGCCCTGGAGGCCGGCGAGCAGTTCTTCCTCGCTCATACGGTCCATGACGACGTTGTCGTCGGAACCGCCGGTGCCCGGGATCATCGGCACGGCCTCGGGTTCCGGCTCGTCCACTTCGGTGTACTTCTGGAGCGAGTGGATCAGGTCTTCCTTGAGATCGCCCGGCGATACCGTCTCTTCGGCCACTTCGCGCAGCGCCACGACCGGGTTCTTGTCGTTATCGCGGTTGACCGTGATCGCCGAGCCCGACGAGATCATGCGGGCGCGATGGCTCGCGAGCAGCACCAGATCGAAGCGGTTCTCAACCTTGTCGATGCAATCTTCAACCGTGACGCGCGCCATCGGCGGGGCTCCAATCGAGGTATGTCGGAATCGGGTCCCTATAGCCCGGCTCATGCGTGCGATGCAAGCTATAGTAGGTGGCGCGGCGATATGGCCCGGCGGTATTGCTTTCCTATTGCGTTGTAGGGCTGCTAGCGAGTAACCGGCCGGTTACATCGAAAACCGCCACCATTTTGCTTCCTGAGGGAGCCAGACTGCCCCGCCCAATGGGTAAAATTTCGGGAATTGAGAGAAAAATGCAGCATTCAGCCGAAAAGACAGCTCTTTTTATCGACGGCGCCAATCTTTATGCAACCACCAAGAGCCTCGGCTTCGATATCGACTACAAACGACTGCTCAAGGAATTTCAGAGCCGCGGCAATCTATTGCGCGCCTTCTATTACACCGCTCTGATCGAGGATCAGGAATACTCCTCGATCCGCCCGCTCCTCGATTGGCTCGACTACAACGGCTACACGGTCGTGACAAAGCCCGCCAAGGAATTCACCGACGCGATGGGCCGCCGCAAGATCAAGGGCAATATGGACCTTGAACTTGCCGTCGATGTCATGGAACTCGCCGACCATCTCGACCACGTCGTGCTCTTTTCCGGCGACGGCGACTTCCGCCCGGTCGTGGAATCCGTCCAGCGCAAGGGTGTGCGCGTGACCGTGATCTCCACGATTTCGACCCAGCCGCCGATGATCGCGGACGAGTTGCGCCGTCAGGCCGATATCTTCATCGATCTGCAGGAGCTGTCTACGAAGATCGGCCGCGATCCCAGCGACCGTTCCGCGCGCATGCAGAACGCACCCAATTTCCTGCAGCGCCAGACCGCGACACCGGGCGAGACTGAGGACGCTTGAGCGAAGCGACTGCCGAACTGGCCGAGCCGGGCCGGGACTGTCCGCTCTGCCCGCGGCTGGCCGCCTTTCGCAAAGCGAACCGCAAGCAATACCCTTCTTATTTCAATGCGCCGGTCCCTTCGTTCGGGCCTGCGAGCGCGCGGCTCCTGATTGTCGGTTTAGCGCCGGGATTGCACGGCGCGAACCAGACCGGTCGGCCCTTCACCGGCGATTACGCCGGTGATTTGTTGTACGCGACGCTGAAAGAATTCGGCTTCGCCAAGGGCAATTACGAACAGCGTCCCGACGACACGCTCGAACTCGTAGATACCCGCATCACGAACGCGGTGCGCTGCGTGCCGCCGGAAAACAAGCCGACCGGCGACGAGATCAAGACCTGCCGCGTGTTTCTCACGAGCGCCTTCAACGAAATGCCGAACCTGAAGCGCATCGTAGCGCTCGGCAAGATCGCGCATGACTCGGTTGTCGTTGCGCTTGGATCGAGGATGTCGCGGCACAAATTCGGCCACGGCATGATCCACGACTTCGAAAACGTCCGGCTGTTCGATAGCTATCACTGCTCGCGCTACAATACGAATACCGGCGTACTGACGCCCGATATGTTCCGCGAAGTGTTTTCGAACGTGCGCGCGAGCTTCGGCGCGATCGCTTAAGCGCGATAGGAAATGAATTCGAGCAGCGAGCCGTCGGGATCGCGGAAATAGACACTGGTGCCGTGGCCTTTCGCGCCAAAGCGCTGCAGCGGCCCTTTGATAATTTCTACCTGATGCTTTTTGAGATGCTCGATCGCGTCGGCGATCGGCCCTTTCCACTCGAAGCAAAGATCGCTGTTGCCCGGTTGCACCGGCAACGTCGCGACTTCGGCAGGCGTCAAGCCCGGCCCATGCAAGTTCAACTGCTCCTCGCCGAAGCGATAGGCCCAGCCGGCCTCGCGCTTCACAAGCTCCGCACCCATGACGTCGCGATAGAAAGCGTTCGAGCGTTCCCAGTCCAAAACGTGGATGACGCAGTGATCGAGTTTCACCGGCAGCGCCATGGCTAGCCTTTATCCCGCATGACGCGTCCACGCTCGCGCTGCCAGTCGCGCTTCTTTTCGGTGTCGCGCTTGTCGTGCAGCTTCTTGCCCTTGGCGAGCGCGATCTCGACCTTCGCCCGCCCGCGCGGATTGAAATAGATCTTCAAAGGCACAATGGTCATGCCCTCCTTCTCGACCGCGCCGACGAGCTTGTTGATCTGACGCTTGTGCAGGAGGAGTTTTCGCGGCCGCTTCGGTGCATGGTTGTTGCGGTTCGCCTGCAAATATTCCGGGATGTTGGAGTTCACGAGCCAGATCTCGCCGTTCTTTGCGTCGGCGTAGGATTCGGCAATCGTCGCCTTGCCGTTGCGGAGCGATTTCACCTCCGTCCCGGTCAGCGCAATTCCCGCCTCGAACGTCTCGCCGATGGCGTAGTGGAAGCGGGCTTTGCGGTTGTCGGCGGCGACTTTGCGTTTCGGCTCGGCCTTCTTGGCCATTTACGAAACCTAGTTCAGCAATCCGGCGTGAACCATCGCGCCCTTGATCGCTTCCTTGGTTTTGGCGGAAGCCGGAACGAGCGGCGAGCGCACGATTTCGTTGCAGCGGCCGAGCAGCGAAAGCCCGGCTTTGGCGCCGGCGACACCGGGTTCGAAGAAGATCGCGTCATGCAGCGGGATCAGGCGGTCCTGGATCTTGAGCGCCTTTGCGTAATCGCCGGAGAGCGAAACGTTCTGCAATTCCGCGCAGAGCTTCGGCGCGACATTCGAGGTCACCGAGATGCAGCCGTGGCCGCCGGCGGCGTTATAGGCAAGCGCCGTCATGTCTTCGCCCGAGAGCTGGATGAAATCGGGGCCCAGTGCGTGACGTTGCTGCGAGACGCGCCCGATGTTCGCGGTCGCGTCCTTCACGCCGGTGATGTTCTTGAGCTCATAAAGCCGCTTCATGGTGTCGACCGACATATCGACTACCGAGCGTGGCGGGATGTTGTAGATGATGATCGGAATACCGATCGCGTCGTTTACCGCCTTGAAGTGGACGTACATGCCCTCCTGCGTGGGCTTGTTGTAGTAGGGCGTCACGACGAGCACGGCATCCGCGCCCGCCTTTTCGGCGTGCTTCGCGAGCGACACCGCTTCGGTCGTGTTGTTCGAACCGGCACCCGCGATCACCGGCACGCGGCCCATGGCCTGATCGACGCACCACTCGACCACCTTGTGATGCTCGTCATGCGAAAGCGTCGGGCTCTCGCCCGTGGTGCCGACCGGGACCAGCCCTTGCGTGCCTTCTGCGATCTGCCATTCCACGAGATCGCGGAACGCTTTCTCGTCGAGCCCGCCATTCTTGAATGGCGTGACGAGAGCGGTGAACGATCCCCGGAACTTCACGGCAGATACTCCTGTGGACCCTTGCGGGCGAAGCGCCTGAAATAGCGCGGAAAACGCTCCAGCGGAAGGCAAACAGGGCTTTTTCGGCTGCCCTTTCGGGGCCATATCGCTACAGTAACCAGCGACTCATACAAACCAGTCCATTTCGGGGGTTCGGGACCAGAGGAGACCGGATGCGACCGCTACTCGGCCGCGTCATTGCAGCCATATTCATTGCCGCGGCCCTGCTCGCGCCCCTCGCGCATGCGCAACCGGCCGGCGATGCCGCCGCGGTCAAGAAGGCCATCGCTTTCCTGAAAGACGGCAATTTCAATCAGGCGATGGCGCTCGCGGGTAACGTCAGCGATCCCGCCGCGCGCGATCTGATTACCTGGCTCGCCATCCGCCTCACGCCGAAAGACGTCGGCTTCGACCGCACCCGCGACTTCATCCGGAAAAATCCGAACTGGCCGAGCATGACCCTGGTCAAGCGCCGCGCGGAAAACTTGCTGCTCTCCGAGAAGCGCGACGCAAAAGACGTGATGGCCTATTTCGGCAACGCGCAGCCTGTTTCCGGCGAAGGCATGGTCGCCTTGGCCCGTGCCCTGCTCGCCTCCGGCAATCAGGCGCATGCCGTGCCGTGGATCCGCCGCGCCTGGCGCGAAGAAGAAATGACACTGCCGCTCGAGCAGGAGATCCTCGGCCAGCACGGCAATCTCCTGACCAGCGCGGATCACAAGGCGCGCGCTGACCGGCTGTTCTATCTCGAGAAGTTCGAGGTCGCGCAACGCAGCGCCGAGCGCGCGGGCAAGGACATCGCCGCACTCAGCCGCGCCCGGAACGCCGCTCTGCAGCGCGCAGGCAACGCCAATGCGCTCCTGAACGCGGTACCCGCTGCGCTCCATAAGGATGCGAGCTATCTTTATGCACGGGCTTATCTGAAGCGGCGCGGCGATGACGCGAAAGGTGCGGCCGAACTGATGCTGCAGGCGCCACGCATCGCGCCGAACACGCCTGATGCCGATGACTGGTGGCGCGAGCGGCGCTTCGTGATCCGCACGCTCTTGGACGAGAAGCAGTATCAACTCGCCTATCGCGTGGCGGCTGCGGCTGTACTGCCCGAGAACGACATCCTGAAGGCCGATATTCACTTCACCGCGGGCTGGGTCGCGCTGCGCTATCTGAAAGATCCAGCGGCGGCGAAAAAACACTTCGTGCAGGACGTCGGCACGCCGCAGCCTTTCTATATCGCCCGCGCGCTGTACTGGCAGGGCCGCGCATCGGAGGCGATGAACGATCCGATCGGCGCGAAGTCGGCCTATTCGCTCGCCGCGCGTCACTATCTGTCGTTCTACGGGCAACTTGCACGCGCCAAGCTGAACATGCGCGATCTTCCGATCCGTCCGATGCCACAGGTGTCCGACGCCGAACGGCAGGCCTTCGCCGCCAACCCCGTCTCACGCGCGTTGAAACTTCTTTACGAAGCCGACGCCGACGATCTCGTGGTCCCCGTTCATATCGATATGATCGACCGCACGCCGGCGGCCGCAACCGCGGTGTTGCTCGCGGAAATTGCGAGCGCCCATAAAGACGCCCGCGCGCTCGTGATCATCGGCAAGCAGGGTTTGGATCGCGGGCTCCCGGTCGATGCCATCGCTTTCCCGACCACGGGCATTCCGAATTACAACCACATGGGCCCGCCGATCGAGAAGGCACTCGTCTATTCGATCTCGCGGCAGGAAAGCGAATTCCAGCCTTACGTCGTTTCGCCGGCCAAGGCTTACGGGCTGATGCAGGTGATCCGTCCGACGGGTGCCGCGATCGCCAAGCGCATCGGCATCGGCTTCGACTTCAATCGCCTGCAACGCGACCCGGTCTATAACGTGACATTGGGCGCGGCCGAGCTCGGTCATCTCATTCAGAGCTTCAACGGCTCTTATGTGCTGACCTTCATCGGCTACAACGCCGGCCCCGGCCGGGCGCGGCAGTGGATGGATGCGCGCGGCGATCCGCGCGGCGGCGAGACCGAAGCGATCGTCGACTGGATCGAGCGCATCCCGATCACCGAGACGCGGCTCTACATTCTCCGTGTGCTCGAAAACCTGCAGGTCTATCGCGCGCTCATTCAGAACAAGCGCGTCATTGAAATCGAAAGCGACCTCGCGCGCGGCAACGGCGCGGGCTGATTTGTCGTCCCTCCCCTTTAGGGGAGGGTGGCTTCGCACGAGTGCGAAGCCGGGTGGGGTGACATTTTTTATATTGGGAGTTCAGTTCCCCTATTGTCGTCGTCGAATGCTTTTTCGTCATTGCCGGGTCAAGCCCGGCAATGACGAGACAATTAGAGCCCGCGGAGATAATAGTGAATAAAATCAACGACTTATATGTGATTGCGCCGGACGGCTTGAAGCTTCACGCGCTTGAGGCCGGGCCGCGCGATGCATCTCGTCTGCCGGCCGTCTGCCTTCCGGGCCTTGCGCGCACCAACGAAGATTTCCGCGAATTGCTCGAAGCGCTCGCGTTCGACGCGCATCACCCGCGCCGCGTGATCGCGCTTTCCTCGCGCGGCCGCGGATTATCGGACCGCGATCCGAACCCGGAGAACTATTCGGTGCCCGTCGAGCTGAACGATCTGCTCGCCGCGCTGACGCAGTTGCAGATCGAACGCGCGATTTTCGTCGGCACCTCGCGCGGCGGAATCCTTACCATGGCGCTCGCCGCCGCGAAGCCGCAGGCGATCGCCGGCGCGGTATTGAACGACATCGGCCCCGTGCTCGAAATGCCGGGTCTCATCCGCATCCAGTCTTACGTCGGCAAATTGCCGAAGCCGGAGGACTGGGACGATGCGGTGCTGATTCAGAAGTCGGTCATGGAGCAGGAATTCCCGGCGTTCTCGGAAGCCGACTGGCTGCGTTATGCGCGGCTGACCTGGCGGGACAGCGACAATGGCATCGTCGGGCGCACCGATCCGGCGATCTCCGTGAACCTTCGCGAGCTCGATGCCTCAAAACCCGCGCCGCCGGTCTGGCCGCTGTTCGACGGCTTGAAGAATGCACCGCTTCTCGTCTTCCGCGGCGAGCATACCGATCTGCTGTCGCGCGAGACGGTCGCCGCGATGAAGTCGCGTCATCCGGATATGACCGCGCTCGAGATCGCAGGCGTCGGCCACCCGCCGGTGTTCTGGGACGAGACGACGATCGCGCCCATCAGGGACTTCGCGGCACGGTGCGACGGGCGCGGCAGCTAGGAATAAACGAACGCTCCCTCCCCTTTAGGGGAGGGAAGCTTCGCGCGATAGCGCGAAGCGGGTGGGGTTGATGAAAATGGCTAACTCTGTAGCGAGAGAGTTGCGAAAACGGATGACTTCACAGGAGGTCAAATTATGGGTTCGTTTGCGCAAGCTTCGTTCGCAGATGAACCTGCATTTTCGTCGTCAAGTTCCGATCGGAAACTTCATTGTTGATTTCGCTTGCCTGCGTAAGCTTATCGTCATCGAGGTAGATGGGGGCCAGCATGCAACAGACACTGGCCATTCAGCAGATCGTCTAAGGGACAAAACGCTTGTCGAAAAAGGCTTCCGCGTTCTTCGGTTTTGGAATTCCGATGTTGACGAGAACATTGACGGTGTTGTGGAGACGATCTTGTCGGCTTGCCACCCCACCCCGCCGCGCAAGCGCGGCGACCCTCCCCTTTAAGGGGAGGGAATAACGTAAGCAAAAGCCCCGGCAGTTTCCTGCCGGGGCTTCGCCAATCAGACTTGCGTCAGATTAGTAGGTACGGGTCACGCGGAACCAGCTCACCACCTTGTCGCTCGTGACGTTGTTCACATCGGTTTCCGTGTAGAGCACGTCGAGAGCCAGCGTCAGGTCCTTAACCGGGGACCAGGCGAGGCTGTGGCCGTACTGCACAACCTGCACGCCGCCGAAGCTGCTCACGTTGTAGGCATCGGTATAGCCAGCGTGGAACGACGAGCGGAGGCTCGGGGTCCAGAAGTGGCGATACTGGAGGCTGAAGGACGAGGCTTCGGTCCTGGTGATGACACCTGCCACCACGTTCGCATCCGAAACCGCAACCACGCCAGCGGTACCAGGCGCACCACCGGTCAAGCCAACAATGCCGGCAACCAAGAACGGATGCTGGCCTAAGCCTGTGTACTCGACCGCGCCGTCAGACCACACAGCCTGGAACTTGAGCGAGTCGCCAGGGCCGGTGAACGGAGTCTTGATTTCGATACCGCCTGCGACCGCCAAGCCCCATTCGTCGCCGGCAAAGCCGCCGAAACGGAGCTGCTTGGCGGCGGCGCTGATCTGCGCAGAACCCCAAGCCTGGTTGAGGCGGATGTTAGCGACGATATCCGGCACTTCGTAGCCGAACGCGGTTGCAACACCGGCGACGGTGCGGCCGACGTTGGTGTTGGTCGAATCTTCGATTGAGATGCTCGCCGACAGACCGTTACCGAAGTTCGCGGTATAGCCGATCAGGTTGTTCCAGTTCCAAGGAGTCGAAGCGTTCGCCACGACCATATAGTTGGGAGCGAAGTCGAAGAAGGAAGTTGCCTGACCTGCGGTAAAACCAGCGAACTGGATGAACGCGAAGTACAGAAACGCGGAGCCGTTACCGCCACCCAGAGCACCGGCCGCAGTTGCGTTAACCGCGGTACCGTTTAGACCGTTTTGACCCGTGACAGCGAATAATCCACCGTAGATATAGGTACGGAGGGTTCCGTAACTCGTCTGCTGGCGGGTATCTACCGCCAAGAGTCCGATTGTACGCCAGTTCGTATAGTTGCTGGCCGCTCCGAAGCCACCAAGACCATAGTTCATGAACGGGATACTGCTACGGGCATTGTAACCCGTTTCCACAAGTATCCCGCCACCGACCTTCAAGCAAACGTCCGTACCCGGGATGTAGTAGAAGCCCGGACCATATTGCGGGCAGATCTTCACGTAAGAGACCGGCTTGGCCTTTACGGGAAGGTCCGCTGCCTGTGCCCCAGCCGTAGCCGCGAAAGCGACTGCGGTGCCGAGGATGAGGCTTTTCACCATTTTCATCGTGACCTCCAAAGAGTCATTCTCTCTCAAAATTGCCTGAGGAGCGGGTCTTACTCCGGAGGGCTGACGCCCCTTTGGAAAAGTGCCCAAATTCCCCGCGAAACCACCCGGACCGACTTTGCGACCACCCTCGGACTTTTTGTTTAGTCCGTACTAGAAACTGGCAATCGGCCGTCAAAACCGGACGGGTGCGACGCAAGGTTCCCCCCACTCGGAGCTCCCCCTCTGTCGCTCCCTCACCCTAGACGAAGGCATTTGCCGATCAATTGGAATGACGCTTTTGGGAGCACCAGGAACTCGCTTTCCGCAATTGTGTTGCAGAATCGCCACGGTCGTGATTTTGGAACCCAAGTAATTTCAATGGGTTAGCTTGGCTCTCCGCCCCGCTTGTGACCCGGGCAGTACCGGCCGGTAATTGTATGCAATTCGGGTAAACCGCCGTTTTCAGACGGCCGGAAAGCGCCCGATTCTCAGGCCGGGGCACGCTTGCCGACGTCTGCGAAAGCCTTAACCCCTTCGGAATCCTCCCTCGCCACCTTTAGCAACGCCTCGACGGCGGCGTTCAGTTCGGAAGCGCGCGCATTCAGGCCGGAGGCCAGTTCGAGCGCGGTCTTCGCCTCGCTCTCGGTCTGCGAGATCGAGCCCGCAACAGTCTGCATCGCTTCCGCGACCGTATTTGCGTGTCCGGAGGTGCGGCTCGTGTTCTGCGCGATGTTCGATGTCGCGTCCGCCTGCTGATCGACCGAGCCTGACAGCGCTTCGACCGAAGTCGCGATCTGGCCGATGCTCTCGCCGCAGGCCGCGATCTGCTCGACCGAGAGCTTCGTCGCTTCCTGGATTTTCGCGATCTGCTGGCTGATCTCCTCGGTGGCGCGCGAAGTCTGTGTCGAAAGCGACTTCACTTCATTCGCGACGACTGCGAAGCCCCTGCCCGCCTCGCCGGCGCGCGCGGCCTCGATCGTCGCGTTCAGCGCAAGCAAATTCGTCTGCGAAGCGATCTGGGAAATCAGGCCGACGACCGAGCCGACCTTATCGACCGATTCCGATAGCGAACCCACGATGCCGTTCGCGCGGTTCGCGAGCGCCACCGCCTCGAACGCCATCTTCGCGCTATTCGCCGATTGCGCGCGGATTTCGCCGATCGAACTCGACAATTCCTCCGCGGCGTTCGCCATGCTGTTTGCGCTTTTTGCGCTGTTATCGGCGATGCCGGCCGCGAGATTGGCATGCTGGTTCGAGGTCTGTGCGAGCGACGAAAGCCGCCGGGAAGAATCGCCCAGTTCGGTGACCGCACCTGCGATTGCCGCGCGGACGTTATCCATGGTCGAACCGAAGCGATCGATTGCCGATTGCAAACGATCCCCGCGCTCTTTGCCTGCGTTCACCGCCAGTTCGTTGTGGCAGAAAATTGCATTTGCGCTGTCCAGCAGGCAAACGCGCGTCATCACATCGCTGAGCGCGGCCACCTTCGCGCCGGAATAAAAGTATTTTTTGCCGACCACGTGATGGAAGGCGCTCATCAGCACGCTGATGATGGTCGCCCGCGCGCGCATATCGAGACCGATGCGGATTTCGAAGCGTGTGCGCTCATAGGCGTTTTCAACCCAGGCCTCATCGAAGGATCGCGTGAAAGAGCGCTCCAGCGCATCGAACGTAACCCGCTTGATATCCACGCGATTGCGGTCAAGGGTTTTTGCGTAAAGCGGCGTCACCTTCGCGGCGTTGTCGATCATTCGATCGATGGTCTTCGCCGTCACCGGAGACATGATGTCCCAGAGCTGCGCGCGCAACGCGCGATCCTTCTCGCTCTCCTCGGCAAAGCCGTAGAGACCGAGCCGGACCTGAAATGCAGGAGGAATCCCCGACACGTCGCGCCTCAATCCGCAGTTAGCGGAATGTGCGCCGCTCCGATTTATAAAGCCTTAACCAGCGCCTGCCGCGCTGCGGAACTCAAAGCTTTTCAAGCCTTTGCAGGAAGGTCTCGGTCGGATGTCCGTCGGGAAGCAGGCCGAACTTCACCTGCAGGATTCTGATCTGGTCGCGCAGATCGAAGTCGATCTGCCCGACCACGTTGTTCACGGGGTAGCCCTTCGCCTGCATGAGCTTCTGCATCCGGATGCGATGCTCGCGGTTGAGCGGAACGACCTCGGGCCACTTGCCGCGGTAGCCGTCCATGCCCTTCAGGCGGTTGGCGGTGCCAGCCACCGTCAGCGAATAGGCATCCGACAGATTATAGCGTTTGATCGCTTCGTAATTGCCGGTCACGACGAAGCCGGGCCCGCTCGCCCCGCTCGGGAAGAAAAGGATACCGTCGCTGCTCGCCGGAAACTTGCCCCCGTCGGCGCGGCGCACGCCGAGCGCATACCATTCGGCGAAGCTCGCCCGGCTTTTCCGGTAATCGAAATCGCGCGGGATCGTGACCTCGTAGCCCCACGGGATACCCGGCTTCCAGCCGTGCTGGCGCAGATAGTTTCCGATCGAACCGAGCACATCCGGCGTGTTGCTCCAGATATCCCGCCGTCCGTCGCCGGAAAAATCCACCGCGAATTTCAGGAAGCTCGACGGAATGAATTGCGGCTGCCCCATCGCACCGGCCCAGGAGCCGCGCATCTTGTCCCGCGTGATATGCTCCTGCTCGAGAATTTCCAGAGCCGCGAGCAATTCGTTGCGGAAAAAATCGCCGCGGTAACGCGCGTGTGCGAGCGTGGCTAACGAACGGATCACATCCTTTCCGCCCGAGAACGAGCCGTAGCCCGTTTCCAGCCCCCAGATCGCGACGATGATTTCCTTATCGACGCCGTACTTGCGCTCGACGGCATCGAGCGTCTCCGCCCACTTCTCGGCGTGCTTCTTTCCACTGGCGAGGAGATTCGCCGTCAGGCGGTTCTTCAGATAATCGCCGATCGGGCGGTTATATTCGGGCTGGCTCTTCGTGAGCCGCAGCACTTCGTCGTCCGGCGCAATTCCGCGCACCGCGTTGTCGAAGGTCGCGCGCGATACGCCGCGCTTTTGCGCCTCGGGCCAAAGCCCCGATAGGAAAGTCCGCAAGTCCGTTTGCGCCGTCTCTTGCGCCAAGAGCGGCTGCGCGGCAACCGCCGCGCACACAACAAGAAGATAGAATCGGCTTCGGAACATACCGCTTTTTATAGCCAGCGAACCATGAATACCAAGTCGCTCAGAATTTCGCCTGCACGGTCTGGTTCTCGCTGTTCATCGTGAAGGCGACGCGAATGTGCGCGCGGTTTGGCTTTTCAGCCGCAACGATGCGCTCGGGAAATCTTGAAAGATGCGCGGAAGGAATTAAGCGGCGTATCCTAGGCGCTGCACAACTGGCATCACATATTTTGAAAGCTGGCGGAGACGGAGGGATTCGAACCCTCGATACGCCTTGAGAGCGTATAACGGTTTAGCAAACCGCCGCCTTCAGCCACTCGGCCACGTCTCCGTTCCGCGAGCTATGCCGGAGCGCCTCCTGCTTTGCAAGAAGGCCGCATTCGAGCCCGGTTCTCGCCGAATCCCGTGCGACCTTTCGCTCAGGAAAGTTCCGAACGAAGTCGAGATTCGCAGGTTGTCCTTGCAAGAAAGGAATTCCGGCAGCCCGTCGCGGGCTTTTTTTCTTGGGTCACGCTCGCGCCCCATTACGAATCTAGAAAGCTGCCGTTAGCGTTATGTGTGGAATTTGCGGCGAAATACGAAGCCGCGGTGACGCTGCAAGTGCGGCCGTCACCGAGGCAATCTCAGGCAATCTCAAACATCGTGGGCCTGATGCTGGCGGCGTGTATGCGCAACGCAACGTCGCGCTCGGCCACCGTCGCCTGAGCATTCTCGATCTTAGCCCGGCTGCCGATCAGCCGATGATCGATGCCGAACTCGGCTTGGCGATTGCCTTCAACGGCTGCATTTACAATTTCCGCGATTTGCGCGGCGAACTCGAAGCGAAAGGCTATCGCTTCTTCACCGGCGGCGACACCGAAGTCATTCTGAAAAGCTATCATGCCTGGGGCGCGCGATGCGTCGAGCGCTTCAAAGGCATGTTCGCCTTTGCGATCGCCGAGCGCGAAAGCGGACGCGTCGTGTTCGCGCGCGACCGGCTCGGCATCAAGCCGCTTTATTATACCGACAATGGCGGGCGCTTTCGCTTCGCCTCCACCCTGACCGCGCTGCTCGCGGCGGGCGGCGTCGATACGAGTATCGACCCGGTCGCGCTGCATCACTATCTCAGTTTCCACGGCGCGGTGCCGGCGCCGCGCACGATTTTCAACGGCGTGAAAAAGCTCGCGCCCGCGACCCTGCTCACCATCGAACCCGGCGGCGCCAGGCGCGAGGAAGTTTACTGGCGCTGCCCGGTGCAGTCGCAGGACCGGGTGATGACCGAAGCGGAGTGGGCGGAGTCGGTCCGCGAGCATTTGCGGACCGCGGTCGAGCGCCGCCGTGTCGCCGATGTGCCTCTCGGCGTACTTCTCTCCGGCGGCCTCGACTCTTCTCTTCTTGTCGCGCTGCTCGCGGAGAGCGGCCAGAAAGACCTGCAAACCTTCTCGATCGGCTTCGAAAACGTGAACGGCCTGAAGGGCGACGAGTTCGCTTATTCCGACCTTGTCGCAAAGAAATTCGGCACCAAGCATCACCGCATCCCGATTGCGACCTCGCGCGCGATCCCGGCGATGGCAGGCGTGGTCTCGCAGATGTCGGAACCGCAGGTCAGCCACGATGCCATCGGCTTTTATCTGCTCTCCGAAGAAGTCTCGCAGCACGTAAAGGTCGTGCAGTGCGGTCAGGGCGCGGACGAAGTCTTCGGCGGCTATCACTGGTATCCGCACATGCTGCGCTCGAACGATCCGGTCAGCGATTACATGCGGGTCTATTGCGAGCACAGCCACGACGAGATTTCCGACGCGCTGGAGCCATCGCTTGCTGGCGCGGATCATAGCCGCGCGCTGGTCGAAAACTATTTCGACCGCGCCCGGAGCCAGCGCGCGATCGACAAGACGCTGGAACTCGATCAGCAGATCATGATGATCGACGACCCGGTGAAGCGCGTCGATAACATGACCATGGCGTTCGGTCTGGAGGCACGTACGCCGCTGCTCGATCACGAACTGGTCGAGCTGGCAGCAAAAATTCCTGCGGAACTGAAGATCAAGAACGGCGGCAAGCACATCCTGAAGGAAGCCGCGCGCGGCCTCGTGCCGGACGAGATCATCGGCCGCAAGAAGGGTTACTTCCCCGTTCCCGCGCTGAAATTCCTGCGCGGGCCGATGCTTGAGTTTGTTCGCGGCGTTTTAAGCGAGCCCGCTGCGAAGACGCGCGGCATCTTCAAGCGCGAGTATGTCGACCGGCTATTGAAGAATCCGGAGCGCGAGCTGACAACAAAAGGCAATTCCAAGCTCTGGCAGGCGGCACTGCTCGAATACTGGTTGCAGGTTCAGACTGCGCAGGCGCGCGGCGCGTAATCAGCGGCGCGCGAGAATTTCGAACACCGACGCGCGATAGTTCAGGCCGATCCGGAATAGATCGTAATGCGCACGCTCGTCGAACGGCGTCAGCCCGACGTAATCGGATTTGTTGTCGCCGAATTCGAACCGCAGATATTCGGCCTTGATGCTCCACATCGGCGAGAATGCGTATTCGACGCCCGCGCCCGCGGTCCAGCCGATGAACGGCCGGTCGGAAGTAATCAAGCTGAAGAAGTACTGATTGTCGGTCTTGGCCCAGGCGATACCGCCGGTTCCGTAGAACAACGCGTTGTTGATGGCGTAGCCCGCGCGCAGACGGGCGGTGCCGAAACGGTCGATCTTCACGACGCAGCAGCCGGCGTCGAAATTCCCCTCGATCTTGCCGAACGAAATATCGCTCTCGATGCCGAGCACGAGGTTCGAAGCGAACTGCCAGTTGAAGCCGCCCTGCACGCCGCCGAAACCGCCTTTGGGTTCGAACAGCACGGTGCCCGCGAGAAAGGTCATGCTCTGGTCGCCGGAGGCGTATCCGCCATGCACGCCGATATAGCCGCCGGTCCAGTTGAACGCCGAGCGTGTCTGCATCTGCGGAGCGGAGCGCGGCACGTCTCCGAGACGGTAGTTCAAACCGACGCGGACCAGACTGAATGATGGCTCGAGTTCAGTGATATCGCCTAACAGGTTCACGCTGTTCTTGCCGAAGTCAGCGTAGAGATATTCGGCACGCACCGACCAGCGCTGCGAAAGCGCGTATTCGACACCGGCGCCGGCGGTCCAACCCTTGAAGCCCTGCTTCGTGTTCAATGTGCCGAGCGAAGACGGAATGTTCTCCGAAGAAATCCGCGCCCAGGCGACACCGCCGCTCGCAAAGAAGAGCCATTGGCCGTTCGCGTAACCAATACGGGTGCGCGCGGTGCCGAAGCGATCGAAGCGCGTGGTGATGCCGTTGACGCTCTCGAAGCCGTCGGCGTCGGAGAAACTCAGATCCGCCTCGAAACCGTAGAGCCAGTTCGCGGAAAGCGGCGCCCAGTAGCCGATCTGTACGCCGCCGAAAGCGCCGTCGGGCTTCACGGTGGAAGTATCCAGAAAATTCAGGACTTTATTTTCGCCGCTCAGATATCCGCCGTGAACGCCGATATAAAAGCCGGTCCAGTTGTAAACGGGCGCAGGCTGCGCCAGCGCGCTCGTCGCGCACACGGCCAGCAGCAACCCGAAAATGATACGGATATTTTTCACGCCAAACGCCCCGCCCCCTTCTTATCGGGGCTGCCGTTAGCCGTCGAGTCCGGCTTCATTTTCACAAACAAAAACCCCGGCACCGGAAGTCGGATTTATCCGACTTCCGAACTTATAATGAAATGTGGCCGGGGTTTTATTATTCCGTTTGGAAGCGATCAGCGCCAACCAATCAGTTCGAATACCGATGCACGGTAGTTCAGACCGAGCTTAATGGTGTGGATCGAGAAATCGTCGCGGAATGTGTTGGGCGGCAAGATGTCCGTCGAACTGAAATCTGAATAGAGATATTCGAGCTTCGCCGACCATTTCGCGGAAAGCGCGAGTTCCGCGCCGGCGCCAACAGTCCAGCCGAGATAGAACTGGTCTCGCACAAGCGCGCCAGCCACGACCGTCGTATCTGCATGGATCCAAGCGAGGCCGCCCGTTGCGTACAGAAGCGCATTGCCGGCTACATAACCGAACCGCGCGCGCACGGTACCCATCGCATCGATATCGACATTCTGGGGGCCGAGGGTCCGTTTGATCGAGCCCCAAGAAGTATCGGATTCGAGGCCGAACACCCAGTTACGGGATAATTGCCAGTTATAGCCCGACTGAATGCCGAAGAAGCCGCCCTTCGGTTCGATGTATGCGAGCGTGAATGGTGCAACGCTTGCAGTGGATTCGAATGCGCCCCAGCCATATCCGCCGTGAATACCGATGTAAGGCCCGGCCCACCCTGCGACCCGAACCGGCGCCTTTGTCGGGAATGCCGGCACGGCATTCGCTGCACTCCAGTTCGCGAAGCGGTAGTTCAACCCCAGACGAACCATATGCATCGTGAGATCGGTCGACGAATCCACGATTCCAGCAATTCCGTTCGTATCGCCGAGGTCGGCGTAAAGATACTCGACCCGCGCTGACCAGTTCCGCGCAAATGCGTATTCCACGCCGGCGCCGATCGCGTAGCCAATTTGCACGCGCTCAAGGGAGACGGCCCCGATCGGAATGTTGAGCTCGGTCTGCGCCCAAGCGAGACCGCCGGTTGCGTAGAACAGCCACGGTCCCTGCGCGTATCCGAGGCGCACACGGGCCGTTCCGAAGACATTGATGTCGTTCGTGAACGCGCCGATAGTTGTGTTGATGTCGCCGAACGACACATCGACTTCGTAGCCGACGACCCAATTGCGCGAGAGATGATGGAGATAACCGAACTGCAAGCCGCCGTAACCGCCACGCGGCTCGAACAAGAGGCCAAGGCCCAGCAAGTTGGCGTCGTTCTCGCCCCAAGCATAACCGCCGTGAATGCCGATGTACTGGCCTTCCCACGACCAGGCCGGCGCAGCCTTCGTATAGACCGGACCTTTCACCGGCACGTCAGCCGCCGCCGCAACACCCGTCAGCGCAAAAAGCGTGATTCCACCCAATAAAAAATGCCGTGGCCCGATCATGAATCGCCCCGCCCCATTAATTTCCGCTATTGGGCCGGGTTCTGAGTTCCCGGTCAATAGATTTGGCCCTTTTCGGGGCAATAGCCGCGCCGTGTTGCGTATGGGTCACAAAAAGAGAAAGGGCCGGCGCTTCTGACGTCGCCGGTCCCTTCCCCGAACAGCCCCCGCCCCAAAACCCCACGGAAGCCGCTATCTCGTTTTCGCTTAGTGCCAATTCTTCTAGTGCGAAGTCCTTTAGTGCGATGTCATCCATTCGCGCGCCGCGCGCTGCGCGTTCGCGATCTCGTCAGCGTTCATTTCCGCCGAGAGTTCCTGGCGGCAGGCGACAGCGTCGCGATTACCGCGCGCCGCGGCGAGGTTGAACCATTTGTGGGCCGCGACCTTGTCCGCGTCGACATCGCGCCCATACGCGTAGGCCAAGCCCAGCTGATAAAAAATGTCCCCGGCCAAGTTGGCCTGGCCGATTGCCGCCACCTCGAGTTCGAGAAGCCGCGCCATGTGTCCGTCTCCCGTCTTATCGTCGCGGCTTGATTGGCCGCTTGTCCCAAACGGACATTTCCCCTGTCCGTGACGCGTAAGATGCCCCGGGAATTTGAATCGCATCCTAAGTATTTGGCTGAATGAAAACTGAACGAAATCAGCAGCTTGCGGTCATCGCGGAATTCGTTAAGCAAGCAAGCTCTTGAAATATCTGCGCCGGCCTCATCGCGGAAAGCTTTGAGAAAGGCTGCCGGTTGGGAGTCCAGTCACCATCCGAAACGGAAGGTGATCCAGCGCACAGGAACGAAGTCCGGCTTTTCACGGCAAGCGCCTTTTTCTGGCCTCACGTATCTTTATGTGTCTTCCAACCTTCACATTCAGAAAACGGAAACACACAGCGACATGAAACTCGCCCGCCTGACCCTTGTGGCCGCGCTTTGCGCATTCGCTACTCCCTCATTCGCTCAGGATGCCACCAAGGTAGCTTCCGTCGGGCAGGACGCCTCCAAGGTAGCCGGGGTCTGGCAAAGCCAGAGCGGCGTAACCCGGGTAAAAGTCACTCCCTGCGGCGCCGGCCTTTGCGGTCACGTCGTCTGGCAGAAGACCCCGCAGAAAGACGTTCACAATCCCGACCCGAACAAGCGTGAGCGTCCGGTTGTCGGCCTTCAGCTCGTTTCGAACATGAAGCCGGCAGGCCCGAACGAGTGGAGCGGCGCGATCTACAATTACGAAGACGGCCAGACGTACTCCGGCAAGGTCAAAGTTCTCGGCGGCAACTCGATCCAGATCGGCGGCTGCGTGATGGGCGGAATGATCTGCCAGTCGAAAACCTGGACCAAGGTCAACTGATGCGAAGTTCCACAGCGAACGCTACGTCAACGAGAAAAGTTTTGCGGGGCCGTAAGGCTCCGCTTTCGTTTCGAAGCCTCGCATGCTTACGATTGGCGACAACAACAAAATGCCGGAGGAAATGAAATGAAATTCAAGCTCATGCTCGCCGCCGCCGCGATGTTCGCATCGCTCGCCGTTCCTGCTTCCGCGCAGGACGTGTCGGGAAACTGGCTGACCGCTTCGGGCGAGACGCGCGTTCGCATCGCGCCCTGCGGCGCCAATGTCTGCGGCACCATCGTGTGGACCAAGAACGCCGGCGCTAAGGACGAGAACAATCCGAACGCAGCCTTGAAGAGCCGCAATCTCGTCGGCGTCAACATGATCAGCATGAAGCCGGACGGAAACCGCAAATGGTCGGGCACGCTTTATAATCCGCAGGACGGCAGAACCTATTCCGGCTCGCTCACGCAGAACGACGCGAATTCGCTCTCGCTTTCCGGCTGCGTCGCTGGCATCTTCTGCCGCTCGCAAACCTGGACGCGCGTGAATTGATGTCTTTGCAAATTCTGAAACGGGCCCAAGCCATCGCGCTTGGGCTCGCCGTTTTCGCCTCCCCGGCGCTCGCCTGCGACAAGGCGATCTCGAACGATCGCATTGCCAAGGTCGTCGCCAAAGGCGATGTGGCGCGCCCGACCCGCGTGTCGGACGGCTTCGCGATCGAGGTTACCGAGAAATTCTGGTCCGCTGCCGACGCCAAGCAAAAGCAGGAGCTTGCCGCCGATGTTGCCTGCTCGGTCGGCTCCAATACCGTCAGCTTCACGAAGGACCGCAGCGTTCTGCAGACCTTTCGCGACGGCAAGCCGCAATAGATAGTTAGAGCCGCGGCAGCGCGCCGAAGCCTTTCACGAGTATCGGCCCGGTAGGCTTGCCGGTCGGCGAGCCGCCTTCCTGCTCGAGCGTAATCTCGTAGAGCTGTTGCGGGCCGGTCGGGAGATCGGCGCGGCGGAACAGCGCCTGCCGCGTGCGCTCGATCAGGCCGACCGAGATCGGGCCCTTGGCTTTGTCGAACAGCGTCCAGACCTGCAGCGTCTTGCCTTTCGGCACGTCGAAGTCGTGCAGCGGAACGACATTGATCGTGCCGTCGTAATGGATTTCCGCGATTGCGCCGGGGGTGCCGTCCGGCGTCAGCATGACGGCCACGATTTGCGGCTGTGGCGTCGCCCTGCCCGCGAGCAATCCGACCGAAATTGCGAGCAGCAGACTCGCAAGCGCGCCCGCGAAGCTCGCGCCGCGCCAGAAGCCGAGGCTTTCCCAAATTCGCTCGGAGAATGACGGCCCGGTTTGCGCCAGCGCTTTGCCGCCGAGTTGCGATTCAATTTTGGCCCACAGCGCGGGCGGCACGTCTTTCGGTGCGACGCCGCTATCGAGATCGGCGAAACGCTCCTGCCAATAGGCGATGTGTTCGCGAAGGACTGCTTCGCGCGCAGCGCGGCGCTCGAAGGCGTCGCGCTCCACACCATCGAGCACGCCGAGCACGTATTCGCCGGCGAGCAGGAAATCTTCGTTCGGGTCATGCGGGCTCATGCCATGCACTCCCGAAGCGCGATCAGGCTGCGGCGCAGCCACGATTTCGTCGTGCCGAGCGGCACTTTCAGTTTGGCCGCGATCTCGCCGTGCGACATGCCCTCGACGAAGGCGAGCAGAATGCCCTGCCGGCGGCGCGGCTCCAGTTCTTCGAGGCAGCGCTTGAGGGCGCTGTTGTTGGCGAGCCGCTCGTAGGCGTTTTCGTAGTACGCGTCGGCATCCACCGCTGCGTTAAGTGCGCCCTCTTCGGTCGGCAGTTCGCGGCTGGTGTCGCGCAGCATATTGAGCGCGCGATTGCGCACGATCTGAAACAGCCATGCCCGGCCCGAGCCGATCGTTGGGTCGAAGCGCGCGGCATAGCGCCAGATCGCGACGAAGGATTCCTGCACCACTTCCTCGGCCAGTTCGCGCCGCTTCACGATGCGCGCGGCGACGCCGATCATGGCCCCCGCTTCGCGGCGATAAATCTCCTGCAGCGCGGCCTTATCCCCGCGCCCGCAGGCGACGATCAAATCGGAGTGGTCCTCTTTCTTCTCGCTCACGGGCGAAATTCCAAACCGTTGCGGATGCAGCCCGGAACGAGCGGCAGAACCCGGGCGTCCCCGGTTCCCATTTCTACTCCACGCTTGGGCCGCCGCACCAGCACGCATCGAATGCTCCGTTTCACGCTGGAAACACGGGAAAAAAGCGTTTCGATGCAGCATTGCGATTTTTTCGATCCGCTGCATCCGCACGCAGCCGGGGCCGTGTTCCCTGCATGAGAGCCCCGCTCTCCCAGAGATCCCGTGCATAAACCCCAGGGAGTACCCCCATGTTCAATCGCAAAAGCCTGATCGCAGCGGCGGTCGTGGCAGGCAGCGTCGGTTTCGCGTCCGCAGCTTCCGCGCACTCGATCGTCGCCCTCGTCGGCAACAACACGCTGACCGTCGTCGATTTCAAAACCCGCAAAGCTGTTTCCACCGTGCAGGTGAAGGGCGTGCAACTGATCGGCATCGACGTTCGTCCGGCCGACGGCATGCTTTACGGCGTTACCGCCAACGGCCAGGTCGGCACGTTAGACCCGAAGACCGGCGTGTTCACTAAGAAGGCCGACCTCTCCGAGAAACTCAAAGCCGGTGTCACGGCTACCGTCGACTTCAACCCGGCAGCCGATCGCCTTCGCATCATGGGTTCGGACGGCACCAGCCATCGCGTGAATGTCGACGACGGCAAGGTAACCGTGGACGGCTCGCACAAATATGCCGACGGCGACGCGAACAAGGGCAAGACCCCGCGCGTGATCGCCGGGTCCTATTCGAACTCGATCAAGGGCACGAAGGAAACCGCGCTCTACAACATCGACGCTGCGAACGGCGTGCTCGTGCGTCAGGCGCCGCCGAACGACGGCGTGCTGAACACGATCGGCGCGCTCGGCATTAAGCTGAACGGTCCCGCCGCGTTCGACATCGTGGCAAGCGGCGAAGGCCAGAACGACGCGTGGCTCTGGAACGCCGGCAATCTCTACAAGGTCGATTTGAAGACCGGCAAAGCCACGCTCGCCGGCCAGCTCCTGCTCAAGGGCGTGACCGACATCGCCTACATGAACTGATCCTCCTAGAGAAACTTGCCGGCCGCGGGGTCACCCCACCCATCCCCGATCTCTCGGCCGGTCCTTTTTCACTACTTCTTCTTCACTACTTCTTCGCACCCTGTTTGAAGAGAAGTTCGAACGCGGCCTTGTCTTTGGTCGCGTCGATCACGGTCGAAGGATCGGGCTTGATCGCCATACCGCGCACGACCGCGGGCCGCGCCATGACGCGCTCGCGCCACGCTTTCACGTTCGGAAATTCGTTCGGGTCCTGTCCCTGCCGCTCCCACGGCCGTGCCCAGCCGATGCAGGCCATGTCCACGATCGAGTACTCGCCGCAGATATAGTTGCGGCCCTTCAGCTTCTTTTCGAGCACGCCGTAAAGCCGACGGCATTCGTTGGTATAGCGCTCGATGGCATAGGGAAGTTTCTCCGGCGCATAGAGCCGGAAATGATGTGCCTGCCCTGCCATCGGGCCGAGGTTCGCCATCTGCCAGAACAGCCACTCGTCGGCCTCGACGCGCTTGCGTTCTTCTTTCGGGTAGAACTTGCCGGTCTTGCGGCCAAGATACTGCAGGATAGCGCCCGACTCGAAAACCGGGATCGGCTTCCCGCCAGGCCCCTCCGGATCGACGATCGCGGGCATCCGGTTGTTCGGCGCGATCTTGAGGAACTCCGGTTTGAACTGGTCGCCCTTCCCGATGTTCACGAAGTGCACCTTGTAAGGCAGCGCACATTCTTCCAGCATGATCGAAATCTTCCAGCCGTTCGGCGTCGCCCAATAATAAAGATCGACCGGTTGCTGCTTCGAACGGCTCGCTTTCCGCACCGGCTTTGCAACTTTCCGGGCTGGCTTCTTGCCGGTTTTCTTCTTTGCCTTAGGCGCCATCTCTTGGAACTCCTTCATTCAGCATCCGTTCAGGGCGATCATGGCCGTATGGGTTATGCCGCCAATCTGGAAGCGGCAACACGTGCAGTGGCGGGTCCGCCTTGCGTGTTCCGGCGGTCCAATCGGGTGTATGCTTCCAGCACCCAATTTTGGGAGGAAACTCCATGTTGCATAGATTGATTCTCGCCGTAGCCCTTGTGGGCTTCCTCGGCGCCGTGACTTTGCCGAGCTACACGACCGCGCAAACGACGACGACCGAAGATACGAAGGCCAAGAAGAAGACGACGAAGAAGAAAGAAGACAAAGCCGACACCAAGGCCGACGATCAGAAACCGAAGGCCGCGACGAAGAAGAAAGCGCCGACCGCGAAGCAGCTCGCTGCGCGCAAGAAGTTTTCGAATTGCGCGAAGTCCTGGGGCGACCACAAGAAACAGACCGGCGAAAAGGGCCGCAAGGCCTACAACGCCTACATGTCGAAGTGCCTCAAGGCTGGCTAACTGAACTAGATTTCAGTCACAGCATCCGGCGAGGCTCCCCTCGCCGGATGTTTTCTTTTTAGGATGCGCGCGATGCAGGCCGAGCGCAGGAAGAACGCCGAAATCGCGGCGTCAAAACTCGAAGATAAACCCTAGGCGCGCGGTACAGCCGGAATGACGTCGGCCGGTTTGCCGTAACCCGGCAGCGCTTCTACGCGCGCTTTCCACGCCGAAATTCCCGGATACTTGGAAAGATCGAAGCCGCCGTCCGCGGCGTAGAAGATTCCGGAGTAGACCGAGATGTCCGCAATCGTCGGCTTGCCGAGCGCAAGCCATTCGTTCTTCGACAAATGGCTTTCGAGCGCGGCAAGGCCAGCCTCGGCGTCGGTCTTATAGGAATCGATCACCGCCTGCTCGCCTTTGCGGAAGCCGAGCTTGTAGGCGCGCGAGCGGAACAGCCCGGGGCACAGCCGGTCGAAATCCCAGAACATCCATTCGTTGATATGCGCGCGCTCGATCGCGTTCTTGCCGCCGAACTTGCCGGTCTTCTCGGCGAGATATTCGAGGATCGCGCTCGACTGGATGATCGTGTCGCTGCCGTCCTGGATGCAGGGCACCTGCCCGAAGCGGCTTTTCGCCTTGTATTCGGGCTTCTGACCGCCGCCACTCGGAAGGTCGACGATCTCGAACGCGAACGGCTCCTTCATGAGCGCAAGCGCAAGCCCGACGCGATAGGACGGACCGGAACGCGGATGCGCATAGAACGTGATCTTCGGCATTGGCGTATTATTCCCCGTAAACGCTTTTCTTGTTCAGCGCGCGAAAGGTACCCGACAACGCATCGTTGTCGAGTCACGAAACGCAATTGGCCACTTTCCTAAACCCCGAGCTTCTTCTTCAGAATGTCGTTCACGGCCTGCGGGTTCGCTTTGCCGCCGGACGCCTTGATCGTCTGACCGACGAACCAGCCGAGCATGGTGGGCTTGGTTTTCACCTGCTCCACTTTGTCCGGGTTTTTCGCGATGATATCGTCCACCACCTTCTCGATTGCGCCGGTGTCGGTTACCTGCTTCATGCCGCGCTTCTCGACGACATCGCGCGGGTCGCCGCCCTCTTCCCACACGATCTCGAAGAGGTCTTTCGCGATCTTGCCGGAGATGGTGCCGTCCGCGATCAGATCGACGATGGCGCCGAGTTGCTTGGCCGAGATCGGGCTCTGTTCGATCGTCTTGTCCTCCTTGTTCAGCCGGCCGAAGAATTCGTTGACCATGAAGTTTGCCGCCGCTTTCGGGTCGCGGCCTTTCGCGACTTCCTCGAAAAACGCCGCGGTCTCGCGCTCGGCGATCAACACGCCCGCGTCATAGGGCGAAAGACCGAACTCTTTCACGAAGCGCGCCTTCTTCTCGTCTGGCAGTTCGGGCAGATCTGCCTTCAGCTTCGCGATGAAGGCGTCGTCGAATTCGAGCGGCAGCAGATCGGGATCGGGGAAATAACGATAGTCGTGCGCTTCTTCCTTGGAGCGCATCGAGCGCGTCTCGCCCTTGGCGTTATCGAACAGCCGCGTTTCCTGATCGATCTTGCCGCCGTCTTCGAGAATATCGATCTGGCGCCGTGCCTCGTATTCGATCGCCTGGCCGATGAAACGGATCGAGTTCACGTTCTTGATTTCGCAGCGCGTGCCGAGCGGGTCGCCGGACTTGCGCACCGAGACGTTTACGTCAGCGCGCAGATTGCCCTTCTCCATGTCGCCGTCGCAGGTGCCGAGGTAGCGCAGGATCGTGCGCAGCTTCGTGACATAGGCTTTGGCTTCGTCCGACGAGCGCAGGTCCGGCTTCGACACGATTTCCATCAGCGCGACGCCCGAGCGGTTGAGATCGACGTAAGACATCGACGGATGCTGGTCGTGCAGCGACTTGCCGGCGTCCTGCTCGAGATGCAGCCGCTCGATGCCGACTTCGAACGAGGAGCCGTCCTGCATATCGACGATGACCTGCCCCTCGCCGACCACCGGATGCTTGAACTGGCTGATCTGATAGCCTTGCGGCAGATCGGGATAGAAATAGTTTTTGCGGTCGAACACCGACTTCTTGTTGATCTTCGCCTTGAGCCCGAGGCCGGTTTTGACCGCCTGCTCGACGCATTTCTTGTTGATCACGGGCAGCATGCCCGGCATCGCCGCATCGACCAGCGAGACATGCGAGTTCGGTTCGCCGCCGAATTCGGTGCTTGCGCCGGAAAACAATTTTGCGTTCGAAGTCACCTGCGCATGGATTTCCATGCCGATGACGACTTCCCAGTCGTGCTTGTCGCCTTTGAGAAGTTTCGGATTTCGGGTGGGTGCGTTCATTCCACGATTCCTCCCCCCCTTATAGGGGAGGGTCGGCCCGAAGGGCCGGGGTGGGGTTATCGATTGTCAGGGTTCGATAAACAGTTTCGACCACGCCGTCCAGATTTTGGTCTGCACCAAAGCTCACGCCGCGATGCGCCGTACTTTGATCTTGCTCGCTTTCTTCATGGCTCGCGCGAGATCGTAAGCTGCCTGCATCCGCAGCCAAGTATCGGCACCGCCGCCGAATGCCTTGTCGAGGCGAATTGCCATCTCGGGCGAAATCCCCGCATGGCCGTTGAGCACATCGGATAGCTGTTTGCGGCTGACGCCGAGCCGCCGCGCCGTTTCGGTCACGCTCAGGCCAAGCGGCTCCATGCAGTCGTGGCGTACCGATAAACCGGGATGGGGCGGATGCTTCATTCCACGATTCCTCCCTCCCCTGTCAGGGGAGGGTCGGCCCGAAGGGCCGGGGTGGGGTTAGCTGATGTAAGAATGCGATAAACAGTTTCGACGACGCCGTCCAGATTTTGGTCCACGTCTGTGTTCCAGAACCGAAGGACTCGAAATCCTTTCTCTAAGAAATGTTCGTCACGCTTGGTATCTGTCGTCAATTGCCGCGAATGACCGTGCGTATCGCCGTCTAACTCGACAATTAGCTTCTCGCGTAAACAAACGAAGTCCAGGATGAACCCATCGCGGGGCGCCTGACGCCGAAAGTGAAAGTCTCTCTCGCGCAACGCCCGTAGCCGCAGCCACAGTTTGATTTCCTGCTGCGACATTCTTTTCCGCAATGCCCTGGCATTCGCGTTCGCCACCGCCCCACCCGGCTGCCTTCGGCAGCCATCCTCCCCATGCTGGGGAGGGAGAATACCTCAGCCCAAAAGCCAAGGCAGCAAAAGCGGCACCAAAATCGCCGTCAGCACGCCGTTCAGGCCGAGCGCGATGCCGGCAAAAGTGCCTGCGAGCGGATTGACCTGAAAGGCCCGCGCCGTGCCGATTCCGTGCGAAACGAGCCCTGCCGCAAATCCCCTGGCCGCGTAGTTCTTGAGCCGCAGCGCGTTCATCAAAGGCGTCACGATGATCGCGCCGGAAATGCCGGTCATGATCACCACCACTGCGGTCAATGCCGGATTACCCTGAATCTGCTCGGCGACACCCATCGCGATTGCAGCGGTCGCGGACTTTGGCGCGAGCGCGAGCGTCGCAACTTTGCTCAAGCCAAGCCATTTCGCGAGCAGCACCGCCGATGTGATCGAAATGATCGAGCCGACGATGAGTGCCGCGATCATCGGCACGAACATCCGTTTCACTTCCGGCAGATGCCGGTAGAGCGGCACCGCGAGCGCAACCGTCGCAGGCCCGAGCAGGAAATGGATGAACTGTGCGCCGGCGAAGTAATTCGGAAACGCCGTCTTCGACAGCACGAGCACCACTGAGATGAAGACAACCGATATCAGAACCGGGTTCGCGAGCGGATGCCGTCCGCACGCCGCCGAGATCGCATCCGCCGCGATGTAGCCGGCCAGCGTCACGGTCAGCCACAGCAGCGGACTACCGGAGAGATAGACCCAGAGATCGACGAAATCGATCATCGCCGTTTCCCTTCCGGCGCTTCGCTGTCGATCTGCATAAATTTCGCGATCGCCGCAAAGGTAATCGCGGTCGCGGCGAGCGAGAGCGCAATCGAAACGAGAATGATTGCGGCCAGCTTCCAGCCTTCCGCGCCGAGCAGCGGCAACTGCTGCACGACGCCGACCCCGGCCGGCACAAACAACAGCGAAAGATGCTTCAGAATTCCGTCCGCTGTCTCATGCGTTGCTTGCGGGAGCGGTATGCGCGCAACCAGCCAGACGAACAGCAGTGCCAATCCGATCACTGGTCCCGGCAGCGGCGAATCGGTCGCGCGAACGAGCGCCTCTCCAGTGAGTTGAAGACAAAGCAGAATTGCGAATGCGTGAAGCATGTTTTTCTGTAACGAATCGTGAGCCACCGGATTTCGCAATTCCTACGGCACTGCGCAATAATGGAACAGTCTGCGGTTCCATGCGTTTTCACCACTCTGCAATCGAGGAGGACACGTCATGGCTTACGATCCGAACGACCCCCGCAAATCGTTCGAGTATGACGAATTCAGCCGCCGTCCGAGCATCGATCCGGCTCCGGCCGGGTTCACGGGTCTCGTGATTGGTGCCATTGTGGTACTCGGCGCGCTGATCGCATTCCTGATGTTCCGTAGCGATACGGACACCACGACGATCGGCATGAACCAGCCTCCGGCGACGCAACAGTCGCCTGCGGCCCCGCCGTCGGCAGCTCCGAACAACCCGGCAAACCCGACGCAACCCACGCCGCCGCAGACGCCACAGACTCCGCCAGCGAACAACAACTAACCTTGACTCCGCCGGCGAACAACAACTAACCTTCTAGAACTCGGCCCGCATTACTGCGGGTCGAATTTTTTCAGGATGGCGTAGATGCTGAACGAACCAGATCGCAAGATAACAGCCGGCGCAATCATCGGTAGCCTCGCCGCAATCGCTTATGTCGTGGCTATGTTCACGGGTTACATCGGCCCGGCGCCTACACCCGGGCACGGAGACCACACAACTCCTGCATCACAAACTCCACCGGCGAAAACTAACTAGAAGACACACTATCGCCAGGTGCTGTTCAGGAACCGCCGCAGCACGTCGTTATTGGTAACGGACTCGTCGCCAGCGGTAATCACTTCATCGACCTGATCCTGCGGCGATTGCAGGCTGGTTTTCACCTTGTTCAGATATTGCTCGCGCTGTCCGCCGAGTTGGTCGAAGCCAATCCGACCGATGAAAAATTGCACGTCGCGGCAGTTCCAGCGCGCCGGCGCGCCGTAGCGTTTGCGCTGCTCGGCGGAGAGCCCGCAACGCCAGCGCACGAGTTGCTGCCGCCACTCCTCCATCGTCTGCTCGAAGGCTGTGTAGCTGGCGCGCACGCTCGCATCGATCGCGGTATCGGCAGCGGCCGAAACGAGATCGACGCCGCGCGGGCCTTCCAGCGTGTTGACCCAGTCGCCGACGGCGGCGCGGCCGGCATCGACCACTAGAAACAGCGCGCGGCGCAGCTTCACCGCCTGATGCGGCGTCAACGGCTCATAAGGAGTGCTCGCCGAAAGCCGCGCGATGGTGAACCCGGAAAGCCCGTAGTTATCGACCAGACCGCCATCCAAGAGCTTTACGTAGCGCACGCTGCCGTCGTGATAACTGGCAAGCGCATTGGCGAAGCTCTTGAGCAAGGGCGGCGCGTTGGGATTCGTGCGCGCCTTGATCGCCCATTCGGGCAGCGGCGCCTGACATTTACCCGCATAGCTCTCGATCACGATCGGCGCGAATGCGATCGGCACCGCCGCCGACGCCGCCACCGCGTCCGAGATCGGATAGCGGTTGAGATCGCTGCACATCACGCTGAATGCGGTCGGGCTGAAGACGAACGGCGTTCGATTGAAAATATCGGCCGCGTTGATCAGTACGCGCGGCCGCGTCTGCGCGGCATAGGCGGAGAATGTCGCGCCGTCGAACAAATTCTGGCTGAGCCAGCGCGGGAAATGCGTGGCATCGTTCACGCCGCCGGAAAGTCCGCGCACGAGGTTGCCGGGCGTAAAGCTCGTCGACAGCGCATCGCTTTCGACATTCTTCAGGAGAAAGCGCTCGCGGAAATCATCGAGCATCGCGCGCTTCTTCAGACCGAAATAGGCCGCCGTGATCGAGCCGCCGGAAACACCGCTGACGAAATCGACCTGATTGAGAAAAGGCTGCGCTCCCTGCGCGGTCGGAATCTGATGCCGGTCGAGTCCGCGCAGCACGCCGAAGGAATAGGCCGCCGCGCGCGTGCCGCCGCCCGAGAACGAGAGCACGATGAGGTTTTCGTCGGCTTCGGTGAGCGGCGGGGCCTGCTGCTCGGCGATGATCTGCGCGACAGGCGCGTTCAACGGCTCGTTCACCGGAATGTTGTGAACGGAGCAGCCGCTTGCGAACAGCACGCACGCCGCCACCAGCAGCATCGCTCGTGTGGATGAAACGCTACGCCACACTGGTTACTACTCCCGATAGTCCGGTTCCCGACGCTAGCAGGGCGGCCCGCGCGATGGGTTAAGAGTTCCACGTTCAGGAACCAAGGCTAGCGGTGCAACGTTATCGTGGCACACATAAGGAGATTGTCATGGCCCGTGCCCGGAAGAAGAAAGCGAAACCGGCGCGCAAGCGTGCCGCGAAGCGCCGCAAGGCGCTCGCACAACAATCGCAGAC
>JAIELW010000019.1 GCA_019752575.1 Xanthobacteraceae bacterium | reverse complement strand
GCGATCCAAAGTTCGGCCTCACTGCAAAACCGGAACAGACTCTCCTTATAAACGAGGGCAAATTGGGGAGCAGGTCAGGTCTTAAATGCTCAGTGATATTAGACGAGCAGGCGTCGCACTTGAGTTTTGTGCTGAACTCTTCGTGGCGCTTTTGATGAATTATCAGACTACTGATCTCCAGTATCGCAATCGGTTTCTGTATGAATGCCCCAAGAAGAAATTGCTGAAATGCCCGCGAATGGCTTACTCCGGAGCAAGAAACCGACCGCTACTCTGATACTTCTCTTCGTTCAGGGTCTGATTTCTAATTTCTCTTGACCGCTGGAATTCAAGCCGTTGCTCCTTTAGGCAATCCCTAGCAACATAAGAATCAACATTCGGGCTGCTGGGGTGGGGAATGGCAAAGAAACAGAACGGTAAGCCTGCGGGCCCCTCGGTTGGAGAATTCGTTCTTTCGCCAGCGGCAAAAGGTGAAGATTTAGACGAAGTCGGTGCTCTGCCAGAACAAGAAGACTTTTGGCGACCTCCAGTACGCTTTGGATCAGTTCCCGTCGAAAAAGAGCCGCTAGGCTGGGATCGGCGCAGAGGTTTCAAGAAACTGTTTCCGCCAGTCTACCTGCCCTTTCAGATCGTCGATCGCGTTTCATTTGGCCACGCAGATTTAGAGCCAAATCGACTTTTCTGGGGTGACAACCTTCATATAATGCGACAGCTACCAAGTGAAACGATCGATCTAATTTATATCGATCCACCATTCTTCTCAGGCAGAAACTACAATGTGATCTTCGGCGATCAGAACGAGCTGCGATCCTTCTCCGATATTTGGGAAGGAGGTATGCCAGGCTATCTCATTTGGTTGAATGCGCGCCTATACGAAATGAAGCGCCTGTTGAAAAAGACCGGCACGATATTTGTTCACTGCGATTGGCATGCAAGTCATTACATCAAAGTCGAAATGGACAAGGTGTTCGGATACGACAATCTTCGTAACGAAATAATCTGGTGTTATAGGCAAGGCGGGCGCAGTAACGTCGAGTTTCCAAAAAAGCACGATACGTTACTTTGGTATTCTCGCGGTAATAATTGGACGTTCAACGCGGACGCAATACGCGTTCCCTATGAGGGGACGGGTGGATTCCAGACGTCTGGTAAGGGCGTGACCAATAAAGCTACGGGGCGAACATATCTTCCGAATCCGTTGGGAAAAGTTCCGGAAGATTGGTGGGACATTCCTGCATTACCGCCCATGTCATCTGAACGAATTGGTTATCCGACGCAAAAGCCAAAAGCATTGCTTGAAAGAATTATTAAGGTAGCGACAAAGGAGAACGATGTTGTTGCAGATTTCTTCGTGGGCGGCGGTACAACAATTTCAGTTGCTGAAAAGCTGAAACGACGCTGGATTGCTTGTGATCAATCGCGCGTCGCTGTCGCAATAACGGCTGATAGACTCACTCAGGAAATAGAAGAGGAGTCTGGAAGGTTGTTTAGTTCCCCCGATTTCACGATTGAGCACTGGGGGATTTATGAAGCCAAGCAGCTTTCTAGAATGAAGCCAGATCAGTTTCGTGGATTTGTTTTAAGTTGCTTTGGTGCCAGAACAGAGGATTTAGAATCTGGCATTCATGGAATGAAAGGGGCAGTTCCAGTTTGGGTTGGTGACGCAAATCCCAAAAGTGCAGTTACTGCCCAAGATGTTCAGGACTACGCTAACTCGATCAGAAAAAGCATACGATACAAACAAGATAATCTTCGTGACGGAATAATGCTTGCCTGGGCTTATCGGAAGGATGCGGTAGAAGCTGCGGAGCGGCTGAGAAGACTTGAGCAAACCGATCTAAACTTTATTCGGTTGGAAGAAGTTAGAATAGATTCTCCTCGCTTTCGAGAGCATGTTGCCGCTCTTTCGACGGACAATGCTGACTACGAGAATTTTCTAACTTTTGTGCAGCCACCTCGTGTCGAGGTGGGTTTCCGCAGAATTTCCACGAGAACATTTAGATTCGATGTGAGTGAAACTATTGTGCTCAACTCCGGCGCTAAGATCATCAACGTTCAGTGGGATTTCAACTACAAGGATCGATTCTCTAGTACCGCAGGTTACTCCTTTATTCGTGGTAAGAACTCCGAGCCAGAGCTACAGGTTGAGTATTCATTCCCAAAAGCGGGGAAAGTTCGTGTCGCTTGCAAAGTTCAAGATGACATGGGTGGCGAAGGTCTTTGGTCTGAAGAAATCGATGTGAAATAGTTTGATGTTCAATCAGTTCGCCAAATATGAAGACGCTTTCCGGGATTGGCGTCGCGATGGAATGCCGGGACTTAAGTCAGAGTCATACTCATACGTTGAGTTTCTAACTTCAAAAGAAGACGACCAGCGCTCGCGGGATGGCACGCTTTGGCCGCACCAGTGGGAAGCCTTTTTGCGAGTTGTGTACGCGCATGAAATCTTAGGTAAAACTGAGATCGGCGCGGACGGTCTTCTCTTAAATGTTGTTACCGGTGGCGGCAAAACAGCAGTTATCGCTGCTATTATCGCGTGGTTGCGCGTCGCGCATGGCGTACAAAAGTTTGTTTTGCTGTGCCCAAATTTAATTGTTCGCGATCGCCTTCAAGACGACTTTGAGGGCGGCAAAGTCTTTCGAGATAGAGACTTGCTTCCTGAGTCTGCGTTGTCCGCAGGATTGGGTAATTTCGACCTAACAACATTGGGAAGCGGAATTCCTGGCGGATGGTCTAGCTTATTCAGCGCTAGTGTAATTCTAGGAAATATTCATCAGTTCTATCAAAGCAACAAAAGCGGCCAAAGTAATTTGGCGGGCCTGATGAATGGTCCAGAATTCGCTGTGTTTAACGATGAGGCGCATAACTCTCCTGCGCCAGAATACGAAGCGACTCTTTCCAAGATGCGGGAGAGAACAATACTGCGCGTTGACACGACAGCTACGCCTGATCGTGCAGACGGTAAGACACCCGATAGCGAGATGATTTACGAATATGGGGTAATGGATGCGCTTGCCGACGCCATCATTAAGACGCCTGTGGTGTACCAGCCTGATATTAAAACGGTTCAGTTGACTTACACCGATGCAAAGACTGGAGAGAGGCGAAAAGTCGAAGAGATCGATTGGGAAGAGGTTGATCGACTTGGAATAAATGCAACTCAGTGGGTTACTGATGATGAGCCTATGCGCCAACAAATGGCAATCGCGCTCAAGCGTCTTGAAGAGCAGGAACGGAGAGCAAAAGGAAGATTCCAGCCGATACTTTTCATTGTCGCTGTTTGCAAAGCGGATGCGGAGAAAGCTGCGCAAACGTTGAATAGCTATTTCAAGATTCGCACGCTCCTCGTTACAGAGGATTCCGAGGAGCTGGATCGAAAGAAAGCGCAGGAACTCGGGCGTCAAGGTAAGGGTGGTAAGCCTTTTAAGGCGGTTGTGAGCGTACTGATGTTACGCGAAGGGTGGGACGTGCCTGAGGTTGGAGTTATTCTTCTTCTCAGAAAATTTGGCTCTATTGTTTATGGACAGCAAGTGGTCGGTCGTGGACTCAGAAAGGTTAGAGTTCGTGGCATTGATTCTGCCGAACCTCAGATTTGCGCTGTTGTTGATCATCCTAAATTGGAGCATCAGTGGCTTTGGGATTTATTTAATGCACGGAAGCGAGTTGGCGTTAAGTTAGATGATCTTTTTGATGAACTAGATGATTTGCCACCGCCTTTGCCGAAACAGGATCGGTCAAAGCCTGAGAACTGGATTGATGTTCCTCCTGTCGATCCTGATTATTCAGATGAAGGGGAATTCGACGTCGGAGATATTGCTCCACCACCTGAGCCTATCGAGCGGTGGGAAGATGCGCTTGACGGCATCACGTATGACCCGACGGTAATTGAGATTACGAAGGTAGGTATTACCGGCGTCACTGGACAAGAACTGGGAGGAGCCGGTTGGAAGACGATTCATTCTGCGCCAGAAGCCACAGACTTTGTAGGTAGTGCGGCGGTGGTTTCTGACGAAGTTATTCGCGACGCTGTGAAGTCTGCGATGTTGGAGATGGCGGAGGATTTGACGGTAGAAGCAGGATATGCCGCTACCTACAAAGATAAAGTCTATGGTGCGCTCGTCCAGCACGTACGAAAGAAATTCTTGAAGGGCAGTTCTCTTGGATTGGCTGAGCGAGCGGACGTTGAGTTTGCTTGGAGAATGCTGCCTCAGGTGAAGAACAAGCTCAGCAAGATGCCCGGTCTCGTTGCAGGGATTGTCGAGCATGGCGATTAGCAAGCGGGGCGATTTCATGGACTGTACTAAGAGTCCATGGAATTTTGAAAAATATCACAGCGATCTTGAGCGCAAGATGATGCAAAGGCTTGAAGCTGATCCTCATGTAAAAAAATGGATGAAGAGACACGGAATAACTATTCCGTGGATCGACGGTCAAAAGCATCAAAGGCGATACGTGCCAGATTTCTTTGTCGAGTATGAGGGTGGCGAAAAGCAAATAATTGAGGTCAAAGACCCAAGCAGAATTGACTCCAACGACGTTCAGAGAAAGCGGAAAGCTGCAGAAATATGGTGTAAGCAGCGCGGCCTTGAATATGTAATTGCGACTATATCCTAGTCTGTGGATTAGCTAGCTAGCTTTACTTTTGTTTTTGCACTCAGAACGCCTCCATTGAGTTTCGCAGCAATAGTCGCTGCAGTGCTGTTTGCGGCCCGACGCAGCGGATCATCGGCAAGGTGACTGTACCGTGCCGTGGTAATTGGCTGGGTATGCCCAAGTAGTTTCCCGATCATCGGGAGTGATAGCCCCGCCGCCGCACCGACGCTGGCGTAGGAATGCCGGAGATCGTGCAGCCGCACGCCCTCTAGTCCGGCGTGACGGCGAACCGCGCGCCAAGGCCGATTGAGATCGAACCTCGGAGCGTCATCCTCTCCCTGACTGGGGAAGATGAAATTGCTGGTGCGTTTCAAGCTGGTCAGGATTTCCAGCGCGGGCGCGGAGAGCAGGACTGGCCGACGCCCTGTTTTTCCGTCAACCATCAATACCGCGCGCGACACGTCCAAATCATGCCATCGAGCGCCCAGGATTTCGCCCTTTCTCGCCCCAGTAAGTACGAGCAGCCGGATTGCTGCCGCGGCGAGCTTATCGATCTTGGTTTTGCGGTCCTTTTTGGGAACGTGCTTGGTCTTCTTTGCTGGGTCGATTTCCCACGGGACGCCGACCGTCTCTGCTTCGCGAAGTGAATCGCCCAACTGGCCCAGTTCTGCCTCCGACAAAAAGCGCTCGCACTTCTTCTCCTTGAATGGCGGGATGCCTCTGGTCGGATTCCAGCCTTGTTCGATAAAGCCGTAGCGCGCGGCGTAGCGCAGAACCGAGCCCACAAACTCCAAGCAGCGGTTTGCAGTTGCTGGCTTCTCTACACCAAGCTTCTGGTGAAGCCTGGAGAGGTCAGGCTGGGTAATTCTATTGATCGCGGTGGTCCCGATCGCGGGGCCGAGGTGGCGCTTTAAGAGGGATCGGTAGTTTTTGATCGTGCTGGGCCGCAAACGGGCCTCTTGCGGATTGGCTTTCGCGATTTTGTCAGCTTCGTCCAAATAGTCTGTCGCCACCGTCTGAAATGATGGCGTAGTACGCTTCTTGTGTCGTTCCGCCGCCGGATCACCACCGAGCTGAACTCGCGCAAGGAGAGACTTCGCTTCCAGGCGTGCTTCCTCCGCCGTTAGGACGGCCGCAGAGCCGAAGAAGAAGCGCCGCTTGTTCTTGCTCCCCACGGGCCGGTATTCGACGAACCAGGAGCGCTTATTCCGCGAAACGCGAATTCCAAAACCGGAAAGGTCCGCGTCATAGGCGATGATTGGTTTTGTTTCGATCGTAATGTTTTCGATCGACCGCTTTGAAATACGAATGACTGGCATGATCAAGCTCCGTCGAGTCTCGTGTCGCCAGCATGTCGCCACGTTTACGGAATTGTCCAGAACCAGGAGCGATCTTGAGCAATCAAATTTTCAAGCAAATCAGTGCGTTGTAACGCTCAGACATCTCCGTCAATCTCCAGAAATGTTTTGCGATCTTACTCATAACCTGAAGGTCGTAGGTTCAAATCCTACCCCCGCAACCAAACCTAAATTCGTCTCACCACGTCTCCGGCTTTGTGCTTAAGTTCCAGCTGATAGCCAGCTGGCCTTGCGTTGCGACGACGATGGACGCCGACGAGATAGAGAACTCCATCGACGCTTTGGAAAGCAGCATTTCCGAAGTGAGCGGCGGACGTTGGCTGCCGGTATGGGACAACATCAAGACAATCAGCGCAGGCTTTAAGGGATCAAAATTCCCGTCGAGAGACGCTCGCGAAGCGTCATGGGCGCGCTTTCAATCTATCGTGGCGGAAGTAAAGCGGCTCCAGGCCGAGGATCGGCGGGCGTTCGAATCGAAATCCGCAGAATCCACGCGGCTGAAAGACAAAGTTATTGAAGCGGCGCGCGACGCAATCCCGATCAGTCTTTTTACCGAGAGTATCGTCGACGTCATCACGTTGGGAATGGAAAGCCTCACCAAGGCCGCCCTGAACATTCAGATCGACGAGCGTCTCGAAACTTTGAAGCGTTGCTCACAAAGAATGAAAGATGCTTGGGCGTTGTTCGAGGAGAGCAAGCGCAAGCTCTTGGGGCGCGACAAGGCCGAATGTTTCAAGGAATTAAGAGAGGCGCAGGAACAGTTGAACAATGCCTGGCAGCAATGGAAATCCTGGCAAAGCGAGCAGCGGCAAAGGCGGATCGAGCATCGCAACGAGAAGCGGCGCGAGTTTGAAGGTCGCGTAAGAGAAAGAATCGCCAATCTCAACGAGCGCAGACAGCGGCTCTATGGCGTTTTACAGCATAAAGAAAATCATCTCGAAGAACTATATGAGAAGCGATCCACTGCAAGATCCGACGATTTCGCGGAGCGCGTATCGGGCTGGATCGAGGAAGAGGTGAACAGCATCTCCGAAATCAAGGACAAGCTGGAGACCATCGAAGGCTGGATCGACGAAGAGAAGGAAAAGCTGAGGGACGATTGAATGCGCTACTTCACGTAGCGAACTTCAAGCTCTCTCATCCGCGTCACATTTTTATCGATTAGACAAAGCAGCCGCTCCTCGAACGAGCCGATGGCGAGGCGGCCCCCGCCTGGCGCTTGCGGAGGTCTGGAACTCTCGAACGGCGCGACTGTCTGACATTCGTGATTGCGGAAGCGGACAAATAATACTTGCGCTTCTTCAAGAGAGGATTTCCAGCGGCCTTTCTGCGGCGGCGCGAGATCGTCTCGCATGTCGATGAAGCCAAGGATGCGCTGAACGAGCGCTTCGAGTTCCCTGTTCGAATCGAACATCGCTTTCTCTAGACACAACACATAAGGCCGGCCTGCTAACACCTTGTCGCAGATTTCCCGCGAAGGACGCGGCTGCTGCGCAACCGCGAGCGCCGTTCCAATCAGTAGAAAAGAAACGGCGAGGAGTGCGCGCATGATTGCGCTTTAAGCCGCCTTGCGGCTTGAGAGAAACTCACCCATGCGGCCGATCGCTTTCATGATGTTCTCGGTCGAGTTCGCATAAGAGAGGCGAACATAGCCTTCGCCGAGAATTCCGAAATCCGGTCCGCCGATAATCGCGACGCCGGATTCTTCGAGTAGCGAAGATGCGAGCTTTTTCGCTTTCCAGCCGGTGTTCTTGATATTCGGGAAAGCGTAAAACGCGCCCTTCGGTGTGGCGCAGGAAATTCCCGGGAGCTTGTGCAATTCGCTGACGACGACTTTCCGGCGTTTGTCGAATTCCGCGACCATCTTGTGAACGGCATGCTGCGGGCCGGTCAGCGCTGCGAGCGCCGCATATTGCGAAGGCGCGTTCACGCAGGACCAGGCGTTGACCGCAAGCTTGCGGATGTTTTCGTAGAGCGATTGCGGCCAGACCGAATAACCCATGCGCCAGCCGGTCATCGCATAAGTCTTCGACCAGCCGTTCAAGAGAATGAGACGGTCGCGGATCGACGGATAGGTGAGCAGGCACACGTGCTTCTCGCCGTCATAGACCATCTGGTCGTAGATCTCGTCCGACATGATTGCGACGTTCGGATGCTTGTCCATTCCGGCGACGAACTTATCGACTTCGGATTTCGGCGTAACGCCGCCGGTCGGGTTCGCGGGCGAGTTGAGAATGATGAGCCGCGTCTTCGGCGTAATCAGGGAAAGCGCTTCTTCCGCCGAGAAGGCGAAGCCGTTTTCCTCGCGCACCGGAATCGGAACCGGCTTCGCGCCGGTGAATTCGATCATCGAACGGTAAATTGGGAATCCCGGATCGGGATAGAGAATTTCCGCGCCTGGTTCGCCGAACATCAGGATCGCCGCGAACATAGTGATTTTGCCGCCGGGCACGACCGCGATATTGCCGGGCGAAACTTCCACGCCGAAGCGCTTGTTGAAATCGGCGGCGATCGCTTCGCGCAACGGCGTGATCCCGGTCGCGGGCGTGTAGCCGTGATGGCCGTCGCGCAACGCCTTGATCGCGGCTTCGACGATGTGCGGCGGCGTCGGGAAATCGGGCTGGCCGATGCCGAGGCTCACGATGTCACGGCCTTGCGCCGCGAGTTCGGCCGCGCGCGCCAGCACCGCGAAGGCGTTTTCCTCCCCGATGCGGTTGAAGCCGTCGATGGTGTGTAGCATGGCGCGTTTCCCCTTCTTCTTGCGCGGTAATTGAGCCTATTTCTTTCGTGTTTTCAAACCGCTACGGCCTGCCTGGCGCGGGCGCCATTGCGGGGCAAGGCAAGCCCGTGCGAAATTCCCTGCCATTATGGGCATATGGTTGGAACTGTCGGTCGTTGTGGGCCTGATTGTCCTCAACGGTCTCTTCGCTATGGCGGAAATGGCGATCGTCTCGTCCCGGCGCATTCGCCTGCAGCAGATGGCCGAAAACGGCAGCCGGGGCGCGGCGCGCGCGCTCGCGCTATCGGAGAACCCGAGCCGCTTCCTCTCCGGCGTGCAGGTCGGCATCACGCTGATCGGCATTCTGTCGGGCGCCTTCGGCGGGGCGACCCTAGGCGCCCGGCTCGGCGAAGTGCTGAACCGTTATCCGATCTTGGAGCCCTATGGCGACGAGATCGCCTTCGGCGCAGTCGTGGTGGCGATCACTTACGTTTCGCTCATCATCGGCGAACTGGTGCCGAAGCGGATCGCGCTGACTTCGCCCGAGCCGATTGCGGCAAAACTTGCGCGGCCCCTGCAGATTATCGTGACCATCGCGCGGCCGATGGTGTGGCTCCTGGAAATGACGACGGCCGCCGTGCTCGCGCTCCTGCGCATCCGCACCGACAAGCCCGAAGGCGTTACCGAAGAAGAAGTGAAGCTCGCGATTGCCGAAGGTACCGAGTCGGGCGTGATCGACGAGGTCGAAGAAGAAATGATCCACGGTGTGCTTGCGCTCGCCGACCGTTCCGTGGAGTCAGTGCTGACGCCGCGCACCGACGTTTACTGGATCGATCTCGACGACAATCCGGACACACTCGCGCGCGAGATCGCGGATTGTCCGTATTCGCGGATCGTGGTCGCGCGCAGCGGCGATATCGGCCGCCCTATCGGCATCGTGCAGAAGAAGGATCTGCTCACCGATCTGCTTGCGGACAGGCCTTTGCGGGTGGAGGAAAATCTCATTCAGCCGCTGTTCGTGCCGGAGACGCTTCCGGTGCTGCGGCTTCTCGAAATGTTCCGCAACGCGAATGTGCACATTGCGCTCGTGGTCGACGAATACGGCGACTTCACCGGCGTCGCGACCTTGCACGATGTGCTCGAAGGCATCGCCGGCGATATCGCGCAGGAGCACGAGGGTGCCACGACCGAGATCACGAAGCGCGCCGACGGTTCGTGGCTCGTTGACGGCCGCGCGTCCATCGAGGCCCTTAAAGAAGAGCTTGGGATCGAGGAAACGGCCGACGGTTATCATACCGCCGCCGGTCTTGCGCTCGAAAAACTCGCGCGTATCCCGGTCGAAGGCGACAGCTTCGTCATCGGCGACTGGCGCGTGGAAGTGATCGACATGGACGGCAAGCGCATCGACAAACTGATTTTCATTCCTTTGGAACCAGCGAAAGCCGCCGAATAATATTCAAGCGAGGAACCGATGAAGAATAACGGAGCGAAGCCCGCCCGCCGCCTGCGCTCGCAGGCCTGGTTCGACGATCCGACCAATCCGGACGTCACCTCCGGTTATCTCGAGCGCTATCTGAACTTCGGCTTCACGCGCGAGGAACTGCAAACCGGCAAGCCGATCATCGGGATCGCGCAGACCGGCTCCGATCTTTCGCCGTGCAACCGGCACCATCTGGAGCTTGCGCATCGCGTGCGCGAGGGCATCCGCACGGCGGGCGGCATCTGCTTCGAGTTTCCGGTGCATCCGATTCAGGAAACCGGAAAGCGCCCGACCGCGGCACTTGACCGCAATCTCGCTTATCTCGGTCTTGTCGAAGTTTTGTACGGCTATCCCATCGACGGCGTGGTGCTGACTACGGGCTGCGACAAGACCACGCCCGCCTGCATCATGGCGGCGGCGACGGTGAACATTCCGGCGATCGTGCTCTCCGGCGGGCCGATGCTGAACGGCTGGTACAAAGGCGAGCGCACCGGCTCTGGCACGATCAAGTGGAAGGCTCGCGAGCTCTACGCCACCAAAGAGATCGACTACGAAGGTTATATGGAGCTGGTCGCTTCTTCGGCGCCGTCGGCCGGTCACTGCAACACCATGGGGACGGCCTCGACGATGAACGGGCTCGCCGAGGCGCTCGGCATGTCGCTGCCCGGATGTGCTGCGATTCCCGCGAGCTATCGCGAACGCGGGCAGATTGCATATGAGACCGGCAAGCGCATCGTCGAGATGGTTGAGGAAAATCTTCGTCCGTCCGACATTCTGACACGCGAGGCGTTCGAGAATGCGATTGTCGTGAACTCGGCGATCGGCGGCTCGACCAATGCGCCGGTGCATCTCAACGCAATTGCGCGGCATATCGGCGTCAAGCTCGATGTCGAGGACTGGCAAAAGTTCGGCCACAAGATTCCGCTGATCGTGAACATGATGCCGGCCGGAAAATATCTCGGCGAGGAATTTCATCGCGCCGGCGGCATTCCAGCGGTCGTCTTCGAGCTGATGAAGCAAAATAAGATTCACGAAAGCGCGAAGACCGTGAACGGTAAGGGCATCGGTGAGAATTGCCGCGGCCGCGAAGCGCAGGACCGTGATGTGATCTTTTCCTACGACAAGCCGCTCCGGCAGGACGCGGGCTTCATCATGTTGAAAGGAAATCTCTTCGACAGCGCGATCATGAAGACTTCGGTGATCTCGAAGGAGTTCCGCGACCGCTATCTTTCCAATCCGAAAGACGCGGATGCCTTCGAGGGCCGCGCCATCGTGTTCGACGGACCGGAGGATTATCACAAGCGCATCAACGATCCGTCGCTCAACATCGACGAGCACTGCATGTTGTTCATGCGCGGCGTCGGCGCGATCGGCTATCCGGGAGCGGCGGAGGTCGTGAACATGACGGCGCCGGCCGCACTCCTCAATCGCGGCGTGAAATCGCTGCCCTGCATCGGCGACGGCCGCCAATCAGGCACGTCCGGTTCGCCTTCGATTTTGAACGCGTCGCCCGAGGCGGCGGCGGGCGGTGGACTCGCAATTTTGCAGACCGGTGACCGCGTGCGGATCGACCTCAAAAAAGGCGAAGCGAACATCCTCATCGCTGACAAGGAATTGGCCGCACGCCGCGCCAAGCTCGAGGCCGACGGCGGCTACAAATTCCCGCCGAGCCAGACGCCCTGGCAGGAAATCCAGCGGCAGATGGTCGATCAGCTTTCCGAAGGCATGGTGCTAAAGCCGGCGATCAAGTTCCAGAACGTTGCCGAGAACTTCGGTATTCCGCGGGAGAACCATTAAATGCCGACGATTTCCGAAAAACGCGCGACGTTTCGCGAACTGCATAAGAGCGGCTGCTTCGTCATCCCGAATCCGTGGGACGTTTCGAGCGCGCGCTGGCTGCAGGGCATGGGCTTCAAGGCGCTGGCTTCGACGAGCGCGGGCTTTGCCTGGTCGAAGTGCCTGCCCGACAACGCGGTGACGCGCGAGATGGTGCTCGATCACCTGCGCGAACTCGTCGCCAACACCGATGTGCCGATCAATGCCGATTTCGAAGGCGGTTTCGCGCACGATCCGGCGGGGGTCGCGGAAAGCGTGGCGCTCGCAGTCGACACTGGCGTTGCCGGCCTTTCGATCGAGGATTCCAAACGCGACAAAGAGAATCCGGTCTACATGCTCGAGGAGGGTGCTGCTCGTATCAAGGCCGCACGTGCAGCCATCGACAAGAAGGGCGGCGATACGTTGCTGGTCGGCCGCTCGGAGAATTTTCTCGTCGGTCGCCCCGATCTCGACGACACGATTGCGCGGCTGAAAGCCTATTCGGCAGCGGGGGCGGATTGCCTCTATGCACCGGGGATTTCCAAGCCGGAGCAGATCAAGGCCATCGTGCGGGCGGTGGCGCCGAAGCCGGTAAACTTGCTGATCGGGACGCCGATGGGATTGACGATGAAGGACGCTGAAGCGCTCGGCGTGCGCCGCGTCAGCATCGGCGGTTCGCTTGCGCGCGCGGCATGGGGCGGGTTCATCCGCGCAGCGAAAATGATCGCGGAAGAAGGACGCTTCGATGCGTTCGCCGAGGCCGCGTCCGGCATGGAGATCAACAAGTTCTTTTATAAGGACAACAAGGCCCGGAGCGGCGCGTGACGCAGCCGGTCGGCGAGCCTGTCGATGCAGCGCCCGCGTTGAAGCCGTCCGCAGTTACGTTGCGCGGACGCTATGGCGTTGTCGAGAAGTTCGATCTGGCGAAACATTCGGCTTCGCTCTGGGAGACGATCAAAGGCGACGACGAACTCTGGACCTATATGTGGTACGGACCGTTCGCCGACCGCGAAGGGTTTGATAAATTTGCCGACGTGCTCGCAAAACGCGAAGATCCGTTCGCCTACGCAATTCTCGACAAGAGCGGCCAAGCGCTCGGTGTTGCGACCTTGATGGAAATCCGCCCCGCTAATCGCGTGATCGAGGTCGGCGGAATTTTTTACGCGAAAACATTGCGTCAGACGCCGCTTGCCACCGAGGCGCAGTATCTGCTCATGCGCTATGTTTTCGAGGAGCTGAAGTATCGCCGCCATGAATGGAAGTGCGACGCGCTCAATGCGCCGTCACGCCGCGCCGCCTTGCGCTTCGGCTTTACCTTCGAAGGCATCTTCAATCAGCACATGATCATCAAAGGCAGGAACCGCGATACCGCCTGGTTCGCGATGCTCGATGCGGAATGGCCGGCGCTGAAGCGCGCCTATGAATCCTGGCTTGCGCCTGAGAATTTCGACGCACAAAGCAAGCAGAAGAAAAAGCTGGAGCAGTTCCGCGTCTAGCTTTGCGTCGCGCGCGCCGTCGTGCAGGATGACTTCTCATAAGGGCGGCGAGGTTCCAAGAGAAGTAATATGAGCGAAAGTCTTCACATTCTTATCACCGGTGCGGCCGGCATGATCGGTCAGAAGCTGATCGCACGGCTTACGCGTGAGCCGCGGCTCGGCGGCAAGCCGATCGAACGCCTGACGCTCGTCGATGTCGTGGAACCTGCAGCGCCGAATAACACGCCGTTCAAGGTGACGTCGCGCACCGGCGATCTTTCGCTTCCCGGCGAAGCTTCCGCCGCCGTCGCGGACAGCCCGCAATACGTCTTTCATCTTGCGGGTGTCGTTTCCGGCGAGGCGGAGACCGATTTCGAGAAAGGGTACCGCGTCAACATCGACGGTACGCGGTTTTTGTTCGAGGCGATCCGAAGCCGCGAGGGCTACAAGCCGCGCGTCGTGTTCACGAGTTCGGCGGCGGTTTATGGCGGGCCGTTCGACGGCCCGGTGACCGACGACTTCCAGCTTACGCCGCACAGTTCCTACGGCGTAGCCAAAGCGATCGGCGAGCAGTGGCTCGCGGATTATTCGCGGCGCGGATTTTTCGACGGCGTTGGCATTCGCCTTCCTGCGATCACGGTTCGTCCCGGCAAGCCGAACAAAGCCGCGTCGGGATTTTTTTCCAGCATCATCCGCGAGCCGCTTGCGGGCCAGAACGCGATGCTGCCGATTTCGGAAGATACGCTGCACTCACATGCAAGCCCGCGTGCCGCGGTAAATTATCTTCTTCATGCCGCGACTCTCGACACGAGCGGCCTCGACCAGCGTCCGAATCTTATGATGCCGGCGGTTGCCTGCACGATCGCCGAGCAGATCGAGGCGCTCCGCAAAGCTGGCGGTGATGCGGCAGTCGCGCGCATCCGGCGCGTGCGCGACACCTTGATCGAGCGGATCGTTTCCGGCTGGCCGCACCAGTTCGAAGCCAAGCGCGCGCTCGCGCTCGGCTTCGTGCCCGACAAGAGTTTCGACGAGATCGTCGCGATTCATATCGAGGACGAGCTCGGCGGAAAGGCCGCTGCGTAAGCGCAGGGACCGGCCTCACGAAAATTGAGGGTTGACCCAGCGGCAGGTGTGGCCGAAACCGTTCTTGCGCCCGCTCGTTTATGGCCTACATTCGGGCAAGAGATTTTTATGACCTACGTCGATGCCGCCACAGCACCCTTGCGAAAAACCGGGCAGATCCGTCTGCACGGGCCGGAGGATTTTGCCGGTATGCGCCGTGCCGGGCGTCTCGTCGCCGAGGTGCTCGACATGCTGGCCGAGCATGTGAAGCCGGGCGCGCCGACCGAGCGGATCGACAAACTCGTCTACGATTTCGCGATGGATCACGGCGCGCTGCCCGCGACGCTGATGTATCGCGGCTATCGGAAATCGGTCTGCACCTCGATCAATCATGTCGTGTGCCACGGCATCCCGAACGAGAAGCCGCTGCGCGAAGGCGACATCGTCAATATCGATGTGACCGTGATCCTCGATGGCTGGCATGGCGACTCGAGTCGCATGTATCTCGTCGGCGAAGTACCGCGCCGCGCGGAGCGGCTGGTCGAAGTCACCTATGAAGCGATGATGCGCGGGATTTCCGCGATCCGCCCCGGCGCCACGACCGGCGACATCGGCGCGGCGATTCAGGCGGTCGTCGAGCCGAACCACATGAGCGTGGTGCGCGATTTCTGCGGCCACGGTCTCGGCCGCCTGTTTCACGACGAGCCGAACATCGTGCATGTAGGCTCGCCGGGCGAGGGCGTTGTGCTGCGTCCCGGCATGTTCTTCACCGTGGAGCCGATGATCAATCTCGGCCGCCCGCACGTGAAGGTGCTTTCCGACGGCTGGACCGCGGTCACGCGCGATCGCTCGCTCTCCGCGCAGTTCGAACATTCGGTTGGCGTCACCGAAACCGGGGTCGAGATTTTCACGCTCTCGCCCAAGGGTTTTCACAAGCCGCCCTACCTTCAAGCGGCCTGATCCGGCAATGGCGAAGGCGCGCGGTTCCGGTTTCAAGGAAGCGCCGCATTACCACGGGCATCGCGAAAGACTCCGCTCGCGTTTTCGCGAATCCGGTCCGGCAGCGCTTGCCGATTACGAGTTGCTCGAACTGGTGCTGTTTCGCGCGGTGCCACAGCGCGACGTGAAGCCGCTTGCGAAACAATTGATCGAGCGGTTCGGTTCGTTTGCCGAAGTCATCTCGGCGCCGGCGGCGCGGCTGAAGGAGATCGATGGCGTTGGCGATTCCATCGTTACCGAGCTGAAGGTCGTTGAGGCCGCGGCCCAGCATCTCGCCAAGGGCAGGATCAAGAGCAAGAAGGTGCTTTCGTCATGGACTGCGGTCATCGACTATTGCCGAAGCTCGATGGCTTTTGCCGATAAAGAGCAGTTCCGGATTCTGTTTCTCGACAAGCGCAACCAGTTGATCGCCGACGAAGTGCAGCAGAGGGGCACGGTCGATCACACGCCGGTCTATCCGCGCGAGGTGGTGAAGCGCGCGCTCGAACTGTCCGCGACCGCGATTGTGCTCGTGCATAATCATCCGTCGGGCGATCCGACGCCATCGCGTGCCGACGTTCGGATGACCAAGACAATCATCGACGTGGCAAAACCGCTCGGCATCGAAGTGCACGACCACATCATCGTCGGCAAGGACGGTCACGCGAGCCTGAAAGATTTGCGGCTGATCTCTTGACGTAAATGGAAGGCCTGCGCGTTACAGCGCACAAGCCTTCCATCGCAATCACGCTATTGCTTAAGCCTGCGGCTCAGCGAGATCGCGTATCCTTCCTGACGCGGAATGAACATGGGATCGTCCTTCGGGCCGGCAACCCCATCCGCGAGAATGGTCGGATCGAAGATGCCATTATCGCAGGCTTCGTTCTTCTCGATTTTCGTTATCGTGATTGTGCCCAGCTTCACCGCCGGGCGTTTTTCTTCGTCGTTCCACATGACCGTCGGGTCGTTGGTCGGGTCTCCGGGCTGCCCCAGAATTACGACAAAGTCGAAGCTCGTATGAGCTTTCTTGGCAATTCGGTCCTGGAGCTCTGAGACGAGAAAGTCCGCGGGCTTTGCTTTCGCTTCATCGTCGGTGAGGCCGGCTTCACCGCCGGTCGGCACGAGTTTGAATTTCACGAGCTGCGTTTTGCCTTCGGCGTTCGTCAGCGTGTAGCCGTGAATGCCCCAGTAGTTCACGCCGACATAGCTCGCCGGAACCGGCCTGCCTGCGAGCCACTGGCCTTGCCGCGTCGTTTCCGGATTGGCCGCCGCAAAAGCCTTGATCTTATCCGGATCGGGCTTGCCTTCCGGTCCCGGAAAACGCGCTTCGAGGAAGCCGAACATCTGGTCGAGCGATTTCGCGAAGTTCACCGGCGCATTCACCATTACGAATTCGGTGGTGCCGTTTCCTTCCGGATCGATCTTGAATGCGAAACCGCGGACGAGCGCCTTCGTCGCGTCCGACGCCTTCGGATTTCCGCCGCCAAGAGAGAAGCGGCCGATCACCGGCGTTTGTTTATGGAACGCCAGCGATTTCGTGAGCTTTCTCGCATCCGCTGTCGGCGTGAATGTGCCGGCAACGCATTGTCCTTTGGCGCCGCTGGCGCGCGCTTTGTGCTGGCCAAATACCTTGTTCAGCGCATCGACGACCTTTTTCGGATCGGCCGTCTGCGCGGAAGAAGGCGAAAGCGATGCAAAGCCGATTATCGCTGCGGCTAGCAGCGAATGTTTTTTGATGTTCATGGTGACCCCTTGGCTATGAATGGCAAAAGCTCCATTGGGCGAAGTTGAACTTCGCCTCGGATCGGAGCGTTTCACGGCCGCCAGCCGCCAAGACTCACGTTCCCGTGACTAATCTTCCGCCATGCAAAACGCAGGTATGCATCAAACGGAGTTCGGAGAATTGCTCACCGCTTCGTGATGAATTGCATGCCGAACAAGTAATGCTTGCGAACCTGCAAGTGCCGCGGCTGATTTCCTAAAATTCAGCGCGTCATCAGCAGCGGCCGCGGGCGGCTCTGGTTCTGGTCCGGTACGCGCTCCCAGACGCCTTCCTCGTTCTTGCCGAGACGGATCAATTCACCGCTTTTCGAATAAAGCACGACGTCGCCGTTCGATAGCTGCCACGTGGCCGGGCCGAAGGCGGCAATCGCGCTGTCGCAGCCGGAGGCGACGCGGATCGCAAAGCGATTGTCTCCTGCCGTTTCGTTCGTGAGCGTGATCTGGCAGATCGTGGGTCCGTCGGGGCGCGACAAATTCCATTGGCCGACAAGGTCTTTCGTCTGTGTTTCACCGGTATCGGCGATCTTCAGGTTGGTGAGAAAATAAACGCCGTCGTTTTCGCGGATCGCTTCATAAACGCCGCCGACACCTTCGGTGAATTCGGTAATCACTGCGCCTTTGGCGGTCACGAAGTTAATGCCGCCGGCGGGTGCCGGTTGCCATGCGACGACATCCGCGAGATGTGCGAAGACGGCGCGGCAGGCGGCGCGATCGAAAGAGAGCGCGAAGCCGCCGGGCACGGATTTCGCTTCCAGCATGATCGGGCATTTGCGCTCGCCGACCGCGTCAGCGAGTTGGTAGTTCGAGGCGAGCGCGCGGGCGGCAGTGCCATTTTCCTGCGCTTGTGCGCCGCTCAAACCGGCGAGCAGCGCAAGAGCGAAGCAGGGGCTGCGCGCAAAAATGTTCATTTCCGCTTCGGCGGTTTCAAGGGCCGCGCGATGCCATCGACCTCCGGAATCGCAATGTAGTTATTGTCGGGCGTCGAAAAGCGGATGCGCGTTTTGCGGGTCACGTCGATCAGGTCGATGGTCCAGCTTTCGAGCAAGCGCCAGCCCGCGATTTCGTCTATCACCGGAAAACTCTTCTCGCAGTTTTCCGCGATTTCGATCGCGTAGCCGCCGATCGCCTGTTCTTTCTTGAGTACGATGCGGCATCGCTTCTTTCCGCTCGCGTCGCGGATTTCCCATGCGCCGAAGAAATCGCCGATCAGCGCGGGATCAAAAAATGCAGCAGAAAGAAATATTACGCGCATTGTGTGCTTACTTTTTCTTCGGCGGCCACGGCGTTTCGGCGACCGGGGTTAGCGGCGGCTTGCCCGAAGCCCAGGCCATGAGATTATCAACCACCAACTGTCCCATCAGATTGCGGCAATGCACGGACGCCGAACCGACATGGGGAAGCAGCACGACGTGATCCATATCGATCAAGGCCTGCGGTACTTTCGGTTCGTCCTCGAATACGTCGAGCCCGGCTGATAGAATCTTTTTATCGCGCAGCGCTTCAATCAAGGCCTTCTCGTCGATTACCGAGCCGCGCGCGACATTGATGACGATACCGTTCGGGCCCAGCGCCTCGAGTACGTCCTTGTTGATGAGGTGCTTGGTCGCGGCACCACCGGGGGTAATGACGATCAATACATCTACATCCTTCGCCATCTGCTTCAGATCCGGATAGTGCTTGTACGAAACGCCGCCGGCTTTGTTGCGGCTGTGATAAACGACCGGTGTGTTGAAGGCTTCGAGACGCTTTGCGATCGCCTTGCCGATGCGGCCCATGCCGACGACGCCGGCTGTGCGGTCCTGCAAGGTGACTGTGAGCGGGAAGGGCTTTTCGGTCCATTTTCCTGCGCGTACATAGCGGTCGGCTTGCGGAAATTGCCGCACAGTCGCGAGCAAAAGGCCGAGCGCGGTGTCGGCGACTTCCTCGTTCAACACGTCCGGCGTGTTCGTCACCACGATGCCGTGCTGGCCGGCCCATTTCGCATCGATGGAATCGTAGCCGACGCCGAAGGCGCCGACGATCTCGAGTTTCGGGAGCTTGCTCATCAGCGCCGCGTCGATCTTCGCGCCGGGGGTCGCCGCGAGCGCGCGGACTTTCGGACCGAATTCGGAAAGCAGCTTTTCCTTGTCGGCCGTCTTGTGGAGGCGCTCGACGGTGAAATGCCGGTCGAGCTGCTCCTCGATCATTGGCATCATCGGACTTGCAATAAGAAGTTCTGGCTTGCTCATCGTGGCGTATTTTCCGTTTCTGTTTTCTTGTTTTCGAAGGTGGGAGGCTGCCCGCCCAAAGAAAACCTCAAAGGGTCCCGAAGGGTCCGGTATTCAAGGGGCGAGCCGCATGTCTTCCAGTCAAAGCCGTTCTATCAATCTTACCTCGGTGCAGTCGATCCGAAAGGCCGTGCTGCTCGCCTTCATCGTAGCAGGGATTGCCTTCGTGCTGGTCGGCGGTTCGCGCTGGCCGAGCGGTTCATTTTTGCATGAGGCGATAGAATTTATTGGTCTTGCGCTGATCGTATTGTGCATCTGCGGCAGAATGATCTGCACGCTTTATATCGGCGGGCGGAAGATCGAAGCGCTCGTGACCGACGGGCCCTATTCGGTGGTCCGCAATCCGCTCTATTTGCTCTCCATTGTGGGCGCGGTCGGGGTTGGCGCACAGCTCGGCAGCATCACGCTAGCGATAATTACGGGGGTGGTCGTTTATCTGGTTTTCCTGCTCGTGATCCTGAAAGAAGAGCAGGTACTGCTTAGCCGTTTCGGCGTCACCTACGAAGCTTATTTGACGCGCGTGCCGCGACTCTGGCCGAAGTTTTCGCTCTGGCGCGATATCGAGAAAGTCGAGGTCAATCCGCGGCTCGTGCGCGTGACCGCGCTGGATGCCAGCATTTTCCTGCTCTCAATCCCGATCGCGGAAGGCTTCGAATATCTGCACGACACCGGCTTCCTGCCGACCTTGATCACGCTGCCCTGAGCTATTTGTCGGCCTGCGCCTCGAGCGACGCTTCGGCTTTCATCTTCTTCTCGCGATAGAGCAGATAGAGGCCGGATACGATCACGATCAGCGCGCCGACGACGGTCCAGAGATGGGGCAGGTGGCCGAAGACGGCGAAGCTTGTCGCGGATACCCAGACAATCTGGAAATAGATGAAGGGGGCAAGCACGCCGGCCGGCGCGTAGCGATGCGCGATGATCAGAAATGTATGGCCGATCAGTCCGAACAAGCCGACCGTCACCATGCCGCCGATCACGAGTGGCTCGGTCGGTGTCTGCCAGACCCAGGGCAAAGGAATGCTCGCGACGAGTACGCCGACCAGCGCGGAGTACGTGATTGTCGTCTGCGTGGTGTCATAGGGCGCGAGCGCGCGGGTCGAGATGTTGTAGAGCGCGTAACAGCAAGCGCCTGCGAGCGACAGAAACGCCGTCGGGTGCAGCGCGCCGGTGCCGGGGCGGATCACGACGAGCGCACCCGCGAAGCCCACCAGAATTGCCATCCAGCGCCGCCAGCCGATCCATTCGCCGAGGATCGGGCCGGCGAAAAGCGCGATGAAGAACGGCGTCGTGAACATGATCGCCGTGGTCTCGTCGAGTTGGAGAAAATTCAGCGAGATGAAATTGATCGCGGTGGAAAGAAACAGAAGCGCGGAGCGGCCGAGCTGAAGCCAGGGGCGCTGCGTGTTGAACAGCCCCTTCATCGTCCATGGATTGACGAAGATGAAGCCGATCAGGAAGTGGCTCGCGTAACGCGCCCAGACGACCTGCAAGGTCGGCAGGTGGCCGGTCAGCCATTTCGCGGTGGTGTCGAGGATGGCAAAACAGAATAGCGCTCCACACATCAGGGCGATGCCGATGAGGCGGGCGCGGGTGTCGCCTGGCGCGGGAAGCTCGTGCAACGCGCGCGGGTCGGAAGCCATGGTGTGCGGAAACCTCTTTGCGGGCGCAACCTAGACCGGCGGGAACAGCGTAGGCAGCCCTTTTCGCGCATGGCTCGGTGGGCCGGTTTGACAGGGCCGCAATCCGCTTTATGAAAGCGCCTCTTTCCGGACAAGCGGCGGTCTTCGATGTCTTTCCTGAGCAAAATCGTGCCCGGCTATCGCCCGTTTCATTACGTGGGCGAGAAGATCGCGTGCAACCTGTGCTGCAGCCGCGAGAAATCCGTGCTCTCCACGCGCGACCGCTGGCTCAATCCGCTGACGAATGTGATCTGCACGCATTGCGGCCTGATCCGCGTCGATCCGATGCCGACGGATGCGGAACTCGAGCGCTATTACACCGATCACTACCGGTTGCATTACCAGAGCACGCTGGAGCCGACGCCGAAGTCGATCTCGCGCGGCACGAAGGGCGCGCGCTCGCGGCTCGCTTATCTTTCGACCATGATCAAGCCGGGCGGCCGCGTACTCGATATCGGCGCGGGCGGCGGCGAGTTTCTCGCAGAAGCCAAGCGGTTAGGCTTCGAGGTCGAAGGCGTCGAGCCGAGCGTCGGTTTCGCGCGTTATGCGGAACGCACTTACGGCGTGCAGGTGCGTGTCGCACCGCTGATGAAGATCGATTTCGGCGGCCGCAAATTCGATCTCATTCATTCCTTCCATGTGTTCGAGCATCTGCGCGATCCCATGGCGAGCATGAAGCTCGTGCATTCGCTGCTCGTTCCGGGCGGGTTCTTTTATATCGCGGTTCCCGACATGGCCGAGAAGCGCACGCCGACCGGCATGTTTCATTTCGCGCATGTGCACGGCTTCACATTCGAGACGTTGCGTATGATGGCGGCGAAAGCGGGTTTCGAGTGGATGCCGAATACTTCGCGCGGTGCCGCGATCGTGCTCAAGCGCGCGGAGGCGCCCGACCCAAACTGGTTCCTATTTCCGGATCATGCGCGAAAGCTCGAGCAGAAATTCCGCGCCTCGAGTCTCACGAAGCATTTGCTCTCGGGCGATCCCTATCGCCGCGCCTGGCTGCGTCTGAAGCGCAAGATTGCCGAACGAAAGCTTACGAAGACTGGTTGATCACTCCGGCGCGATGGCACTCGCGTGCCAGCGGCGCAAGGCGAGATGTTGCAGCCACGAGAGAGCCGCGAAGATTGCAACGCCCGCAAGCACGATCAGTACGAGTGCTGCGTACATCCGCGGAATGTTCACCCGGTGTCCCGCTTCCATGATGCGCCAGGCAAGCCCCGAACCCGCGCCGCCGCTTCCCGCGGCGATCTCGCCGACGATCGCGCCGATCAGCGCAAGTCCGCCCGCGATGCGAAGGCCGCCGAGGAAATAGGGAAGTGCCGTTGGCAGCCGCAGGTACAGGAGCGCTTTCCACCAGCCCGCGTCGTAAAGCGAAAACAGGTCGCGTAGCTGCCTGTCGGCGGAGGCGAGGCCGAGCGCGGTGTTCGACAGGATAGGAAAAAAGGCGACGAGCGCCGCGCAGGCCAGAACTGCGTTCGCGGGCTCCATGTAGATCAGGAGCAGCGGCGCGATCGCGATCACCGGGGTCACCTGAAAGATCACCGCGATCGGAAACAGCGCGCGCTCGGCGAAACGCGAGATGGAAAAGAAGACGGCAAGCACGACGCCTACGGCGGTCGCAAGCAGCAGCGCAAAGAACGTAATCCGCAGCGTCACGAGGAGCGAACCGAACAGAAGTGCCGAGTCCGCAGCAAGCGTTTGCAAAATGAGCGAAGGCGCTGGCAGCACTTGCGGCGGGATCGCAAAAAAGCGGACCGCGAATTCCCAGGCCGCAATCAGGATCGCGAGAGTAACAAGCGGCGCGGTAAAATCGCGTTTCATTGCGCGCGCTCCAGCGCGTCCGAAAGCTTGCGAGCGCGCGCAGCGAAGGCGGCAGACGTGCGGTATTGCGGATCGAAGCGCTCGGTCGCAGGCAGGAAGCGGATTTCCTCGACAACCCGCCCCGGACGCGGCGACATCACGAGGGTGCGCGTGGAAAGATATGCGGCCTCGAAAACGGAGTGCGTCACGAATACGACGGTGCAGTTCAGTTCCCGCCAGAACGCAAGCAACTCGTCGTTGAGCTTGAAGCGCGAGATCTCGTCGAGCGCGGCGAATGGCTCGTCCATCAGCAGCAGCTTCGGCTTCACGATCAGCGCACGCGCAAGCGACGCGCGCATCTTCATGCCGCCGGAAAGCTCGTGCGGATAGGTATCCGCGAATTTGTCGAGGCCGACCTGCGTCAATATTTCGCGTGCGCGCAAGGCCGCGGTGCGGTCATCGCTGCCAAGCAGGCGTAATGGAAGGCGGACATTTGCGCCGACAGTCGCCCAAGGCATCAGCGCTGGCTCCTGAAAGACGAAGCCGGTTTCGCGCGGGCGCGTGCCTTCCTTCCAGGAGATGCTGCCAGTATCCGATGCGAGCAGCCCGGCAGCGATACGAAGAAGCGAAGTCTTGCCGCAGCCCGAAGCACCCAGGATCGACAGAAATTCTCCGCGCCGGACCGAGAAGGAGACGCCGCGCAACGCGGTGATACCGCTTTCGAACGTCTTGCCGATGTCGCGCAACTCTGCGAGCGGCGCGCTTTCCGCCTTTGCCGGCTTCCGCTTGGTTGAGCCTTTCAAGCGGCCGGCATTCATTTTGTGCGATACATAACGACGCCGTGCTTGCGATTGACGAAGGTGGCGTCGAAACTTTTCTTCCAGTTGACGTCGGCCTTGACGACGCCGGCTTTCACCATCTTGTCGAAGAAGTTCTTGATCTTCGCTTCCTGCATGGCACCGATGCCGAGGTTAAGCGCGTCGCCGGAATCGACGATGCCGTATTCCTTCATTTTTGCGGTCGAGAAGGCAATCAGCGCGTCGGTCATTTCGGGGTTTTGCTTCTTGATGAGATCGTTCGCGGCTTTGTTGTTGCCGTAAAGATAATTGTACCAGCCGACGATCGATGCCTCCACGAAGCGCGCAACCACATCGGGCTTATTGCGCAAAAGGTCGACGCGCGTTTCTAGGGTCGTCGCATAGCCATCGAAGCCGTGGTCGGCGAGCAGGAAAATCTTCGGCTTGAAACCGCCGGCCTGTTCGATCACGAAAGGCTCAGAAGTCACGTAACCCTGCAGCGCGAAGTTCTTGTTCGCGAGAAACGGCTGCGGATTGAAGGTGTAAGGCCGTGCTTGGTCGTCGCGGAAGCCATGCTCGGATTTCAGCCAGCGGAACGATGTCACCATCGCATCGGCGCCGAGCAGCAGGCTGACCTTCTTGTCTCTCAAGTCTTCGAACTTTTCGATGCCGGTGTTCGGGTGCGCGAGAATCGCGATCGGGTCGCGCTGCATGATCGCGGCGACCACGATGGTGGGCACGTTCTGTTCGACCGCGGCGAAAGCCTGCAGAAAATTCGCAGAGATATAGAAGTCGAGCTTGCCGGCCGAGAGCAGGATGCGGTTGTTGATCTGCGGCCCGCCCGGGACGATTTCGACGTCCAGCCCGTATTTTTTATAGGTGCCGTCGGCGAGTGCTTGGTAGAAGCCGCCGTGCTCGGCCTCCGCGACCCAGTTGGTGCCGAAGCGCACCTTGTCGGCGGCGGCAGCGGGCGATGAGAGCGCTTCGAGGGCGAGAAGGACGATAGCGAGTTTTCGCAACATGGCATTCAATCTAGCGGTTCATCGGTACGAACGGCAGTCGCATAAGGGATCGTAACCTTAATGCCAACGTCAAGAAATGTGCGCCCGCGGTTTCGCCTTGCTTCGGCCCTTGCCGCTCAATAGGTTGCGGCGGTTTGGCGCGGACGGCATTTGCAATGAATCCGAAGCGTTTCTGGGCGGACATGACGTGGCAGGATTTCCAAAGCGGAAATCCGGCCGAATGGATCGCGGTCGTGCCGGTCGCAGCGATCGAGCAGCATGGCCCGCACTTGCCGCTTGCCGTCGATGCCACGATCGCCGAAGGCTACCTCGCACGCGTCCAAAAGCTGCTGCCCGAAAATCTACCCGTCGCGTTCCTGCCGGTGCAGGAAATCGGAAAATCCGGCGAGCACCGCGACTTTCCCGGTACGTTGACGTTCTCCTACGAGACGATAATCCGCGCCTGGGTCGAGATCGGCGAAAGCGTTTATCGCGCGGGGGTGCGCAAGATCGTGTTCGCGAATTCTCACGGCGGCAACTCATCGGTGCTCGACATCGTAACGCGCGAGCTGCGCGAGCGGCTCGGCATGTTCGCAGCGCTCACTTCATGGCATCGCCTAGGCTATCCGGAAGGACTGTTCGGTGCCGACGAAAAACTGCACGGCATCCACGGCGGCGAAATCGAAACCTCGCTGATGCTCGCCTTCGCGCCGGACAAGGTGCGGATGGACAAGCTCGACGGCTTCGTTCCGATCACGAAGGCGATGGAGAAGGACTTCAAGGTGCTGCGCTCCACCGTACCCGCGGGCTTCGGTTGGATGACGCAGGACTTGCAGGAGACCGGCGCGATCGGAAACGCCAAGGCGGCCACCAAAGAAAAAGGCGAGAAGGCTGCTGATTTTGGCGCGCGTGCCTTCGTGTCGTTACTGGAAGACATTCAACGCTTCGACCTGAAACGGCTGAAGAAGGGTCCGCTCGGCTAGTTCACTCGCAGAGCAAGAGCTTCACGGGGTCTGTATCCGCTGGAATCAGTTCGCTCATCGGCTTGCAGGTCCCGTTCTGGCAAATATTCCAGTCGGCAGTCGCGCCCGAGCGGCGGAGCACGACTTCTTTCACAGGCGCCCAGTGCGGGCGATAGCTATAAACGCCGTCTTTTAATTTTGCGCCCTGTGGCGGCTCCATACCGGCGCCCGAGCCCTTCACGCGCGATTCCACGATGGCGATGCCAGCCGGATGCGCGCGCCAGTCTTCCTCCCACTGCACTTTCTCGACGGAGTGCATCCAGGAAAGCGTGATGGCGGCAGCGAGTTTCACAACCACGCTGCCGCCAGCAAGACAGATCACGCTCATGCGGTGCGGACGGTCGCCGGAATGTCGCGCGTGCGCCAGTAGTGGAGCGCAAAGAGCGCTGCTGCGATCGTGAAGCCCAGCATGTCGAGCCGGATGTCCCACCAGCCGACTGCCGTCACCTTGTCGAACGGAATTCCCGCGAGCCAGAAGAACGGCGAGGCGATTGAATCGATGCGCGCATCGCTGCCGATCAGGAGGAAGCCCGCGAACATCGCGATCGTCCGCTCCCACCATGTGAGCCCGCGATGCCAGTAACCGATCGCGAATGCGCCCCAGAGCAGGATCGTAACAATCGCTTTGAAAAAGACGTAAGCCACCAGCACCCAATAGGCCGAGCCTTCGTAGCCTGCGACCGGCTGGAGCATCAGCGCCGGATTGTAAACGCCGACAAAAGGCCAGAGGAAACCGGGAAGCGCGATACGCATCGCTTCCCAACCGATCTTCATGCCGGACTCTTTCGCCATTGGCGCCGCGGCGTAAGCCGCAAGTGCAACCGGCGGCGTGAGGTCGGCGAGGATGCCGTAGTAGAAGCAGAACATGTGCGAGACGATCAACGGCACGCCAAGTTCGAGGAGAATCGGACCGGTGAGCGACGAAGTGATGATGTAGTTCGGGATCGTCGGCAGGCCGATGCCGAGGACCAGATTGAACAGCATCGACATGATCAGCGCGAGCAGGATGTTGTCCTTGCCGACGCCGATCACTGCATTGCCAATGATCGTGCCGATGCCCGTCTTGGTCATGACACCGACCAGGATGCCGACAATGGCGCAGGCAAGACCGACGGAGAGCGCAAGACGCGCGCCTTCGCCGAATGCATTACGCGCGCCGATCAATGTCTCGCGTCCTCCCGCCCAGAACATATTGGCGATGATGAGCGCGAAGACGATCGCAAGCACCAAAGGCACGCTCCAGTAGAGCGAGAAGGCGCAGAGCAAGCCAAGGCCAATCCAGAAGAAGACGCGGAACGCAACGGCGCCGATGCCGAGCGCGACCGCGGTCGCTAGAATCAGCACCACCGTGAGCGCGAGCCCGACCGCGCCTGCGTAAAGCGGCGTGAAGCCGCCGAACAACAGTGCGATCAGCACAAGCAGCGGCAACACGAGATACCAGTTGCGCTTGATCTCGCCCCACGCGCTCGGGAGTTCTTCGCGCGGCACGCCGTGCAGGCCGTGTTTGCCGGCCTCTAAGTGAACTGCCCAATAACAGGCCGCGAAATAAAGACAGGCCGGAATGATCGCGGCCTTCATGATTTCGATGAAGGGAACGCCGAGCGTCTCGGCCATGATGAAGGCGACCGCGCCCATCACCGGCGGCGTCATCACGCCGCCCATGGAGGAGGTCGCTTCGACGCCGCCTGCGAACGCGGATGTGAAGCCGAAGCGCTTCATCAGCGGGATCGTGAACTGGCCGGAGGCGACGACGTTGGCGACGCCGGAGCCCGCGACCGTGCCCATCAGCGCGGAAGAGGCGATACAGACCTTCGCTGGGCCGCCGCGTCTGCCGCCGAAAAGGGCCATCGACAGCTCATTGAAGAAGTTGATGACGCCAGCGCGCTCCATAAAGGCGCCGAACAGCACGAACAGGAAGATATAGGTCGCCGAGACATAGGCCGGCGTGCCGTAAATGCCCTCCGTGCCGAACGAGATGTGCTCGATGATGTCTTCGAAGGCGAAGCCGCGATGGTTCCAGCCGCGCGGCAAATACTGGCCCCAGGCGATATAGGCGAGTGAGATACCGGAGATGATCGGCAGCGCAATACCCATCGTGCGCCACACGATCGCAAACATCGTGATCAGCGAGATCACACCGATGATGAGATCGACGTGATTGAGATTGCCGTCGCGAATGACGAGGTCGTTATATTGGTGCCACTGATAGACCCCGACCAGAAACGCGGCGATGCCGAGGCTCCACCAGAGCAGTTTGTGTCCCGTTGTCGGCGAGCGATGTACGGCGAGCATGCCGCCGGCAAGTAGGCACAGAAAACCGACGTGAATGGCGCGCACGGTGACGCTTGGGGAGCCGCCGGCGTAGCCGATCAAAAGACCGAAGGTGCCGAGCAGCATGAAATAGGCGATCGTCGTTTCGACGCTGCCGCGGCCGCGAAACCAGTTATACGCGATATACGCGGCCCAGCCGAAGAACAGCGCCCACGCGATCTTTGCGATGGTGAGCCCGAGAAAGAACGGCCGATCCAGCGGCACGCCGAAGGATGTTGCGACCTGATAAATCGAGAAGCAGATCGCGATCCAAAACACGATGCGGCCCGAAAGGCCTTCGCCGAAATTATCCGGCAAATCGAACTCGGGATCGGACTGATTTACGGGTTCTGCAAGTTCTGCTTGCGCTGGTTTGGTCGTCACGGCGTACTCCCCCAAAAGAAAAACGGACGAGAGTTTTAGCTCTCGTCCGTTTGTCGTCGTCCTGACTTACATCAGGCCCTTTTCTTTAAAGTACTTGATCGCACCGGGGTGCAGCGGCACCGGCGATACGACCGTCGACTTGTCGAGCTTGATCATCTTGGCCGCCGAATGCGCGGCAACCAGCTGGTCGAGGCTCTCGTACGTGAGCTTCGTCATCTGGTAGGCGAGGTCTTCCGGAACGTCGGAATGCGTGACCAGATAGTTGATGACGGCCGCCGTTGCGACATCCGCATTCTGGTTGTCGTAGGTCTTCGCCGGGATCGTGGCAGGGACGAACGGAGGACCGATCTTCGCGATCACGTTCGCGGGCACTTCAACGACCACGATTTCGATGGAACGCGAAAGGTCGCGGATCGAAGCGACACCAAGGCCTGCCGACTGCAAGGTTGCATCGAGCTGACGGTTCTTGATGAGTTCGACCGATTCCGCGAAAGGCAGATATTCGATCTTGCCGAGATCTTCATACTTGATGCCGGCGGCGGTCAGGATCGCGCGTGCATTCAGTTCGGTGCCCGAGCGCGGCGCGCCGACCGACAGGCGTTTACCCTTGAGGTCCGCGAGCGTCTTGATGCCGCTTTCCTTCGAGGCGACGATCTGGATGTAGTTCGGATAGATTGCGCCGATGGTGCGGAGCTTGTCGAGCTTGGTCTTGAAGCCTGCTTCAGCGACGCCCTTCCAGGCGTCTGCCAGCGAGTCGCCGAGCGTGAGCGCGATCTCACCCTTGCCGGCCTGCAAGAGATTTAGATTTTCTACCGAAGCCTTGGTTGCCTGTACCGACGGCTGCGAACCCTTGATCTTGTCGGCATAGATTTTCGAAAGCGCGACGCCGATCGGATAATAGACGCCGGCGGTGCCGCCGGTCAGTACGTTGATGAATTGCGCCTGCGCCGTGATCGGCACGATCGCGAACGCTGCCGAGGCGGCAAGGACGCGCGCGAATTTCGGTACAAAGATCATTCAAGACTCCCCGTGATAATTATGTATTCCAACCATTTTTCGCATGGCTGGTTTTGAGGGGGTGTTCATTAGCGGTTAGCAGTCCGAATTGCGAGCAAAAAACATTCCGGCAAAAGCCGAAAAAAGGCAGGTTGCCGCGACGTCGCCTACCGCTTTGCAGCAAGGTAGCAAATTGATATATTGTAACAATGCATAGTCATCACGACCACGCGCATTCTCAAGCACATCCGCCTGCGATGCAGGCCGGGATTTCGCTGTTGCGACTCTCTGCAGCGGCGCGTTTGAGCGTTGCGCTCACGCTTTCAGTATTGATCTGGCTCATCGTTTATCTTGTGGTGCGCTGATGACAGCCGCACTCGCATTCCAGAATCTGACACTCGGTTACGACCGGCATCCCGCGGTGCATCATCTGAGCGGCGAAATCGGCGAGGGCACGCTGCTCGCGGTGGTCGGGCCGAACGGTGCGGGCAAGTCCACGCTGCTGAAGGGCATCGTCGGTGTGCTGCGTCCGCTCGGCGGCAAGATTTCGCGCAACGGCGTCAATGCGCGCGACATCGCCTATCTACCGCAGATCGCGGAGATCGACCGCACATTCCCGATCTCGCTGTACGATCTTGTTGCGATGGGTTTGTGGAAGCGTGCGGGCCTGCTTGGCGGCATCGGCAGAGCGGACCGCGAAAAGATTTCTGCGGCGATTCAGGCGGTCGGCCTGCGCGGGTTCGAGCATCGTGCGATCGGCACGCTGTCCGGCGGGCAGATGCAGCGCGCGCTGTTCGCGCGACTGCTTCTTCAAGACGCGCGCGTCATTCTGCTCGATGAGCCGTTCGCGTCGCTCGATTCCAAAACCGTTTCGGATCTGCTCGAACTCGTGCATCACTGGCACGGCGAGAAGCGAACCGTAGTCGCGGTGCTGCACGATTTCGAGATTGTGAGGCAGCATTTTCCGGAAGCGCTGTTGCTCGCGCGCGAGCCGGTGGCGTGGGGCAGGACCGCGGAAACGGTGTCCGCGGAGAATCTTCTGAAAGCACGGCGTATGAGCGAAGCCTTCGACGACCGTGCCGGCATCTGCGAAGACGCGGCGTAATCCGGCGTTCCATGTACGATTTATTCATTGCGCCATTTTCGGAATTCGATTTCATGCGCCGCGCGCTCGCGGGCGTAGTCATTCTCTCTTTAAGCGCGGCGCCGATCGGTATTTTCCTGATGCTGCGCAGAATGTCGCTTGCTGGCGACGTGATGGCGCATGCAATCTTGCCGGGCGCGGCACTCGGCTTTCTGGTCGCTGGCCTCGATCTGTTTGCGATGACGGTGGGGGGCATCGCGGCGGGGATTACGGTCGCGGTCGCCGCCGGTCTGGTCGCGCGCTTTACAGAGTTAAAGGAGGATGCGGCGCTCGCCGCCTTCTATCTGGTTTCGCTCGCGCTCGGCGTGACCCTGATTTCGCTGAAAGGATCGAATGTCGATCTTTTCCGCGTGCTGTTCGGCTCGGTACTCGCGCTCGACAATCCGACGCTCTTGGTGATCGCGTCATTCACTACTTTGAGCCTGTTTGCGCTTGCGCTGATCTGGCGTCCGCTTGTGCTCGAATGCGTCGATCCGGGGTTTCTGCGCTCAGTGAGCGGCTCGGGTACCGCTGTCCATCTTCTGTTTCTTGCGCTCGTCGTACTCAATCTCGTCGCGGCATTCCACGCCCTCGGCACGCTTCTCGCAGTCGGCATGATGATGTTGCCTGCGGCCGCCGCGCGGTTCTGGACGCAGGATGTAACGCGCATGGCCGCGTATTCGGTGCTGATCGGGGTCGCTTCCGGCTTCAGCGGGCTGCTCGTTTCCTTTCACGCAAATCTGCCGACGGGACCTGCGGTCATTCTTGCGGCGGGTATCTTCTATGCGCTTTCGGTGGTGCTTGGCCCTGTGGGCGGTTTGCGGAAAAGGCTCTCGCCGGGCCGCCATCTCGAGGCTTGAGCCGCGCGGTCCTCGCGCCTATATCCCGGCTTCAACCGCCAGAGTTCATGATGTCCGACAAAATCCCCGTCACGGTGCTGACCGGCTATCTCGGCGCCGGCAAGACCACGCTGCTGAACCGCATTCTCTCCGAGCCTCACGGCAAGAAATACGCCGTCATCGTCAACGAATTCGGCGAGATCGGCATCGACAACGACCTGATCGTCGGCGCGGACGAAGAAGTCTTCGAGATGAATAACGGCTGTGTCTGTTGCACGGTACGCGGCGATCTCATCCGCATCATCGATGGCCTCTTGAAGCGCAAGGGCAAATTCGACGGCATCCTCGTCGAAACAACGGGCCTCGCCGATCCTGCGCCGGTCGCGCAGACTTTTTTCGTGGACGAGACCGTGAGCGGCAAGACCGCGCTCGATGCGGTCGTCACCGTCGTTGACGCGAAGTGGCTCAAGGATCGTCTCAAGGACGCACCGGAAGCAAAAAACCAGATCGCCTTCGCGGACGTGATCGTGCTTAACAAAACCGATCTCGTGACACCGGACGAACTGAAAGACGTCGAGCTTCGCATCCGCGCGATCAATCCGTTTGCGAAAATCCATAAAACGACACGGAGCGATTTGGCGCTGGAGCATGTACTCTCGCAGGGCGCGTTCGATCTCGACCGTATTCTCGCGCTCGAGCCGCATTTTCTTGAGGGCGGCCACCACCATCACGACGAAGATGTGCAGTCGTTCTCGTTTTCGACCGATAAGCTGCTCGACGCCAAAACCTTTTTCGCATGGATCGATAACGTGAGCCAGATTCAGGGTCCGAACATCCTGCGCGCGAAGGGCATAATGTCCTTCAAAGATGACCCGCAGCGCTACGTGATCCAAGGCGTGCACATGATGTTCGAGGGCGATCATCAGCGCGACTGGCGCGACGACGAGAAGCGCGAGAGCCGCATCGTCTTCATCGGGCGCGATCTCGACGAAAAAGCGTTGCGCGAGGGCTTCGAGGCCTGTGCCGCGTGATTTGGCTGGCAGGCTCAGGGCGGATATAAAGAGGGATGATCAAGCGCATTTTCACGCTCGCGCTTCTCGGCGCGCTCGCAGTTTCGGTTTCCGGCTGCGATAAATGCGGCGACTGGCTAAAGCCGAAAGGCCCGTTCGGGCAGGCCGTCTGCAAAGACGACGCGCGCTGATTTTCCGCTTCCATGTCCGAGAACGAAGTACGTTCCGTCGCTGAGCTCGTAAAATCTTGCGAAGCCGGAGCGCATGTCGTCGCCTGCGGTTTTCTCGGTGACGAAGCCGTATTCGCGAATGGCGAGGGCGAAATCGTCTTCGCTTCCGGCAAGAAAATCGCCGCGCATCCGAACGCAGCGATCCTCGAAGCGGTCTGCGACGGCGAGAAGATTTTTACCTGCGGCGACGATGGGCGCGTGATCGCTACGAACGCGCAGGGCGCGAGCGAGACGCTCGCCGAGATCAAAAACAAATGGATCGATCATGTCGCACTCGGGCCGGATGGCGCGGTCGCGTGGTCGGCGGGAAAAACCGCGTTCGTAAAAACGAAGAAGGGCGCGCGCCAGCTTGAAGTAGCAAGTACCGTCGGCGGGCTCGCCTTTGCGCCGAAAGGCTTCCGGCTCGCGGTCGCGCATTACAACGGCGTCTCGCTCTGGTTTCCGAATTCGGATGCGAAGCCGGACTTTCTGGAATGGAAAGGTTCGCATCTCGGGGTGACGTGGTCGCCTGACGGCAAGTTCCTGATCACGACCATGCAGGAGCCGGCGATGCACGGCTGGCGCCTCGCCGACAACAAACACATGCGCATGTCGGGTTATCCCATGCGCGTGCGTTCGATGTCGTTCAGTCATGACGGCAAGCTGCTTGCGACTTCGGGCGCAGAGTTCGTCATCCTCTGGCCGTTCGGTACGAAAGACGGGCCGATGGGAAAAGACCCCGGTATGCTCGCGCCAGCGCGCGAGGGCTCGCGCGTTACCTGCGTCGCCTGTCATCCAGACAAGGAAGCGCTCGCAGTGGGCTACAGCGACGGCATGGTGATGATGGCGCGCATCCCGGATGCCGCCGAGATTCTCATTCGCGGCCCAGATGGGGGCGAGGTGACGGCGCTCGCCTGGCATCCGAACGGCGTGTCGCTCGCTTACGGGACGGATGAGGGGAAAGCGGGCGTTCTCAATCTCTAAAAGCAAATCGCCCCGCGTTTGGCGGGGCGATTGTCTTTAGCGCACCAGAATATTCTTGAACTGCCACGGATCGGACTTGTCGAGGTCCTCGGCGAATAGCGCGCCGCGATTGTCGAGCGGCGTCCAGTTCGTGTAGGTGCCGATCACCGGGCCGAGATAGGGCGACTGCACTTCGAGGCAGCGCTTGAAGTCCATCTCGTCGGCTTCGATGATGCCGCGATCCGGGTTCTCGATGGCCCAGACCATGCCGGCAAGCACGGCACTCGACACCTGCAAGCCGGTCGCGTTCTGGTAGGGCGCGATCTCGCGCGTCTCTTCGATCGAGAGCTGCGAGCCGTACCAATAAGCGTTGTTCTTGTGGCCGTATAGCAGCACCCCGAGCTCGTCGATGCCATCCTCGATTTCGTTCTCGTCGAGGATCATCCAGTCTTCCTGGAATTTTCCTCCCGCGCCAAACATCTCGTGGAGCGAAAGCACCGCATCGTTCGCCGGGTGATAGGCGTAGTGGCAGGTCGGACGATAGATCGCCTTTCCGTCCTCGTGCACGGTGAAGTAGTCCGCAATCGAGATCGACTCGTTATGCGTGACGAGAAACCCGTATTGCGCGCCGGGCGTCGGGCACCAGGAGCGCACGCGGGTGTTCGCGCCCGGCTGCTTCAGGTATACGGCCGCGCCGCAGCCTTTCGCGTGTTTGCCGATATTCTCCGGCTCCCATTTTTCGTGCGTGCCCCAGCCGAGTTCGGCAGGCTGCTGACCCTCCGAGACGAAGCCTTCCACCGACCAGGTGTTGACGAAGATGTTCATCGGCTTCGGCTTCTTCGAACGCTGGGTATCGCGTTCGGCGATGTGGATGCCTTTGACGCCGGTTTTCATCATCAACCGCGCCCAGTCGTCTTTATCCTTCGGCACCTCCGCGCCGAGGCCGAGATCTGCGGCGATGTTGAGCAACGCCTGCTTCACGAACCACGACACCATGCCGGGGTTCGCGCCACAGCAGGAGACGGCGGTGAGGCCGCCGGGATTCTTCCGGCGCTCTTCGAGCACGGTTTCGCGTAGCGCGTAGTTCGAGCGCGCTTCCGGGCCCATCGACTTGTCGAAGTAGAAACCCTTCCAGGGCTCGACCACGGTGTCGATGTAGAAGGCGCCGATCTCGCGGCAGAAGCGCATGATATCGAGCGAGGAGGTATCGACCGATAGGTTCACGCAAAAGCCGCGGCCGCCGTCTTCGGTGAGGAGAGGCTTCAGCAACGTCTTGTAGTTGTCTCGCGTGACGGCCTCGTGGATGAAGCGGATGCCGCGCTCGTCCAGGAGTTTGCGGTCGTCGTCGACTGGGTCGATCACCACGAAGCGCTTCTTGTCGAATTCGAAGTGGCGATCGAGAAGCGGCAGCATGCCACGACCGATCGAGCCGAGGCCGATCATCACGATGGGTCCATCGATCTTGTGGTAGACCGGCCACTTGCTCATTCATTCCTCCGTCGGAAACACCCGAAAATTCGGGGGTTGTTTAGCGGCTTGATCGCACGATGACGAATCTTGAGCCGTGGGTTTGTGGGAAATTGCGGGACGTCCAAAAACGATCCGAGGCCCGCTTTCGCGAGCCCCGGAGGTCTTTTAGCGGTTCGTTGAAGATCAGATGACGTAGGACTTCAGCGGCGCGAAGCCGTTGAAGGCGACCGACGAGTAGGTCGTCGTGTAGGCGCCGCACGCCTCGATCAGCACCTTGTCGCCGATTTCGAGCGAAACCGGCAGCAAATACGGCGTCTTCTCGTAGAGCACGTCCGCCGAGTCGCAGGTCGGGCCTGCGATGATGCAGGGCGCCATCGTGTCGTCGTCCTTCTCGGTGCGGATCGGGTAGCGGATCGCCTCTTCCATCGTCTCGGCAAGGCCGCCGAATTTGCCGATGTCGAGATAGACCCAGCGCTGGTTGTCCGTCGCTGACTTCTTCGAGATCAGAACGACCTCGGCTTCGATCATGCCGGCGCCGCCGACCATGCCGCGGCCCGGCTCAATGATCGTTTCCGGAATGCGGTTGCCGAAGTGCTTACGGAGCGCGCGGAAGATAGCCTGGCCGTATTCCTGGACCTTCGGGATGTTGCGCAGGTACTGCGCGGGGAAACCGCCGCCCAGGTTGACCATGGACAGGTTGATGCCGCGGTCGGCCATGTCACGGAAGATCTGACCGGACGTTTTCAACGCGCGATCCCACGCTTTCACGTTGTTCTGCTGCGAGCCGACATGGAACGAGATGCCGTGCGCAATGAGGCCCAGACGATGGGCGTGCTCGAGCACCTGCGGCGCCATCTCGGGCGCGCAGCCGAATTTGCGCGAAAGCGGCCACTCGGCGCCGGAGCCGTCGCAGAGAATGCGGCAGAACACCTTCGAACCGGGGGCAACGCGGGCGATCTTCTCGACTTCGGCTTCGCAATCGACCGCGAACAGGCGCACGCCGAGCTTATAGGCCGCGGCAATGTCCTTTTCCTTCTTGATCGTGTTGCCGAAGGAGATGCGGTCAGGGGTGCTGCCGGCCTGCATGACGAGGTCGATCTCGCCCATCGAGGCGGTGTCGAAGCACGAGCCCATGTCGTTCAGGAGCTTGAGGACCTCGGGCGCAGGGTTGGCCTTCACCGCGTAGAAGACACGGGTGTCCGGCAACGCTTTCGCGAAGGCATTGTAATTCGAGCGCACGACGTCGAGATCGACGACGAGGCGGGGTCCGTCCTCGCGGTTGCGTCGGAGGAATTTGCGGATGCGGTCGGTCATTTCGGTGTCCCCTTCCAGAAGACATTCGTTAACGACTTGGACAGCGTGCTTCCCGCGGTGTCTTCGCGCTCATCGCGCGACTACGCCACGAGCGGCTTGCTGTCCGCTCGAACACCCGGCTGAGCCGGTCTTAGCGCCATTGATTGGAAGGGTTCGCCTTCCGCACGTCCGGCAAGGAGGTAGTGCCTCTTCGATTTCCTGCGGCCACCTTCGGGGCGCCGCGTGAGACCAAAAAAGCCCTTACGTCGTTGCTTTAAGTCGCGTCCCTCGCGGAGAGCGGGGTTCGCCGGTTCCCTCCGGCTACTGGTTTGCCCGACGTCTTTCCGGCCTCTTGTCCGGGATCTCCGTCAACCAGCACACGACCACAGGCACGTGCGAAATTGGGCAACTGCGCAAATAAGAGAAATCGACTTTCGATGCAATAGAGAATCGACTCGCGCGCGCACTTTTTTGCGAGCGGAGTCGCTCGCGAAGCTCGCTCGAAGGTCGTTTGGAAATCTCTTGTTAAGAGTTGGAGCGCGAGCGCGGCTATCCGCGCTCGACGATCGGCTCGATCTTCGCCGCGTTACGGACGAACGACCACGTGAAGTAGGCAGCGCCCAGCGCGAAGACGCTCATTAGCGCCGCTTCGACGGTCTTGCTGAAGCCGAACAGTGCTGCGAGAGCCCAGCCGGTGGCGAGTCCGATGCCGATTACCTCGACCCCAATCAGTATCGCGGCGCTGCAGATGGTGACGAGGTTGGTCCAGTTGATCTTGGAGCGCTTCTGCACGGCGTCGTTCATCGTCTTCGTCCTCGAAATGCGGCTCTGAGGTGGCGATCCTGCCACAAGTGCTTAGAATGGCGGGCAATCTGGCGGCAAAGAGTGGCTGAATCAAGCGCTCTTGGGCCGCTCCAGCCTCGAAGTCTCCGGAGCAGAAATGACCGAACACCGCGCAGAAGGGCGCTACGGCGTCGTCGCAGCCCCTCACACGCTTGCCGCCGAGGCGGGCCGCGAGGTGCTCGCGGAAGGCGGTAACGCCATCGAAGCGGCTCTCTCGGCGGCTGCGGCCGTCGTCTCCGCCTATCCACATATGAACCATATCGGCGGCGACGGCTTCTGGCTGATCCGCGAGCCTTCGGGTCGCGTGCGCTACATCGAGGCCTGCGGTTTCGCCGGCTCGCTTGCGACGATTTCGCGCTATCGCGCGGCCGGTCATGACACTGTTCCCGAGCGCGGGCCGCTTGCCGCCTGCACGGTGCCGGGGGCGATCGGGGGCTGGATGCTCGCGCTCGACGCGGCAAAGGCGGCAGGCGGCAAAATGCCGGTGAAGCGGCTCCTGGAAGCCGCGATCAGGATCGCGCGCGAGGGCTACCCGGTCTCCTCGTCGATTGCCTGGCGTTACCTGCAGGACCGGACGCTCGCGATCAAGGCACCGGGCTTCACCGAGACCTTCATGCCGGACGGCAAGGCACAGCCGAAGGGCGCGCGGCTCTCCGCGGGTAGGCTTCCCGATACCTTCGAGCAACTCGGCCGCGCCGGGCTCGACGACTTCTATCGCGGCGATATCGGCCGCGAGATCGCTGCGGACTTGGAGGCGATCGGCAGCCCGGTTACCCGCGACGATCTTGCGAAGTACCGCGCGAAGCTGCGCGAGCCGCTGACGCTCCGGGTGCGCGACGCCACCGTCTATGGCTGCCAGCCGCCCACGCCGGGCCTGGTCACGCTCATGATTCTCGGGCTCTACGAGCGGCTCGGCGCGCCGAAGGCGGAGAGCTTCGAGTTCGTCCACGCCATCGTCGAGGCGACCAAGCGGGCGTTCGGTGCGCGCGACAAGGTGCTGACCGACTTCGACCGGCTCAAACAAAAGCCGGAAGACTGGCTCACGAACGCGGCGCTGGAGCGCGAGGCGGCTAGCGTGAAGAAAGACCGCGCGGCGCCGTGGCCGAGGCCGGCCGGCGAAGGCGACACGATCTGGCTGGGGGCTGCGGACAAGAACGGCTATGTCGTCTCTTATATCCAGTCGCTGTTCTGGGAGTTCGGTTCGGGCTGCGTGCTGCCGAGAACCGGCGTTCTGATGCAGAATCGTGGTGCCAGCTTCTCGCTCGATCCGAAGGCGGTGAACCCGCTCGAGCCCGGCCGCATGCCGGTGCACACCCTGACGCCGATGTTCGCGGCCTTCGATGACGGACGGCAGCTTGGCTTCGGCACCATGGGCGGCGAGGGGCAGCCGCAGTCCTTGGGCGCGATCTTCGGGCGTTATGCCTTTCACGGCGTGCCGCTTGCCGAAGCCATCGACCGGCCGCGCTGGATTCTCGGCAAGACCTGGGGATCGAAGATCACGAATCTGCGGCTCGAAGCGCGCTTCTCGCCGGAAGTGTCCGAGCGGCTCGCGAAAGCCGGTCATGATGTGGCGGTGCTGCCAGAGGCCTATTCCGAGTTCATGGGCCACGCCGGCGGCGTGCTGTTCGAAGGCAAGAAGGTCGAAGGGGCGCACGATCCACGCTCCGACGGTGGCGCCGCGGCCACATAGCTCCGCCCGCTCACGCAAACGTTCCTTGGCCGGTTGCCGGAAGCCAGTACTTTATGAATAAGTATCGCCGGGATTGGATTTCAGGGCTGGAATCATGCGCTTCGCTACCGGAGCTTTCGTTCTTCTTGCTGCCGTCTTCGCGTCCGGCGCTTCGGAAGCGCAGCAGCGCATGGCTGTCGCTCACCCGCAGAAGCAGGTGGAGCAGATTTGGCCGCAGGATGGGGAACTGAAGGGCGATTACCCGCGCGGCGCCATCGTCATCAATGTCACCGAGCGCCGTCTTTATTACTCGCTCGGCGACGGCAAGGCGCTCGTCTATCGCGTGGCCGTCGGCAAGGCCGGCTTCGGCTGGACCGGCCAAAGCTGGGTCAGCATGAAGACCAAGAACCCGGCTTGGTACCCGACCGCGCGCATGCAGGCCGAAGGCGCGCCGAGCTACGTACCGCCGGGACCGAGCAATCCGCTGGGGCCCCGCGCGCTCTATCTCGGCTGGTCCGAATACCGCATCCACGGCACCAACGCGCCGCATACCATCGGCTCGGCTTCTTCGAGCGGCTGTTTCCGGATGCTTAATGCCGACGTGACCGATCTTTTCGAGCGTGTTGCCATCGGCGCGCCGGTTTACGTCGTTCAATAGAGTTGCCGCCTTTTCGCCGGACTTCGCGGGCTTAAGCGTCCGCTATAGACTGAGGTCCGAATGAAGCCGAAAGCGATCATCCGCCTGCTTGCCGCCGCCGCGTTCGTCGCGGCGGGCTCACTATCTGCGCTTTCGCATCCGCATGTTGCAACGACCGTGAAAAGCGAGATCGTTTTTAACAAGGAGGGAGCGATCAGCGGCGTGCGCTATGCCTGGACCTTCGACGAATTCTTCTCGGAGTTCGCGACGCAGGGTCTGGATACGAACAAGGATGGGGTGCTGTCGCGCGAGGAACTCGCCGAGCTTGCCAAGGTCAATGTCGAGTCGCTGAAAGAGTCCGACTACTTCACCTTCGGTAAAAGCGGCGAGGCCAAGCTCGAATTCGGCGAACCGACCGACTACTGGCTCGAATTCAAGGACAAATTGCTCACGCTTTATTTCACGCTGCCGGTAAAAGCCGTCCGCAAGGGCGGTGTCGCGCTTGATGTTTACGATCCGACCTACTTCGTCGCCTTCGGTTTCGCGAAGGATAATCCCGTGAAGCTCGTCAACGCGCCCGCGAACTGTTCGCTGGAAGTAAAGCGTCCGGCGCAGGTTTCGGGTCCGGCGCAACCGGAATCTTTCTTCAACTCGCTGTCGCGGGCGAGCGAATACGGCTCGCAGTTCGCGAACAGCGCCATCGTTACGTGCAAGTAGAAGTCTTGGCGAAGAAACCCAGCGCATTGCGAATTGCCGGTGCGGCCATGCTCGCCGCCGTCGCGATCGCGTTGCTGATCGAGCCTGTACTTGCGCAGTCCGCATTCGGGCCGCGCGCTGCGCCGCCGCCGACTGGATTCTTCGGCTGGATCTTCGCACAGCAGGCGGCGTTCTATGCGCAGATGCGCGACGCGATCAAAGCCGCGAAGACCGACGGCTCGGCGGCCTGGACGCTGGTCACGATCTCGTTTCTCTATGGCATCTTCCATGCCGCCGGGCCCGGCCACGGCAAGGCGGTGATCGCGTCGTATATGCTGGCGGACAACGCGACGTGGAAGCGCGGCGCATTGCTCGCAGCCATCTCGGCGTTCGTGCAGGCGATGGTCGCCATCGTCTTCGTCGGCATCGCCGTGTTCGTGCTCGGCACGACTGCACGGAACATGAACATTGCGGCCAACACCATCGAAATCATCGCCTATTCGCTGATTGCGCTCCTGGGTCTTTATCTATTGTGGAAGAAAGGCGCCGCGTTCGTCGCGGCCGTGCGCGGCGATGCAGACGCGCACGGCCATCACCATCGCGGCCATGACCACGCGCATCATCGTCACGATCACGCGCACGATCATTATGGCCATTCGCATGGACCGGAACCTGCCGAACTGAAGGGCCGGGACTGGTTCCGGCGCGGCATGGTCGCGGCCGTTGCTGCCGGATTGCGCCCGTGCTCGGGCGCGATCATCGTGCTCGTGTTTGCGGTCGCGCAGGGAATATTCCTGATCGGTGTCGCCGCGACTTTCGCCATGGGCGCGGGCGTCGCGATCACGGTGACTGCGATCGCGCTGCTTGCGGTCTTCGGCAAAGGCCTAGCGGTGTGGCTTGCAGGCAGGATGGGCGGCCGCAGCGAACTGATGCTGCGCGTGATCGAAGTTCTCGGCGCGCTGATCGTGATCGCGCTCGGGCTCCTGCTCCTGTTAGGCTATCTCGCCTACGAGCGTTTGCTGCCGTTCTGATCTTCTCGCTTTATGTATACTGAGCGGAACGAGTGCGCTTTCAAGCGTACCGCATGGAGGAACGTATGGCGTTGGGCTCGGCATCGGCTGCCGACGTTTTCAATCTCAGAGGCCGTGTCGCGCTGATCACCGGCGCGTCGAGTGGGCTTGGCGAGCGCTTCGCGGAAGTCGCGGCAGCCAATGGTGCTAGCGTCGTGCTCACCGCGCGGCGCGAAGATCGTCTCAAAGAGATCGCGGCGCGGATCGAGAAGGCAGGCGGCAAAGCCTCTTATGTTGCCTGCGACGTCACCGACAACGCGAGTATGGCCAAAGCTTTCGATGCTGCGGAAAAGAAGTTCGGCACCATCGATCTTTTCGTCGCGAACGCCGGCATGGCTAGGCTCGGTAAAGTCATCGAAATGCCGGAGGACGAATACCGCAAACTGATGGCGCTCGACATGGACGCGGTATTCTTCAATTCGCGGGAAGCTGCAAAACGCATGATCGCGGCGAACAAGCCGGGTGCAATCATTGCGACCGCTTCGATCGCCGCCTTTATCGTCGAGCGCAACATCGTCGCCTACAACATGGCGAAGGCCGCGGTGGTCCAGTTCACCAAAGGCTTCGCGCTCGAGGTCGCCCGCAAAAACATCCGGGTGAATGCGATTGCGCCGGGTTACGTCGTCACCGACATCAACCGTGACTTTCTGCTCTCGCCCAAAGGGCAGGAAGGGAAGGCAAAGCTGCCGCTCCAGCGCTACGGCGAAGTGGACGACCTCGATGGCACCTTCCTCCTGCTCGCCTCCAACGCCTCCCGCTGGATGACCGGTTCCACCATTGTCATCGACGGCGGGCATATTTTGACCGCCGGTGGCTAGGTGGCTTTTCCCGCGTTGCGCCAAATTGCGGGCCGTGCATCCGGACGGAAACTTCCTTGCAGCCCGTCCATGGATAACGAAATTGCGCAGGGCATAGTGCTATGCGAGCCTTGAACTACATAAAGAGTAGGGCGCCTGCCCGAATCAGCCCCGTCTAGACCGCCCAAGGAGGCGGTTACAGCAAATGGCGAAAAACCAGAACGTCTCGCTCGACGACAAATACGATCTTTCGAAGCCGCTGGTTTTCCTCTCCGGCACGCAGGCGATCGTGCGCCTCACGCTCATGCAGAAAGAGCGGGACAAGCAGGCGGGCAAGAACACCGCGGGTTACGTCACCGGCTATCGCGGTTCGCCGCTCGGCGGGCTCGACCAGCAGTTCATGCGCGCTCGCCGTCCGTTAGAGAAATCCGACGTGAAGTTTCAGGCAGGTCTCAATGAAGATCTCGCCGCTACCGCGCTCTGGGGATCGCAACAGGCTGAACTCACCGGCGAAGGCAAGTTCGATGGCGTGTTCGGCATCTGGTACGGCAAGGGTCCGGGCGTAGACCGCACCGGCGACGCCTTCCGTCACGCAAACTTCGCCGGCACTTCGAAACACGGCGGCGTGATCGCGCTGATGGGCGACGACCACACCTGCGAATCTTCCACGACCGCGCATCAGTCCGAATTTCACTTCGTGGACGTGATGATTCCGATTTTGAATCCGGCGGGCGTGCAGGAACTGATCGATTACGGCCTGCACGGGTTCGCGATGTCGCGCTTCTGCGGCACCTGGGTCGGCATCAAGTGCGTGAAGGAAACGATCGAGTCGACCGCCGTGGTCGATGTTTCGCCCGATCGCGTGAAGATCAACATTCCCGAATTCAAGATGCCGCCCGGCGGCCTCAACATCCGCCGCATCGACGGCGCGCTCGCGCAGGAAGCGCGGCTGCACGAGAGCAAGCGCGACGCGATGCTCGCTTACATCCGTGCGAACGGCATCAACAAGATCGTCATGTCCGGCGGACCGAACGCGAAGATCGGCATTATCACGACAGGAAAAAGCTATCTCGACGTTCGGCTCGCACTCGACGAACTCGGCATCGACGAGGTGAAGGCGAACGAGCTCGGTATCCGTCTGTTCAAGATTGGCTGCCCGTGGCCGATGGATCCGGGCGAACTCAAGGCTTTTGCCAAGGGACTCGATCTCATTATGGTGGTCGAGGAAAAGCGCTCGCTGATCGAAGTGCAGGTGCGCGAAGAACTCTACGGCACCGAGAACCAGCCCGTCGTCGTCGGCAAGAAGGACGAGCAGGGCGAGTGGCTGTTTCCAGCGAAGGGCGCGCTCGACCCGAACGATATTGCGATTGCTATCGGCGAGCGCATTCTCCGCCGCACCAAGAACGACACGATGGCGGAAGATGTCAGCCGTCTGAAGCAGGCGCAGGAAGCGCTTGCGCAGACGACCGATGTTGCGACCCGCACGCCTTATTTCTGCTCGGGCTGCCCGCACAACACTTCGACCGTGGTGCCGGAGGGCATGCGTGCTTACGCCGGCATCGGCTGTCATACGATGGCGATTTGGATGAACCGCAACACCATGGGCTTCACGCACATGGGCGCGGAAGGTGCCAACTGGGTCGGAGAGGCGCCGTTCTCGAAACGCAATCACGTTTTTCAGAACTTGGGCGACGGCACCTACAATCACTCCGGAATCTTAGCGATCCGCGCGGCCATCGCGTCGGGCGTGAACATCACTTACAAAATTCTGTTCAACGACGCGGTCGCGATGACCGGCGGCCAGCGCCACGAAGGCGGGCTCACGGTGGACGCGATCGCGCGCCAGGTCGCGGCGGAAGGCGTCACGAAGCTGATGCTCGTCACCGACGAACCGTGGAAGTATCCGAGCAACATCCGCTTCCCAAAAGGCATGTCGATCCATCACCGTGACGAACTCGACAAGGTGCAGCGGACGCTCGCCGATACGCCCGGCACGACCGCGATGATATTCGATCAGACTTGCGCCGCCGAAAAACGCCGCCGCCGCAAGCGCGGCGAGTTTCCCGATCCTGATAAGAGAGTAATTATTAATGAGCTCGTCTGCGAAGGCTGCGGCGACTGCGGCGTGCAGTCGAACTGCGTCTCGGTGCAGCCGGTCGAAACCGAATGGGGCCGCAAGCGCGTCATCGATCAAACGAGCTGCAACAAGGACTTTTCCTGCGTGAAGGGCTTCTGCCCTTCATTCGTCACGGTCTCCGGCGCGAAGTTGAAGAAGGCTACGGGAGTTGCCGGTTCGCTTGCTCCTTCGCATGCGGCATTGCCGGAACCCCGGCTTCCTGCGGTCAACGGCACCTTCGGGGTCATCATCACCGGCATCGGCGGCACCGGCATTGTCACGATCGCGCAGGTGCTCGGCACGGCGGCGCACATCGAAGGCAAGGCCGCCGGCATCATCGACATGGCAGGGCTCGCGCAGAAGGGCGGTGCTGTCGCCTCGCATCTTCGCCTTGCGAACCACCCCGACGACATCTACGCGATCCGCGTGCCCGCGCGCGGGGCGCATTTGATCCTTGGCGGCGACATCGTCACCGTCGGCTCGAAGAAGGTGCTGTCCTCGATGCGCTCGGGCGAGACCACGGTGGTCGTCAATACGCACGAAACGCTGCCGGGCGATTTTACCCGCAACGCCGATTTCTCGCTGCCGACCGAGCGCCTGAAGCGCGAAATCGCGAAAGCGGCGGATGCCGATCACGCGCATTTCGTCGATGCGACCAAGCTCTCCGCGGCCCTGTTCGGTTCGTCGGTGACGCAGAACATGTTCCTCGTCGGCTACGCCTATCAGCTCGGCGGTCTGCCGATCGGACAGGAAGCGATTTATCGCGCCATCGAACTCAATGGCGAATCGGTCGAAATGAACAAGCAGGCCTTCGATTGGGGCCGCCGCGCAGCGGTCGATCCGAAAGCCGTCGCAAACCTCGCCAAGCCCGCGGAAGTTTCGACCGATGCGCGCGCGCTTTCGGAATCGCTCGATGAGGTGATCGCGCGGCGCGAGAAATATCTCACAAGCTATCAGAACGCTGCCTACGCCAGGCGCTTCCGCGATCTCGTCGAGAAGACGCGTAAGGCGGAGGCGAAAGCGATGCCGGGGCAGGCGGGCCTTACCGACGCGGTTGCGCGCTATCTCTTCAAGCTGATGGCCTACAAGGACGAATATGAAGTCGCGCGGCTCTATACCGACGGCGCGTTCGCGGAGCAGTTGAAGGCGAGCTTTGACGGTAACTTGAAGATGAAAGTGCACCTCGCACCGCCGCTGTTGTCGCGCATCGATCCGAACTCGGGTCGTCCGAAGAAAATCGAATTCGGCGGCTGGATATTCAAGGCCTTCGGCCTGCTTGCGAAGTTCAAGTTCCTGCGCGGCACCGCGTTCGACGTCTTCGGCTACTCCGAAGAGCGCAAGACCGAGCGCAAGCTGATCGCGGAATACGAAGCAATGCTTTCCGGCCTGCTAGCGAAGTTAGATGCCTCGAACTATGCGGTCGCGGTCGCGCTCGCGGCGTTGCCCGAAAAAATCCGCGGCTTCGGCCCGGTCAAGGCGGCAAGCCTCGTGAAGACGGAAGCCGAGAAGAAGGCGCTCACCGCGCGTTTCGAGGCGGCGAAGGCCGCGCCTGTTCAGGCGGCTGCCGAGTAGGCTGGTGGTCCGATTCCAACATACGCGTGTGATTGCAGCGACTTTCTTTCGCGAATGCTGGAATCAAAGGACCACCAGCAAATATAATTGCTAGCGGAGTTTCGGATTTGACATTCGCGTTACGAACCCGCAGCAATTTCGACGCGAATGTCAAATCCACTCCACTAGCCGTCTGCCCATGATCACCGCCGAACGTCTCCGCGAGATCGCCTTCTGGTCCGCGGAGCTGACCCTTGACGAGATCGAGCGTGCGCGCCGCGGAATAAGCGAAAAGGCCTTCGCGAAAGGCGCCTATATTTGCCACAAGGGCGACAAGCTCGATCCGTGGCTCGGGGTGATCTACGGCCTCGTGCGGCTCGGCACGGTTACGCAAAAAGGAAAGACGGTCACGCTCGCCGGTATGCGCGCAGGCATCTGGTTCGGCGAGGGATCGGTGCTCAAGAAAGAACCGCGTCAATACGATCTCGTCGCGCTGCGCGACGTGAAGCTTGCGATGATGGGTTCGGCCACTTTTTTCTGGCTATTCGAGAATAGTGCGGGCTTCAACCGTTTCCTCGTAAAACAATTCAACGAGCGCATCGGCCAATTCATCGCGCTGGTCGAGTTCGACCGCTCGCTCGACGCGACCGGGAAGGTTGCGCGCAACATTGCATGGCTCTGCAACCCGGTACTTGTACCGAAGGCAGACAACCAACTCGACATTACGCAGGAAGAAATCGGCCTGATCTCGGGCGTGTCCCGCCAGGCGGTCAACGGCGCGCTACAGCTATTGGAACAAAAGAAATTGCTTCGCGTCGGACATGGCGGGATCACCATTCTCGACCTCGATGCGCTCAACCGTTACGAAGATTAAACGCGCGTCTTTCGCACTGCGAAAGAAAACCTGACGCGGCAGACATACCCAATCCCGGCAGTGTTTGTCTGTCAAGTGAAGCATTGTGGGAGTATGATTTTCGTCCACTCTGCTACGCTTGAGATGCATGGCCCGGCGAGAACGCCGGTGCCGAAAATGCGAGCGCGGGAAACGCGCCGGTGTTCGGGGAGAAGAGCATGGCGCAAAACGCCATCGACAAGAGCGTCGATACGTTTCCGAAATTTCTGCTGGTCAACGCGCGCGTGCGCGGGGATCGCCCTGCCATTCGCGAGAAAGATCTCGGAATCTGGCAGACTTGGGCCTGGGCGCAGGTCAAAGAAGAGGTGAAAGCGCTCGCGCTCGGCCTGAAAGAACTCGGCATCGAGCGCGGCGACAAGGTTGCGATCGTCGGCTCGAACAAGCCGCGGCTTTACTGGGCAATGTGCGCCACGCAGTCGATCGGCGGGATTCCGGTTCCGGTCTATCAGGATGCGGTCGCCGACGAGATGGCCTTCGTGCTCGCCCATGCCGGCGCAAAAATCGCGATCGTCGAAAATCAGGAACAGGTCGACAAGGTTCTTTCCATCTCCGACCGCCTGCCTTCGATTTCGCACGTGATCTACGACGAGCCGCGCGGTCTTCGCGACTACGATCACACGCGCCTGAAATGGATGAACGAGGTACAGGAAATCGGCCGCAAGGCTTTTGCCTCGAAATATTCCGGCGATGCGTGGGAAAAGATGATCGCGGAGGGCAAAGGCTCCGACATCGCGGTCATTCTTTACACGTCGGGCACGACCGGCAATCCGAAAGGCGTGATGCTGACCTACGACTCCGTCGTCGTCAGTTCGCAGAATGCAAACGCCTTCGACAATCTGACCGAGAAGGAAGAGGTGATTGCCTATCTGCCGATGGCGTGGGTCGGCGATCACATCTTCTCTTACGCGCAGTCTTATGTCGCGGGCTACACGGTGAATTGCCCGGAAAGTCCGGAGACGATCATCGAAGACCGCCGCGAGATCGGCACGAGTTACGCCTTCGCGCCGCCGCGCGTTTACGAAAATCTGCTCACGCTCACCATGGTGCGCATGGAAGACGCGGGCCGCGTGAAGCGCGCGATGTTTAATTATTTCCTGAAGCACGCGCGCAAGTGGGGCGAAAAGATTCTCAACAAGGAATCTGTGCCGGTCGGCGCGCGGCTCAAATATTGGCTCGGCGAAATTCTCGTCTATGGGCCGATGAAGAACCGCTACGGCTTCACGAACGTCCGCGTGGCCTATACCGCAGGCGAAGCGATCGGCCCGGAAATTTTCCGCTACTACCGCTCGCTCGGCGTGAATCTCAAGCAGCTTTACGGACAGACCGAAGCCGCCGTTTACATCACCGCGCAGCCGGACGGCGAGATTTACGCCGACACCGTCGGCAAGCCTTCGCCGGATGTGGAGATCAAGATCGAGCCGAACGGCGAAGTCTTGTTCCGATCGCCCGGCGTGTTCGCCGGCTACTACAAGGATCCGGAGAAAACCGCGGAAACGAAAACGCCGGACGGTTGGGTCAAGAGCGGCGACGCCGGCTTCTTCGATCCGAAGACCGGACACTTGAAGATCATCGACCGCGCAAAAGACGTGGGCAAGCTCAACGACGGCACGCTGTTCGCGCCGAAATACATCGAGAACAAGCTCAAGTTCTATCCGAACATCAAGGAAGCGGTCGCGCTCGGCGACAAGCGCGATTACGTGACCGTGATGCTCAACATCGATCTGGTGTCGGTCGGCTCCTGGGCCGAGCGCAACAACGTGATCTACGGCTCGTATCAGGAATTGGCCGCGCACCCGCGGGTCTATCAGATGCTTTCCGAGCACGTCGACGAAGTGAACAAGTCGCTCTCCGAAGAGGGCCCGATGGCGGGCGCGCAGATCAAGCGCTTCCTGATCCTGCATAAGGAACTCGACGCCGACGACGGCGAACTCACGCGCACGCAGAAAGTACGCCGCGGCTTTATCACCGAACGTTACGGCCCGCTTGCGACGGGGCTTTATGAGGGCGCGAAGGAGGTCGGCATCACGACCGAGCTCACCTTCGAGGACGGCCGCAAGGGCAATATCTCGGCGCGCGTGAAAATCGAAGACATGAAACCACATGCGCCAGCGGCGCCAATGGGCAAAGCGGCATGAGAGCGCCCGACGAAACCACGATCAAGGCCGGACAGACGCTCTTGTCGGTCGAGGGCGTCTCGCTGTCTTTCGGCGGCGTGAAGGCGATCCGCAACGTCTCCTTCGACATCAGAAAGGGCGAGATCCGCGCGATCATCGGCCCGAACGGCGCCGGCAAGACGTCGATGCTCAACGTCATCAACGGCTTCTACCATCCGCAGGAAGGCCAGATCACGTTCAAGGGTATCAAGCGCAAGAAGATGCGCCCGCACGACGCCGCGACCGGCGGGATCGCGCGCACGTTCCAGAACGTCGCGCTGTTCAAGAGCATGACCACGCTCGACAACATCATGGCGGGCCGCACGCTGAGGATGCACAAGAGTTTCTTCTGGCAGCTCTTGCGCTACGGCCCCGCCGAGCAGGAAGAGATCGAGCACCGCCGCAAGGTCGAAGAAATCATCGACTTCCTCGAAATCCAGCACATCCGCCGCGTGCCGGTCGGACGCCTGCCTTACGGCTTGCAGAAGCGGGTGGAGCTCGGACGCGCGCTTGCGATGGAGCCTGAGCTGCTTCTGCTGGACGAGCCGATGGCCGGCATGAACCTCGAAGAAAAAGAAGACATGTGCCGTTACGTGATCGACGTGAACAACCACTACGGCACGACAATCGCGCTGATCGAACACGACATGGGCGTGGTGATGGATCTCGCGAACCGCGTGGTCGTGCTCGATTACGGACAGAAGATCGCCGACGGCACGCCGGACGAAGTGAAGGCCAACAAAGCCGTGATCGACGCCTATCTCGGCGTAGCACACTGATCGGGTAGAAAAGATGCTCTGCGTAAAGCCCTACAGCATGTTCTGCAAAATCTTCATCATCCCGTTCTACGAGATGTGGGAGTTGCCGGATATTTTCGTGCAGACGCTGTGGGAAGGCCTTGTCGGCGGCACGCTCTATTCGCTGATCGCGCTCGGCTTCGTGCTGATCTTCAAGGCTTCCGGCGTGTTCAACTTCGCGCAGGGCATCATGGTGGTGTTCGCGGCGCTCTCGCTCGTCGGCCTGCACGCGATCGGCGTCCCGGCCATCCTCGCGCTCGCGCTCACCGTTTTGATCATGCTCGTGCTCGCTTTTGCGATCGAGCGCGTGGTGCTGCGGCCGCTTGTGAACCAGCCTGACATCATCCTCTTCATGGCGACGTTCGGGCTGACGTACTTCCTGATCGGCTTCGGCGAGCTGATCTTCGGCGGCGATCCGAAGGTCATGATTACGAAGCAGCTTTATATTCCGACCGGCACGCTCTCCTTCGATTTCGCGGGCGGCCGCGTCGAGATGCAGAAGCTCGACATCACGGCGGTGGTGGTCGCGAGCCTCATGGTCGCGGTGCTTGCCGTGTTTTTCTCGAAGACCCGCATCGGGCGGGCGCTGCGTGCGGTTGCCGACAGCCACAAGGCGGCGCTTTCCGTCGGCATCTCGCTGAACCAGATCTGGATCATCGTCTGGTTCGCGGCCGGTCTGGTGGCGCTGGTCACCGGCATCATGTGGGGCGCGCGTTCGGAAGTTTCGTTCGCGCTCGAAATCATCGCGCTGAAAGCGCTGCCGGTTCTCATTCTCGGCGGCTTCACGTCGATCCCCGGCGCCATCGTCGGCGGCCTCATCATCGGCGTCGGCGAGAAGGTCGGCGAAATCTACTGGGGCCCGCTGTTCGGCCGCGGCATCGAAAGCTGGCTCGCCTACATGATCGCGCTCGTGTTCCTGCTGTTCCGGCCGCAGGGACTGTTCGGCGAAAAGATCATCGAGCGCGTCTAGGGAAAGTACCAAGATGTTTTATCGCGAAGCAGGACAATTCAAGACTACCTACCGCGCCGACATGGCGACGTTTCCGATTACGCAGGACCGGATCGGAATCGCGATCATTCTCATGGTTGCCTTCACGGTGATCCCTTATTTCGGCAGCAACTTCTTCCTGCACGCGATCATGATCCCGTTCCTGATCTTCGCGCTCGCGGCGATCGGGTTGAACATTCTCACCGGCTACACGGGGCTGCTTTCGCTCGGCACCGGCGGCTTCATGGGTGTCGGCGCTTACGCCTGCTACAAGTTAGCGACGATCTTCCCGGAAGTGCACATTCTGATCTGGGTCGTCACCTCGGGATTTGTTTCTGCCGCGGTCGGCATCGTGTTCGGCCTGCCGTCGCTGCGCATCAAAGGCTTCTATCTCGCTGTCGCGACGCTTGCTTCGCAGTTCTTCCTGTCGTGGTGCTTCATCCGCATTCCGTGGCTCGTGAACTACAACGTTTCGAACGCGATCGAGGTGCCGCGCCGGACCTTGTTCGGCGTGCATGTCACCGGGCCCGAGGCCACGCCTCATGCGCGATATTTTGTCGTGCTCGCGATCGTTGTCGCGATGACGTGGCTCGCGTCCAACCTCGTGCGCGGCCGCATCGGCCGCATGTGGATGGCGGTGCGCGACATGGACATCGCCGCCGAACTCATGGGCATCAAGTTGCTCAACACGAAGTTGCTCGCTTTCGCGGTATCGTCTTTCTACTGTGGCGTCGCCGGCGCGATGCTCGTGTTCCTCTATTACGGCAGTGCCGAAGCGACCGCGTTCTCGATCAACCAGAGCTTCGCAATTCTTTCGATGGTCATCATCGGCGGTCTCGGCAGCCTGCTCGGTTCGTTCCTGGGTGCGGCGCTGATCTTCATGCTTCCGTTGCTCCTGCCGCCGTTTCTGGGAAGCCTCGGATTGTCGATTCAGGCGGCGACCGCGGAACACCTCTCTTTCATGGTGATCGGCGCGCTGATTGTCTTTTTCCTGATCGTCGAGCCGCACGGTCTTGCGCGGCTCTGGCAGATCGCGAAACAGAAACTGAGGGTTTGGCCTTATCCCTATTGAGGGGCCGCGAATTCCCGCGCGTTGTGAGGCGCTCGAGACCTCATATCCCGCGGAATAACCGGCGCGACGCCAGCGCCGGAGAGACAAGACCGGAAGCGAAGTCGTCGCGGCCGGAAAATTGTGAGGAGGAAAGAAAATGCGAATGAAAGGACTTCTGGTCGGCGCGGTGCTGGCATCGACGGCGGTAATCCCCGCCTTCGTGTCGAGCGCTTCCGCGCAGGACACCATCTACGTTCCGTTGTTCTCGTATCGCACCGGGCCGTTCGCGGGATCGGGCATCCCGATCGCGAACGGCATGAGCGACTACCTGAACATGCTCAACGAGCGTGACGGCGGCATCAACGGCGTCAAGCTCGTCGTCGAAGAATGCGAAACCGGCTACAACACCGAGAAGGGCGTCGCCTGCTACGAATCCACCAAGGCGAAGAATCCGGTCATCACGAACCCGTACTCGACCGGCATCACGCTCCAGCTCATCCCGAGAGCTTCGGTGGACAAGATCCCGGTGCTGTCGATGGCCTACGGCCTTTCGGCGTCGGCGGTAGGGCAGAGCTTCCCGTGGGTGTTCAACCCGCCCGCGACTTACTGGGACGGCCTGTCGATGATCATCAAGTACATCGCCGACAAGGAAGGCGGGTTCGCCAAGCTCAAGGGCAAGACCATCGGCTACATCTTCTTCGACGGCGGTTACGGCCGCGAGCCGCTGCCGCTCTTGGAAATCTTCGCGAAGAAGTACGGCTTCGAGACGAAACTCTATCCGGTGCCGCCGGCGGAAATGCAGAACCAGTCGGGCCAGTGGCTTAACGTCCGCAAGGACAAGCCGGACTGGATGATCATGTGGGGTTGGGGTGCGATGAACCCGACCGCAGTGAAGGAAGCCGCGCGCATCAAATTCCCGATGGATAAGTTCGTCGGCATTTGGTGGTCAGGCGGCGACGACGACGCGCGTCCCGCAGGCGACGATGCCAAGGGCTATCTGACGCTGAACTTTAACGGCGTCGGCTCGCAGTACCCGGCGGTGCAGGACATCATCAAGCATCTGGTGTCCAAGGGTAAGTCGCAGACCCAGCCCGACAAGGTCGGCGAGAACCTCTACAACCGCGGCATCTACAACTCGGTGCTGATCGCGGAAGCGATCCGCAACGCGCAGAAGATCACCGGCAAGAAGGTGGTCACCGGCGAAGACGTCCGCCGCGGTCTGGAGTCGCTCACCATCACGCAGGCACGCTGGAAGGAACTGGGCCTCGAAGGCTTCGGCGCCCCGATCACCAACGTGAACTGCACCGACCACAACGGTCACCACGCCGCTTACATGCAGCAGTGGGACGGCAAAAAGTGGGTGAAGATTACCGACTGGATCGCTCCGCTCAAGGACGAAGTCCGTCCGCTGCTCGAAGCGGCCGCCGCGGACTACGTTGCCAAGAACGCGGGCTGGCCGAAGCGGACCGAGTCCTGCGACCGTCCGTCCTAACGTAAACGCCAACGATCCCCGCCCTCGAAAGAGGGCGGGGAATTCTCTCTCAAGGATTGCGCGACATGTCAGCGACCGCCGCCCAACACAGCAGCGAGAACATTCTCGCGATCAACAATATCGAGGTGATCTACGATCACGTCATTCTCGTCTTGAAAGGCGTTTCGCTGAACGTGCCGAAGAAGGGCATCGTCGCGATCCTCGGCGCGAACGGTGCCGGCAAGACCACGACGCTGAAAGCGATCTCGAATTTGCTGCATGCCGAGCGCGGCGAGGTTTCCAAAGGATCGATTCTGTTCGAGGGCAAGGAAATTCACGATCAGTCGCCGAACGAACTGGTGCGCCATGGCTGCATTCAGGTGATGGAAGGGCGGCATTGCTTTGCCCATCTCACCATCGAGGAAAATCTGCTCACCGGGGCCTTCACGCGGCCCGACGGACGCGCTGCGATCAAGCGCGACATGGAGCGCGTTTACGAATATTTCCCACGCCTGAAAGACCGCCGCACTTCGCTCGCGGGTTATACCTCAGGCGGCGAACAACAGATGTGCGCGGTCGGCCGCGCGCTGATGTCGCGTCCGAAACTGATCCTGCTCGACGAACCTTCGATGGGGCTTGCGCCGCAGATCGTCGAGGAAATCTTCGACATCGTGCGCGATCTGAACGCAAAGGAGGGCGTCACCTTCCTGCTCGCGGAGCAGAACACGAACATGGCGCTGAAATACGCGCAGTACGGCTACATTCTGGAAAACGGACGCATCGTGCTCGACGGCGATGCGAAGTCCTTGCGTGCCAACGAGGACGTGAAAGAATTTTATCTCGGGGTTTCCGGCGCGGGGCGCAAGTCCTTCCGGGACGTGAAACACTACAAGCGCCGCAAGCGCTGGATGGCGTGAGCGCCGCCATGCCTGAGCATTACGACAAGCTGGAGACGAGAAGCGTTGACGAGCGCGAGCGCGATCTCGTTTCGCGTCTGCCCTCGCTTATCGCCGCAGCGCTGAAAGCGCCAGGCTGGCAGGAGCAACTCAAGGGCATTGACGCAGCTTCGGTGAATTCGCGCGCGGCGCTCGCGAAACTGCCGATCATGCGCAAATCGGCGCTGCCTGCGATGCAGAAGGCATCGCCCCCGTTTGCGGGCTTCGTGCCGGCGCCGGTTTCTTCGTTCGGAAGATTATTCACTTCGCCGGGTCCGATCTTCGAGCCGGAAGGCACCGGGAAGGACCCGTGGGCTGCTGCGCGTTCGCTGTTCGCGGCAGGCTTTCGTCCTGGCGACATCGTGCTGAATACGTTCTCGTATCACATGACGCCGGGCGGGTTCATTCTGGATTCCGCGGCCCGCTCGCTCGGCTGTCCGGTCATTCCCGCGGGTCCGGGCCAGACCGAGATGCAGTTGGAGATGATCGCGCATCTGAAACCCACGGGTTACACCGGCACGCCGGATTTTCTGAAGATTCTGCTCGATGCCGGCAAGGCCGCGAACCGCGACGTGTCCTGCATCAAGAAGGCGCTGGTCTCTGGTGCCGCGTTCCCGCCATCGCTACAAGCCGAGGTGAAGTCGCGCGGTGTCGATGCCTATCAGACCTATGCGATCGCCGACATGGGCGTCGTCGCCTACGAGTCGCCCGCGCGCGAGGGCCTGATCGTGAACGAGGACGTGCTCGTCGAGATCGTGCGGCCCGGCACCGGCGACCCGGTCGCCGAAGGCGAGGTCGGCGAGATCGTCGTGACTTCCTTCAACGAACATCATCCGTGGATCAGGCTTGCGACTGGCGACCTTTCGGCGGTGATGAAAGGCGCATCCCCTTGCGGCCGGACGAACGCGCGCATCAAAGGCTGGATGGGCCGCGCCGATCAGACCGCGAAAGTGAAGGGCATGTTCGTGCGCCCCGAACAGATCGCGGAGCTCTCCAAGCAGCATCCGGGCTTGAAGAAACTTCGCCTCGTGGTCACGCGTGAGAATGAGCAGGACGCGATGACCTTGCGCGCCGAAAGCGCGAATGGCGGCGCGGATTTACCCGATAAGGTCGCGGCAACTCTGCAGGCGGTGACCAAGCTCAAGGGCCGGGTCGAGATCGTGGCGGTCGGTTCGCTGCCGAACGACGGCAAGGTGATTTCGGACGAGCGGGGGTGATTTCATTCTCGTCATGCCCGGCCTTGTGCCGGGCATCCACGCCTTAGGAACAATCAGCGCAGTAAAGACGTGGATGGCCGGGATAAGCCCGGCCATGACGAAATTACTCAGCGCGAAATAATCCGCCCTTCCGCGATTGTCTTCACCACGCCAAGTTTTTTCAGATAAGCGATGACTTCGTTCGCAAGGAGCGGCGCGTCGGCGTCCGGTGTCACGCGCTTGGCCGTGCGGAAGGTTACGTAGTCGTCGCCGCCGCGCGCCAGGAAGTCCAATATCGCCACGCGATAGATTTGCGAAGGCTCGACCGGCTTGCCCGCGACTTCGAGCGAAATCACGCGCTTGCGCATCGGCAGCTTCGGATCGAACACGATTTTCATACCCGACACCTGTGGGAAGCGGCCCGCGGGTACCGGCACCTGCGCAAGGCCGTTTTCCATCGCGAGCAACAAGTCCGCGCCGGCGATCTCGACCACGACCACGCGGTTGTTAAAGGGCAGTTCCGCAAGAATGTCTTTCAGCCGGATTACCGAGCCCGGCGGGTAAACTTTTCCGGAGCGGATGCCGCCGCCATTGATGACGGCGGCGTCGGCTTTCATGGACACGCGCATCGCATCGGCGAACAGATTGCCGATCGCGGCTTCGCGGGTGCGGATCGTGGCGTTGCGGCTGTCGAGCTCGACATCGGTTTTCGCGATGACGACTTCCGTTTCGCGCGAGAAGTCGTCGTTGTATTTCGCGACGGCGGCGGCGACCGCCGGATCGGGGGTTACGTCCGCGGTGTCGATCACGCGGAATTTCGGCCACCAGGCCGTGACACGCTTGCCGTCGCGCTCGCTCACGAGAATATCGACATCGATGCAAGTCACGTAGAAAGCGTCGTAACCGGACTCCACGATGCCGACCTGGCCGTCGTACTGCACGAAGAGATCGTGCGTATGGCCTGTCAGGAGAAGCTCCGCGGCCTGCGCGAATTGCAAAAGAAATGCGTCGCCGCGGTCGCAATGCAAGACGGCACAGACGAAGTCGGCGCCTTCCTTACGGAGCAAGGTCGCTTGTTCTTTCGTGGTATCGACGCAAGGCAAGAATTTCAGATCCTCCGGCGACGAGAGCCGCGCGGATTTCTCGTAAGCGATGCCGGTGAGGCCGAGCTTCACGCCGTCGAAATTGATGATCGTGCGGTCCTTGTGATCCGGCACCGGCTTGCCGTTTGCGAGCCGCAGGTTCGCGCCATAGAGCGGAAACTTCGCCTCGCGCATGCGCTCGAGGAAGGTGTCGCGGCCGAAATCGAATTCGTGGTTGCCGGCCACGAAAATATCCGGCGCGATCAGGTTGGTCAGCGCAACGATATGCTTGCCGCGATCGAAGCCCGACATCAGCGAAGGCGACAGCGTGTCGCCGCCGTGCGCCACGATCACGTTCTTGTTCTTCGCGCGCTTGTCTTTCACGACCGTCGCAAGCCGTGCGAAGCCGCCGCGCAGTTTGCCATCGGGAAGAAGCTGTTCGTTCATGATGTAGAAGTCGTTGAACAGAACGAAGGTGACTTTGGTCGCGGCAACGGGTTGCGCCCATGCCGGGCGCCAGCCTGCGAGTGTGGCCACGAAGGCGGCAAGGCTTGCGAGAAAAGTGCGGCGCGAAAGCATTTGTTTTTGGCTGCTACGTTCTGTCTCTGCCGCCCTCTGTGCATCGGCGGCAACACCCTTCTATATTGCCCGGCCATGAAAATCGAACCAGCCCGGCGTCCTTCGGACCACCCAGCCACTTCGCCCAAAATCGGCGTGCTTCTCGTCAATCTCGGTACGCCGGATGCGACCGATTACTGGTCGATGCGGCGCTACCTGAAGGAGTTTCTATCCGATCGCCGCGTGATCGAGGTGCCGCGTGCGCTGTGGTGGTTCGTGCTGAACGTCATCATCCTGTCGAAGCGTCCGCAGGCCAAAGGCCGCGACTACGACAAAATCTGGAATCGCGAGAAGAACGAAGGGCCGCTCAAGACGATCACGCGCGCGCAGAGTGAAAAGCTCGCCGGGTCGTTGGTGGACAAAAAGAATCTCGTGGTCGATTGGGCGATGCGCTACGGCAATCCGTCGATCGCGTCGCGGCTGAAGATGCTGCAGGAGCAGGGCTGCGACCGCATTCTCGCGGTGCCGCTCTATCCGCAATACGCGGCGGCGACGACGGCGACGGTCGCCGACAAAGTGTTCGATGCGCTGAAGGACATGCGCTGGCAACCCGCGATCCGGATTGCGCCGCCGTGGCACGACGATCCGGTCTATATCGAAGCGGTGACCGGCGCGATGCAGGCGGAACTTGCGAAGCTGTCGTGGAAGCCGGATGTCATCCTCTCGTCATTTCACGGCGTGCCGCTCGAATATCTGCTCAAGGGCGACCCCTATTATTGCCAATGCGCCAAGAGCGCGCGGCTGATATGCGAGCGGCTGGGGATGTCCGACCGGCAATTCGTCATGACGTTTCAGTCGCGCTTCGGCAAGGACGAGTGGCTGCAGCCTTATACCGACAAGACCGTGGAGGCGCTGGCGAAATCCGGTGTGAAAAATCTTGCGGTCGTCACCCCAGGCTTCGTCGCCGACTGCTTAGAAACGATCGAGGAAATAGGCATGGAGAATGCCGGGATTTTCCGCGAGCATGGCGGGGAAAATTTTACCGCGATTCCATGTCTCAACGATTCGGACGCCGGTATGAAGGTGATCCGCCACGTGGTGACGCGGGAATTGTCCGGCTGGCTCTGACGCAAACGTGAGAATCAGCGATACTTGCTAGCGCGGCTCGCCCGCGCCATCTTGTTTGAAAATGTGATTTTATTGCGCAGGAGGCGCTCCCATGGACGGTTTTAGCATTTTCGTCATTGTCGTTTTGATCATCGCGGTCGCGACGGTTTTCGCGGGCGTTAAGACCGTTCCGCAGGGCTATCACTATACCGTCGAGCGATTCAGCCGTTACACAACGACTATGACGTCAGGCCTCAACTTCATCGTACCCTTCATCGACCGCATCGGGTCGAAAGTGAACATGATGGAGCAGGTGCTGGACGTTCCGACGCAGGAAGTGATCACCAAAGACAACGCGACGGTCGCCGTCGACGGAGTCGCGTTCTATCAGGTGTTCGATGCGGCGCGCGCGAGCTACGAAATCACCAACCTGCACAAGGCGATTCTGAACCTCATCATGACGAATATTCGTACCGTCATGGGTTCGATGGACCTCGACATGCTGTTGTCGCATCGCGATGAAATCAACGATCGCCTGCTCAAGGTTGTCGATGCGGCGTCCGCGGTATGGGGCATCAAGATCACGCGCGTCGAAATCAAGGACATCGTGCCGCCGGCGGACCTTGTCGCTGCGATGGGACGCCAGATGAAGGCTGAGCGCGAGAAGCGCGCAGTGGTGCTCGAAGCGGAAGGCCAGCGCCAATCTGAAATCCTGCGCGCCGAGGGCGAAAAGCAGTCGCAAATTCTCGAAGCCGAAGGCCGCCGCGAAGCGGCCTATCGTGACGCCGAGGCGCGCGAGCGTCTTGCGGAGGCCGATGCGAAAGCGACGACCGTGCTCAGTTCGGCGGTCGCCGGCGGTCAGGCAGCTGCGCTTAATTACTACATCGCCGAAAAATACGTGAAAGCGATGACGGAGTTTGCGCGCTCGCCGAACCAAAAAGTATTCATGCTGCCTTACGAAGCGACCGCGATCCTGGGTTCGCTGGGCGGCATTGCCGAACTCAGCAAGGCAGTGTTCGGTCCCGACAGCCCTGCGGGCGGCGGTTCGCCGACCGGCCCGCGGCGCGCCGGTTCGTAAGGGGGCACGCGATGAATTTCCTCGCGCAACTCGGAAACTGGAACTGGTTCATCGTGGGCGGGCTCTTGCTCGCGCTCGAAGTGATGGTGCCGGGCACCTTCATGCTCTGGCTCGGCCTTGCCGCGATCGCGACCGGCGTCATCGGCTTCATCGTGTCGATGAGCTGGCAGGCGCAGATTGTGGTCTTCGCGATCCTGTCGGTGATTTCGGTGTTGCTTGGGCGGCGCATTTACCCGACGGTCGTAACGGAAACGGACAAACCGTTTCTCAACCGCCGGCACGACGCCTTCGTCGGCCGCGTCTTCACACTCGATGAGCCGATCGTGCATGGCGTCGGGCGAGTGCGTGTCGACGACAGCACATGGCGCGTGACGGGGCCGGATTGTCCGGCGGGAACGAAGGTTCGGGTCGAGAAGGCGGACGGCGCGACTTTGATCGTCGCGCCTGCGAATTAAGCGACGCCAATCCGCAGCAAATCGTGCAAGTGCACGAGACCGACCGGCTTTTTGTTCTCGACCACGAATAGCGCGGTGATGTTCGAAGCGTTCATGCGCTCGAGAATTTCCGAAGCTAGCTGATCGGGCTTCGCGGACTTCGGATCTTTCGTCATCACCTCACCGACCTTCGAGGTCAGCAGGTCCGCGCGCATGTGACGGCGCAAGTCGCCGTCGGTGATGATCCCGGAAAGATTGCCGGTACCGTCCAGCACGCCGACACAGCCGAAGCCTTTGGCCGACATTTCGACGATCGCCGTCGACATCAAAGCGCCGTCGTTCACGAGCGGCAACTTCTCCCCGGAATGCATAATGTCGCGGATGAAGGTGAGGCTTGCGCCGAGCTTGCCGCCCGGATGCAGTGCCTTGAAATCGAGCGCGGTGAAGCCGCGGCTCTCTAACAGCGCGACCGCCAAGGCATCGCCGAGCGCGAGCTGCATGAGTGTCGATGTCGTCGGCGCGAGCCCGTTCGGGCAGGCTTCCAGCGCGGCCGGAAGAATGAGCGAAATATCCGCGGCCTTGGCGAGCGCGGACGCAGGCTGCGAAGTGATCGCGATCAGCGCCACGCTGAAACGGTTCGCGTAGTTCACGAGATCGCGCAGTTCCGCGGTCTCGCCCGACCACGACAGCGCGAGAATGATGTCGTGCTTTTCGGAGATCACGCCGAGATCGCCGTGGCTCGCTTCGCCGGGATGCACGAAATAAGCGGGCGTGCCGGTCGAGGAGAGCGTGGACGCGATCTTGCGGCCGATATGTCCGCTCTTGCCCATCCCGGTCACGATCACGCGGCCGGTCTGCTCGTGCGGGCCCGCCACCACGCGGATTTTTTCCACGGCATCCGAAAAACTCCGGCCGAGCTCGCCCGAGAAGGCGGCCACAAGCGCACTGAGGCCGCTCGTCTCGGTCGCGAAGGTGCGGAGCGCGGAAGCGGCGTGCGGTGAGGCGGGGGTCTGGGACGTATTTTTATTGGGCTTTTGCATCGGAATTCCGGTCCGGAACGGGCCGATTCCCTAGCATGGGCCGAGGGCCGGAGGCCAATCGGCAAGGCCGGACAACGAAGCATTAACCATGCCCGTTTTACCTTCGTTAACCATCCAAGCCATTCTCGGGCCACGCCTTTGCCGGGTTGTACCTCGTCACGAAAGCCGGTTTCTGGATGCTGGCGGGCTTTGTCTGCCGGCTTGTTCGCGCTCGGATGCGCGAGCGCCGCGCACGCGCAGAGCAACGAGATTCCGCAGCAGCAGAAAAAAGGCCCGCCGTCGGTCGTCGAGAACCTGATCGACTCGCCGCGTGTCGTGGGCACGGTGCCGGTAAGCGGCGCGGGCGATACCGGCTACGTCTCACAGAAAAAGAAAACACAGCCGAAGAAAAAGCAGGCGCAGAAGAAGAGCGCGCCCGCTTCGACGCCTGCGCCGCCGGTGGATGCCAATCTGCTCGCGCGTAACCCGTCGCTTGCGCGCACGCAGAATGCGGCACCGGAGATTACCGGCAGCATTTCGCTTCTTCGCAAGCGGCGCGTGCCGCCGGACGACGAGCCATTCGGCCCGGCCGGGTTCAATTCGGGGGCCTTCCTGCTGAAGCCGAGCATCGAACTGCAGACCGGCTACGACACCAACGCCGAGAAGGTCGTGAACGGCAAAGGCTCGTGGTTCAACACGCTGCAAGGACAGTTCAACGCGCAGTCGCAATGGCAGCGGCACGAGCTCGTGCTCGATCTACGCGGCGCATATACGAAATACTATGACGTCGATGGCGCCAACCGCCCCGACGTGCAGGCGAGCTTGCGCGGACGCATCGACGTATCTTCGCTTTCCAAGATCGAGCTCGAAAGCAAATTCGCGCTGACCACGGAAAATCCCGGCAGCCCCGATGCGATCGCTGCCGTGCGGCGTCAACCGAACGTCTATGCCTTCGGACAGACCGCGGCCTGGGTACAGCGTTTTAGTCGCTTCGAGATCACGGCAGGCGTCGGAATCGAGCGCAATGTTTACGAGAACGCAGAGCTGACGAACGGCGCTGTCACAAACCTCGCCGATCGCGATTACACCGCTTATTCGACGCGGCTGCGCGGCGCCTATGAATGGTCGCCAGACGTGAAGCCCTTCATCGAAGCGGTTTTTGACCGGCGCGAACGCGATCTGCCGGTCGATTTCAACGGCGTGATGCGCGACTCCGACGGCTACACGCTGCGCGCGGGCGTTACCTTCGGCCGGAAGGAATGGCTGTTCGGCGAAGTCTCGGCGGGTGTTGCGCATCGCAGCTACGCCGATCCGGCGCTCCAGGACATCACGGGTTTGATCTTTGATGCGAAGCTCACCTGGCTCGCCACCGGGCTCACGACCTTCAAGTTGAACGCCGCCTCCGGCATCGACGAAACCTCGGTGTTCGGCGCCTCCGGTGTACTTCGGCACGAGGCGCGTCTTACCATGGAGCATGCGTTCCGCCGCTGGCTGATCGGGTCGGCGAATGTGGGCTGGCTGCGCGCGGAATACGAAGGCACCGCGCTGGTTAACGATTATTTACGAATTTCCGCTGCATTGACGTATTCGCTGAACCGTTCGCTCGCGCTCAAGGCGGAATACCGCAACGAGCATTTCTTCTCGAGCGTACCGGGGCGGGACTACACGGCGAATATCGGGCTGATCGGAATCCGTTTGCAGCGATAAGTCCACCGCCGTTCTCGCGAAGTTGTGCTGCGTATTCTGCGGGGACGAAATGACGAGAGTTGCGTTTCTTGCGCGCGTTGTTGCGCTTGCGGCGGTATCGGTCGCGATTTCGGCTTGCGCCAGCGATCTCACCACGACGCAAACCGCGGTCGAGCCGATCCGCACACCGAACCTTCCTGGCAAACAGGCGAAGCATCCCGCGATGTCGCAACAGGCGATTTCGGCGGACGCCGCGAATTTCCGGCAATGCATCGCTTCGCTCGGAGTTAAGGCGCTTGAGCGCGGCATCTCGCAGGCGATCTACCAGCGCGAAACGCGCGATCTCGAACCCGATATGAAGATTCTGGAGCTGATGGACCGTCAGCCCGAATTCACGAAAGCGGTGTGGGATTATATCGATCAGCTCGTCGCGGAGCGGCGCATCAATCAGGGCCGCGAAATGTTTGCGCAGAACCGCGCGATCTTCCAGCGTATCGAGCAGACCTATGGCGTCGATCCTTATGTTGTGGCGGCGATCTGGGGAATCGAGTCGAATTTCGGCTCGTCGGCGGGCGACCGCGACGTGATCCGCTCAACCGCGACGCTCGCCTGCATCGGACGGCGGCAGGAGTATTTCCGTGCGGAATTTCTGGCAGCTATAGAAATTGTCGCGCGCGGCGACATCCAGCGCGCGCGCTTCAAGGGCTCGTGGGCGGGCGCCTTCGGCCAGACCCAGTTCATGCCGACGACGTTTAAGCGGCTTGCGGTCGATTTCAACGGCGACGGCCGCCGCGACCTCGTCGATACGGTCGCGGACGCGCTCGCATCGACCGCGAACAATCTTTCGAAGAACGGATGGCAGCGCGGTGTGAACTGGGGCTACGAAGTGAAGCTGCCGCGCAACTTCAACTACGGTCTCGCGAACCGGAGCGTGAAGAAGTCCGCCCAGGAATGGGCCTCGCTCGGCGTGCGCCGCGTGCGCGATCAGGCGCTTCCAAATACGCAAGGCCATATCCTCGCGCCGGCGGGTGCGCGGGGGCCCGCCTTCCTGATGACACAGAATTTTCAGGTCATTCTTCGCTACAACCCGGCGGACGCCTATGCGCTGGCGATCGGCCATCTCGCGGACCGTATCCGTGGCGGCGGCCCGTTCGAGAGCGACTGGCCTCGCGGCGAGCAGGTGCTTTCGCGCGCGGAAAGGGTCGAGTTGCAGGAACGTTTGTCGGCACTCGGACTTTATAACGGTGCACTGGACGGCAAACTCGATGAGCAGACGCGCGCGGCGCTCGCCGCTTATCAGCGGCGCATCGGCATTTCTCCGGATGCCTTTGCGACGGTCGCTGTGCTGGAGCGGTTGCGCCAAGGGCGCTAGTCACGTCTTGCTTTGGCCGAAAAATGCGGACAGTTTCGTGCGCATGACGCGCGCCGTCTTGTACTTATTGTTCGTATTTGTTGCCGTCTCTTTCGCGGCAACCCATCAGGCGCAGGCGCAGAGCCCGTTCTCGCTGTTCGACCGCCTGTTCGGCCCGCGCTGGCAGCCGGAGGACCGGTTCGAGCGCCGCGACGAGCAGCCAAGGGAGCGGGAAGACCCGACGGTCGGCACGGTCTACAATTCGGCTGACGCCGCGGATAACGATGCCAAGCGGCCGGAGAAGCCTCAGGAATACGTCGTCGTGATCGGCGACACCATGGCCGATCAGCTTGCGCAAGGCTTGGCCGAAGCTTTCTTCAGCGAACACCCCGAAGTCGCCGTTGTCAAAAAAGTGCGTGCGTCGTCCGGTCTTGTACGCAACGACTTCTTCGACTGGCTCAAGGAGGCGAGCAATATCGTTTCGAACGAACGCGCAAGTGCCTTCGTCGTCATGCTCGGCTCCAACGATCGTCAGCCGCTGCGCGAGGGAACCAACGCTTTCGAAATCCGCAGCGACCGCTGGCGCGAACTTTATGCCAAGCGCATCGACGATTTTCTCGCGAAGCTGAAAGAAAAGAATACGCCGATCTATATGATCGGCATGCCGCCGGTCAGCGTGCAACGCGCGAGCGGCGACATGCAGTACATCAACGAGATCCTGCGAGAGCGCGCGGCGCGCGCGAATGTGCGCTATGTCGACGTCTGGGAAGGCTTTATCGACGAGCAGGGACAATTCTCGTCTTCGGGTGCTGCCATGGACGGGCAACTGCGCCGCCTGCGGATTGCCGACGGCGTGCATTTCACGCGCAGCGGCTCGCGCAAGCTCGCGCATTTTGTCGAGCGCGATCTCCTGCGCCTGTTCGACTCGCGCGTGCGCAGTCCCTACTTGCCTTACGGTCTCGATCAGGGGCCGCTGACCTCCGGCGAAAAGCCTGCGGTCGGTCCGGTCATTCCGCTGACCACGCCGGTCGGGCAGGGACGCATACTCGAAGGCGAGAAGCAGAACGTCAACTCGACACCAAACTTCCTCGACCCGAACACGAAAAAGACGCTCGTGGAAGGCGTGCCGCTCGCGCCGGTCGATGGCCGCGCCGACGATTTCCGCTGGCCGCGGCCGCAGAAGAATTAGCTGGCGAAACTGTGTCGCCGTTTGAGTCATGGCCGGGCTTGTCCCGGCCATCTCGATTCTCAAGGCACTGCGTCCCTAAGCGAGATTCCCGGCACAAGGCCGGGCATGACGATGTTAGAGATTTTCTGTGCGTCAACGCGGCAGGATCGTCTCGCCCATCAGGAATTTATCGACCGAGTGCGCGGCCTGGCGGCCTTCGCGGATCGCCCACACGACAAGAGATTGACCGCGGCGCAGGTCGCCGCAGGCGAAAATCTTTTCCTTCGACGATTTATAGTCGAGGACATTCGCCTTCACGTTGCCGCGCGGATCAAGCTCGACGCCGAGGTCTTTCACCATGCCCTCAAGCACGGGACTGACGAAACCCATCGCGAGAAGCACGAGATCGGCATCGAGATCGAATTCGCTGCCCGCAACCGGCTTCATCTTGCCGTCGACGCGCACGCAGCGAAGCTTCTTCACCTTGCCGCCTTCGCCGATGAAAGACTGCGTCATCACCGAGAATTCGCGCTCGGCGCCTTCTTCCTGGCTCGATGAGGTGCGCAGCTTCAGCGGCCAGTCCGGCCACACCATCAGCTTGTTTTCTTTTTCCGGCGGCATCGGCAGGATTTCGAGCTGCGTCACCGACTTCGCGCCCTGACGGATCGAGGTGCCGATGCAGTCGGAGCCGGTATCGCCGCCGCCGATCACGATGACATGCTTGCCGCCGGCGAGAATGTCTTTCGCGCCGCCGAGCGACTCGTTACCGACGCGGCGGTTCTGCTGCGGCAGGAATTCCATCGCGAAATGAATGCCGTCCATCTCGCGGCCCGGAATCGGCAGGTCGCGGCCTTTCTCGGCGCCGCCTGCGAGCACGACCGCGTCATGCGACTTAACAATGCCGGCAATCGGCTTGTTCACGCCGACATGCGCACCGTAATGGAAGGTGACGCCTTCCGCCTGCATCTGTTCGACGCGGCGATCGATGTAATGCTTTTCCATCTTGAAGTCGGGAATGCCGTAGCGGAGCAGGCCGCCGGCCTTCGCGAATTTCTCGAACACATGCACGTCGTGTCCGGCGCGCGCGAGCTGCTGTGCGCAGGCAAGGCCCGCCGGGCCTGAGCCGATGACCGCGACCTTCTTGCCGGTCTTGCTGACCGGTATCTCCGGCTTGATCCAATTTTCTTTGTAAGCGCGGTCCGCGATCGCCGCTTCGATGGTCTTGATCGAGACCGGCGTGTCTTCGAGGTTCAGCGTACAGGACGCTTCGCACGGCGCCGGGCAGACGCGGCCCGTGACTTCGGGAAAATTATTGGTGGAGTGCAGGTTGCGCGCGGCTTCTTCCCAGTCGCCGCGATACACCAGATCGTTCCAGTCGGGGATCTGGTTATTCACCGGGCAGCCGTTGTGGCAGTACGGAATACCGCAATCCATGCAGCGCGCCGCCTGGTCGCGTGTTTTCTGCTCCGAAAGCGGCTCGACGAATTCGCGATAGTGCTTGATGCGCTCAGCGACCGGCTCATACGGCCGGTCCTCGCGCTCGATCTCGAGGAAGCCCGTTACCTTACCCATTTTTTACTTAAGCCCCCGCGGCGAGACGCGGCTGTTCTTGCGCGATTTTCTGCATTTCGCCAAGCGCACGGCGGAATTCATGCGGCATGATCTTGCGGAACTTGCCGACATAACTGTTCCAGTCCGCGAGAATCCCGGCGGCCCGCTTGGAGCCTGCATACTTCGCGTGGTTTTCGATGAGGTACTTGAGGCGTTCGGCGTCGTAGGAGCCGAGATGCTCCTTCACCAGAATGCGCTGCATCGCTTCCGGATCGCCGGATTCGACGACCTTCTCGAGGCCGACCATCGACATGTTGCAGCGGGTTTCGAACGTGCCGTCTTCGTCGAGCACGTAAGCGACGCCGCCGGACATGCCGGCTGCGAAGTTGCGGCCGGTCTTGCCGAGCACGACGACGATGCCGCCGGTCATGTATTCGCAGCAATGATCGCCGGAGCCTTCGACGACCGCGATGGCGCCGGAGTTGCGCACCGCAAAGCGCTCGCCGGCGACGCCGCGGAAATAGCATTCGCCTTCGATCGCGCCATAAAGAACCGTGTTGCCGACGATGATCGATTCTTCCGGCACGAACGCGCCGTCTTCCGGCGGGCGCACGACGATCTTGCCGCCCGAGAGACCCTTGCCGACGTAATCGTTCGCTTCGCCTTCGAGATCGAAGGTCACTCCGCGCGCGAGCCACGCGCCGAAAGCCTGGCCCGCGGTGCCTTTCAGGCGTACCTGAATGGTGTCGGCGGGAAGACCTGTGTGGCCGTAGCGCTTCGCGACCTCGCCGGAGAGCATCGCGCCCGCTGAGCGGTCCACGCTCTTAATCGGCATCTGGATGCGAATAGGCGCGCCGCGGTCGAGTGCAGCCTTCGCCTCGTGAATGAGTTTACGGTCCAGCACGCGCTCGAGATGATGGTTCTGGCGCTCGCTGTTCCAGATCGCGACGCCCTTCGGGGCAACCGGCTTCGAGAATAGCTTGGAGAAATCGAGGCCGTTCGCTTTCGCGTGCGCGATCACCTTGGTGCGGTCCAGCATCTGCATCTGACCGACCATTTCGTTGAAGTTCTTGTAGCCGAGCGAGGCCATGATCTCGCGGACTTCTTCGGCCACGAAGAAGAAGTAATTGATGACGTGCTCGGGCGCTCCCTTAAAGCGCTTGCGCAAGACCGGGTCCTGCGTTGCGACCCCGACCGGGCAGGTGTTCAGATGACACTTGCGCATCATGATGCAACCGGCCGCGATCAGCGGCGCGGTGGCAAAGCCGAATTCGTCCGCGCCCAAAAGCGCGCCGATGATGACGTCGCGGCCGGTGCGGAAGCCGCCGTCTACCTGCACCGCGATGCGGCCGCGCAAGCGGTTATGCACGAGCGTCTGGTGCGTCTCGGCAAGACCGATTTCCCAGGGGCTGCCCGCGTGCTTCAGCGAAGTGAGCGGCGAGGCGCCGGTGCCGCCTTCGTAGCCGGAGATTGTGACGTGATCTGCGCGCGCCTTGGATACGCCGGCCGCGACCGTGCCGACGCCGACTTCGGAGACGAGCTTCACCGAGACGGCGCCCGAAGGGTTCACGTTCTTCAGGTCGTAGATGAGCTGCGCCAGATCCTCGATCGAATAGATGTCGTGGTGCGGCGGCGGCGAGATCAGGCCGACGCCCGGCGTCGAATGACGAACCTTAGCAATGATGTCATCGACCTTGTGGCCGGGAAGCTGGCCGCCTTCGCCGGGCTTTGCGCCCTGCGCCATCTTGATCTGCATCATGTCGGAGTTGACCAAGTATTCCGTCGTGACGCCGAAGCGGCCCGAAGCGACCTGCTTGATCGCCGAGCGCATGCTGTCGCCGTTCGGCATCGGCTTGAAGCGGTCGGCTTCTTCGCCGCCTTCGCCGGTGTTCGACTTGCCGCCGATCCTATTCATGGCGATTGCGAGCGTGGTGTGCGCCTCGCGCGAGATCGAACCGAAGCTCATCGCGCCAGTGGCGAAGCGCTTCACGATTTCCTTCGCGGGCTCGACTTCGGAAAGCGCGACCGGCTCGCGGCCGTCTTCCTTCGCGTCTTTCACGCGGAAGAGGCCGCGGATCGTTAAGAGCTTTTCCGCCTGATCGTTCAGGATGCGCGCATATTCGCGATACTGGTCCTGCGAATTGCCGCGCACCGCGTGCTGGAGAAGCGACACGGTCGGCGAGGTCCAGGCATGCGCCTCGCCCCGCAAGCGCACGGCATATTCGCCGCCGACGTCGAGCATCTCGCGCAGGATCTGCGCATCGCCGAAGGCTTCGGCGTGGCGGCGCGCGGTTTCGCGCGCAATGTCGTCAGTGCCCGCACCCTCGATCTTGGTCGCGGTGCCGGTGAAATACTTCGCGACGAATTCCTGCTTCAGGCCGACGGCGTCGAAAATCTGCGCGCCACAGTAGGACTGATAGGTCGAGATGCCCATCTTCGACATCACTTTCATTAGGCCCTTGCCGATCGCCTTGATGTAGCGCTTGACGATTTCCTTCTCGTCCGGCTTGCCCGGAATGTCGTCGCGCATCGCGAGCAGCGTTTCGAACGCGAGATAGGGGTTGATCGCTTCCGCGCCGTAACCCGCAAGACAGGCGAAGTGATGCACTTCGCGCGGCTCGCCGGATTCGACGACAAGACCTACCGAAGTGCGTAGACCCTTGCGGATCAGGTGATGGTGGACTGCCGCGCAGGCCAAAAGCATCGGCAGCGGAATGTTGTCGGCCGAGACCGCGCGATCCGACAAGATGATGATGTTGCAGCCCGTCCTCACCGCGCTCTCCGCGCGGTCGCAAAGGCGATCGAGCGCTGGCTCGAGGCCCTTCGCGCCCTGATCGGCGGGATAGGTGACGTCCAACGTCTTCGAGTTGAAGTGCGAATCGACGCCGTCGTTGATCTCGCGGATCTTTTCGAGGTCCTCGTTCGTGAGAATCGGCTGGTGTGCTTCGAGACGCTTGTTCTTCGAGGCACCCTCCATATCGAGGATGTTCGGGCGCGGACCGATGAACGAGACCAGGCTCATCACGATCTCTTCGCGGATCGGATCGATCGGCGGGTTCGTGACCTGCGCGAAGTTCTGCTTGAAATACGTGTAGAGCGCCTTCGGCTTCTCGGAGAGCGCGGAGATCGGCGTATCGTTGCCCATCGAGCCGACCGCTTCTTCGCCGTTCGCCGCCATCGGCGACATCAGGAGCTTCAGGTCTTCTTCGGAGTAACCGAAGGCCTGCTGACGATCCAAAAGCGAAAGGTTCGAGCGCGGCACCGCGTTCTTAGCGGCCGGCAGCTTCTCGACCACGAGCTGCGTGTCATCGAGCCACTGCTGATAAGGATGGCTTGTCGCGATCTCGGCCTTCAATTCGTCGTCGGGAATGACGCGGCCCTTTTCGAGATCGACCAGGAGCATCTTGCCGGGCTGCAGGCGCCACTTCCGGACGATCTGATCTTCCGGAACGGTGAGCACGCCCATCTCGGACGCCATGATGATGCGGTCGTCCTTGGTGATGAAATAACGCGCGGGACGCAGACCGTTACGGTCGAGTGTCGCACCGATCTGACGGCCGTCCGTAAACGCAACGGCAGCGGGGCCATCCCACGGCTCCATCAACGCTGCGTGATATTCGTAAAACGCGCGGCGCTTCTCATCCATCAGCGGATTGCCGGCCCAGGCTTCCGGGATCAGCATCATCATCGCGTGCGAGAGCGAGTAGCCGCCCTGCGTCAAAAATTCGAGCGCGTTGTCGAAGCAAGCGGTGTCGGACTGGCCTTCATAAGAGACCGGCCAAAGCTTCGAGATGTCGCCGCCGAACAGCGGCGAAGAGACCGACGCCTGTCTGGCCGCCATCCAGTTCACGTTGCCGCGCAGCGTGTTGATTTCGCCGTTATGCGCGACCATCCGGTAGGGATGCGCGAGCGACCAGGTCGGGAACGTGTTCGTGGAGAAGCGCTGGTGCACGAGTGCGAGCGCGCTCTCGAAATCCGTGTCGTGCAGATCGGGGTAATAAGTGCCGAGCTGATCCGCGAGGAACATGCCCTTGTAAACGACGGTGCGGCATGAAATCGAAACCGCGTAATAGTCGGCAAGACGCCGTTCGCGCTTGTTGTAGATCTTGTTCGATATGACCTTGCGCAGCAAATAAAGACGGCGCTCGAACTCGTCGTCGCTCTTGATGCTCTTGCCGCGGCCGATGAACACCTGCACATGCACCGGCTCGGTCGGCTTCACCGACTCGCCGAGCGTCGAGTTGTTGGTCGGCACATCGCGCCAGCCGAGGAGCTTCATGCCTTCTTCGGCGATCGCCTCGGCGTAGATGTCGATGATGACCTGACGCCATTGCGGTTCGCGCGGCAGGAAGAGGTAGCCGATCGCGTACTCGCCGGGCTTAGGAAGCTCGAAGCCGAGTTGCTTGGTCTTCTTCGCGAAGAACTTGTGCGGGATCTGCACGAGAATGCCGGCGCCGTCGCCCGCGCGCGGGTCTGCGCCGACCGCGCCGCGATGTTCGAGGTTGAGCAAAATCGCGAGCGCGTCGTCGACGATCTGATGCGACTTGCGGCCCTTGATGTCTGCAATGAAACCGACGCCGCAGGAGTCTTTCTCGTCACGCGGATCGAACAGGCCCTGCGGTTCCGGCGTGCTCCAGTCAGCACGCGACGGTTTCGGGCTAGCAGCCTTCGCGCTGCGCTCCGATCCCGTTCTGCCGTACTGAGCCGTCTTCATTGTCTTGCTCCGTTTGCCTTCGTTTTGCGCCGAACCCCGAGACCCGCGCCGTCTTCGGCTCGTAGCCCGGTGCCTCGCGATTTTCTGATCGCAGGGCGCGCCAAGTCTTTCACCTCGGCATGTCCGCCGTGCAAAGTCTGCGCCGGGCCGGATCACCGGCTTTTTCCTGACGCTTCCGGCTTATTGTTTCGGCGTGCCGGTCGCTTAGCTGCCCTGAAACTAGGACAGCATTGCTGTCTAATACCCTGACAGATTTCTAAACGCCCGACAAGCGAGCAGATCGCTTTTCTTGCGGGGTTATCCTTCCCTACGCAAGAAAACGTATGGATGGAACGCCTTCGGCGCAATGCTGTTGCGGGAATTGGGTCGCATGGCGACGCCGGGGCGGCTCCGGTCAAGACTCTCCATAAGGGCTGCGTTTGAAAAACCTGCAGTCGAGCATTTTTGGAGGATGGCGGCGGCCGATCGGCTGGCTCGCCTCCTATGCGCTCGTCCTTCAGCTTCTCGCCAGCACGCTCGCGGGCGCGCAGGGTGTCGGCGCAGGCGGCCGGCCAGAACTGGTCCTTCTTCGAAATCTACTTCGGCAAAGGCGCGCCGCCGGGCGAACTGCCCGATGGCAATCCCGCTAAACACAGGAGCAAGTATGCCGCCTGCGTGGCCGCGGCACCGGCCGCGCGATCTACGGCGGCATTGGCCTGAAATACTGAGAGAGACACGGGAGTCGTGCGGCGAAAACCCCCGAAACCGCACGATTCCCGTCGCAAGTCCGCCGCAATCGGACGGCGAAATCTTCGCCCGGTGGGGGCGGCTCGTCTTTACGGGGAGAGCAGCCGTGACGTTCCGAAACAAAGTTCTGCGTTCGACGCTTTTGTCGGCGGCGTTTCTCATGCTCGCCGCTGCCGCGCCTGCATCCGCCCAATATTGGGGACCGGGCGTACCGCCGCCGGGTTACAGCGGAAGAATTCCTCCGCAACACGTCGAAGCGATGGTCCGCTCGATGGGCTTTCAGCCGGTCGCCGATCCGCGCCCGCGCGGGCCGTTGTGGGTCACGCATGCCGTCGATCGCGACGGCCAGCAGGTGCGCGTGCTGATCGACAGTTTCTCAGGCCGCGTGATCGACGTGCTGCGCCGCCCGCTGCCGCCGCAGCGCGTCGCCGCCGTGCCGCAGGCGAACGGCCCGATCAGCGATTACGAGGACGAAGGGCCCGACTACGATTATCGCGATATGCCGCGGCAACGGCCCGCCGACTGGCCGCCTGCGCGCCCGAACGTGCAGCAGCAGGGCCCGAACGTGATCCCGTTCGACCCGCGCAGCGAGAACAACGACCGCGGGCCGAACGCGCCTAAATCGAATACGGCGAAGAAGAAAGAGACCAAGGACAAGAAAAAGGAAGCGGCGCTGACGCCGGAGAAGGAGAAAGAGAAGACGCCTTCGCCGAAATCGCGTCCGGCTGACGCTCCGAAATCCGATGCACCGAAGGCTGCGCAGACGCCGACTTTCGTGCCCGACAGCAAACGCGAGCCGCAGACGACCGGCTCGGTGCCGTCGCCGGTGCAGACGCTGGAAATGAACAAGAGCCAGCCTTCGAGCGGCACCCCGCCGGTGCAGCCGCCGTTCTGAGCGGCTGATTTTAAAATCTCCGCAGGTAAATTTAAACTCGTCATGCCCGGCCTCGTGCCGGGCATCCACGTCTTAACAACATTGCGGAAAGGAAGGCGTGGATGGCCGGGACAAGCCCGGCCATGACGAAAAAAAAGAAACAAAAAGGGCGTCCCTATTCCGGGGACGCCCTTTCGCTTTTCAGGCGGTGTTCGTTACGCGGCTTTCGCGTCGATCACCTGCGCCTTGCCATTCGCCGAGCCGATCGGAATCTGCCGCGGCTTCTTGGCTTCCGGGATGCGGCGGACGAGATCGACATGCAGCAAGCCGTTCTCGACGCTGGCCCCGGTCACTTCGACATGATCGGCGAGCTGGAAGCGGCGCTCGAAGGCGCGAGCGGCGATGCCCTGATAGAGCACTTCCGGCTTGTCTTCCGACTCGTTCACGGTTTTGTCGCCGCGAATGGTGAGTGCATTTTCCTTCACCTCGATATTGAGTTCCTTGTCGGTGAAGCCGGCGACGGCGACCGTGATGCGGTAGGCGTCTTCGCCGGTACGCTCGATGTTGTAGGGCGGGTAGGACTGCGACGGGCCGTCGAAGGCGCCGTCGAGCAGCGAGAACAGACGGTCGAAGCCGACCGTGGAGCGGTAAAGGGGGGTGAGATCGAATCCACGCATGACATATCCTCCTTCAGAAGCGACATGCAGTTGTTGCGCGCCCGCAATGAAAGTTTGCCGTAGCCAAACCGCGGACGGTGCAGCCGAAATGGCCTGCACCGAGCGGATATGGGGGCGCCAATATGCCTTTCAAGGCCCTGCGATGGGCCGGAGAAGATGGCCCGTTGGGCTTATGTTCATCTGCGCTGGGCGATGAAAGTGCCGGAACCCGACGCCATGTATTCCTTGTTTCGCTCCGCAATGTTTTCGCTTCTCGTGGCCGCCGCGCTTTTGCCGCTCGGCCCGATGCGATCTGCTGTGCTTGCGCAGGAGCGTCCAAGCCAGGAGCGTGTCGTTCGCGAGATCGAGGCCAGAGGTTTTAGCAACGTGACCGGCCTCAGACGGCGAGGCGACAACTACGTTTTTCAGGCGCAGGATATTTTCGGCGAGAAGGTCCGCGTCGTGATGCACGCGGAAACCGGCGAGATCGTCGGCTTAAGCCGGATCATGCCGCAGAAGAAGTAACCGGCATCGGCGTTGCCGCGAGCGATGCGTCATTGTACGCATGCTCGCGAAAGCAGCGGCGATTCATGACTCTCGTCTCCATTCCATCCAATCCGGTTCCGGAAGGCGCGATCGACGGGCACATCACGGCCTCGGACGGAGTGAAGCTGCGCTTCGCGCGCTGGCCAGCGGGCGATGGTAAGCGCAAGGGAACGGTCTGTATTTTTCCCGGCCGGGCCGAGATGATCGAGAAGTATTTCGAGATCGTCACCGAATTGCGCGAGCGCGGCTTTGCGGTTGCCGCGCTCGACTGGCGCGGACAGGGCGGTTCCGCGCGCGTGCTCGCCGATCCGCGCAAGGGGCATGTCGGCGATTTTTCCGAGTACCAGCTCGATCTCGACGCCTTCATGAAACAGATCGTGCTGCCGGATTGCCCGCCGCCGTATTTCGGGCTCGCGCATTCGATGGGTAGCGCGAATCTGCTGCGCGCGATCCACGAGGAACGCCGCTGGTTCGATCGTGTCGTGCTTTGCGCGCCGATGGTCGATCTGCGCATCAAGCGCTGGCCGACGGTCGCGCGCTATTTCACGCGCTTCATGTCGGCGATCGGTCTGGGACACCGCTACGTTCCGGGCGGTAGCGCAGTCGCCGTTTCCAATCGGCCGTTTGCAGGCAATCCGGTTTCGTCCGATCCGGTTCGCTACGAGCGGATCGCCTCGATTGTCGAAGCGGATTCTTCCGTGGGTCTCGGCTCGCCAACCTTGTCGTGGATTTCGGCGGCGTTCCGGCAAGTGGATGAATTCGCCGAGCCGGAATATCCAGCGAAGCTGCGTCAACCGATTCTGATTATCGCCGCCGGTAGCGACCGGCTGGTTTCCACGCCGGCCGCGGAAAAATTCGCGATCCATTTGCGCGCCGGTGCGATCATCGTCATTCCCGGAAGCCGTCACGAAATCCTGATCGAGCGCGACTCGATCCGCTCGCAGTTCTGGGCGGCTTTCGATGCTTTCGTGCCCGGCTCGGGCACAGGGCAACGCTGACTTTATTTATTCAGAAGTTCGAGTGCGGCCTGATGTACACGTTTGTCGCCGGCGGCAACGATCTGCCCGCCTTCGGCGGCGTTCTCCCCTTGCCAGTTCGTCACGATACCGCCAGCGCCCTCGATGATCGGGATAAGCGGCATGATGTCGTAAGCGTCGAGACCCGCTTCGACGACGAGATCGACCGTACCGGCTGCGACCATGCAATAGGCGTAACAGTCGCCGCCGTAACGCGCGAGCCGCGCGCCTTGTTCGATGCGGTCGTAGCGCTCGCGCTCCTTAGGCTTGAAAAGATGCGGGCTTGTCGTGAATAGCAAAGCATCGCCGAGCGCCGCGCATTTGCGCGTCATCAGTTTGCGCTCGCCCGCGGGCCCGCGATATTTCGCGCTGGCGCCGTCGCCGGTGAAACGCTCGCCAATGAAGGGCTGCGCCATCATCCCGTAAACCGGCGCCTCGTCCTTGCAGAGCCCGATCAGCGTCCCCCAGACCGGCATTCCGGCGATGAAGGATTTCGTGCCGTCGATCGGATCGAGCACCCAGGTGTAGGGTCCGTCGCTGTCCACGTCCTCGAACTCCTCGCCGATAATGCCGTGAGCCGGGAAGTGCTTGCGGATCAGCGCGCGCATTGCCGTCTCCGCCGCGCGGTCGACGGCGGTGACGGGATCGAAGGTGCCCTTCAGCTTCTTGTTTTCGACGGACAGGGCCGTGCGGAAGAAAGGCAGAATCGCATCGCCCGCGACAGTCGCGAGTTCGTCCACGAAAGCCGCGAAATCGACTGCGCCCATACTCGCCTTGCCTTTCTTTAGCGCGAGAAAGCTTTGCGATTGCAGGCCGGGGTCAGGTCGGTGAACTGCTTGATCTCAGGCGTCTGCTTTTTCGCGATGAAGTCCTTGTTGATCTGCTCGAACTGCGCCTCGTTAAAAAGCTTCTGTCCTTCGGTAACGATGCAGAGGCAGTAGTCGTCGCATTGCGGACGCTGCGCTTCAGGCACGCGCGGGTTCTGGCGGCAGGCACCGAGACAGTCGTTGACGAAATCGGTGCGCTGTTTCGCGCTCCATTGCGCCGAAGCCGGGACGGCAAGCGCGAGCGCGCACCCGGCGGCAAACACAAATCCTGCGCTTCGCAAAACACCCATGTCGGCGATCTCCCCTGAAGAATGTCCGCAATCTAACGGCGAGCATGTGATTTCGGCAACGCCCGACTGCGTCGCCAGCGCTTGCCGTGCCTGGAGTGGCGTGGCACTCGCTGGATGGCCGCAGAACAGGGCGAATGCCCGGTAAATACCCGAGGAGAGAAGCGTGAAGGGCGAAGAGAATGGCGCCGCCGGCAGCGGTGCGCCGTCCGGAACGCAACTCGATCTAAAGGCCGGCATCTGGCTCGTGGCGGTGCTGTCCACCGCCCAGCTCGTGAGCCAGTTCCTGCGCAGTGCGATCAGCGTGATCGCGCCCAACCTCGTCACCGAACTGAACCTCAGCGCGGCAGGCCTCGCGCTGCTCTCCAGCTCTTTCTTTCTCGCTTTCGCGATCGCGCAAATTCCGGTGGGCATGCTGATCGACCGTTTCGGGCCGCGGGTGACGATGCTGTGGTCCACTGTGCTCGCGGTCGCGGGCTGTTTCGTATTCGCCTTCGGGCCTGACCTGAATACGCTCGTGTTCGGCCGCGTGCTGATGGCGCTCGGCTGTTCGAGTTTTTATGTCGCGCCGCTTGCGATCTATTCGCGCTGGTTCAAGCCGAAGTATTTTTCGACGGTCACAGGGATCCAGCTCGGCCTTTCCGGTATCGGCCTGTTGGCCGCGACTTCTCCGCTTGCGTTCGCTGCATCCACGATCGGCTGGCGTTGGAGCTTCGTGATCGTTGCCGTGCTTGCAGGATTATCGGGGTTGATCGTCCTGAAGTGGGTCAGCGACGATCCGCCGGGCGCAAGCAAGCCGGACTATAAGAAAGAGAATCTCGCCGAGAGTTTGCGCGGGCTCGTCGTGGTTTCGCGCACGCCCTCGTTCTGGCCGATCTTCGCGATGTTTCTGACGAACTACGCCGTCGTGATCACGATCCTCGGCCTCTGGGGCGGGCCCTATCTCGCGCATGTCTACGGCTACGATCTCGAGACGCGCGGGTTTTACCTTTTGGTGCTGGCGCTCTCGAGCATGAGTGCTGCCTTCGTCTGGGGAGTTGCCGACCGTCTGTTCGGTACTTACCGGACGCCGGTGCTCATTGGCGCGTGTCTCACGCTCGCGATGCTGATCTGGATATCGCTGGCCGGAAAGATGAGCCCGGCCATCCTCATGCTGTGGTTTGTGCTCTACGGCTTCGTGACAGGCTATCCGCCGCTTCTGGTGGGGCAGGCACGCGCGATGTTTCCGCCGCAGTTCGTCGGCCGCGGGCTCACGCTCCTCAATCTTGCGACCATGGGCGGGGTATTCATCTTCCAGTTCGCGACCGGCGCCGTAATCGAACTCATGGCGCCCAACCAGACGGTCTATCCGCTTGCGGCCTATCAGGCCGCCTTCGCCCTGCAGGCGGCGCTGCTTGCAATTTCGATCGTATGCTACCTTTTGGCTAGAGATCGCGCAGAGTCTACCTAAGGCACTGATTTCGTTGCGGTTTAGGCCCGGATTGGGGCCAGCCGATCCCAAAAATGTTATGTAAGTATTGCTTGCTCATTTTGCGGTGCGAGAGCATATTGTTGCGGTGCGATACGCGATGGCGTCGCGTTTTCGCCGCCCTCCTTGGGCGTTTCCTCCCTAGACTTGGGCCGCTACAGGCAACTGTAGCGGCCTCTTTCTTTTCGGCTATTCGGCAGCGTCGGGCAGCGGTTCCAGCCCGGCCAGCGTGAAGCTTGCGACCGCCTCGATCATGCGCCCGAGATCGTGCTTCATTTTCTCGAAGCCTGCGGTCTTGGTGTAGCGCGTCTCATCCATGTAGAGCGCGCGGTTCACTTCGATCTGCAGCGCATGCAATCCGGTGGCGGGATCGCCGTAATGCTCGGTGATGAAGCCGCCGGCATAAGGCTTGTTGCGCAAAACGATATATCCCTGCGCGCGCAGCGTGCGCTCGATCAATTCGGTGATTACGGACGAGCAGCTCGTGCCGTAGCGGTCGCCGAGTACGATATCGGCGCGCGGGCGCTCGTCGCGTCCGCCGGCATTCGACGGCATCGAGTGGCAGTCGAGCAACAGCGCGAAGCCGTAGGCCTTCTGCGCACGGGTGACCAACTTCCGCAGCGTGCGGTGATAGGGCTTGTAGAACTGTTCGATGCGCGAAAGCGCTTCGGCGACCGGAATCCGCTTGGGATAAATCTCCCGCGCATCGCCGACCACGCGAGCGACCGTGCCGAGGCCGCCAGCCACGCGCAGCGAGCGCGTGTTGGCAAATGCGGGAAGGCGGCCCTCGAACATTCGCGGATCGAGTTCGTAGGGCTCGCGGTTCACGTCGAGATAGGCGCGCGGGAAATGTGCGCGCATCAAGGGCACGCCCGCGCGTGGCGCCTCGGAAAAAAGCTCGTCCACGAAGGTGTCTTCGGAGCGGCGCAGCGTCTCCAACTCCAGCCGGCTCTGGCGGAGGAAGGCTGCGGGATAGGCGCGGCCGCTATGGGGCGAATTGCACACCACCGGGCTCTCCGCCGCGAGCGGTTCCTCGACATCGAAAGCCGGGGCCAGTTCCTCGACAACTTCCGCGTTCATGAAGGGTGTCCGGCGGGATTAAGGAAAACGTAGCTTTCGGTTCTGGCAGGGGGAAAAGGCCTTGTGAAGGCCGGGCCTTTCTTTATGCACCTTCACCGGCCATTTACCGGGCGCCCTTCAAAAAGGGCGCCTCGAATGGCCAAAAGAGCCAGGACGTTAAGGGTCAAGAATGCCGAAGATTCTCCTCGCCGAAGACGATAACGACATGCGCCGCTTCCTGGTGAAGGCGCTGGTGAACGCCGGTTACGAAGTCGCGCATTTCGATAACGGCCGCTCGGCCTATCAGCGGCTGCGCGAGGAGCCGTTCGAGCTGCTGCTGACCGACATCGTGATGCCGGAAATGGACGGAATCGAACTCGCCCGCCGGGCCACCGAACTCGATCCGGATATCAAGGTCATGTTCATCACGGGTTTCGCCGCGGTCACGCTGGAAGCCCAGAACAAGAAGACCCCGGAGGACTCCAAGGTCCTCTCCAAGCCCTTCCACCTCAAGGATCTCGTCAACGAGGTCCAGAAGATGCTGGCAGCGGCCTGAGGCCCTCATGGTGAGGAGCGCGGCAAAGCCGCGCGTCTCGAACCATAAGCCACATCCTTCGAGACGGCGCGTTCCGCGCCTCCTCAGGATGAGGCTGAGTTCGGTAAGGCAGATAAGCCAATTTCTCTAGCTTGCCCCTGCCGAAAGCAGCCGATATAGGGTCCCCGCCTTTGATGCGCGCGTAGCTCAGCGGTAGAGCACTACCTTGACATGGTAGGGGTCACAGGTTCGATCCCTGTCGCGCGCACCATTCCTCCCGGGACGGCCCGGGTTGCATCCAGCATCAGGTAGGGACGACCCTCCTTATAAAGGAGCGTCACCATGGCTTGGATTTCTCTTTTCATCGCCGGACTGTTCGAAATCGGCTGGGCGATCGGCCTCAAATACACCGACGGATTTTCGAAGCTCTGGCCGTCTGTGTGGACGGTGGCGGCGATGATCGTCTCGCTTCTCTTCCTCGAATACGCGCTGCGCACGCTTCCCGTCGGCACCGCCTACGCGATCTGGGTCGGTATCGGCGCGGTTGGCACCGCGATCATGGGCATGTGGCTGTTCAACGAGTCGCGCGACATCGCGCGGATCGTTTGTCTCTTATTGATCGTGGCGGGTGTGATCGGGTTGAAGTTCGTAACGCCTAGCGCGACGTAATTACTGGAAGCGCGGCCACAGCGCGAAGCCGTAGTCCGCGAGATAAATCCCGAGCACGATCCCGATAATGCCACTCGCAGTGAAGAAGTGCGGACGGTTCACGGCATTGATGAATCGCGCGGCCCATTTCTCGGGTAGCAAAAGGTAGCTTGCGCCTTCCAGCACAAAGACCCAGCCGAGAAAGGTGATGACTGCCGCGGGCATCGGGCTCCAGCGATTGTGGCCGATCACGATAAACAGGCCCGCGACCATTTCCGAAAACGAAATCACGAGGCGCAGAAGGTCCTGCTGCAGAAAATCGCGCGTGATTTTCGCGAAGAAATCGCGCTTGACGAGCAGCGCGATGCCGGCGGCAATCAGGGCGAGACCGAAAACCTTGGCGAGAAGAAGCGTGAGCGACATGAAAACCCCCTTGAAACGCAGTTCAACGAGCGGGGCCGAAATAAGTTCCCTACAGGTTACGCCTTATCCACATCGTAAGTGAAAAAGACACAGAGTTCGCTCCCGGTGCCGAGCGACTCGTAAAGCGCCTTTGCGGCGAGGTTGTCCGCCTCCGTGCCGACCCAGGCCTCTTTGCAGCCGTGGTCCTTGCCCGCTTTCAGGAGCGCCCTGATCAGGCGGGTGCCGATACCTTGCCTGCGGAAAGCCGGCGTGACGCCGAGATTGTCGATGTAGAGTTCGTCGGGCATGTCCGGATGAAGGTGGATCATGCCGCGCGCCTGGCCGACGACCTCGCCATCGCGGATCGCGACGAACATCAGGTGGCCTGGTTCGCGCAAATAAACCGCGAGCCGCTTCCGGTTGATCGCTTCGTCGAAAACGTCCGCGGCGACGCGATCGAGAACCGATGCCTCGCCGGGGCCTAGCCGTCTGATTTCGATTTTCGCCAAACGTTACTTCTCGGCCAGCGCTTTCATTTGCACGAGACCTTTCTCGAATTCGCCGCCGATCATCTTGTCCATCGAGAAGAACACGCACATCACTTTGCTTATGAACGGCATCGGGCCGTAGATCGCCCAGGTTACGTTCGTGCCGTTGCCGGAGGGGCGAAGCAAGAATTCGATGCGGTTATTCGCCTGAAATGGCCGGAAGAAATCGATCTTGCCCTCGATTTTCGAATAGGGCGTGACCGTCACGAGCTCCTGCCGGCCTGCGCCGATTTCTCTGTTGCCATCCCATTCGTAGATCGCGCCGGCGCCTTTCTCGGCCCCGCTATAGGTGCGTTTCATGTTCGGGTCTTTCTGATCCCAAGGCGACCACAAGCGCTGCTGCTTCAGGTCTTCGAGTAAAGGAAAGACTTTCTGCGCGGGTGCGGCGATATCGATCGAGCGCTCGACGCGAAACTGGTTCGGCTGCATCGAGGCGAGGATGAGCACGGCGACGATTGCGGTAATCATCACCGCGCCGATGCCGAGCACGATGTAGAACGGGGTCATCATCATGGGTCTTCTCCTCAACTCGAGCGCTGCTTTGCTAAAGGAATGAGTGCTCGCACGCGCGGATCGCAAAACCAGCGTTAGTCCACGATCGTCTTGAAGCCACCGAAGATCATGCGCTTCATGTCGAAAGGCATTTTCTTCGGGTCCATGTTCGCGAAGCGCTTGTCTTTCATGCACTTCTTGTTCACGGCGTCGCGATGCGCGCGCGATTTGTAGGTGATGTAAGAGAAAATCACCGTTTCGTTCGGCTTGCGCTTTACGGCGCGCGGAAACGAAGTCCGCTTGCCCCAGCTCACGTCATCGGCGACGCATTCGCGGTAGTCGAGCGCGCCGTGTTCGCGCCAGACCTTCGAGCCGAGCTTTGCCATTTTCTTGTATGCGGTGAGCTTCTTCTTCGGGACTGCGATCAGAAATCCGTCAACGTATTCCATCTGTCTTCTCCTTGGATTGATTGTTTTGTTACGCGGCGGCTTTGCCGCGGCGGGCCGCTTCGATGTCGGCGATGATGAACTTCTTCATCTTCATGAAGGCATCCATTACGCGCTTGCGCTCGTCCGGCGTTCCTTCCGACAAAATCTTCGGCATCATCGCGGGAAAGACCTGCCAGGAAAGACCGAAGCGGTCTTTCAGCCAGCCGCAGGGGCCTTCTTCGCCACCGCCTTCGCGCAGTTTGTCCCAGTAATAGTCGATCTCTTTCTGCGTCTCGCACGCCAATTGAAACGAGACCGCTTCCGTGAACTTGAACTGCGGGCCGCCGTTCAGCAGAACGAACGGCTGACCGGTGATCTCTAGTTCGACAGTCAGAACTTTGCCGGCGTCATGGCCGTGAATTTCTTTGCCGGTGTCCGGGTAGTACGCGATCTTGCCCAGCTTCGAATTCGGGAAGACGGAGACGTAAAAGTCCGCGGCTTCTTTGGCCCTGTCGTCGAACCAGAGGCAGGGAGTGATGGGGGCGGCGAGTTTCATGATCGTACTCCTCACTTGTGTTGTTTCAGCGGGCTTGCCGCAGCATGGGGGTGAGCAGCGGGGATGAGCCTTGCTGAATTTTGCCCATCGCTTTGAAGCCGAAGCGTTCGTAGAACGGCACGTTACCGGGATTGCTGGATTCGAGATAAGCGGGCAGCCGGCTCTCGTCGCAGCGCTTGACCGCATGCGCCATGAGCGCCGCGCCGTAACCTTTTCCTTGATGCGCAGGATCGGCACCGATTAGCGGCAGATACCAGTGCGGTTCCTTGGGATGGAAATGCTCCATCTGCGCGAAGATGCCTTCGCCGTCCTTTTCCTGTTCCGGCGTTCGCCCCAGCTTCTCGAAAATTCCGATCATGGCGCCGACATTGGGCTCGACTTCCGGCGGCAGCCAAAGTGCCACACACGCGAAATCGGCTACGGCATCCGCGGTGCCGTGTTCGAAGGCATTGCCGCCGAAGGCGCGGACGAAACGCGGCGCGGTCTCCAGGTAGAACGCGGGATCGGTAAAGCTCCAGCGCATCATCGGATCGCTCGCGAAGGCAAGTGCCACAGTCGCAATCGCCTTGGCTTCGTCGGCTTTGCCGACGGAGATAACCGGGGTGGATTTCTTCTGCGTGTTGTTCATCTGGGTTACGCCGCCAATACGTCGGGAACGGGATGCGGGAAAGGTTCGCGCCACGCCGGCAATTCGTTCAGCCGGTCGTGCCAGCGTGCGATATTCGGGTAGTCGCCGAGCGGGATCTGCGCCTTCTTCGCGTAAGGCAGCGTAATCGCGACCGAGAAGTCTGCGATCGTAAGCCGATCAGCGACGAGATATTTCCGGCTTGCGAGATGCTCGTTCAGCACCGCCGCATTAGGACGAAGCTGCTTCGTCGCTTCCGCCGCGGCAGCGGGGTTCGTTTCGCCAAAGCCGCCCCAAGGTTTGATCACGTATTCGAAGTAGAGCGCGCCGGTGTAGCGCGTGAAATGCTGCGTGCCCCAGGAAAGCCAACGCATCACCTCCACTTGCCTGTCGCTTTCGGGCAGTAGATCCGAGCCCGCGAAGCGCGCGAGATAGGCCATGATCGCGTCGGCCTCCCAGATGGTCAGATCGTCGCTGACGACGAGGGTCGGTACCTTGCCGTTGGGATTGCGCGCGAGATAAGCGGGCTGCTTGTGCTCGCCCTTCAGCAATTCGAGGCGCACGAATTCGACGGGAGAATTCAGATACTTCGCGGCCGCGCAGGCTTTTCGCGGGTTCAGCGTCTCGGCGTAATAGAGTTTCATGTTCGTCATCCTTATTCGAATTGCGCTGCGAGTTTTTCGAGCGTTCCGGTCCAGCCGCGCATATGGCCATCGGCTGCGGCCTGATCGAAGAACTGTTCGTGCAGGAGCGTCAGCATCGAGCCGTCGCCGTCCGGTCTGATCGTGATGGTGACGAGCGACTCGCGCTCCGGCGTCGAGTGCCACGCCCAGGAGAATTGAATGCGTTCATGCGGAAATACTTCGCGATAAATGCCGCCGACCTTGTGGAATTCGCCGTCGTCGGTGTTGAAGCTCACCCAGTACTTGCCGCCGGCGCGCACATCGAGCTCCGCCTTCACGGTGTCGAGCAGCGTCTGCTGCGGGCCGAACCAGCGCACTATTTTTTGCGGGTCGGTCCAGGCTGCGAAGACTTGCTCTGGCTTGCCGTTGATGCGGCGTTTGAGGGTGATGCTTGGTTTGGCGAGCATTGTTCTTCCTCAATGAACTTGGCGAGACGGTCGAGTTGTTGTGTCCAGAATTGCTGGTAGCGGTGGAGCCATCGCATGGCTTCCTCCATCGGGCCGGCGGTAAGCTGAACCGCCACAGTGCGCCCGGTCTTGGTGCGCGAAATCAGACCCGCATCGGAGAGCACATCGAGGTGCTTCATTACGGCGGGCAGCGACATCGAAAACGGCTGCGCGAGCTCGCTCACCGAAACCGCTTCGCGCTCGGTCAGCTTTGCCAGCAACGCACGGCGGGTCGGGTCGGAAAGCGCTGCAAAGGTGCGGTCGAGGGTGAACTGGGCCGTTGCCATGATCGCCTGCTGGCGGATTTAATACTTAACTGACTGGTTAAGTAATGACATTGAGGCGGGGAGTCAAGGAGGAAATACCGGAACCCGGATTTGGCTCCGGTTCGGGGCGAAAATGGCCTTAGAAGCTGTTTGACAGGGCCGGAAGCGGCCCCTAGAAACCCGCCGAACCAAGGATTCCGACGATGAAAGTCCGCAATTCCCTGCGCTCGCTGCGCGCCCGTCACCGGGACAACCGTCTCGTGCGCCGCAAAGGCCGCGTCTACATCATCAACAAGACGCAGAAGCGCTTCAAAGCCCGCCAAGGGTAATCAGCAAGCCTGATTTCGGCTGCCTAAACCGTTACGCCGGCGCACTTCAAAAGTGCGCCGGATTTCGTTTGTCTGCGTCGATTTCGGGCTTGCGACGGGGGCGGGCGGGCCTAGACTCTAGCGCATGAAGCTCATCCGAGTCTTCCTTGTGCTCATGTTGCCGCTTGCCGCCTTTGCCGCGCAGCCGCTGTTTGCGCAAACCTCTCCCGGCGCCGAGCAGAAGGCGCCTCCTGCCAAGACCAAGCGCGCGCAAAAGCAGAAGCGCCAGATCGACCGCGCGAAGCAGCTCGACGGCCTTTTCGCGGCACTCAAGGCCGCGCCCAACGCGCAGATTGCTAAGCAGATCGAGAAACGCATCGAAGTGGCGCTCGCGATCACGGAAAGCGACACGCTTAATCTTCTCATGATCCGTGCGCAGACCACCATGGAGGCGAAGGAGTTCAAGACCGCGCTCGAACTTCTCGACTCCATCATCCAGGTCAACCCGAACTACACCGAAGCCTGGGCGCGGCGCGCGACGCTGCATTTCGTCCGCAAGGACATCTACCGCTCGCTTGCGGATCTGCGCGTCGTGCTCGCGCAGGAGCCGCGGCACTATCAGGCGCTCGCGGGCTTAGGCATCATCTTGCAGGATATCGGCGAGGAGAAGCGGGCCCTGGAAGCTTACCGCCGCGCGCTCGAAATCAATCCGCATCTCGAAAACATTCCCGAGATCGTGCGGCGCCTGAAGCTCAAGGTCGAAGGCCGGGATATTTAGCGAACGCTTACTAGTATCGTCATGGCCGGGCTCGTCCCGGCCATCCACGTCTTTACTGCGTCGATGATCCGTTAAGGCGTGGATGCCCGGCACAGGGCCGGGCATGACGAGTGGGTTACTCCACCCCGCCGTCATCCGAAATGTAGGCGATGCGCACCATGTTGGTTGCGCCCGGCGTGCCAAGCGGAACGCCAGCCACCAGAATCACGCGCTGACCGACTTTCACGATGCCTTCGCGGAACGCGATCGCGCAGGCGCGCTTAATCGTGACGTCGATGTCTTTCTCGTCGCCCATTTGCGCACAATGTGCGTCCCAGAGCAGCGCAAGACGACGCACGGTCTCGATCTTCGGCGACAGTGCGATGATCGGCGGTTTGGGCCGCTCGCGCGCGACGCGCATCGCAGTCGCGCCGGAACTCGTAAGGCACAGGATCGCGCCGAGATCGAGCGTTTCCGCGATCTGGCGTGCGGCCGCCGAAATCGCGTCGGCGCCGGTCGCTTCGGGTGCAACACGCTGCGAAGCGAGGCCCGAAAAATATTCCGGCTCGCGCTCCACTTCTTCGGCGATCTTGTTCATGGTTTCGACGGCGAGCACGGGATGCGCACCGGCCGCGGACTCCGCCGATAACATCACCGCATCAGCGCCTTCATAGACGGCGTTCGCGACATCGGAGACCTCGGCGCGCGTCGGAATGGGAGTCGTAATCATCGATTCCAGCATCTGCGTTGCGACCACCACCGGCTTGCCCGCGCGCCGCGCCGCGCTGATGATCTTGCGCTGGAGTGCGGGAACGCGCTCGAGCGGCATCTCCACGCCGAGATCGCCGCGCGCAACCATCAGCGCATCGGACAATTCGAGAATTCCCTCAAGCGCATTGATCGCTTGCGGCTTCTCGATTTTCGAAAGCACCGCTGCGCGGCCGCGCACGAGTTTTTTCGCCTCGGCGACGTCATCGGGGCGCTGGATGAAGGAGAGCGCAATCCAGTCGACGCCCGCCTCCAGGCAGGCTTCGAGATCGCCGCGGTCCTTCGGCGTCAGCGCGGAAAGATTGAGGATGGTGTCGGGCAGGCTCACGCCTTTGCGGTCGGAAATGCGGCCGCCGACGCCGACGCGCGTGACCGCGCGGTTGTTTGTGGCCTCCGTGACAGTGAGCTTGAGCTTGCCGTCGTCGATCAGCAGACGATGGCCGGGACGCAGCGCTTCCAGAATTTCCGGGTGCGGGAGATGCGCGCGCTTCTCGCCGCCCGGAGCGGAATCGGAATCGAGCACGAAGGTGGCACCCGCTTCGAGTTGCGCGCCGCCATTTCTGAACGCGCCGAGCCGCAGCTTTGGTCCCTGCAGATCGGCGAGAATGCCGATCGGGCGATCGTTGCGCTGCTCGATCGAGCGGATCGTGTTCACGAACGCACGCATTGCCTCATGCGGCGTGTGGCTCATATTGATGCGGAAAACGTCGACGCCTGCCTGAAACAGCTTTTCTATCGTGGCTGGCTCCGACGAGGCGGGGCCCAGGGTGGCCACGATTTTGGTACGGCGCTGTCGTCTCATTTTTTCTTCTGGTTCGGAGCGAGGTTCGGGCCGGTCGGGACATTCGGGCCGCGCAGGCCCTGCGGAGTCTGGTTCTGTTCGGTCAACTGTACGGTCCAGTTTTTCTGGTCCAGCGTGTCGACCTCGAAGAATCCGGTGCGATTATAGCCGCGTGCGAGACAATCCGCGATGCCCTGAATGGTGAATTCTTTGTCGCGCGTGCAGAGAAACGCCTTGCCGGACCACTCGCCGCCCTGATCGTAGTCCTGCGCATAGAGATAATAGTAGCGCGCGATCAGCGTGCCGCGCACGAGCGTCTCGCAAGTGCCGGGCGGAATATTCCACCAGCCTTCGGTGGTCCAATGCTCGCCGTCTTTGTAGCCGAGCGCGACACCGACGCGGGCGTCGGTTCTGTTGCAGATACGGAAATCGGCAAATACGCCGCCTGACGCAAAGAGCAGCGCCGCAAGCGCAAGCGAGGTTGACGAGATCACGCGAAGGCTACGCATCGAACGAGGAAGTCCCCCGGTTTCGGCTGACGGCTTACTTTGTTCGGCGAGGCCGCTTTTGGCCCCGCCCGCTCCTAGCTGTCAACGAGGATAGCCCGGAGATCGTTTACGTTCGTAAAAGTCGGTCCGGGGTTCAGGAGGTCGCCGAGCCGCTCGAAGAAATGGGTCGAATTGTTCTGCGCAAGAATCCCGGCAGGATCGAGGCCCAGTTTTTGCGCGCGCGAAAGCGTCATTTCGCCGACGAAAGCGCCGGCCGGATCGTCGGCGCTGCCGGCGCCGCCATCGGTGCCGTCGGTGTCGCCGGCGACCGCTGCAATTCCGGCTTCGCCCTTGAGCGCGATCGCAAGCGCCAGCGCATATTCCTGGTTTGGCCCGCCGCGGCCCTTGCCCATGATCGTCACCGTCAGTTCGCCGCCGGAGAGGATCGCCGCTTTCCTGCCTTCGCGTTTCAACTTGACGGCAAGTGCCGCGTGCTCCGTTGCAACCTCTCGTGCTTCGCCTTCGAGGTCGGCGCCGAGCAGCACCGGTTCGTACCCGGCCTGCTTCGCAATTTCGGCCGCGGCTTCCAGCGAGGCTTTCGGCTTGGCGACGATCTCGAACGCCGTATTCGCGAAAGTTTCATCGCCGGGCTTTGGCGATTCATTCGCAGGATCGTTGAGCGTACTTACAATCGAAGCGGGTGGAGTGATCTTGTACTTGTCCAGAATCTTTCGTGCATCTTCGAGCGTCGTAACATCCGGCACCGTCGGCCCCGAGCCGATCACTGAAGGATCGTCACCGGGCACATCCGAGATCGCGAGCGTGATCACGCGCGCGGGTGCGAGTGCTAGAGCCAGCCTGCCGCCCTTGATGCGCGATAGATGTTTTCGCACGCAATTCATCTCGACGATGCTGGCGCCGCTTCGGAGCAGCGCGCGCGTGAGTTCGCGCTTGTCGTCGAGCGAAATTCCTCTGGCGGGGGCAATCCAGTTCGCGGACGCGCCGCCGGACATCAGCACGAGCGCGATGTCGTTTTCCGAGGCGCTTTCCGCGAGACGCAACGTGCGCGCGGTGGCGGCAATTCCCTCGGCATCCGGCACCGGGTGCCCAGCCTCGACCATTTCGATCTTGCGGAGTTTGCGGCCATAGCCGTGCCGCGCGACGGTGATGCCGGCGATGCGCTCGCGCGGAAAATTGTGCTTGTCGAAGTAGAAGGCTTCCGCCGCTTCCGCCATGGAGCCCGCGGCCTTGCCGGCGGCGAAAATCAAAAGCCGCCCGCTCGCAGGAGGTGCGGGCAGATGTGGCGGCAGACATTCGCGCGGATGCGCACGCGCGACGGCGGCGTTATAGACTTTCGAGAGCAGATCGCGATTCATAAAGCCGCTGCCGGTGCGGTGCCGCGCGGGCGCGCAACCCAGATGCCCAAGAGTATCAGCGCGCCGCCGAAAAGTTGAAGCGCTCCGAGCGATTCATTCAGCACGAGCCAGCCGAGCGCCGCGGCACCCACCGCTTCGAGGAAAATCACGAGCGAGGAGAACGTCGCAGGCAATCTCCCGAGCGCGACCGCGAGCAAGCCTTGCCCAAGCACCTGCGAGACGATCGCGAGCGACAAGAGTGTCAGCCAGCCGTTCAGCGAGCGCGGCATGAAATTCGTCTCGAGCAGCATCGCGGCTACGAACAGACAGACGGTTGTAATCGCGGCCGACATGAAGGCGAGCGATCCCGCACCGATCTTGAGCCTCGTCCGCGCATTGCTGACCGCGAGCATATAGAGCCCGAAGAAAAGCGACGTGATCAACGCATAGCCGTCGCCGAGCAGACGTTCCGGGGCGAAGCTATAGCTTTGGCCGATCAGCGCGGCGCCGCCGGTCAGGCAAAGCGCCAGGCCCAGGAAATTGCCTTTAGAGATTTTCTCGCGGAACACGAGCCACGCGCCGAAGGCGACCCAAGCCGGCGCCATGGTGGCGATGAAGGTCGCGTTCGCAACCGTGGTTGCGAGAATCGAAAGATGCCAGAAGAAAAGATCGCCCGCGAAGAATAGCCCTGATAGCGCCACCGCGCGGTCGGTCGAGAACATCGCGCGGCTTTCCTTCGGTTCGGTCAGCGCCCATAGCGCGAGAAAGGGAAGCGCCAGCGCGCAACGCCAGAATGCGCTCGCGAACGGCCCGACATCGGCCAGGCGCACGAAGATAGGCGACGCCCCCATTGCAAAAGCGCCAATGACGAGGGCGGCAAAAGCGACAGTGTTTTTCTGGGCTGGAAGTGCGGCGGCGTTCACGAGATGCTTCTGTTTGTTGCGAAGCTTCGTAAGCCATGCTCATGGCGAAGTCACGCGCGCCGAGTTGCGACGCTAATGCGCTAGCGCCCGCTGCGGCGCATCATTATTCTCTTTGCATGCTTCAGCGCGTGAGCAACTCCGTTTCGGGTCATGCGGAGTCGTTCGAGATTATCGAAGGCCCCGCGACTTCGCGTTACATCCTCGTCTGCGATCACGCATCGAACCGGATTCCGCCGGAATACGGCAATCTCGGCCTCGATCCGCTGCAACTGAAGCGCCACATCGCCTACGACATCGGCGCCGAAGCGTTAACACGCGCGCTGGCCAAAGAACTAGCCGCGCCCGCCGTGCTGTCGCGCTTTTCGCGTCTCCTGATCGACCCCAATCGCGGCGATGACGATCCGACGCTGGTGATGAAATTGTCCGACGGCGCGATCGTGCCGGGCAACGCGAAAGTCGACGACGCCGAGGTCGCGCGCCGCATCGCGCGCTTCTCAGGGCCTTATCACGCCGCGGTCGACGGTTTGATCGGCCGCTCGCTGGCAGCGGGCATGCAGCCCGTTCTCTTTTCCGTTCATTCCTTCACGCCGGTTTTTCACGACGGGCCGCGGCCCTGGCATTGCTCGGTGCTGTGGCAAGGCGACGGCCGCTTCGCCCTGCCGCTGCTCGCGGCCCTTCGCGCGGAGCCAGACATCGTGACCGGCGAGAACGAGCCTTATGCCGGCGCGCTCAAGGGCGATTCCATGACGCGCCACGGTTTCGACCGCGGGCTGCCGCACGCAATCGCCGAGGTGCGGCAGGATTTGCTCGATGACGAAACCGGGATTTCCGCATGGGCCCTGCGTTTCTCCCGGATACTCACAGGGCTTGTGGTGAAGTAAGACTCTGCGTCCCTGCCGCGCTAGAATGCGGCGCAAGAGTTCCGGAGTAGACGCGATGAGCCAGATCGACGACAAAACCCGCACGGAGTTGGAGGCTGCGGTGTACCGCAGGCTGGTCGAGCATTTGCGCGCGCGCACCGACGTGCAGAATATCGATCTCATGAATCTCGCGGGTTTCTGCCGCAACTGCCTTTCGAACTGGCTGAAAGACGCTGCCGATGCGAAAGGCGTCGCCATGACCAAAGACGAAAGCCGCGAGGCGGTCTACGGCATGAGCTGCGAGGAATTCAAATCGCGTTATCAGAAAGAAGCCAGCGCGGACCAGAAAGCCGCCTTCGACAAATCCCACCGTCACTGAAGTAGGGCCATGCCAGCAGCAGCCAAGAAAGAATCCGCCACCGCGGACGCAACCAGCTTCGCCAAATCGCAATTGAAGGCGCTGGTCGAGCGCATCGAGCGTCTGGAAGATGAAAAGAAAGCGCTCGCGGACGACATTCGCGAAGTCTATGGCGAGGCCAAAGCGAACGGCTTCGACACCAAGGCGCTGCGCGCGGTCGTGCGGCTGCGCGGGCAGGAAGCTTCGGAGCGGCAGGAATTCGAGGCGATCGTGGAGTTGTATCGCGAGGCGCTCGGAATCGGCGCCCGCTAAATTCCTTACTCCCCGCAAGCGGAGAGAAGGAAAATTCGATCGAACAAAAAACTTTAGCGGGAAGCCGCGCGGACTGGCTCGAAGCCAACCACGCTGACTTGCGGGCGGTTCGTCTGGAAGCCGCCGGCGATCTGGCTCGGCGCGAATTCCTGGAAGCTGTTATCGACGATCGCGCGCACGGGCGCCGCGAAGCCGCGCACGTTTTCCGGATGCTTCATCTGGTTCAGGCCGCTCACGCTCGCGAAGCCTGCGGGCAGCGTATGCGCGCCTGCGACGAGCGGCACCGCGGCGAGGGTGCCCTGCATGCGAGCCTGCGGCGGGAAATTGCGCTCGCGCGGATTGTTGTAGGCGAGCGAGGTCGTCCCGGTGGTTTCTTCCGAAGGCTCCTGCGGCGCGTTCACGGGTGCGGGGCCGGTTTGCCATTGCAGGCGTTCGCGCTGTTGCTGCTGCTGGCGCGCGACCGCCGGCAGGAGCGGCTGCGGGGTAATAGAGGCGACCTGCGTCCGCGCGGGCGGCGTCTGCTGCTGCGGCGCCGGTACGTCGTCGTCATCCTGCACTTCCGGCTCGCGCGTGTTGTTCGCGGAATTCGCTGCGAAGATCGAGGTGATGAAGCGCTGCAAAGTATTGGCTTCCGGTACGGATGTCACAGAGGCGACCTGGATCCGCTGACGTTCGCCGAATTGTCCGCGCTGCTGAATTTCCGCGGCAGCCATCTGGAAGTTCTTGAGCGGCACGCCGTCGGTCGGAACGTGAACCGTCTTGCCGTCCGGGAACACGCGCGCAAGCTGATCGCGCGTCATGCGCGGCCAGTGGCGAATGGTCGATGTATCCATGTGGACGAAGTCGGAGCCCGGATAGAAGCCGACGCCGCCGCGCTGCAGCCGCAGGCCGGCCGCGCGGAGTTCGGAGAGCGGCACATCCGGGATGCGGAAGTCGATCGCGTTGCCGAGCACGTGCTGGCTGTGTTTGGCGACGCCGCTCGAGCGCGAGCGGAGCATTTCGTTGGTTTCAGGCGAGCGGAACGCCGAGATGATCTGGATCGGCTGCTTGCCGCCGGCGTCGCGGTTCACTTCCCACAGGATGTCGAAGAGATGCGGGTTCATCTTCGTTTCTTTGTGGTTGCGCCAGTCCCGCAGGAAGCTGTTGATCTTCGCGAGCGCAGCCTCGTCGTAGCGGCCGTTCACCTTGAAGGTAACGGTGATCGACTCTTTCGAGTGCGTATGAAACATCGAGATGGTGCGCGTATCGCCGTTCGCGATCACGCTTTGCAGGCTCGTGGTCGAAAAGGTGAGCGCAATCGCGGCGGCCCCGATCGCTCCAAGCGAACGGCAGGCCTTCCAGTCGCGCAACGCGGCAGCGGAAGCTTTCTTCGGCAAGTACGAACCCGTCCCTGACTGCTTTCAGCCACCCCTCTGGGCGCGAGAAGCAGGATTTACGCAGTCTTGCCGGGTCCGGTTAACGAGTTGTTGACCGAAGATGCCCCCGACAGTTCTTTTGCTAGGGGCCGAAAATGGCGGAAATGGAGCCCGCCGGTTACCCAAAAGTTAACGGGGGCCGAAGGCCCCCGTCGCATTTCGGTCCAGGATTCGCCGCGCTTAGCGGCGGAAAATTCTGAACAGGTCGAAGCCGCCGACGCGGTCGTCGTAGCCGTCGAGGGTCAGCGCCTGACGGCCCGGCGTCAGGTCGGGGTGCTTGATCGCGACTTCGAGCTGCTTGCGCTCGTTGCCGGAGGCCTTGAGGTTCTTAATCGTCGCCGCATCGACCTTGTAGAGATCCTTGCGGATGATGAGCTTGCCGTCGCGGATCTCGGCCGTGTTGTAGATGAGGTGGACTGGAATCAGGTTCTTGAAGTCGAGCTTGTGCTCGGCGGTACCGTACATCTTCTTGATCTTTTCCTGCGTCCAGTCTTCGCCCGGACGCGCCATGTTCATCAGCAATTCCGCGTATTTCAGCGGATCCTGCACGCGGATACATCCGGCACTGTAGGCGCGCTCATCGTGCGCGAACAGGTGCCGGACCGGCGTGTCGTGCTGATAGACCAGGAACTTGTTCGGGAAGTTGAAGCGGAGGCGGCCGAGCGCGTTCGCGTCTCCCGGTCCCTGCGAAATATGCAAAGTGCCGTCAGGACGTGTCTGGACTTTCATGCCCATGCGCTTCATGACTTCCGGATCCTGACGCAGGGCCGGAATGTAATCTCTCGCGATGATCGACGGCGGCACGTTCCAGGTCGGGTTCACCGTGATGAAACTCATTTCCTGCGTCGTGATCGGCGTGATCTTGGTCGGCGCGCCGATGACGACGCGCGTTTCCCAGACTTCCTTGCCGTCCTGAAAGACGCGCAGGTAATAACCGGGGATGCTGGTGATGACGTGATTTTTGCCGAGATCGCGGGCGAGCCAGCGCCAGCGCTCCATGTTGGCAAGGATGATGTCTTCGACCTTGTCGGTGTTGGCCGGATTCATCGCGGCAACGACTTCATTCGTCAGAATGCCGTCGGCCTTGCGCTTCTTATCCTTCTGGAAATCGGCAACCGCCTTGGCGAGGTCTTCGTCGTAGAACTTGTCGTCCTTCGCCGGCAGGCCGAGGCGTTCGCGGAGCGCAGGCACGCGATTGTCGGCCTGGTGCTGCTTCGCTTTCGCGTTGAAGCGCAGCACCTGACCCTGCTGGATGCGGACCTGCTCGGCTTCCGGCTTGGCGCGGAGCTTCGCAAGCTCCGCCTTGAGCAATTTGTATTGCTCGTGTGGCGGGAAGAACGCCGCAAGCGTTTCGCCGACGTTTGCCGCGGACGCGATCTTGTTCAGGCTGACGAGCGGATCGAGGCCGTCGTGCTTGTATTCGGTGTCGCGGAAGGTGCGCGACGGATGAATGCGGCCCGAAGAAGCGTGCCGCACGAAGTCGAGCGCTCCGCCGGTGTAGGCGAGTTCGGCTTCGGCGAGCTTGTCGGCTTCGGTGACGTCGAAGTTCGGCGCAGCGTAGTCGGCGGGTTCGAGGCCGTCCTCGCCGACCTTCTTCAGGAAAGCGATAGCCGCGGCGGTCAGCTGCGTGGTCTTGCCGTTCGCGGTCCAGAGCGGCTGGAAGCCGCGATCGCGATAGAACGCCTCGGCGGCTTCGCGTTCGTCCTTGCGGCTGAAGAAGCGGTCGCTACGGGTCGCGATCAGTTCGCGCAGCTTCTCTGCGATGGCCGCGTCGGTGCCCGAGAGATTGGCGAGCGGCGCGTCGAGGAGCTTCTTGCCGGTGAGCTTCTTGGTTTCGTCCGACGGAACATAGTTGGTGGCGGATGCAGGTGCGGTGACCGGCGCGGTTGCCTGCATCTGCGGCTGCGGTTGCGCTTCGAGGCCGGACGGGGCGGCTACTTCCGGAGCCGGAATTTCCTTGACCAGATCGGTTTGGGCCAAGGCGGCCGGGGTCAGCGCAAAAAGGGCGGCGCCGACGAAAAGACCGCGCGAAACAAGGTCAAAGTGCCTGTCGGGGTGCATAGTAATCTCCCGCTTGAAACTGGTTGCCTAGCTTGTGGCAGTGGCGGCCGACCCGATCAAGGGTACAAGTGCGGTCCGCGGCTCACCGTTCCGAATTTGCCAGTCTCTGTTACCGCTTAGCCACGCGGCCGGGTCACAAATCCGCGTGATCGGCCCCGGTTTCGGCCTCGAGACCCAATTCCTTGAGCTTCCGGTAGAGAGTCGAGCGGCCGATGCCAAGGCGGCGGGCGACCTCGGTCATCCGGCCCCGGTAATGATCGATCGTGAAGCGGATGATTTCGGCCTCCAGCGTCTCCATCGGCCGGACGTGGCCATGGAAATCGACGAGTTCCAGACGCTCGCGGGCGGGGACTTCCGGTTGTTCTTCGGCAACGATCAGCGGGGCCGAAGGCTGGGTAGAGGGAGACGGGATCGATGGCGGGTTGAACGCCGCCTGCTCATAACCCGGCACTTGGGACGCTACCTGCGGAAATTCCGAGACGCCGATTTCGTCCGCACCCGCAAGCACGACCGCGCGGAACACGGCGTTCTCCAATTGGCGCACGTTGCCGGGCCACTTGTATTCGGAGAGCAGCTTCATCGCGTCGGCGGAAACCGAGCGCACGCGCTTGCCTTCCTCGGCGGCGAAGCGAGCGACGAAACGCTTCACGAGTTCGGGCACATCTTCCATGCGCTCGCGCAGCGGCGGCAGCGTCACCGGATAAATGTGCAAGCGGTAGAAAAGATCTTCGCGGAACGCGCCTTCGCGTACCAGCGCCATCAAGTCGCGATTGGTCGCGGAGACGAGACGGAAATCGACTTTCACGGGCTTCCGCGAACCGACCGGATCGATCTCGCCTTCCTGCAGCGCGCGAAGCAATTTCACCTGCGCGTCGGCGGGAAGTTCGCCGATCTCGTCCAGGAACAGCGTGCCGCCGTCGGCTTCGAGAAATTTGCCGGGCTGCTTGTCCTGCGCGCCGGTGAACGAGCCCTTCTCGTGACCGAAGAGAATCGACTCGACCAAGTTTGCCGGGATCGCACCGCAGTTGACCGCGACAAAAGGTTTCTTCGCGCGCGGGCCCGCGGCGTGGATCGCGCGGGCGAACAGTTCCTTGCCGGTGCCGGATTCGCCTTCGATCAGGACCGGGATGTCGGAGGCCGCGGCTTTTTCGGCGAGTGTGAGGGCCGCCTGCATGCGCGGGCTCTTGGTGGAAAGATCCTTGAGGCTGAGCTTGCCGTCGGCGGATTTGTGCATGCGCCGCACTTCGTCGGCGAGCGTCGCTTGCGCCAAGGCGTTACGGAGCGAAACCTGCAGGCGTTCGGCGCGCACCGGCTTCACGCAGAAGTCCACTGCGCCCGCGCGCATCGCCGAGACGACGGTGTCGATCGAGCCTTGCGCGGTCTGCACAATCACGGGCAATTGGCTGCCGCGCTCGCGAAGTTTTCCGAGCATGCCCATGCCGTCGAGGTCGGGCATTACGAGATCGAGCACTATGCATTCGATATTGGCGCCTTCGGCGGCATCGAGCATTTTCAGCGCGGCTTCCGCGCCTTCGGCCATCACCGGCTCGTAGTCGAAGCGCTTGATCATCGCTTCGAGCAACCGGCGTTGCACCGGATCGTCGTCCACCACCAGAATACGCGCGCTCATAAAAACCCCGCCCGGCGACAGATGTGCCGTTTCGGGGCACATTGGTTGACGGGCGTTAAGAGAGTCTGAATCCCGCTCATCCTTCGAGACGCGCGCATTTCTCTTTCTCTCGTCATGGCCGGGCTTGTCCCGGCCATCCGCGCCTTTCTTGCTGATAGGCTGCTAAGACGTGGATGCCCGGCACAGGGCCGGGCATGACGAAATGGAGTGCAATGCCTCTCCAGAACCGCGTCTCGCCATTCGGAGAACTGTTCGCCGACTCATCGCGCGGCGGCTTCTTCGGCAATCGCGGCGGCAAATTCCATCGCGACGACCAGACGCTTGGGCAACGCCGCCACGTCTCGCGCGCGTGGATTTGCTGCGTGCTTTCCTTCAAGGGCAGGCAGCGCGACGTCTGGGGCCGCTATTACACCGAACTCTTCTTTATGGACGAGCCGACCGCGTTAGCTTCCGGCCACCGGCCCTGCTTCGAATGCCGCCGCGCCGAGGCGAAGGATTTCGCGGAAAAGTTTTCCGGGCGCGGGTCGCCGAAGCGCGCTGGCGAGATGGATTTGGTCCTGCATCGCGAGCGGCTGGAGCAAGACGGACGCTCGAAGCGGCTGCATCCGGTTTCGCTGCCGGATCTGCCGGACGGCGCTTTCGTGACACTCGGCGGGAACGAATCGTTTGCCGTAAAGGGCAAGCGGCTCCTGCGCTGGTCGCCTTCGGGCTACACGGAAGCGATGGCCCGCCCTTCGGGCAGCGCCATGATGCTGACGCCACCCGCCATTACCAAGGTTCTGGCTCGCGGCTACGAACCGCACTGGCATCCGGGCGTTGGCTCGTTGTGAGCACTCGTACCGCCTATTGGAAGTTTCTGCAGTACTAGCCGCAGGTTCGCTCAGAAACTTCCAATAGAAAGCGGTACGAGAATTATAGACTTGCTAGTACCCTGGACTTTCCGAAGTTCGCAAAAAAGCGTGCCGCGCTGTATGGCGAACTTCGGAAAGTGGGTAATAGCCCCGCCATGCGATAGAATTTGCCTGCAGGAGATTTTGCCGATGAAGATTGCCTTCGAGAATCCGGCCTCTTCCGCCGCGCCCGGCGCGGGCCCGCTCGGCGCGCTGCCAGAGTGGAATCTGACGGATCTCTATGCCTCGATCGACGATCCGAAGGTGCAGGCCGATCTCGCCAAGGCGGACGCCGACTGCGTCGCTTTTGAGCGGGAGTTCAAGGGCAAGCTGGAAGAAATTGCGAAGTCGCCTTCGGCCGGCGCAACGTTAGGCGCCGCGGTGCGCCGTTATGAGGCGATCGACGATCTTCTGGGGCGGCTGGTTTCGTTCGCGGGCCTCGTCCGCGCGCAGAACACGACCGACCCCAAGCGCGGCAAGTTCTACGGCGACGTGGTCGAGCGCATTACCGCGAGCTCGTCGCATCTTCTGTTCTTCACGTTAGAGCTCAATCGCATCGACGACACGCTGATCGAGCGCGCGCTCGAAGATCCCATCTTCGGCCACTACCGCCCATGGGTCGAGGATACGCGGCGCGAGAAGCCCTATCAGTTGGAAGACAAGATCGAGCTTCTATTCCACGAGAAATCCGTCACCGGGCGCGGCGCATGGAACCGGCTGTTCGACGAAACCATCGCGGGGCTGCGCTTCGAGATCGACAACGAGCGGCTCACGCTGGAGCCGACGCTGACCATGTTGCAGGACGCGGACGAGTTGAAGCGCGCCAAGGCCGCGGGCGCGCTCGCGAACGTCTTCAAGGAAAATATCTCGACCTTTGCACTGGTCACGAACGTGCTCGCGAAGGACAAAGAAATCTCCGACCGCTGGCGCGGCTTTCAGGATATCGCGGATGCGCGCCACCTTTCGAACCGCGTCGAGCGCGAAGTGGTGGATGCGCTGGTCGAAGCCGTGCGGGCGTCATTCCCGCAGGTGTCGCACCACTATTACAAGATGAAAGCGAAGTGGTTCGGCAAGGAGAAGCTGGAGCACTGGGACCGCAACGCGCCGCTGCCGAAGGTCGAGCAGCGCACGATCGCTTGGCCGGAGGCGCGCGAGACCGTGCTTTCCGCCTATGCCGCGTTCTCGCCGCCCATGGCTGACATCGCAAAGCAATTCTTCGACAGGAACTGGATCGACGCGCCGGTGCGGCCGGGCAAGGCGTCGGGCGCGTTCTCGCACCCGACTGTCCCGTCAGCGCATCCTTACGTGCTCCTGAACTACATGGGCAAGCCGCGCGACGTGATGACGCTCGCGCACGAACTCGGCCACGGTGTGCATCAGGTGCTGGCCGCCCCAAACGGCGCGCTGATGGCGCCGACGCCGCTGACGCTTGCCGAAACCGCCTCCGTGTTCGGCGAGATGCTGACCTTCCGCGCGCTCTTGGCGAAAGCCGCGCCCGTGCAGAAGAAGGCGATGCTGGTGCAGAAGGTCGAGGACATGATCAATACGGTGATCCGCCAGATTGCGTTCTATACCTTCGAGCGCAAGCTCCACACCGAGCGCAAGCACGGCGAGCTGACGCCGGAAAAAATCTCCGAACTCTGGATGAGCGTGCAGGGCGAGAGCTTAGGCCCTGCGATCCATCTCGGCGAAGGGTACGAGACCTACTGGGCCTATATCGGCCACTTCGTCCACGCGCCGTTCTACGTTTACGCTTATGCCTTCGGCGACTGCCTCGTGAACTCGCTCTATGCCGTTTACGAGAAGGACGACAGCGGTTTCGCCGAGCGCTATCTCGCGATGTTGGCTGCCGGCGGCACCAAGCACCATTCGGAATTGCTGAAACCCTTCGGTCTCGACGCGCGCGACCCGGCGTTCTGGCAGACCGGCTTGAAGCTCATTTCGAGCATGATCGA